>NZ_AUID01000010.1 GCF_000423525.1 Proteocatella sphenisci DSM 23131 | reverse complement strand
GTAGTTATATTATAAAATATAACGGGAAAAGATGGCAATATATTTTGTCATTTTTTTTTGCTTTTTTTTGCATTAAAAAAAGCGAACTAGTCGCTTTTTTTCTTTGGGGGCTATTTCCCGACAGCCCCTTTTTTGTGCATATTATATTTTATTCATTGTATTTCTATATTTATACTTTTCTAATATTTGTCCGGATTAAATATTACCCCTGTTGAAGTCGCACTCACTTTTTCAACTGGTTTAGAAAACTGTTTTGGAGCTAATTTGGAAATTGCTGGTTTTGGAACTGGATTTGAAACTGCTGCTCTTGGCTTTGCTGACGGCTTTGTTTCTTTTTTAGGCACCGATCTTAACTCTGTCTTTGGCGCAGCTGGTTTTGATGTATGTCCACCCTTTCTGTATCTGAATTTTTCCAGTTCAGATTTCATAAGATGAGCCTGACTTGAAAGCTCTTGACTCGCCGCGGCTGCTTCTTCTGAGGTAGCTGAGTTCATCTGGACAACAGATGATATCTGGTCTATTCCATCTGTTACCTGCCTTACTGAGACTGCCTGTTCTTGAGATTTATGTGATATTTGATCTACATTTTCAACTATATCTCTTGAACCACTTTCTATATTCTCGAGAAGTCTCGCTGTTTCACTTGCAATCTTGGTTCCTTTATCTACTGCCTTTATAGAGCTCTGGATAAGTACAGTAGTATTTTTTGCCGCTTCAGCACTCTTGTTTGCAAGGTTTCTTACCTCATCAGCAACTACTGCAAAGCCTTTTCCTGCACTGCCTGCTCTTGCTGCCTCTACTGCGGCATTGAGGGCAAGTATGTTGGTCTGAAATGCAATGTCTTCTATTGTCTTTATTATCTTCCCTATTTCTGAGGAGGTATGATTTATTTCACTCATAGCGCTCATCATCTCTTCCATCTGAGAGTTACTCTGCTCAATTTCTGAGCCCAGATTTGCAACTTTCTGGTTTGCTGTATTTGCACTTTCTGCATTCTGGTTTATCTGATCTGATATCTCCTGTATCGCTGCCGAAAGCTGTTCTATGGCGCTCGCTTGCTCCGTAGCACCCTGTGAAAGCATTTGCGCACCGTCTGCTACTTGAGTAGAACCTGATGAAACCTGCGAAAATGATTCGTTTATCTGATGTATCATATTTCCAAGACTTGATGAGAGATTTTGAAACGAAGTGTCTATGACCTTGAAGTCTCCTATACTGTCATTCTTGAACTCAATGTCAAAGTCTCCATCCGCCATCTGAGTTGCAAGCCTTTGTATTCCACTTATATATTCTCTTATCACTGATAGCAGCGCTCTGAAATCGTCTGCAAATTTTCCAAATTCATCTTTTGACTCGTGTCTTATCCTTGTACTGAGATTTCCTTTTGATATTTCTTGCATGTCGCTTTCAAGCTGATCAAGAGGGTTAATTACTCTTTTTCTTATTACATAAAGGCTGAGCACGGAAAACGCTATGATAAATATAAGGTTTACTGTTACAGCAATAATAAGTGGTATGTTAGACTCAAGCCCTCCCCCTCTTGTTCCTGCTCCTATAATGACAAAGGTGTTTATTGCACTTAATCCTATAAGCACTGTGAAAATAAGCTTCATCAGCCCCTGGATGCTCATTTCTTTGAGATTCATTTTTTAATTCTCCTTCTGTGAAATTATTGTTCTGACTTGTTTTTTTTGATTCCCAGTACATTTCGTATATCTGTAGCCGAGATTTTGTTTTCGCTGCTTGCCGCTTCTTTGTTTGCCTGCGCCGCATTTACGAGTTCTGACCTAAGCACTGGTATTTCTCTGGGAGCTTCTACTGCTATTTTGACTTTTTCTCCACTGATATCGACAATGGTGATTTTTATATTGTCATTTATTATAAGCGATTCTCCTTTTTTTCTATGCAGTACGAGCATTATTAGACATCCCCTTCCATAAGCTTTTGGAGGCTATGCCTGAAGCTGTATCTCTCATCGTCAAGGATCAGCTGTTTTGCAGCCTGACTTTGAGGATTTATTACAAGAGGGCATTTGAGATTTACTGTACTCTCTGATACATCGTCTTTAACCACGCAAACAGCATAGTATAGCACTCCTTCTGTATCATCTTTTATCTCAAGTTCCCTAATATCCGAATCAGTCAAGATCGGTGAATAATCTTTTTTAAGATTAAAAGGATTCATGAGAATAAAGGCAAGCTCACTGTCCTGAACACTTTGAAGGCACATAAGATTATCATTGCCTGGTTCAAAACTTATGAGAATATGCTCCTTGAGTGTTTCAAATCCAAACAATCCATGTTCAAATCTAATTATATCTTTCTCTGAAACAGAGATTTTGTCAAAATATTTTGTTGATAGTTCCATATTCTCTCCCCTTTTTTTCATTATGCCTGCAGCGAAAACCCTTCGTGTTCTGGATCTGCACTTGCTGGTACATATATCGGTTTTCCTATGTACTCTATTATCACATCCGGGTACTGAGTAATATTCATTTCGATGCCTCCAGGTATGAATTCAAAATCCCCATTTGTAATCTTGAATTCAAAATTAAGTTTATCCATTTCATATTGTATTGAAACATTTGGCTCAGACCAGCTGATTTCAGCCCCTGCAGCAGGTGTAAATCCCAGCTGAAACTCGCCGGTTGGGAGCTGAACCCTATTTTTAAATATCTGATTCAAGGCATTTCCATCCAGTTTTGCATCCATCAGTATCGTCCCTTCATTTGTATATCTTGCGGCGGCTTCATATGCTGCAGACTTTCCTTTTTCTGCCGCCTGTTCAATGCTTCTTCTGGCGGTTGGAACAACTGAGTTCCTTGCTTCAAAAGTATCAATACTTACCTTTATATTGTTACTTTCAATTCTAAGTCCACCCTTGTCTGTGGTGAGATTTAAGTCTGTTTTTCTTGAACGTCTTTCTATTCTTGCGTTGTTTATTTTAAGTTCATAAGCCATTGGTACCCTAGTAATTTTAATAAGTGGTCCCATCAAATACACCTCCTTGTGTAAATTTAAAGACTTTATCATACCGTAATACTTATCTCATAAAATCGATAAAGGACTGCGAAAGTATGCTGTTTCCAACTTTTAGCGCCGCATTATATGCATATTCTGCCCATGAAAACTCAGTTATCGCTTGTGCGAGATCTACATTTTCTACTGATATAATCTTTTCATTTAGATTAAGGTTATTGTCCTTTAGCCTACTTTCTGTATCCTCAAGAAATTTGCTTGTACTTCCAAGCTGAGTTATTTTATCAAGGTTATTGCTCACACTTTTGTCAAATTGGGTACTCATATTCCCTAGCTTCTCAGAATCAAAATCATCAGCTCTAAGCACTTTTGCCATATCCATTAATTGAACAACCAGATTTTTGTTAATCTCTCCATCAACCCCATATCCAAGTGCCTCAATTCCAGGGTTCGAAAGATTGTAGGCTGTACCCTTTATTATCTCCCCACTCACCTCATCTTTACTCAGTCCGAATCCCAAGTCAATATAATTGGTTTCTTCTGACATTTCTTTGAGCTTAATCAGATCTCCGTTGGTCACGCTTATTCCCCTATAAAACAAGTCTCCAGCTTCAAGTTTAAACGGAGCTTCTTTTGTGCTGGCTCCTCCAAATAAAAATTTGTCTCCATATCTGGCATTCATACTCATTACTATAGATTCTGCTGTTTCTTCCAGATTCTGCGCTATTGCCGTTCTTCCTTCTTTACTGGTTGCCCCGTTAAGCGCTCTAAGGATATCTCCTTTTGCTTGCTTGCTCATCTCATTTACCTGCATGAGACTCGATTCTGTAGCTGCAAGCTGCCCTTGTGCTACTCCGAGGTTGTGAAGGTAGTCTTCATTCTTAAGGTATTCTCTTCTTAGCTGAAAAGCCTTGTTTGCTGCAGCTGGATCCTGAGATGCTCTGTTAAATTTTCTTTCTGTCAAAACTTTTTCTCTTGATTCATTAAGTCTTGATGTGGATTTTCCAAGATTTGTTCTGTAGTTTCTTATTATTGAATTGGTACTTATTCGCATTTTAGGCTCCTTCCTCTTATCTGCCAACAATTCCCATACCGTTTATTATTGTATTAATTGCCTCATCAAGGGCTGTCATAAGCCTCGCCGCTGCGTTGTACGAATTTTGATAGTGAAGTATGTTCATTCCTTCTTCGTCGAGTGATACCGCTGATACATTATCTCTCATATTTGCAACTCCATCCGCTATGGTCAAATGGTTCTCCAAAAGGGCTGTCGTGGATTTTACGTCTAGGGCAAGCATGCTGCCTGTATTTGTGAACATCTCCTGGAATGAACCATTGAAAAGCAGTTTTTCTGGCTCCTCTGGTAACGGCGGCGGCCCTGCTACCGCTGACTTTGCTGGTATCATATAATCTTTTTTCTCTGAAAGCATTGATATCATATTCAGTATATTATCATTTGCTCCCACCGGAGAACCTGCAATTACTGATGCCGTTATCCCTATTGTCCCGTTGTTCCAGCCTTCTGATACGGATATATTCTTGGCTGTTATAATACCCGTACCGTCTGACGCTGCAAAAAGTTCTTTTCCTGGACCATTTGCAGTATTAAATGACTCGGCAAACTTTGAGGCAAGTAAATCAAGAGACTGTTCATAGTAGCCTATGCCTCTTACGGTTTCTCCACCTCTATCAAATTCACCTGATTTATTTAGCATATCAATGATTCCTTTGAGAGTACCACCTGTCACTTCTTCTGTTACATCCTGTGATGTTGCATCCGGCATTGTCATGCTTATATTTGTCTTTCCATCTGCCGTCTTTTCTACTTTCAGCTCGGTCTTGTAGTTACCGTCTATGAGTGGTATCTTGCCAGATTCTCCGATTAGGCTTATAACGGGCACTTCTACGCTTACCTGATCTGTTATCTTCTCGACTCTGTATTTAACATCAATCTTCATGTAGCTACTCAGCTCGTCTATCAAAAGGTTTCGCTGGTCTTGAAGCTCAAGGGCTGAGTTTCCGTGAATATGATTGATTTTTATTGTCTCATTCAGTTTTTCTATGTTTCCTATTATATCATTTATGCTCGTTACGTCTATATTCAGATTTGTCTCGTGTTCTTCCCTAATCCCATCAAGCTGTTTTGCATACTGGTTAAACATCTTTGTCAGTACGTCTGAGGACGATTTTACCATGCTGTCAAATTCAGCATTTCCTACTTCTGAGGAAAGTTTTTGGAGCATGCTCGATATCTCGCTTATCTGATTTTGAAGTCCATTTTTGGTTACCTCGTCAAATATGGTCTCCAGGTCTTTGAGTATCGCCAGCTTTTGGTCCTGTGTTCCTACGCTTGCTGCTTCGTTTCTGTATCTTATGTCAAGGAAGGGGTCTCTTATCTGTGAAAGGCCTGTAGTGAGTACTCCGTTTCCGACTTTTACGTTGACACTGGATTCGTATTTATTTACTCCATTGCCTGTGTTGAGGCTCATAAGGTCGAGTCTTTGTCTTGTATAGCCTACGGTGTTTATATTGGCTATGTTTTGCCCTGTTACGTCAAGGGCTTTTTGACTGGCTCTCATTGCCAGTTGTGCTGTTGTAAATCCTGCAAATGTTGAACGCATGTTTACACCTCCATATCTTTTATATTAAACTTTTCTGCTGGTGAAACTGCGTGTTCCTTTTGTTGGCTTTGTTTCTTTTTTTTTCACTTTTTGCAGTACTTTTTGTATTTCATGCAGATTAATATCTATAGCTTGCTTTACACTCTGTGTAGTCTTTTGAAAAAGGTCCAGGGAATCTGAAAGTCTGGAATATACATTCTCAAGTTCTGCTCTTCCTGATTCTGGTGCTTTTTCTATTATTTCTTTGAAAGTAAGGCCTTCGCAGCCCATATCAGCCTGAATTTCCTGCTGTTTTCTTTCAAATCCTCTGAGCACAAGTATTTCTGCCTGTTCTTTTTTCATAAGTTCTTCGAGGCGCAGTATGTCGTTTGACGCAGCAGCTTGAAGTTTTTCTTTTTCTATTAGCTGAAATGCATCAAAAAACTCTGTCATCTCTTTGATCAGTGATGTGAACCTGTCCATGTTTTCCATTTTTCTTATCCCTGCCTTCTTCTAAAGCTTGCCCAGGTAATCCATGAGCACTCCTGCTATATTGTCGCAGCTTGTCTGTTTTATTACTGCCCCTCTTTGAAATGCCACCATGGGCATTCCATATACTACCGAGGATTCTTCGTCTTGCCCTATGGTAAAGGCTCCGTTTTCTCTCATTTTGAGAAGGCCTTGTGCTCCGTCTTTGCCCATGCCGGTAAGGATTATGCCTATGGCATTTTTCTTTACGGTCCTGGCTACTGACTCAAACAGCACGTCTACAGATGGTCTGTGGCCGCTTACTTTTTCTCCTTTTGTGAGTACCACGCGATGCGCTCCAGGTGGGCCTGCGACTTCCATGTGCAGGTCTCCTCTGGCTATGAGGACGAGCCCTCTTCTTATTTTATCTCCATCTTCTGCTTCTTTTACATCCATTTGACATATCTTGTTGAGCCTGTCTGCATACATCGCAGTAAAGCCTTCTGGCATATGCTGAACCACCACTACTCCAGGTGTTTCTTTGGGAAGTTTTTGTATTACTTTAAGGATGGCTTCTGTCCCTCCAGTAGATGCTCCGATTGCAATTACTGTGGTGTCAAGTTTGCTTATCATAACTCTACACCTGCCTTTCTGTATGTGATATATCTGTCCATGCTCTTATTCAAGTGGCTTGCGGTATATGGACGGTCCCATCTGTTTGTAGGGCGCATCATCTCTGTTTAGTGATTCTGAGTGTCCTATGAACAGATATCCTCCGGGGTTGGTCGCATCATAAAAACGTTTTATGAGCGCTGCCCTGGTGGGTTTGTCAAAATATATCATCACGTTTCTACAAAAAACAACATCAAATTTGAGCTTGAATTTTATAGGGTCCATCAGATTGAATGTACGAAATATAACATTTTCTTTTATCCCACTTGATACTTTGTATCCCCCGGTGCCAGTATCTTTTACAAAATACTTGCTCACCCATTCTTTGGGTATGTTTTCAAGGTCTGCCTGGGGATAGATAGAATTTTGGGCCTTGCGAAGAACGTTTTGCGATATGTCTGTAGCAAGGACTCTGGTGTCCCACTGGGATGAATTTTTGTCAAAGTGGTCTTTTAATACCATGGACATTGTATAGGGTTCTTCTCCTGAGGAACATCCTGCACTCCATATGCTCAGGACCTTGTTTTTCTTTGCGCTTTCAAGGTCTGGCAATATGTTTTTTTTCATGTAGTCAAAGTGTTTTTCTTCTCTGAGGAAATGTGTGTAGTTAGTGGTAAGCTTGTTTAGCATTACCTCTATGTCATCTGCGTTTCTGTTTTCGATTATGTGATTTACATATTCTCCAAAGTCCTTAAAACCTTTTTCTATAACAGTAAACTGGAGACGGCCAACTATGAGCTGCTCTTTTTTGGTGAGGTCTATCCCGTAGTTGGTCTGCACAAAATTTACCAGTGCATGAAAATCTTTTTTTTCAATTGTAAGCATTTTTTCTCCTTAAATCAGCAAATCAGCCGTTAATTATTGCCTCGCAGTCCAATATAAGGATTACACTCTGGTTGGGAAGCGAAATCATCCCACTCACAAGTTCTTCGCTTCTTTTATGGTTTCTTGATATTCTCTCTTCTTCTATGTCCAGTACCTGATCTACTGAATCTACTATTATTCCAAGTTCTGTATTGTCCATGTCAAGGACTATTATACATGATTTTTCATCATATTCTATTTCACTTTTACCCATTCTCAGGCGCATGTCCACTATTGGAACTATCTGTCCTCTAAGGTTTATTATTCCTTTTACAAAATTTGGAACCATAGGCAGTTTTATTGGAGTTGCATTTGTAATTATCTCCATTATATTGTTTGTGTCTATTCCAAAAAGCAGCCCGTCTGAACTGAAGGTAAGGTACTTCTGATATATTTTTGTATCTGCCAGTACCTCTTCGTCGTCCTGGTAGTCTTGATAATCTTCAAATTCTAATAATTCTTCTGACATTTTATCCTCCCTTCCTTATCTATTCGTTGTTTGCAAGTGTATACACATTGAGAATATCCAGGATTATACTTATGTTGCCATCTCCAAGGATTGTGCATCCTGCTATTCCAGAATTTTTTATGTTAAAGCTGTTAAGATATGAAGGAAGCGGTTTTACAACTACCTGCTGTTCTCCTATGAGCTCATCTATGAAGAGGCAGTATGATCTGTCTCCCGATTCAACCCATATAAGTATTCCGTCTTCTATATTCTTGACCTGCGTATCTATGCTGTAAAGCTCGTGTATTCTAACCACAGGGTAAAATTCATCCATTCTCTTTACTATTTCTCGTCCTGATATGTCATGAATTATCTCTTCACTTGTAACTCTGAAGCACTGTCTTATGTTGTTTATTGGAATAGTAAATATGGATTTTCCTACTGCGGTTTCCATTCCTTCTACGATTGCCAGTGTAAGTGGAATCTTTAGGGTAGTGCAGCTTCCAAATCCGAAATCGCTTGTCACGGTTATGGTTCCACCCAGAGCTTCTATACTCTTTTTGACAACGTCCATTCCAACGCCTCTTCCAGAGAACTCTGTAACTTCTTCATTAGTCGAGAATCCTGGCATCATCATCAGTGATATAACTTCTTTTTGGCTATATTCATTCTCGGGTTTTGTAAGGAGTCCATTTTCACGGGCTTTTTCGAGGATTCTTGAGGTATCTATGCCTCTTCCGTCATCGCTTATAGTAATTATTACTTCACTTCCTGTGTGTCTTGCAGAAAGCAGGATTTCGCCTTTTGCTTTCTTTCCTTCTCTTATTCTATCTTCTCTTGAAGCTTCTATTCCGTGGTCCATAGAGTTACGCACTATATGCATAATAGGATCGCCTATACTGTCTACTATAGATTTGTCCACTTCTGTGTCTTCGCCCTCTATTACAAAGTCTACTTCCTTGCCAAGTTTTTTACTCATGTCCCTTACAACTCGGTTCATCTTCTGGAATACACCTGAGATAGGTACCATTCTCAGTGACATGGTTATATCTTGAAGCTCGTCTGTAAGTTTGCGAAGCTGCCTGGTGGATTTTAGGAAATTGTCAAGCTTGAGTCCTTGTATGTCTGGCGATGAGGTTACCATAGATTCTGTGATAACAATCTCTCCTACAAGATCCATCAGCTTGTCAAGTTTGGAAAGGTTGACGCTTATAAGACTTTGTTTGTTTGGTACATTGTTTATTTTTGCATTTATAATTTCTATATGGGGATCTTTGCTTACTTCTTTTTGAACTATCTCAGCCAAATCAGTTTTTTCCTCATCAGTTCCAATCCGCTTCATTTCGTATGAGCGTATGCCGCCTGTATTTTTTATGATAGCTATTGCTTTGTTTGCCATTTCTTCTGAATCAAAGAATATTGAGAATCCTCTGTCGAGTATGTACGACGCCGCTTCTCTGTTAGTTTCTATATCTTCAGGAAAGTATTCAAACTGGAGCCCGGCTTCTCTAAGGGTCGTAACCATCATGAATGCTCTTATGTGCTCCATTCCTGAATCTTCTTCAAAAAATACCAAAAGTGTACACATTCTTTTAAGTTCTTCACTTTGAGAATTTGATTTTTCTTCAGAATCTCTTGAAATTTCTTGTGCCACTTCTACTTTTATTTCTAGTCCCAGATTCTTAATTTTATCAAGGAACATGTTAATATTTGTAACAAAGTTGTCGATATTAGTTGAGAGAGGTTCTCCCTTTTGTATCTTATCTACTTCAGATTTGAAATAATCCATTGACTGGAATAATATATCAAACAGTTCTGAAATGTTTGCTTCGCTCATCTTTTCCATACCATTCTCACGTATATAAAAGAACAGGTCTTCTATTCTGTGAGCTATCTCCATAAGAGAAGTAAACTCCATCATTGCTGATGAGCCCTTTATGGTATGCATTATGCGGAATATCTCGTCGATATTGTTGCTGGATAAGTTTTTTTCCATTTCGGAACCAATGAATAGCTCTTCGAGTTGTTCTAGAAGAGAGTTGGTTTCAAAAAGGTACATATCAAGCATAGAATCAATGCTATTGTTCATGGAAATTAACACCACCTCGTATTTTATGATTTTTTAAACATGCTATATATATTATATCGGAAAATATTTGATTTTATTAATAGTTTTTAATTGTAAAGGTGAAAAAATGGCTAATATTTTAAAAGTTACTACCCCACCATCTCAATCCTACGAGAATTCCCCAAGGGGAAATCCTACCCAGATAGGAAATACAAACGTAAAAAACATCGTCGATCCTTCCAAGGTTACAAGAAGTGACAATCGCAGCGATTTTGAAGATACATCCAAAAACGGGCTTGCCCCAAGCTATGAATCTAATTTTGGAAAATTTATCCAGACTCTGAAAAATTCCCCAGATATAATGAACATACTCCCGGGAATGTTTTTTGGACGCATGGAAAATTTGGTTACATCAGGGATAAGCCAGGGTTTTGCAGCTGAAATATCCCAGTACATGGATATGCTCAAGATGAATGAGGCTGAATTTGCTTCTTTTTTGAAGAATCATCTTGAAAATGCCGCCGGATTTAAGAATATGTTTTTTGGAATACTAAGAGATTTTATGGCATCTGATGCTTCGAGTGAATTCAAAAATGCTATTCTTGTGTTTTTGAAAAAATACAACGACCTTACCTCATCGGGACGGCTGCTCGCAAATATATCACAAAATCTTGGCAACATCCTGAGCTCCATGCCAAAAAGTGAGACTCAAGAGCTTGAGGCTCTAATAAAATCCCTTAATATTAATGCAGCGCCTGGCGATAATGCGGCCAATACAGCTCTTCTTAAAGAAGAAATCGTCCCAAGGATTGCAAAATACATTTCCAGATATCACGATTTTGGACCTGTCCGAGGTTTTGTTACAAGTCTTACCCTGGATATAGCCAGATACGAGAACTCCAGTCTCCAGGATGCACTTGCGTCTCTCAAGGCTCTGAGCGGATTCAACACTTTCAGAAACAGACTGGGCATGATTGAGGATGCCTCGCTCGCAGCTCTTTTTGAAAAGATGGTTGAGGACAAAGCTGTCTCCAAAATGCCAGACGCTGACATGCTTTTAAATATAATAAGCAAGGGCCTCTCAGGCGAGGCCGGTTATGAAAACAAGATGGTATTTCAAAACCTCCTCCAGTCTATGCTCATAAATTCCAGTGTCTACATGCCGCTTTTGCACGTCCTTATACCAGTTGAGTTTGCAGGAAAGTTTATGTTCTCTGAAATTTGGGCAGATCCTGATGACAAAAGCTCACAGCAAGGCCATGAAGAAAGTCGCGCGATCAAAATGCTCCTTAAATTTGACATAGAAAACCTGGGTTTTTTTGACATGATAGTTCACCTGCAGGGAAAATCCCTGGATGTCCAGCTTTTTTATCCCGAAAAAATTCAAGGCGCTCAAAGAGAAATCCAGAAAAAACTTTCAGAAATCATACACGGTAACGGCCTCGAACCCAAGTCACTTAGCGTATCAAAATCAATCAAACGCCTGAGCGTAAGCGAGGTATTCCCAAAGATAATGGAAAGGAGAAACAATATAAATGTCTCAATATAAAAATGTATCCACAAAAAAAGCGGTCGCCCTTACCTATGATGAGACTACAGGTCACTCTCCTGTCATAGTTGCCTCAGGGATGGGATATATGGCTGAAAAGATAGTAGAGATAGCAAATAACAACAATGTGGCCGTATATGAAGATAACTCTCTTGCTACCATGCTGACTCAGCTTGAGCTGGGTTCAGAAATACCCGAAGAGCTTTACAAGACCATTGTAGACATATATGTATACTTTCTAAATTATTCAGTTGATAAATAACATACTCTTGTGTAGAATTAGACTAGGCATATTTTAAGTAATTTTTTATTTTATTATTTTTGTGCATGAAAGGAAACATTTTATGAAAAGCATAAGATCCCGGATACTGGTGGTAATCGGCGGTACGCTTGCAGCAGTAATGCTTGTCTCGAGCCTCTTTACCTACGTGACCACAGGTAACCTGTTTGAGGAAAGCAATCAGCAGCTTGCAAAAATTGAGACTGAGCTCCTTGCAAACAAATCCGAAAACTATCTATCCCACTATCAGTCTTCAGTTTTGCAGATGGCTCACGATATAAATGTCAAAAACCTATTAATCGAAACCTCTGGAAGCGATGACATACGAGAGTCTTCACATTTTGCAAATGTAAAAGCCATGCTTAAATCTTCTCAGGAAGGCGACAAGGAAAACATAGTTTCAGCCTATGTGGCAGACCTTGATCCAAGTGTAGTTATAGACGGAGGAACCTATATATCTGGAGATGACTATTTCCTTGAAGAAAAGGAATACTGGTTCAAAGATGGAGAAACAAGAAAAACTATAATATCTGAACCATACACAGATATAATAACTGGAAACATGGTTGTTGCAGTTACTGCACCTGTATATGATCCCTCAGGAAAAATCGTCGGCATTACAGGTCTTGATATAAACATAACAGCCCTTAATGCTATGTCCCAGCAGCATGTAATTGGCGAAAATGGGTTTGCCATCCTTATTACAAGAGGTCAGGCCGTGCTTTCTCATCAAGACAGCGCCATGATAATGAAGTCTGTGGGCGAGATAGGCCTGGATGCTGAAATTCAAAATAATATAGTAAGCCAGGAAACAGCTATAAAAGAATATGACGATCGTGGAAATGCCGCTGTAGGATGCTATATGCCTATAGGAGACACTGGCTGGGGTATACTATCAAGTCAGCCCGCAAGTGAACTCACTGCAAAAGTAAATAGCATAACAGCCAAAATATTAACTATAAACATACTCTCACTTATCCTTATGATAGGAGCCCTTGTAATCCTCTCAGGAAGAATCACAAATCCACTCAAGAAGCTTACTGCGGTTACTAATGAGCTTGTGAAAGGAAATTACGATGTAGATATCCATACTGATTCACAAGACGAAGTTGGAGAACTGGCAAGAGGTATGGCAGTCCTTGTAACAAAGCTTCGTACCTACATTCTTTATATAGACGAAATCTCCAATTCACTGGACAGTTTTGCACAGGGAAATCTGGATATAGACCTTGAGCAGGATTACAGCGGTGAATTCTACAGACTAAAAGAGTCTCTTGAAAAAACAGTTTTCGCTTTCTCTGATGTAATAGGAGACATTACTTCTATATCATCACAGCTTGCATCTGGATCTATGGAGATTGCAAACGGAGCCCAGCAACTTGCAAATGGGTCAAGCGAGCAATCTAGTTCAATACAAAACCTTGCCATTAACATGAATGATATTTCTGAAAATATAAATCTAAGTGCTGAGCATTCTACAGTCCTAAACTCACAGATAGCTGCAGTAGGCCACGCTGTATCCAACAGTAATGAACAGATGGAGCAGATGATGAATGCAATGAGCCGTATAAGCAGCGAATCTCTTGAAATTGGAAAGATAATAAAAACTATAGAAGATATAGCATTTCAGACCAACATTCTTGCCCTCAATGCCGCGGTAGAAGCTGCCAGAGCAGGAAGCGCTGGAAAAGGATTTGCAGTAGTTGCTGACGAGGTAAGAAATCTTGCAACCAAATCTTCTGAAGCTGCCAAAAACACTACGGCCCTTATTGAAAATTCTATCCGAGCAGTAAAAGATGGAACAGACATAGCCAGTGAAACACAAGAGGCGCTTTCAGAAGTTATAACTTCCGTTGATGAAAGTACCGCAATGGTACAAAGCATATCTACGGCCGCACTCGAAGAAGCTGAGCAGATAGCCCATATAAGAAGCTCTGTAGATGAAATAAGCGCAGTAGTTCACAGTAACTCCGCAGCAGCCGAAGAAAGCTCTGCCGCAAGTGAACAGTTGTCAAGTCTTGCTTCTACGCTTGAGATGATTGCAAAGAAATTCGTACTTCCAAATAAATAAAAACAAGAAAAAACCTGCGGCCAGGCACAAGGTCGCAGGTTTTTTTAATTAGCAGAAAAGGTAGTGTAAAACATTTTGTGTATTCTTTTTTTCAGCCTAATATTTTCCTCTTTTTACATCTGATACCAGTTTGCCTTTTTTAAGCCTTATTACTCTTTTTCTTGACAAATCTACCAGTTTTTTTTGGTGGGTGGCCATAATTACAGTCGTTCCACTGTAGTTTATATGTTCAATCAGATTTAATATATCCCAAGCATCATCTGTGCTCAGGTTTGCAGTAGGCTCATCTGCTATAAGTATGGCTGGATCAGTTATTATAGCTCTTGCAATCATTATTTTTATCTGTTCTCCACCTGATAAGTCCCCTATATTGGAGTCCACTTTGTCTTTCATTCCTACCGCTCCAAGAGCCAGATCAACAGCCTGTTTTATATGCTTTTTCTTTGTAGCCCTTATGTTTAGTGGAAGAGATACATTGTGAAAAACATCAAGCTCTGACACCAGAGGCACCCTTGGCGATATTATACCAAAACTCCTTCTGTAGTATGGGATTTCATCTCTTGTCAGCTCAGATATATCCTGACCATCTACTATTATTTGTCCCCAGTCGGGCCTGAATACCGATATAAGCAGTTCCAAAAGGGTGCTCTTTCCTGACCCATTTTCCCCAACTATGAACAAAAACTCTCCCCTGTCTACAGAAACACTTAAATTAAGAAGAGCTGTATGCCCATTTTCATATGCCTTGCTTACACCTTTGAATTCTATAAAACCCATTAACTCAACCCCGCTGATATCAATTGAAATACTTGTTTACTATCTTTAATATTCTTATCCTTATTATATACTCTTTATTTTTTCATTTCAACTGCCCTATATTATTGATTGGGCATTATTTTAGTGGTATAATATTCTAATATGTAAAATTAATTTTAGTTAAGATAAAAGGAGGAAATTTGAGAAAACTAAAGATATCATCGCTTTTCAGATTTTTATCTCCTTTTTCAATAGTATTTTCTATAAGCTTTGTCCTTATAGCTTCTGTGTTTAATGTTCATTATGATGCTGACATAGATTTAAGCTTTGTAAATAAAACCTATGATTCTATACAGCAAAACACCATAAAACTTGCATCTGGAGCAGCGGATTCTGCCGAAAATATAAAATCCAGATTTTATGTATTTGCAGAAGAAATAAGACCAGAAGATAAAGATGAAGAAGATGAACTTTATGAAAATCTATATTCTGATTCAGAAAATGATGTTTCCAGTTCGGGACTTTATGACTTCATGATAAATGGCAATTTTGTTTATATGAGCCAGCATGACCCAAGGTGGAAGGATATGGGGGTTAAGGCTGGGGATTCTATAGACATATATGGATGTGGCCCTGCTTCTGTGGCAATGATAGCAAACACTCTGACAGGCATTGATACCAACCCCTATAAAGTTGCAGAGCTAATGTACCCAAAGGGACTCTACTCTCCTTCAGCGGGCTCAAATCACGCCATAATGACAGATGGCCTTGCGCATTTTTCGATAAAGTCTTCTGGTTTTTATGACTATTCACCAGATGCCATAATATCTGAACTTGAAAAAGGGAATTTTTTTGCTGTACTTACAAAAAAAGGACTGTTCACAAATTCTACAGGACATTTTATAGTCCTTGCCGGTCTTGATAAAGACGGTAAGGTCATAATCGCTGACTCTAACAGCCTTGCAAACTCCCAGAAAAGCTGGGATATAGAAACCATACTGAGCCAGGCAAAATACAGCGCTGGAAGTGGGGGCCCATTTTGGCTCATACAGGGGCTGGCTGGAATGTAGAACATAAAAAAAGCAGCTGTATTCCTACTGCTGCTTTGGATGCTATTATTGTTATTATTGTTGATTCGATTTTTATTTTTTGGAGGCTATCTTGTCAGCTTCTTTGAATGCGTCTCTCATTTCAATTACAAGCTCTTTTACTTCTTCAACTACCTGGGTTTTTCTTCCCGATTTTATACGGTTGAATTCGTAAAGAAAAAAGTCATACATTCTATAAAGCTCATCACTTATAGGGATGCTCCTGTCTAGTATGCTGATAAGGTACCTGACTATGTCCATAGACTTTTGTATGGATTCATCAAGAAGCTCATAATTTTTAATTTCTATAGCAATTTCTGATTTTTTCAGATTTTTTACTACCTCGTCAAAGAGAAGGACAAGCTGTTCTCCTTTGGTCATTGTGTTTATAGATTGCTCTTTGTATTGTTCATGTCCATATTGCATATTAATTGCCATCCTTTTTTATTTTATTATTATGTTTTTAACATATTATGTCGAAAACACTTTATATGTAATTTTAAACATTATGAGTATAATTACTCTTATATAAGTATATTCGACAGACTGTGCGCTTTTGTTAATAGTTTTGATTCTAATTTATATAATTTGTGTGAAATGGGGATATATTATGGCTAAGGTTATTACTTTTACAAATCAAAAAGGTGGTGTCGGAAAAACCACCTCATCAAGCGCCCTGATATCTGGTCTCGCAATGAGAGACTACAAGGTTTTGGGTATTGACCTGGATCCTCAGGGAAATCTTGGTTTTTATTTTGGAGTAGATATAGAGAACCACATTTCAATCTACGATGTTTTTAAAGGGCAAAACACTATAAAAGAAGCTATTTTTCACGGTGAGCATTGTGATATAATACCCTCAAATATACTTCTAAGTGGTGCGGAAATCGAATTTAATCAGTTTGGCAGGGAGTATCTTCTCAAAAATGTACTGGCGCAGTTGCATGACCACTATGATTTTATAATCATAGATACGCCCCCTTCACTCAACGTACTTACTGTAAATGCCTACGTGGCATCTGATTATCTTATAATACCTATGGTACCTGAGATACTTAGTCTGCTGGGCGTTTCTCAAATAAAGGAAACCTTTCTTGCCGTACAGAAATTTTATAACTCAAAACTGAGCATTCTTGGTATACTCCTTACAAAATATAATGGGCGCACCATACTTGCCCGAGAAGTACTTGAAATGTCTGAAAAAATCGCATCTCAGCTCGATACCCTTGTGCTTGAATCCAAGATAAGGCCAGCTGTAGTCGTTGCTGAATCTCCTGCTCACGGCATAAGCATATTTGAATATGCACCTAATTCCAATCCGGCGGCGGATTACAACAGCTTTGTCGATGAGCTTTTATCCAAACTTTAATTTGATTTTTTTCAGGGGGTAAGAATAAAATGGCTAGAAAAAGCAACAAGACTACACATGTACTCAACCTTATAGCGGGTTCTGGGTCTGAAGAAACAAAAGATGATACTGTCGAAACTAAAAAAGAAGTCCCTGGTGTGGACAATGTAAAAGGAAATTCTCCTGTTGTGAAAATCCTTACTCATGATCATGATCCGCTTTCTGATTTTCTAAAAGATGCCCTGGAAACTGAGGAGGCTGCCCAAGTTACAAAAAGTGAGCCTGCCAAAGGCATAAACAGTGAGCCTGCCATAGATAATACTGCAGCCGCAGAGCTTGCCGCAAAAGAAACAGCTTCCATACCTGCAATAAACAATAATCCCGTCCAGGAAAGAACCACGCTTGCTCAAAAGCTTGAACAGTCACAAAAACTCCATTTTCACGACCGCAAGGATTTAAACTCTATGTTGGATCTGGATTTCAAATATATAAATGTATATGAAAGAATTATTCAAGACAAGGTCCTCGATTATATGCGTAAATTTGACATGTGCATGTGTGACAGATGTATAGTAGATACTTTTGCACTTGCACTTACCAATCTTCCTACAAAGATAGTTGTTACCGACAAGGACTCTATATTTCCAATGGTAAGTTTTTACGAGACTAAAAATACCGCTATCATATCAACCGAACTTATAAAAGCATGCATGCTCGTGAAAGAAAAACCGCATCATGAATAGAATGTCATTTTTAAAACTTCATATCATGGCTAGGAAAGTCCTTATGCCACAAAAAGTGTATAGAAGTGTGATTTTATACACTTTTTTATGTATTAAAATGTGATTTCGTTGACTTGAATAAATAAACAGACTATAATTATAATAAAAATATGTGATTTTTATGCATAAAATATCTATAATAATGTGATTTTAAGAAAGGGGGATGTCTTATGAAGAGGCTGATTATGAAAAAACTTGTTGAATGGAAAAACTCGAAGTACAGAAAACCGCTTATTCTGAAAGGAGCTCGCCAGGTAGGTAAGACATGGCTTCTGAAGGAGTTTGCAGAGCATCATTACAAAAACATGGCATACTTCAACTTTGACGAGCATCCTGAATACAAACAGTTTTTTGAGAGTACCAAGGATGTTGATCGTATACTGCAGAATCTGATGATGGCAAGCAAAGAAGTGATAAACTATGAAGCACCGCAGGACACACTTATTGTATTTGACGAAATTCAGGAGTGCCCGAATGCGCTTAATACTCTGAAATATTTCTGCGAAAACACGCCGCATTATCACGTTGCGTGTGCAGGGTCTCTGCTGGGGATAGCGCTCTCAAAACCTGCATCTTTTCCAGTTGGGAAAGTAGACTTTCTTGAAGTGAGGCCCATGACCTTTGTTGAATTTCTTATGGCCAATGGAGATGGCAATCTGGCTGCCTATATGGACAGCATAGAAAAGCTTGAGCCTGTCCCTGACGCATTTTTCAATCCACTGTATGAAAAGCTCAAAATGTATTTTGTGACAGGTGGAATGCCTGAATCAGTGAGAGCCTGGACACAGGAGCGTGACGTGGAGCTTATGCAGAAGGTGCAGTCAAATATCCTTGATGCCTACGAACTCGATTTCGCCAAACACACAGAACCAAGAGAATTTCCTAAAATATCTCTCATATGGAAGTCAATACCCTCTCAGCTGGCAAAGGAAAATAAGAAGTTCATTTACAAGGTAGTCAAAGAGGGAGCAAGGGCAAGAGAATACGAAGATTCTCTGCAATGGCTGTGTGATGCCGGCCTCTCACATAAAATATATCGAAGCAGTGCTCCAGGACTTCCTATTTCGGCATATGATGATCTTTCGGCTTTTAAACTGTATATGATGGATGTAGGTCTTCTGCGAAGATTTTCCAAGCTCGCACCTTCAGCATTTGGCGAAGGAAACAGGCTGTTCGTGGAGTTCAAGGGCGCATTAAGCGAAAACTATGTTCTACAGGCACTGCAGAGCCAGTTTGAAGCAACGCCTCGCTACTGGACCACGGATAATCCAAATTATGAGGTTGACTTTATAATACAGAGAGAAAATGACATTTTCCCAGTAGAGGTAAAATCAGAGGATAATGTAGAGAGCAGAAGCCTTAGGAAATACAAGGAAAAATACGGTGAAAAAGTAAAGCTGAGAGTGAGGTTTTCACTCAGCAACCTCAGGCTCGATGATGATCTGCTCAACATACCTTTATTCATGGCAGACCATTCAGACCGAATAATAGGAATGGCACTGGAACAGATAGCAGAAAATAGTAAATAGCTGCAATAAATAAGGAGCCCTTTCGAGGCTCCATTTTCTTGTGATTTAGATTTCGATCTGAATCTGGGTTTAGCTTTCTCTTTCTACTGCCTTGGCTTGTTTGGATCTTGCGATAAGCATATCTATTATCTCCACAAGGTGGCCTATTTCTGGCTTGCTGAGCTGCTCGTCTGCTCCAAGACTCTTTCCTTTTATTCTCATTTCTTCATTTATCAGTGATGAGAATATTACAAGGGGTATGCGTCTTAGTTCTCTGTCTTCTTTGACAAGTTTTGTAAGTCTGTGCCCATCCATCTTTGGCATTTCTATGTCTGTTATTATAAGTCCTATTTCTTCCATGTGTTTGTCTGCAGTATTTGCTTTCATTCTTTCAAGGTAATTCCACGCTTCTTCTCCATTGTTGAATCTTAATATATTTGTGTATCCGACCCTTGAAAGGGCTTCTGTTATCATCTTTGAAAGCAGTACTGAGTCTTCCGCAAGAAGTATGGGTACATCATTTCTTGCTCTGTTTCCCATTTTAACTATGGAATCAAGCTGTATTCCAGTTTCTGGCGATATATCAGACACTATTTTTTCAAAGTCGAGTATAGTTACCAGTTCATCTCCGCACTGGGCAATTCCTGTCGCTATGCCTTCTTCTCCTCTGTTGAGGGTCTTGTCTGGTTTTTGTATGGCCTTCCACGACACTCTGCTTATACCAACTACTGTGTGTACCCTGAATGCCATGTAGAGTTTGTTAAAATTTGTAATTATAAATATATCTTTGTCTTGTTTTTGACTTTCTTTTCCTGTAAGGTACATTGGAAGATCTACTACTGTATAGACCTTGTCTCTTGGCTTAAAGATTCCTTCTACCGCCGGATGTGAGTGGGGAACAGGCTTTACTTTACTGGCCATCATTATTTCTTTGACCTTGGCTACGTTTATTCCGTATAGCTCATCTTCTATAGTAAACTCCATAATCTCAATTTCATTTGTTCCCGATTCAAGTAATATTTCGCTTTTCCCTCTGTTTGTATTGTTCATAAGTTCACCTCTCCAAGTTTTTTTGTATATCTAAAATATCAAGTCAGTCTTTCCAAATACTTTTATTTTTGCCATTCCAGTGCTTACGTCAAAAGAAAGGGTCCTGGCACAGTTTGACCCCGTATCTTCTTTGAGGAGTCTTATGCGTTCGGATTTGAGTATTTCTTTTACACTTATGGTATTTCTCTCTCCTATGTTGCCCAGTGGTCCAGTGGCCTGGACCTCGAACATCTTTGCTCCTCCGGCGATTTTGCATACCATTCTGTCTTTTCTTGCTCCAAATACTTCCATTTTTCTTATGGTTTCTCTTATTCCAGTATCCGCATATTTAAACACGTTATTGCTTCCTGTTGAAAGTGCTTCTGGGAGCATTATATGTACCATGCCACCGAGTTTTATGATCGGATCATAGAGGCAAACTCCAACGCACGAGCCCAGGGCATATGTTATAAGTACGCCTTCTGCTCTTGCAATTTTCATATCTGCTATACCTACTATATTTTTATTGTCCATTTTTAATACCCAATTTCTCAAACAGTTTGTTAAGTGATTCTATCTCTGGTACCAATATCAGATTGCCGCCTATCTCCTGATTATCGCAGATAAGACTACCTCCAATCATCATTATTTTATCCGTCTCATATCCAAATTCTATCATAGGAACTGTCATTATCCCGCCGAGCATATTTGTGGATGCCCCAGGCACAGAAAGTTTTACGCTTATATCTGCAAGACTTGTCAGAGAATTTATGTAAGACGATATTATGATATTGCCTATTTCAACAAGTGCCGACATCTCCATATCTCCAAGCTGATCATAATCTGTAATATCTTCTGAAAGCAGGTTCTTGAGCATTATATTTATAAAATTCAGATCCTGTATATAGAGCATAAGCCCGCATATGTCTCCTGTTATTCTTGTCAGTACTCCTACTACTATTTTTTCAGGTCCTCCAAGTTTGTATACCGCATCATTGTATCCCATTATAGATACATCTGGCTGTGTCATCTGTATTTTTCTAGAAAGTAAGGATGCCAGCGCAGTCGCTGCATTTCCCAGACCTATGCTTCCAATCTCTTTGAGAGCATCCAAGCCCATAGTATCTATCTGTTCATAGTTAGTTATCTTCAATAGCTTCCCCCTGCGTTAAACGCCTTATCTTAGTGAATTTATAATTCCTTCTATTTCATCTGATGTCTGTATCATCTTGATTGAAAACTGGTAGGCTCTTTGAGTCTCTATTATTTTTGCCATCTCTTTTGCAAGATCCACATTTGAGGCCTCTACATAGCCTCTCTCCAGCTGGCTCTCCTGCGTTATCATCTGGGGCTGACCATTTTTTTCTACGGGAAGAAATCTCGCATTTTCAATGCTCTGCATCCCATTAGATATGGGAAATGTAAAGACTCCAAGATCCAAGTCTTCATTTGCGTCTGTGATCTGGAGGGGCTGATCGTATGAGTCAAGTACATAATAACCTTCTTTTGTCACAAGGTCAAATGTCTGTCCATCAAAATCGTATGGCTGAGACATTGCAAAACTTCCATCGCGTGTGTAAAATATTTCCTGTGTCTGAGGATTTTGAACCGCAAAATACCCTTGTCCTGTTATTGCAAAATCAAGCGGATTCCCGGTCTGCACCTGATTTCCATTTTCATGGTTTATGTCAGTCCCCTGGATTTTTGTACCTGTGCCTGATCTTAGGCCTGGAGACTCCTGGGCTTCGTTTATATTATTATATATGAGATCTGAAAATACTGCTGATTTACTCTTGTACCCATCTGTATTTATGTTTGCCATGTTATTTCCTATGACGTCCAGCTTTGACTGATGGGCCCCAGCTCCTGTTGCTGCTGTGTAAAAAGATGCTCTCATTTGATGCCTCCTCTATACTCTTCCTATTTCTGTTGTAGATTTTGCCATCATCTGGTCATACATCTTTAGTATCTGAGATGCGCTTTGTATTGCTCTTTGGCTTGTCATCATGGTTGTCATTTCTTTCATCATGGATACATTGGATCTTTCAAGGGCTTTTTGTACTATTCCCCCATCTTTTACAACAGGCTGGGCTCCAGTCCTTATATGTCCATCCTGATTTTTGTTGAGCTGGTCATAATTTTCAAAATCTACTACTTTTATAGTGTCTACAAAACTCCCATATGTATCATAAATCCCTCCTGCAGAATCTATTCTCACATTGTCTGATTCAAGCTGTATCTGTCCTGATGTTCCCATGACTCTTCCTGCACCAGGAAGGCTGAGGTATCCCTGATCATCAGTTATGAATCCTCCGTTTCGAGTATATATGCTCCCATTTTGCGTCTGTATTTCAAAAAAACCATTTTTACTAAGTGCTACGTTGAGAGGATTTTCCGTTTCTTCAAAGGCCCCTTGTGAATAGTCGGTTACAGTTTCTTTTGCAGTTAATATTTTTGATGTGGTATTTAAGTCTGTAGACTTGCTTCTGTCTGTATTACCTGTCCTTGACAGCATTTCCTCTTTGAATGTTGTCGCAATCATGGTGTCTTTTTTGTATCCTGGTGTGGACACGTTGCTTATATTGTTACTTACTACATCCAGATTTCTACTTTGAGTTATCATAGATGAGGTCAGATTATAAAATCCCTGCTGCATAGCACCCCTCTTTTTCTACTACATAAATTTGTTCATTTCTATTCTCAGTTTTTTAAGTGCGCTGGCGTGTATCTGAGAGACTCTCGGCTCGCTTATACCCAGTCTTTGGGCTATCTCTCTCATATTGAGATTTTTGTGGTAATACATGGTTATTACCTGGCGCTCTCTTTCTCTTAGTACCTCAATTCCTTTTCTGAGTTCTTCGTCTACTTCGTTATTTATCAGTATATGCTCTGGTGTATTTTTTATATCGTCTGAAGGCAGTTTTGCAGTTTTTCTGGTTTCGCCGTTTTCGTCTGTAATTACCTCTAATGAGAGTATACCAAAAAAATTACTTTTTGACACCTTCTCTTTGTATTGTTCCGGCGTAAGATTTAGATGCTGCGCTATTTCTTCATCTTCTGGCATTCTTCCAAGCTCTGTGTAAAGCCTGTTTACAGCTTCACTCAGTTCTTTTGCTGACTTTCTTATGCTCCTTGGCACCCAGTCCTGCTTTCTGGCCATGTCTATTATGAGTCCTTTTATCCTTTTGTTTATATAGGTGTCAAATTTTGCATTTTTTTCTTCATCGTATTTGTCAATAGCTTTCATAAGGGCTATTACACCCTCATTTACTATGTCATCTGTATGGGCAAAGCCTAAATAGACTTCTTTCATGCTAAGGGCTATTACCCTGACCATGGGAACGTACCTCATAACAATCTCTTGCTTTATCATATGGTCTTTATTTTGTTTATACTCAAAAAGCAGCTCTTCACTTGTTTTTGATTCCACATCTTTGCTAAAAGTCATCATCTACTCCTGATTAATAACAAATCATCATGCGCTCACGTTTCCAATAGATTGTATTTGTACATTGTTGGCTATCTCATTGAAAGAGAGTACATAGATATTTGGATAAAATTGTTCAATAAGTCTGTAAAAATAAACCCTTATTACGTGACTTGTAAGTATCACTGGTCTCTGTGAAAGATCGCTGAATATCTTCATCTGTTCAGAAAGCTGGACTATTATATTCTGCATTGTGTCAGGATTGAGCGCCAGGTAAATTCCCTGTTCGCTGCGTGTAAGACTGTTTACTATTGTCTTTTCCAGATCTGCATCCAGAGTTATTACTCTTAGCTGACCATTTTCACAGAATCTCCTTGTTATAGTCCGTTTTAGAGATATCCTTATGTTTTCTGTTATAGTATCTATATCTCTGGTCGTCGCGGATGTGTCTATTATACTTTCCAGTATGGTACCTGTGTCTTTTATTGGAACTCCCTCTTTTAGAAGGTTTGCAAGAATCTTTTGAAAGTTGGCGTAGCTTATTATATTTGGAAATGCTTCTTCTACGAGTTCTGGCATCTGCTGTTTTGTGTTTTCTATTATCTGCATTACTTCTGCTCTTCCAAGAAGCTCATGAGTATGTCTTTTTATAGTTTCTGAAAGGTGGGTCAGCATTACTGAAAGCGGGTCTATAACCGTATATCCATATATCTCTGCAAGTTCTTTTTTGTCTGCTGTGATCCATTTACTTGGGATTCCATATGCAGGCTCGATGGTTTCTATTCCGTCTACTTGACCTGATGGTTTTGAAGGTTCAAGTGCAAGGTAGTAATCTACAAGCAGTTCTCCTTTTGCTATTTCTTCGCCTTTTATCTTTATTGTATATTGGTTGGTGCTGATATTTGAACTATCTCTGAGTCTTATGGATGGAACTACAAATCCCATTTCCTGGGCGTATTGTCTGCGAAATATTACTATCCTGTTTATGAGATTTCCACCACTCTCTTCGTCTATAAGAGGTATAAGGCTGTAGCCAAATTCCATCTCTATTGGTTCGACATTAAGAAGCTGATATATGTTATTTGCATCTTTGTAGTAATCGTTTTCATCTTCTGCCTCAGCCATTGCTCCCAGCTCTTCTTCTGCTCCCATTTCCATCGCCAGCATATTCTTTTTTATAGTCCTGGAGCTGTTGTAACCAAGTCCCAGAAGCATCGCTGCTATAAGTCCAAGCTGTATATGGGGCATACCTGGAACTGCCGCAAGAATGGCAAGGAGTCCTCCTGTTGCCATAAGTGCATTGGGCTGTGCAAGGAACTGTTTTGTAACGTCTGTATTAAGACTTCCTTCTGATACTGCTCTTGTAACTATCATTCCTGTAGCTACCGATATCAGCAGCGCTGGTATCTGAGATACCAGTCCATCACCTATAGTAGCGATCGAATACATAGTCAGAACATCTGCAAAGGCCATATTGGACTGGACGATTCCTATTATGGTTCCTGCTATAAAGTTTATCAGAGTTATGATTATAGACATTACTGCATCACCTTTTACTATCTTGGTGGCACCGTCCATGGCTCCATAAAAATCTGCTTCTTTTTGAATCTTGTATCGTCTTTCTTTTGCTTCACTTTCGTTTATAAGTCCTGAGCTGAGGTCTGCATCTATGGCCATCTGCTTTCCTGGCATAGCATCAAGTGTAAATCTTGCTGCTACCTCCGCAACTCTCTCCGCTCCCTTGGTTATTACTATAAACTGAACAAGCACTATTATAATAAATATTATGAATCCTACAACTACATTTCCCTGGAGCACGAATACTCCAAATGCCTTTATTACAGCTCCTGCTTCTCCCTGCTTTGTAAGTATGAGTCTGGTTGAGGATATGTTGAGCCCCAGCCTGAAAAGCGTAGTTATAAGAAGGAGTGATGGAAATATGGAAAATTCAAGTGATTCAGATATGTTCATGCTTATCATGAGTATTATAAGCGAAAGGGCTATGTTCATTATAAACATTACGTCCAAAATAAAAGGACTAAGAGGTATTATTAGAAGCAGTACTATTATTATTACAAAAAGCGATACAGCATTATCTAAAAGTATTTTCATTCTGTTTTTTCTCCACTACTGTTTATGTTAAGGCTTGTCCTAAAGTTTCATCTCTTTGTTGTTAAGCTTATAGATGTATACCAGTATCTCTGCGATTTCCGCATAATGCTCCTGCGGGATTTCGCTGTTCAGCTTTGTCTGGCTGAAGATACTTCTGGCAAGCGGCTTGTTTTCGATTACAGGTACACTGTTTTTCTCTGCGGTTTTTATTATTCTCATTGCCAGCTCATCTTGACCTTTTGCAACAAGTATTGGTGCCCCATCTTTTTCTATATCATATTTGAGGGCTACCGCAAAGTGTGTAGGGTTTTTTATTACAATGTCTGCCGAAGGTACTTCTTGCATCATGCGAGACATTGCCATTTTTCTTTGTATTTCCTTTATTTTACCTTTTACCTGAGGATTACCCTCCATCTGTTTGTATTCTTCTTTTATGTCGTGTTTTGACATCTTAATCTGTCTCTCATAGTCCCACCACTGGTAGGCGTAGTCAAGAGCTGATATTGCCGCGAAGGCCATGCTTATGTTGAATACCATTTGAATGACTGATTCAAGCATAAAAACAGAAGATGCCATTATTCCCATTGTCATAGTCCTGCTAAGGTCTACGAATCGATTTTTTATGAAGTTATACAGTATGTATAACAGAACTGTTATTTTTATGCTGCCTTTGATTACTTCCACGGTACTCTTTAGTGATATTATTTTTTTTATCCCTTCAAGAGGGTTTAGCCTGCTGAATTTGGGCTTGAGGCTGTCCATTGAAAAAAGAAGTCTGGTCTGAACAAGCGTAACTACTACTCCTGTAATCATAGCTATCATTATTAAGGGTATTGCCGCTGCTGCAAATGTCTGAATGGCTCCCATAGCTATCTGAGATATGAAGGAGTCTGTTATGTCTGTCTTTGTAGATGCATAGTCCAGATGGAGCAGCATAAAAGCCTTGAGGTTTCTGTATATCCCAGGAAACAAAAGTTTTGCCGAATAAAATATAGTCAATATGGATATAAGCGCTGAAACATCCTTGCTGACAAATACATTACCCTTTTTACGTTCGTCCTTACGCTTCTTGGGGGTGGCTGTTTCGGTCTTTTCACCTGCCAAAATCTCACATCCTTTGTTGCATCAAATTAATCATGCCTTACATTAATCCAATAACGCTTCTTAGCGTGTCTGTCATAATTGACAAAACATTATTTACAAAATCTCCCATAGGCGAGAACATAAACACCAGGACAATCATTCCTATTAATATCTTTGCCTGTATGTTTACTACAAATACATTTATCTGTGGTATAGCTTTCATAAGTATCCCTACCCCCACCTCAGCAAAAAATTCTATGGCCATTATAGGAAATGCCAGCTGAATAGCAAGTGTAGTACATGCAGTGAATACACTTATTACGTAAAGCGCCATGTCAGGGCTGAGTGCAATCTGACCATAAGGCACTGCCAGGCTCGAATCCATGAATATCCTAAGGAGGGCCAGATGCCCGTCCGCTGCAAAGAATATGAGTATGAAAAGTGTGTTGAAAACTGTTCCTGTAAGCGGAATAGACGAGTTACTCTGCGCATCATATATAGTTGCCATAGAAAGTCCCATCTGGTAGTCTATTATTCCGCCTGCATAAAGCGATATATATGTGAACAGCTGGACTATATACCCAAGTATAAATCCAACTGCCAGCTCTTTTATCAAAAGTAGACCATAGTGGGCAAAACCTCTTATCTCTATAATCTGCTGGGGCTGATATGTGAACACCAGCAGGGTCAGCGCCATAATGAATCCCGATCTTACAATGCCTGGGATATTCCGTCTTCCAAGTATAGGGTTAAGCAGTATCACACCTGTGCATCTGGTCAATATGAATGTCCAGAGGATTAACTGTTCCTGATTTATCATAATGCCTCCCGGTTTAAATTATCCATTTATCTGAGCATCATTTCAAAAATCTCGTAACAGAAATCCTGCATCATCTCAAGCATGGTTCCACCTGTAAGAAGAAGTATCATGGATATAAGGATGAGCTTTGGTACAAATGTTATAGTCTGCTCATGTATCTGCGTTGCCGCCTGAATGATAGATATAACTACCCCTACCGCCATACTTATGAGAAGTATAGGAGCCGCAAGTTTTGTGGCCACTATGAGAGCCGACTGCATGAGCATCAATGCTTCTGAATTAGTCATCCTTTATCTCCTTCTTTAATTAAAACCTTTTATTATAGTGCTGAAAAGCAGATTCCATCCGTCTATTGTTATGAATAACAAAATCTTGAAAGGCAGCGATATCATGGCCGGTGGAAGCATCATCATACCCATGGACATAAGAGTACTTGCCACAATCAGGTCTATCAGCATAAATGGTATAAAGAGCAGGAAGCCTATGACAAAAGCTCTTTTCAGCTCGGTTGTCATGAAGGCTGGAACTACTATTTTCATAGGTATTTCAGCAACATTTTCATTAAGCTCTTGTCCTGCAAACTCAGCATACATATTGAGAGTACCGGTTTCAGTCTGTCTAAGCATAAAATCTCGAAGAGGGACCTGAGCCCTTTCTATAGCTTGTTCCTGACTTATCTCCTGGTTTTTGTAGGGGGTATAGGCATTAAGGCTTATATCATCTATCACAGGTGACATTATAAAAAATGTCAAAAATACTGATATTCCTATAAGTACCATGTTTGGAGGCAACTGCTGCACTCCCATGGCATTTCTTAAAAAAGAAAGTATGATTATGATTCTGGTAAACGAAGTCATCATTACCATAATTGAAGGAAGCAGCGACAAGGTCGTCATAAGAAACAGTATTTCCAGTGTCTGCGCTCCATCTCCATTAATATTTATCAGTGCCTGTCCCATTTATAATACCTCAATCTCTATTCTTTCTTATTCTTTACCTTTTTGATTATGTCTGCAAATTTTTCCTTTATATCCGGCATATCCAGAGTCTGTAACTCAAGTTCTGTAAGATCTTCAGGGGAAAGCTCTGCAAGATTGGTCATAGCCCCTGAGGTTATTCCTACAAGGAAAATCCTGTTTCCTACCTGAGTTACTGCCATTGCCTTGTCCTGACCAAGAGACATCATATCTGCAATCTTAATATATTTTGACTGGCTCTGCCTTACTGCGACTGTTCCCACATACTTGCTGACTCTGTACGCGAGATATAGTATCCCTGCCAGCATAAGCATGGTAACCAGCATCGATGAAGTTTCTCCTAAAATATCATTCACTTCCTTACATCATTTTACTATTTTACTATTTCTGTTATCCTGACTCCAAAGTTGTCATTTACTACAACGACATCTCCTCTTGCTATACATCTTTCGTTTGCATAGATTTCTACCTGGTCTCCTGCCAACTTGTCCAGGACTATGAGCGATCCTTGCGTAAATTCTACAATCTCCTTAACCAGTTTCCTTGTTCGTCCTATTTCAACTGAAATTTCAAGAGGTACGTCCATAAGAAGCTCCAGATTGTCTTTTGCAAGTTCTTTGGATGGATCTTTTGATGCAAACGACTCGGCCGGTATTGGCTTTACGTCTATTGTTCTGTTAGGCTGAGGTGCTGCCGTTGGCTGTTCCTGCCTCTGCGCGGCTGCCGGTTGTTCATACTGAGGTACCTGTGGCTGCGGCGGCGGAGTCGGTGGAGCTTCCTGCTGTACAGGAGCTTCCTGCGGTTGTGCGGCTGGAGTCTGCGGCATTGCTGCCTGCGGCGGAGCTACTGGTGCTGGGTCTTCAAGCATTGACTGATCTGGTATCATCCGAGATACCAGCATCTTAACCAGTGGTATAGGCATAAGGTTTACAAATTCACACTTTATGGAATTTTCTATTGAAAGACTGAATTCTATGCTTACAAAATTAGCATCTGGTTCAAAATACTTTTCCTTAAACTGTTGCGAGTTTTCTATCTCAAAAGATGTGGGAGTAGTTATGTTTACTGTTTCTCCTATGAACTCAGACATGGCAGTAGCCGAAGCTCCCATCATCTGGTTCATTACCTCGCATATGGCGCTCACATAAAGCTCATTCATCTCAAATTCTTCGTCTGGAATTTCACTCCCCATCAGAATCTCTACTATTGTCTTGACATCCATCTTCTTGATTATCATGACATTGTTTCCTGAAAGTCCGTGAGTGTAGGTTATTTCAACTCCTATAGCTGGTTCGAGTCTCTTAAATTCGAATTCATCAAAGGTAACCACCTTGACATTTGGAGTTGTTATATCGACTCTTCTGTCAAGCATTGTAGCCACGGCTGTCGCTGAGGCTCCCAAACTTATGTTTATTATTTCTCCTATTGCATCTATCTCTATAGGATTTAACTTATCATGGCTCATCTTATCCTCCTGCTTTTAATATTTCTGCGTTCACTGTGTCTTTTAGACTATCTTCCTATTTCTAATGCTTTGGTTGCCATCATCTTGATTGCATTAAAAGCAGTAATATTTGCATCATAGGATCTTGTGGCAGACATACTGTCTACAGTCTCCTTAATGAGGTCCACATTTGGCATCATTACATATCCATCTGCGTTAGCGTCTGGATGGTCTGGGTCATATACTGACTTAAACTCTCTTGTATCTTCTACAAGTTCAGTTATCTGGACTCCGCCTTTTTGATTATTTTCTCTTGCCGTCCTGCTCAGTACACTTTTAAAATCCTGCTGGTCTATTGGCTGGAAAACAACCATTTTTCTCTGGTATGGTCCTCCACCTTCTGTTCTTGTGGTGTTTATGTTAGTTATATTTTCTGCTATTATATCAAGTCTTTGTTTCTGAGCTGTGAGCCCAGAAGCGCTTATATTCATGGAGCTTAAAAAAGACATGTTTCCTCCTTACTCAAAGAGTTTGCTTTTATCCAAGTATTTGCTGCACTGCCTTAAGTATTCTGTCTGGTTTGAATGGTTTTACTATAAAGTCTTTTGCGCCTGACTTTATGGCTTCCACTACCATTGCTTCTTGTCCCATAGCTGAACACATTATTATCTTTGCCTCAGGAAATTCCCCTTTTATTTTTTTAAGGGCCTCAAGTCCATCCATGTTAGGCATTGTTATATCCATTATAACAAGGTCTGGAAGTATCTCTTTGTATTTTTCTACTGCCTCAAGTCCGTCTGCTGCCTCATACAAATCTGTGAATCCATTCTTTGTAAGAGTGTCCTTAACTACCATTCTCATGAATGCTGCGTCATCTACCAATAATAATTTAGCCATTTTTTTTTACCTTCCTTATCTTCGTTAGTCAATTTCAAATTTATACTACTGCTTTATATCTTTTACCTTGACAGCCACATTTTTTTTGTGGACTCCAAGATTTCCTGTAAACCACAGATTGTCATCTACATACATATACACTTCAGAGTCTTTTGATCTCCCAAGGTTTATAGTGTCTCCAACCTTTAGAGTATAGGCATCGCGCATCCTCATCTCGCCGGATCCAAATTTTACCTTTATCTCCATTTCAGATGTTTTGACATTGTCGAGTATTATCTCATCCTCATCGCTGTCCTTGTCCCCTCTTTTTTTCATATTTTCATTTTCATGAGCTTCGAATATCAGTGAAAGCAGGGTACCGGGAATGCACACAGTCAATTTACCTTCTATGGTCCCCATTGTTGCACTTATTATAACTATTACAACAGTTTCGTCCATTCCAATTACCTGACCCACGTTCTGGTTTATTCTGGAATACATGTAATTGAAACTTCCATCTATATAATTTGCCCATGCTTCTTTCATATTGGGTGTCAGTTTAGACATTATATGATCATAAAGAGATATTTCTACATCAGTATACTTGTAGTCTGTATCTATGTCAATCTCATCTCCTTCACCACCCAGAATTCTGTCTATCATACCCAGCATCATACGGTTGTTTGCGTGTATAAGTATGGGCGCTCCTTTTTTAGGATTTTTGAGGTCAAGCTCTACAAAAGAAAGTATGTCGTTGTCATTTACAGCATTGCTAAATTCGTAATAACGTTGTTCCTCTACTCCTACGACCTCGAATTCTCCCGAAGTCCTGAAAAGGTTGTTTACCTTTGTAGCGAGTATCCTTGAGTAATTATCATATATATTATTTATGAGCTTAAGCTTGTCTCTTGTGAATTTTTTTGGGCTGTAAAAATCATATTTCTTGTATCCCAGCTCTTCTTTTTTAACTTCAGGCTCAAGATCCTTTTGTTTGTTGTCTCCTCCATCTTTCATGGAGTTTAGTATCAAGTCTATCTGGTTCTGAGATAATATTTCTGACATCTGATTCTCACCGCCCCTTCCCTTTAACTGTAGACTTCTTCATAATATTCATCCAGTGCTCTGGTCACCGCGTCATTTTTAGTAATTACAATTTCTACTCTCCTGTTTTTAGCTCTATTTTCTGTTGTATCAAATGGACTCACTGGCCTGAATTGCCCATAAGAGCTGGCCACAAGCTTGGAAGGTTCTATTACATCCTTCATCTGGATGTATGTAAGGACCTCTGTAGCTCTGTTGGATGCAAGGAATCTATCAAATTTTACATCATTGGTCTCATTTGGCCTCGCCTGAGATGTATGGCCCAGTATCTGAATTTCTCCTATAGTTTTGGACGAACCTTTTACTATTCTTGCAAGGCTGTCAAGTATAATTTTTCCATTTTCTCTGAGAATATAGCTGTCTCCATTAAAAAATATATTATTTCTAAATGTAATAAAGGTGAATCCATCTCCTTTTATTATCTCCACATCCGCTTCAAGCTGCTGCAACTCAACTTCTTTTTTAAGTGAATAGTAAAGTTCATCAAATTCATCTACTATAGCTGGTGAGGTACTTCCTTCTACGTCATTGTCTCCGGCTGTCTCTGTCTGATCTGTTACTATCTGAGATGTCGCTGCTGCGTCTGGATTAAAACTCTTTACAACTATCTCCCATTTTGCAGCATCTACCGAGCTTATTGAATAAAGGAGTACAAAAAAGCACATCAGCAGGGTTATGGTGTCTGAGTACGTGGTCAGCCATTTCCCTTTGTCTTCCGGTGGTCTTACCTTTTTCTTCAAACTATTATCCCCCTATTCCTTTGACTTTTTTCCTTTTTTAGCTTTAGGAGATTTCTCTCCGCCTTCATCTCCCCCACCATCTGATCTTTCGTAATGTGCCAGATAAGATGTCAGTTTTTCATTGAGGAATTTTGGATTATCTCCCGCCTGAATAGCGAGCACTCCTTCTATTATAATATTTTTAAAGAGTATCTCTTCGTCATGTTTCTGCTTGAGCCTTCTCACTATGGGGCCAAATACTATGTTTGCAAATATAACTCCATAAAGCGTAGTGATCAGTGCCACCGACATGTCTTCTCCTATGCTGCTGCTTCCGCCCGAGTCCATGGACATACTCTTTAGCATGTTAACAAGTCCAATCAGCGTTCCTATCATACCAAATGCAGGCGCAAGGGCTTCTCCAGTTTCATAAAATGTTACCGTCTTTGCATGCCTTTCATCCAGATAAAGCAGCTCATTTTCAAGCATTTCTTTTATTCTTGATGCATCGGGGACGTCTACTATAAGTATCAGACTCTGCTTGAAAAATGGATCTTCAATTTTCTTGGATTCTTCTTCAAGTGCAAGAAGTCCTTTTTTCCGGGCTACCTGAGCCATGTCTACTATCTGAGTTATGCATTCCTTAGCATTGTATCTATCCTTGGACATTATAAGTTTAATATGTTTTGGCAACTGTTTAAAAGATTTGATCCCAAAACCCGCAAATAGTGCAGCTACTGTTCCTATTATTACTATAATAAAACTCTGCATATCTACAAAGTTAGCCAGGTTTTTGAGCCCCATACCAAACACCATCAGCACCATTGCGATTGCCATTCCAATAAACATTGTTACATCCATTATTTTCCCTCCAAATTAAATGTCTTATATCATATTGCCCTGTCTTATATCCATTATGGACCGGTTGTATTCAATAGTTTTTTCTATGATTTCATCAATACTCTCCAATACTATAAAATGTTCTTTGTTCATGAGAGTTATTTTTGATTCCGGTATTATATCTATAGTCATTATCTGCGCACAGTTGATTACAAATTCTTCGTTGTTAAGCTTGGTTAATTTTATCATGGCAAACGCCCCTTTTTTTGTAATAAGGATGGATTTGTTATGTATTTTCCGGGAGTTTTATTAACCTCCCGCCAATAATGTATTATCTCTTCATAGATATTAATTCTTGAAGCATTTCATCTGATACTGTTACTATTCTAGTATTTGCCTGGAAACCTCTTTGGGTAGTTATCATCTCTGAAAATTCTTTTGCAAGATCCACGTTGGCCATTTCAAGTCCGTTTGATATCATAAGGCCTGTTCCACCGTCTCCGGCTCCAAATGCTACTGCATCTCCTGTATTTGATACTATCTTGTAATACGGTCCCTGAGATTTTTCCAGGGCATTAGGGTTTGGAACGTTTGCTATCGCAATCTTAGCTATAGTTATAGGTTCATTAGTATCTGCATCTATTCCTATCACATTTCCCTTATCGTCTATCCTTATGCTGTTAATATTTTTACGTGTAGCTTCTGTTTCACCTGCTGGTATCCTTATAGGATTCAGTTCTGTTTCTGCTTCGATGGTTCCACCTTCTACTGGAACAAATCCGAAAACGATATTGCTGTTTGAATCCACCAGATATCCATCTCCATCAAATCTAAAATCTCCAACCCTTGTGAGCGTAAGGGCATTAACATCAGAATCGGCCGGATTCTCCTGACCGGTATTTATTCCTGCCAAATCCTTTGTCCCAACCAGGAAGAATCCGTTTCCATCTATCATACAATCTGTCGGGCTGTCTGTAGGTGCATAGCTTCCTGATGAAAACATAAGATCTACGGAGCCTATCTGAGATCCATATCCTACCTGAGAGGGGTTTTTTCCTCCAAATGTGTCTGTTCCATCACTTGAGCCGCTCATAGTCTGATATATGGACTCTTTAAATGTAGCTCTTCCTGCCTTGTAGCCAAATGTGTTTACATTGGCTATATTGTTACCTATTACGTCCATCTTTGCCTGATGGGCTCTTAGTCCTGATACTCCTGAAAACATTGATTTAATCATTTTTGTTTCCTTTCATGCTGTATACTGCCTTGTCATTCGGACAACTGCAGGGGGCTTCCTTACGGTCCAGCCTAAATTATTACAGCGCTATCAATATTAGTAAATATATTGTTCTTCATTTCCAGTGATGACATGGTAGTAACTACTACTCCGTTTGTCACGTTTACTATAAATGCCTCGTTACTCCCTATTATAGCAAGCTCTCTTGCACCTTTTTCCTTGGCCTTTTCTACTGCGTTTTGAAGATCATCCATTAGTTTTGGAGTTACATCGATTCCTCTTTGTGCTGCTCTTTCTTGAGCATGTTTGGAGAATTTGAGCTCTGAACTTTCTTTTATCTGGTCTCTTAGTATCTTACCAAAGTCATTGCTCCTGTTGACGTAACCAAGTCTTTCGTTTATGATTCTTTCCTTTACCGGATTAGAGCTGTTTACACCTTTTATCAATTATTATCACTCCCATTTTTTGAGTTTCCTTACTCAATTATTGTTTCTGGTTCTGGTTCTGGCTCTGGTTTTGTTTCTTCCTTAGCTGGCAATTTCCCTACTGCCATAATCTCTGTCAGGTAGTAAGTTTTGTCATTTACAAATATTACCTGTTTTCCACCATATACTGCCGTTCCTGTTACATTTCCCGATATTTCTTTTATTTTTCCATCTGGTCCTGGTTCTGTTACAGTGACTTCTTTTCCAACAAGTGATGCTGCATAGCTGGTTACTGAAGCATCTGCCATGGTACTCATAGCATTTACGGTTGCCATCTGTACCATCTGGTTCATCATGGCTGCATCGTCCATAGGGTTCATCATGTCCTGATTTTGAAGTTGCTTTACTATAAGTTTTAAGAAGTCATCCATATCAAGTGTGGTTTTTGTGTTTGACTTGCTCTGTTGCACTTGACTTGATGCGGCTCCTACTGCTCCTATATCTGCCATTTTCTATTCTCCTTTAACTTGTCTGAGACATCTGGTACTGTCTCTTGAGGTTTTCTATTTCCCAAAGACCAAGTTTCATCTGATCTGCAAATTCTTCACTGTCATCGTTTCTCTGGTTTTCACCGTGTTGACGACTTTGCTGATTTTGATTTTCATCTTTTTCCTGGCTCAGGTATCCGCTTTCTTCTTGTACATTTACTGAGGCTGTTGTTCCATTACTTTCCTGAATTATCTGCGCAAGCATTGAGGCATTTTCTGCAAGAAGTCCTGCTGTCCTCGGATTTGTACATGTAAGTGAAATATTTGTCTGCCCTTGTTCAAAGCTTATGTTTACCTTTATCTTGCCCAGGTTTTGTGGATCCAGCTCAAGCTCGTATGACTTGTCCCCATTACCTTTTATGTCTATGTTTTTGGCTATTTGCTTTGTAAATTCTGCAGAGCCCGCCTTTTGTGCATCTCCAACTTTTACCTTTATGACTTGCATCTGGCCATCTTGCTGGTTTTTTGCAGTGGCTCTGAGATCTTGAGTTATTGCTTCATCCTTATCTGATCCTGCTTTTGGAGAATCACCTGTTGATAAAGCTTTTTCTGAAGTTTTTGTACTTTGAGCTTCTTCATCTTGCTGGGAAGACGTTCCTTCTGATTGCTGTAAAGGCCTTGCTGATGGAATGGATTTTTGAATTTCAGATGCCTGGGCCAGTCCAGCTTTTGTCTCTGCTTCTGATTTTGGCTGATCAGCTCCATTTGCAGGAGGATTTTTAATGGTTTTTTCTGTAAGGGCCATATTGATTTCCTGAGCCTGAGAAGCTTGTGCAGATTTGCTGTTAATATTTAATTCTGCATTTTCCAGAACTGACATGCTTATCTTTCCATCTTCAACAGCTACAGTCTTTATTTCTGGCCTTAGCTGAGGCTGCATAGCGGACATAGGATTTATCACTGCTGACGAATCTGATGATATGTCCTGGCTCGATTTTTTTTGAATTTCCTCACCCGAAACATTTACATTTTCTTTGATATCTCCAGCTTCTGAATTACCTGATTCCTGGTTTTCTGGCAACTTCTCTGGTCTGTTTGAATCGTCAGGTTTTTCTGCTGAAGGCGCCTTGGAATTTGTATTAGAGCTTTGATTCAAAATGTCTCTGAAGTCACTGCCTTCGTTTTTTGGTATTGTTTCTTTTTTTGCGAGTTTATTCATAGGTTTTGCTGATATTTCTATGCTTTTCGTATTCATCTTTCTCACCTCCTTTCAATTGTACTTGATGCGTTTGATACAAACTCTTCTATAAAGAGTTCTTCACTTTTTTTCACACCTGCATCATAGTTGATTTTCTTTTTTTCTCTGAGTTTTTCTATGGCTGCCGACTCGGTTTTGGACTCCACAACCTCTCTTCTCTTTTTTTCTTCTCTTTTTTTTACTTCTTCTATCTTTTGAGCCTGAATTTTTATCTGGTTTTCAATCTGGCTCAGATATAGCTGAAATGTCCTGGCTTCCATTATGGTCATTCCTGAGAGTTTTTTTTCGTTAAATTCATTTCTCAGACTCTCATATTTTATCTTCAGGTCTTGCATTTGATTCTCATGTTGATTGAGTTCTGTAATTATTTTTCCATGTTCCATTTTGAGATTCGAAAGTACCTGGTTTTTATATCCGAGCACAGTGTCTAGTCCAAACGTAAATTTTTTCACTTGGTCTTATCTCCTATCTGTTCTCAATTTTTATCAGGCCAGTATTTCTCTGAGTTTGTCTATAGTCTCTTCAAAAGTAAAGCTTTCGTATATGCCCTGCTTGAGAAAATCATGTACCTTGTCAATTTTAGATATTGCATAGTCAAGTCTTGGATTTGTCCCAGCTTTGTAGGCTCCAATAGAAATAAGGTCCAGGTTTTTTTCATAGATGCTCAGTATGTCTCTCAGGCTTGATGCGAGTTTTTGATGTTCTGGGTCTGCTACGGTCGTCATCAGTCTTGATATGCTGGCATTTATGTCTATTGCCGGAAAATGATTTTCATTTGCAAGTCTTCTGCTCAGCACTATGTGACCGTCCAGTATTCCTCTTACCATGTCTGCTATGGGTTCATTGGTGTCGTCTCCTTCTACCAATACGGTATATACTCCTGTTATGGAGCCTTTTTGGAAATTTCCGCTTCGCTCGAGCAGTTTTGGAAGCTCTGCATATATGGAGGGGGTGTATCCTCTTGCTATAGGTGGTTCTCCTATGGCAAGTCCTACTTCTCTTTGCGCCATTGCAAATCTTGTCAGCGAGTCCATCATAAGAAGTACGTCTTTGCCCTGGTCTTTGAAATATTCCGCTATCGTAGTCGCTACCATGGGGCATTTAAGTCTCAGCATAGCGGGCTGGTCGGATGTTGCTACAACCAGTACCGATCTTTTGAGGCCTTCTTCTCCCAGGTCTTTTTCTATGAATTCTCTTACTTCACGACCCCTCTCACCTACGAGCGCTATGACATTCACATCTGCCTTTACATTCTTGGCTATCATTCCAAGCAGGGTACTTTTTCCTACTCCACTTCCTGCAAATATCCCGACTCTCTGACCTTTTCCTATCGTAAGCAATGAATCTATGGCTTTTACTCCAAAGTGTAATTTCTCATCTATAGGGGGACGATTGAGGGGGTTTGTATACTTGCTGTCTACGTAATAGTGTGATTCAGGTACAAAGTTTTTGGTCACGTCTATGGGCCTTCCCATAGCGTCTAGCACCTGGCCTATGAGGTTGTTGCCAACAGGTATTTTCAGTCTGTTTTTGGTATTCCTTATAAAGCTCCCTGCCGAAATTCCTGCTATATCTTCGTATGGCATAAGGAGTATCCTGTCATCTTTGAAACCTACTACTTCTGATGGTATGTGCTGGTTCTTGTTTTCGCTGTATATCATAGCTATGTCGCCTATACTGGCATTTCCACCGGTAGCTTCGACAGTCATTCCCACTATATTTTCAATTTTTCCTATATGACTTACTGTCTCTGACTTTGCAATCAGCTTGGGTATGTTATTAAACAATTGATCACCTGCTTCTAAATTCTGGAGCTGCTAATTATTTCCTTTATGTTCTCTATCTGCGTATTGGTGCTTGCGTCTATGACCTTGTCTGGGAATTCCAGTATGCACGTTCCCGGCGCTTCATTTTCCATAACTACTATTTTTATATGGTCTGATACATAAGATATAGAGTTTATAAGCATAGTGTCTCCATTTACTGCCATCTCAGCGTCGCATCTGGAAATGTATATTTTCACCCATTCTTTGGACATTATTCCTTCAGTTGCCGATATTATCATTCTTTTTATTATATCGCCACTGCTTTTGAGGCTTACTCTTATTATCTTTTCTGCTATTGCTATTGCTATGTCTCTCAGGTCATCCTTATATTTATCCAGTAGTTCTTTTTTGTTTTGCTCTACTGACAAAATAAGGTCTTTCAATTCTTTTAGAAGATCGTCAGCTTCCTTTTTGAGGGTTTTTTCAACTTCTGTCTGGGCTTTTTCGTAGCCATCCAGATAACCTTTCTCGTAGCCTTGTCTTTCTCCGATTTCCAGTCCTTCTTCTCTGGCTCTGATCTTTATTTCATCTGCTTGAACCTGGGCATCTGTGAGCATTTGAGCAATCTCATCTTGAGTCTGTGCCAGTTCTTTTTTGATCTGTCTTCTCTCTTCTCTATATTTCTCTATGTCCAGTGAGATGTTTTCCTTATTGCCAGACTGGTTAGACTGGAGGTCTTCATATTCCCTGCGAAGGATTTCTTCTTCTTCAAAATCCACGAGTATGTCAAATATGTTATCTGAACTATACAATTATATCATCCTTTCCTCCCTTAGAAAGTACAATTGCTCCTTCTTCGTCAAGCTTCCTGATTACGGACACTATCTTCTGTTGAGCTTCTTCTACTTCTTTCAGACGTACATTGGTTGTAATCTCAAGCTCATCTTTAATGTTTTCTGCCATTCTTGCTGACATGTTAGCAAATATAAGATTTGCAACCGATTCATTAGTTCCTTTGATAGCAAGTACCAGGTCTTTGATATCGCACTCTCTGACAAATATTTGTATGGCTCTTCCATCCATGCTCGCAATATCTTCGAATACGAACATTTTTTTCTTGATTGTTTCTGTAAGCTCCAGATCCTTTTTTCCCATCTCGTCGAAAATGTATTTTTCATTGCTTCTGTCCATGTTGTTCATGACCTCGGCGATGTAATCTATACCACCAATCTTTGCAAAATCTGTAGTCATTACTGTCGAGAATTTGTTTTTCATCTGAGCTTCCACTATTTTTATGGCTTCTGGGGACGCACTGTCCATTTTTGCTATTTTCTCAACTACCGCAACTCTCTTGTCCTCGGAAAGCGCCGATATTACACTTGCTGCTTTTGAAGAGTCTATATAAGAGAGTACTATTGCTATAATCTGAGGCCTCTCATGCTGCAGCACTGAGAACAGACTCTTTATATCTGTTCTTCTAAGGAAGTCAAACGACTTTACCTTCATTCCTTTTGAAACTTTTTCCAAAAGTGCATGGGCTGTGCTTTCGTCAAATGCTTTTTCAAGTACATCTCTTGCATAATCCATACCGCCTTCTGTAACAACTTTTTGCGTCAGACACATTTTATAAAAGTCATCCAGTACCATCTCTGTATCTTCAACTGAAACATATCCCAGCTTTGCTATTGCTATGGTAAGTTGTTCTAGATCATCTTCTGAAAGATATTTGTATATTTTGGAGGCCTTATCTACACCCAGAGATACTATCACCGCGGCTGCCTTCTGCTGATTTGTTAGTTTTGAATTATTCATTTGTATCTTCACCTTTTAACCACGATTTTAAAAGTTGTGCTGATATTTCCGGGTTACCTTCTGCAAACTCTCTGATGTTTCCTCTGAGTTCCAGACTTTTTTCATTTTTTATATTTATAAGATTGTTCTTGGCATCTTCTGACCCTGTTTCATTTGGCATTTCCATAGCCTGGATAAGCCTTTCAACAGCGGCATTGTCTTCTTTAGGTATCTGTTTTTCTGCCAGTTTTGATTTCTTTTTCTTTCTTCTGATAATTAACAGGGTAACAATAAGGGCTATAAGGACTGCCAGTGCTATAGCTGCTATTATATATATCTGCTTCTGATTATCAGGCGTAAGATTGTCTACTATACCTGCATCGGGGTCATAGAAAGCTCCTCTTACTATTGAAATCTTATCTGGTCTTTTTTCAAGCGTTATTCCAGAAGCATTTCCAACCAGCTTTAAAAGTTCATCTTCTGTTATAGAAGATTCGTTGTTTCTTGTATTTATGGACACTGACACTGTCAGGTCTTCAATCATTCCTGCATCAATTTGTGTCTGCTCTTTTATCTGGTCTACCAAATAATCTATTTCATTCTGGTTTATTATCTGGGTCTCATTGCCGTTTAGTTCAATCTGCCCGTATATAGGTATGTCAGAATTGGTTTCTGTACCTGGAACTCCTCCAGTTGCTTCTCCATCACGAATTACTTCCTGATTTATAGATTCTTTGGACGGGATACCTCTTTTTATTGGATCAGCAGCGTTTTCATCGGGCGCAACTTCTTCACCATCTGCATTTTGATTCGTCTGCGTCTTAATTGAGGGATCTGGCTGGAAATAATTTATGGTTTCACGAATCTTCTTGTTCATGTCTATCTGAGCTTTTACCGAAACCTTTACATTTTCTTCACCGTAAAAAGGTGACAGCACATTTGCCACTTTAGCTTTTACTGAGTTTTCGAGTTGTTTTTCAAAGTCAGCTCTCAACTGATTAAGGTCACTCTGAAGGCTCGGGGTTACGGTTACATCATTTCCTTCTCCATCTAGCACTGCCACATTGGCTATGTCCAACTGAGGTATACTCTTGGAAACAAGTCTTTGTATTCCCTTTACCTGGTCTGCAGTTGGAGACCCTCCATCTTTCATTATAACAACAATAGATGCACTGGTCTGTGTTGCATTTTTGCTGTCCAGTACATATTTTCTGTCTTCACCCAGAGCTATCGTTACTTTGGCATCATCCACGCCATCAAACAGTGATATAGTAGATCCTATCCTGTCTTGAAGCTCAAAAAGCTTGTAGTTATTCTTTTCAAAATCTGTAGTCATAAGATCTATATTATCTTTGAATACGTTGTAGGTAAATCCGCTTTTGGGATAACCTTCATAAACGAGCTGAGCCTTGAGCTTTTGTTCCTGATCTGACGGAACCAGTATAGTACCATCGTTTTCATACTTGTAGTCTACTGCAGACTCTTGCAGCTTGCCTATTATTTCGCTGGCTTCCTGATCATTAAGTCCTGTAAAAAGTACCTCATAGCCTCTATTGTTGAGCATTATCGCTGCTGCAACAGAAAAAATAAGAACTGCAGCTATAATTATTATTGCCAGTTTTTTTGTCTTGCTGGTCAGCTTTGAGATTGCATCTCTGGCCTTGTCTATATAAATTTTGATTTTGTCCTTCAATTTCAAGTTCCCCTTACTGTATTAGTCTGGTTATATATTGATTCTCATTATTTCACTGTAGGAATCCATTGCTCTATTCCTGAGCTGAACCATAAGATCTACAGAAAGCTGGGCCTTGGTGGAAGCTATGGTCAGATTATGTATGTCATCCGTCTGCCCCGTTGCCAGAAGATACTGCTCATTCATCACTTCGGCATCTGTCTGCTCTACATTGTTGACTGCATTTTGAAATACGTCTTTAAATACGTTGGCATTTACTCCATCTTGCGGTGTTTGATTTATGTTCTGGGGCTTTGCAATCTGTCCCAGATCTGAAATCGAATTGATTCTTTGCATCTGATTTATAAACATAATTCCTCCTTATTGTCCTTTTATTGCACTTCTGAGCCTTGAAAATTCATCTGAAACTGCCCTGATTGCATACTGATACTGTATGGTCGTCCTTGCAAGTTCTACGTATTCCGCATCGGGGTTGACATTGTTTCCATCCATCCTTGCGCTTTCATTTTCAGTAGTATTGATTTTCAGACCTGATTCTTTTATTGCGTCCCCATATCCTTGTGAAGTTGTCAGCTCTGATTTTTTTATATTGTTTCTTAGTTCGTCTTCGAATGTAAGAAATTTCGACTTGTATCCTGGAGTGTCCTGGTTTGCAATGTTATCAGTTATAATATTTTGTTTCTTCCACAGATAATCAAGCGATTTTTGCGCCATATTTATAGAGTTTCCAAAAATTCTGTTCATTGTTATTCTCCTTCAAAATCTTCTTCAAATTTCGATTTACCACGCTTGTTCTCTATGTCAATCCTGAATATAGCCTGTTTTAGCATACTCTCTTCTAAAATGTTTATGGCCAGCATCTTGCATCCATAATGATAGTTTACATCGTTTATATGACGTTCTTTCCTTATAATCTGGAATTTTGCCCTGAGAGGTGTTTTTGTAAAGTCATAGGTCATATCCAGCAGTTCTCCAACTCTGAGTGATTCCTGGGTGAAAAAACCCATGCCTCCGCAGCTCACATCTTTAATCACTACCGGCACCACTGTTTTTTCGTCCGTTTCTTCATCTGTAAGGGTTATGTCAGCCTTATGAAAATAATCAACCTTAAGATCGTTTTTAAGTTCGTCACAGATATTTTCAAAGTCTTTAAAGAACACAGCATTTCCATCTATGTATTCTATAGTACCCTTGTAGGCCTGGTCATATTTTTCCAGAGATTTAAAATATAGAAGAGACTTTCCCTTAAGTTTTTTTACGTCCCATATAGACAAAAGCTGTATCACGATAATCTTTGAGCCTACATAATCAAGATATGCCTCTAAAATTTCATTTCCATTCTCATCAGATATAACTACATTCCTGTATGGTTCTCTTCCTTTTATTTTCTTTGAGGTGCTTTCATCCGGAACAATATCCTTTTTATCATGTAATAGGTCTTCTGACATAGTATCTATTATTCCTTTCTATTATTATCTTTAACTTGGGTGTATGTATTTACTTGTTAATAAAAATTGGGAGTTTTTGTGTCTGAGTTTATTGATATTTTGATATAATTTTTATTGACTTAAATTGATTTTGTTACGAGGTAGTTTGGATAAAGTGTTGAATTTTTATTTATATTGTACTGTTTTTCACATTATCTTATACATTATACTATTTTTATTGTTTATATTCAAGGAAATCCCGTATATTTTACCCTAATTTAATGAGTTTATGACAATTTTTATGAATTTTTTTTTATAGATTCAGCATTTTTAATTATATATTAATAGTGGCTATGAGTCAAACCCCAATTTAAAGCGCCACAGCAATATTTACTGTGGCGCAGAGTTTATTTCTTTAAATCTCTTTTATTTTGCATCAGGTATGAACAATTTTTGACCATTTTTGTTTACGAAATTGCCAATTATCTTCTGTCCTTCATCTGAAGTTATAAATTCTGTAAATGCTTTTGCGGCTTTTGCATTGGTGCCTGTGTATTTTGTGGGGTTGACCGTTATTACCCCGTATGGGTTAAAGAGTATAGGATCGCCTTGCACCATTACGTCCAGATTTGTAAGCTTGTCCTTCATGGACCCCCAGGTACCACTGTCTACAAGAGTATAAGCTTTTGTCTCATTTGCCATAGTAAGGAGGTCTCCCATTCCAAGGCCAGCTTCTTTGTACCACTTGTCGCTTGCCCCTGTTGGAGACATGTCTGCTGCTTTCCATATAGTAAGTTCTTTTGAATGAGTTCCTGACTTGTCTGCTCTTGAAAGAAATGTTGATTTGCTCTTCGCAATGGCCTTAAGGCCATCTGATGCGGATTTGTTTCCTTTTATCTTTGCAGGATCAGCTTTGGGTCCAACTATATAGAAAAAGTTGTACATTACATCTTTTCTGTTGACGCCGTTACCTTCATTTATAAATGTCTTTTCTGCTGCAGGTGAGTGTACAAGAAGAAGGTCAGCGTCTCCTCTTTTGCCTATCTCCATAGCCTCTCCAGAGCCTACAGATACCCAGTCTGTCTTTGTTCCATATTTTTTATCAAATGCAGGTACCAAAACATCTAAAAGCCCAGTGTCGTTTGTACTTGTAGTTGTTGCTATTCTAAGTTTTGTGCCCTTTACTCCTGTAACTTGAGTCTTTGCTTCAACTGGTTTTTGTACTGCTAGAGCCGTATTCTTGGATGGAATAAGGAGTTTTTGTCCTACAAGTATTTTGTTTACATTAGCAATTTTGTTTACTTTTGCTATTTCTTGATATGTAACTCCATATCTGGCGGCAATTTTTCCAAGTGTGTCCCCCGACTTTACTGTGTAGGCTGAATCTGCAAATGCAAAGTTGATGCATGCAAATGACATAAGCAGCGTAAGCATAAGACTCAGTGTTTTTTTACTTTTTTTCATTTTGTGCCCCTTTCTAAATAATAAACCCAGAAAATGTTAGCATTTATTTTATCCATCAGCAGATCATTTCTCCCGAAACAAACCGCCTTGTCCTTGGATCTGAAGGATTTTCGAATATAGATTCTGTGCTTCCGTGCTCTATGATTTTTCCATCAAGCAGAAATATTACTTCATCTGCTATCCTCCTTGCCTGAAACATATTGTGAGTGACAATCACAACGCTGGCCCCATAGGTCCTGTTTGCTTCTCTTACTATATCTTCTATTGCCGATATATTTTGTGGATCAAGGCTTGCAGTCGGTTCATCAAGCAAAAGAAGCTTTGGCTCTGTTACCATAGCCCTTGCTACCGAAACCCGCCCTGCCTCTCCCCCCGAAAGAGTTACAGCCTTTTGTTTCAGCTTTGACTCTAGTCCCGTGAGACGCGCGGCATTTCCTACCTTTTCTGATATGTATTCCTTTTTATATGATAAATCATTTTTCCTTACATTAAGGCCATATGCTATATTTTCATAGACACTGGAATTAAACATGACTGGTTTTTGAAAGACCATAGCCATTTTCCTTCTCACGGTCAAAGAATAACTCTGAGCAGATGAAAATACCTCTCCCTCAAATCTTATGCATCCCTCAGAAGGAACTTCAAGCCCGTTTATCATGAAAAGCAACGTGCTCTTTCCCGATCCACTGGGCCCTATAATTGCAGTTATCTTTCCTGATTTTATCTCCAAATCAGGTATGTCCACAACTGTCAGAGAGTCATATGTTTTTTTGAGTTTATCTATCTTGAGCAGAGTCATCTATCTCCTCCTCGATTTCTTATTATTTCAATAATCCCATTTATTAAAAAAGATATTATCAGTAATATAAGTCCAAGCGCCAGCGCTTCTTGAAACTCTCCCATACCCTTATGCATAGCTATGGCTGTAGTCATGACCCTGGTGTTGTATCTTATGTTTCCTCCAACCATCATCACCGCCCCAACTTCGGCAATAAGCCTGCCAAAAACTATGATAAAAGAGGTATATATGCTAAACCTCGCCTCCTTTACCATGGTAAATGCTATTTGCCATGGCTTTGCTCCCAGGCTCCTGGCAGATTTTGCTATAAGAGGATCTACGCTTTTGAGTGCATTATATGTAAGTCCTGACATCAGTGGAGTCGCAAGCATGAACTGTGCCAGCACCATGGCAAAGGGCGTGAACAAGAGCCTTCTGTCCCCCACTATCCCAGTCTGATTAGAAAGAAGTATGTATACTATTAGACCTGCCACCACAGGAGGTATACCCATGAGCGTATTTATTATGTTTACCACGGCCGATTTGCCAGGAAATTTTTTAAGTGCAATGAGTACTCCAAAAGGTATCCCCACCAGCGCCGAAAAAACAAGAGCCGTAAATGTCACCCCCAGAGAAAGTCCTATTATAGAATATAGCTCTGGATTCATAGATAAAAGAAGCCTTATTGCTTCTCCAAATGCCTGTGAAAAATACTCCATTTTTCCCCCAATATACTAAAAACGGCAACCCCGGTTGGGATTGCCGTGATTTTGTCGGACAATAATTATTAAATACTATATATTCAATTATATGCTTTATTTTTTCAAGTGTCAAGATTATTCAGAAATTTTAGTTTCCTTTCTTCCAAAATTTATATTTGCTATGGCAAGTCCCGCAATTATAACAAGGCCTCCAGCCCACTGCATTGGCGTCATAACCTCCCCTAGTACAATCCTTGCCGTAATAAGGCCTGTTACCGGTACCATCAGTGACAGCGGCGCTATTTTTGATGCCTCATATTTTCCAAGGAGTACATTCCAGGCTCCGTATCCAAATATTGTAGCTCCAAGAGCCAGGTAAATTATGGAAAATATGGACATAGGGCTGAGGTTCATGATGGTACTCATGACCATTTGAGGAGAATCTTTTATCATAGACATTACAAAAAGCGGCAGAGGCGGAACCAGACTCGTCCATATCACTACTCCTACCATGTCGAGTTTTTTGCCTTCTTTTTCAAGCTTGTTTGAAGCGAATTTTAGTATGACATTGGATGTTGCCCAGAAAAACGCTGCCGCAAGGGTCAGCACTAGAGCCGGAAGTGGAATCGAAGAATCACCTCCCCTACCTCCACTTTTTCCAATAAGATAAAGGCCACCAGCCGCCACAATCAGGCCCGCCACCTGATTTATCCTGATTTTTTCTTTGAGAAATATCGCAGCCAGAAGCGGGGTCATGAATGCAGCTGACTGAAGTATTATAGATGAAAGCCCCGCAGGCATTCCAATCTCGAGCGCGTAAAACAGGCAGGAGAACTGCAAGACTCCAACCGAAAATCCATAAGCAATTCCATATTTCCAGTCCAGCTCCGGTTTTTTTACAAAAAACAGAGCGGGAAGTACTGTCATATACCTGAGAGCTACAAGCAGCATGGAAGGCACGCCGCCAAGTCCCAGTTTTATTACTGTAAAATTAGCCCCCCAAACTATTACTACCAGAAGAGCAAGCATAAAATCTTTCTTTTTCATAATTTAAAAATCCCCTCGTTCATTTAAAAATTGGATTATTGCATGTCTTTCGTTGTCAATATCTCCTTCTATTATTCCATCCAGGATTTCCTCAAGAATTTTACCTATCAGTATTCCCTCAGGTATTCCCATCACTCTCAGGTCATTTCCATTTATAGCAAGATCCTTAAGCGAAAAACACTTTCCCTCTTTTATTACCCGATCTATTATTTTTTCAGTTTCTTGGATCAGTCCAAGGCTCTCACCCAGAGTATCAGGTGATGTCGCAGATGCATCTGCCCGCTTCATTTTCAGGAGTTTTCTGAAGAAATCTTCTCCAAATTTCGAAAGCCTCCTCTTTACTGTTTTTTCGCTGGCAATGAGGTCTATGCTGTGATTTTCAACCAGCCTCACTACATTTTTGATAATAGAGGTATCGTATTTAAGCCTTTTCATTATGCCATGTGCAATTTCCGCACTTGTCATTTCATGAAAAAGCAGCGCCAGCCTTATTTCCAGATCAGGAACTGAATTTTTTATACTTTTTATAGTATGCTCATATACATCATCCATCTGATGCGGATTATTCTGCGTAAATCCATATGTAGGTCTGAGCTCTGGAATTACTTCAAAAAGTGGCTCGGGATAATTTTTGAGAGCATTATATACCCCTTTTCCCATAAGGGTCCTGCTCAGCTCTGATGCAATTCTTTCGACCGATATGTTTTTAAGGAGATTTGAATTCGTGCGCATAGCCCTGTGTGTATCTTCTTCTATAATAAAATTCTTTTCGGAGGCAAATCGAAGGGCCCTCATTATCCTGAGCGCATCTTCAGAAAGCCTTTGATCAGGATCTCCCACGCATCTTATTATACCCGATTTGAGATCATCTTTGCCACCAAAATAATCCTTAAGCCCATCTACGCGGTTGTAGGCCATGGCGTTTACAGTGAAATCTCTTCTTTTCAGGTCCTCCCTCAGGCTGGTCACAAAAGTCACGCTTTCAGGCTTTCTGTTTTTGATATAGCTGCCTTCAGTCCTGTAGGTCGTTATTTCAAAGGAGTCCCCTTCTATTACAAGGGTCACTGTTCCATGCTTTAATCCAGTGTCCACAGTCTTTAGATGAGAAAATATTTGCTTTACATCCTCTGGTCTGGCATCGGTTGTTATGTCCCAGTCATGAGGCTCCTCCCCAAGAAGGAAGTCTCTCACGCACCCTCCGACAATATAAGCCTTATAAGCTGACTTATAAAGAGTGTCTATTATATATTCCGCATTCTCAGGCATTATCATAAAGTTCTCCTTTGTATACGCAAACTAAAGCTCATCTTCAATCTCGTTAACCATACCAGAACTCATGGCTTTTCTATGGCTCTGGTCTACCTGATAAAGTATTTCAAACTTGTATCTGAGATACTTTTCAAAATCAAAATCACCATCTCTGACTATCCATATAAACATAGTCGAATGAAAAATCTGCTGATATATTCCCACCAGATCTTTGCTTGAAATCTTGCTCAGTATCTGTCCGCTTTTTTTAGCCTTTTCAATTATGCTTATCTGCAGACGTATAACTTCTTTTATCTCATTTGTGTCAAAACTAAAAGTTCCCTTGTCATTGCTGAGATTTTTAATCATTATCTGCCTTAATATATCTGTGCCATTTTCTTTTACAAAATCTATAAGCTTTCTGCTTATCATCCACAGCTGTTCTACATATGAATCCATGGAAAGTATAGCCGTAAATTCCTCCATCGAAAGCCCGCATGGTATCTTGTAAAAATTGTCCAAAAGATCATCCTTAGATTTGAAATAATAATAAAAAGTGTGCTTTGTTATTCCACTTTCTTTACAGATTTCATTTATAGTGACCTCTTCAAAGGACTTTTCATCAAAAAGTCGCAAAGCACTTTCCCTTATCCTTTTTTTAGTTTCGTTTTCGTGCTTCATTGCAGATCCCCCTTATATAAAAATATGCCCATTTTGACTGGACATGATAATTTCTCGGATGTATGTTTGTTTTTTAGACTTAATCTTCACTATCAATATTATACACTTTTATTTGTAATGTCAATATTTTTATAACTATTGTATGGTTTTTCTATGGACCCATTGACATTTTTGTATTACCGTAGTAATATAAATAATAGATTTTATTTGAGAGGTGATTGAATGACAAGATTATTAAGATATGCCGAGCCATATTTTTGGCTTATCCTGGCTGCAGTAGCATTGCTGTTTGGTCAGGCCATGTGCGACCTTGCTCTGCCAGACTTTATGTCAGACATAGTAAATGAAGGAATCGCAAACGGAGATACAAATACAATAATAGGAATCGGAAGCAAGATGATACTTATATCGCTTGCGGGAGGCGCGCTCAGTATATCTGTCGGCTATCTGGCATCAAGGGTTGGTGCCGGCATTGGACAGCAGATAAGACTCGATCTCTTTGATAAGGTAGAAAGCTTTTCAAATGTTGAATTCGATAAATTCTCTACTTCTTCCCTTATTACAAGAACCACAAATGATGTGACGCAAGTACAGACCCTTATCATAATGATGATAAGACTAATATTTTATGCTCCTATAATGGGAGTTGGGGGTATAATCCACGCTGTCAACAACAGTGCTTCCATGTCATGGATAATAGTTCTTGCAATTATAGTACTGGTTGGAATAATAGCTACTTTGTTTAGCTTTGCACTTCCAAAATTTAAGATAATACAGACCCTTGTTGACAGACTCAATCAGGTCGTTAGAGAAAACCTTTCAGGCATGCTTGTGACCAGAGCCTTTAATACACAAGCTTTTGAAGAAGAACGCTTTGACAAGGAAAATAAGACTCTTACAGATACCAATCTTTTTGTAAACCGGACCATGGCTGCAATGATGCCTATGATGATGCTGCTCATGAACCTTATTACTGTTTTAATAGTATGGGTTGGATCATACCAGGTATCTGCCTTTAAGATAGATGTCGGTCAGATGATGGCCTATATGCAGTATGTCATGCAGATAATAATGGCCTTTTTGATGATGTCCATGATGTTTATAATGATCCCAAGATCTTCTGTATCGGCAGTACGTATAGCAGATGTACTCGAAACAGAGCCACAGATAAAAAACAGATTGGATGCTGTGCCATTTAAATCCTCAAAGGGAATATTAAAGTTTGAACACGTGAGTTTTCGTTATCCAGGAGCAGAAGAAGATGTTCTCCATGATATAGACTTTACAGCAAGTCCTGGTCAAACAACGGCTTTTATAGGTTCTACGGGAAGTGGAAAATCCACTGTCGCAAACCTCATTCCAAGATTCTATGATGTAACACAAGGAAAAATAACAATAGATGATGTAGATATAAGAGATATGGAGCTTCACTCCCTGAGAAGTCAACTTGGCTACGTTCCCCAAAAATCAGTACTTTTTTCAGGAACAATAGACTCCAATCTAAGATACGCAGACAAAGATGCCAGCCAGGAAGAAATACTTTCAGGCGCTCACATTGCTCAGGCTATGGAATTTATAGACTCCAGGCCCGAAGGTTTTGATACCCCTATATCACAGGGAGGATCCAATGTATCTGGCGGCCAAAAGCAAAGGCTTTCTATAGCCAGAGCCCTTGTAAAAAAACCTCAGATTTATATATTTGACGACAGCTTTTCGGCGCTTGACTTTAAGACAGACTCAGCCCTTCGATCAGCTCTCAAAAAAGAAACTGGGCACAGCACAGTGATCCTTATCGCTCAAAGAATCAGTACTATAATGAATGCCGAACAGATTATGGTGCTCGAAGCCGGGCAGATAGTTGGAAAAGGCACACATGAAGAACTTATGAAGGCCTGCACAGTCTACAGGGAGATAGCCCTTTCACAATTAAGCAAGGAGGAGCTAAATGAGTAAAGAAAAAAATTCGGCCCCTCAGGGAGGCCCTGGCGGTAGAGGTCCTATGGGAGGAGGCCCCATGGGCGCAATGGGACCTGGCGGTGCAAAAGCCAAAAATTTTAAAGCTACCATGCTCAAGCTCCTCGAATATATACATGAATACCAGATACAGATAATAATCGTGCTTATATTTGCACTTTTTTCATCCATATTTTCAATAGTAGGTCCAAAGCTCCTTGGAAAAGTCACTACCAAACTTTTTGAAGGCCTCATGGCCTATATGATGGGAACCGGCCTCCTTACAGATTTTGACTATATTAACAAGATTTGCATGCTAATGATGGTGCTTTACATCATATCCGCAAGCTTTGCATATATTCAAGGCTATATAATGTCAGGAATATCCATGAAGGTGACCTACAAACTCAGAAGAGACATCTCGCAAAAGATGAACCGGCTTCCACTTAAATACTACGACACAAGGACTCACGGAGAAGTACTTTCAAGAATAACAAATGACGTAGATACCATAGCCCAGACCCTCAATCAGAGTCTGGGACAGATAGTCACATCAGTAGCAACCGTATCAGGAGTAATAGTAATGATGCTTTCCATAAGCTTTTCACTTACACTTACCTCGCTCCTAATACTTCCAGTTTCTGGATTTATTATAATGAAGATAGTAAAGATGTCTCAAAAACACTTCAGAACCCAGCAAAAGTTTCTGGGCAGCATAAATGGTCATATAGAAGAAAACTTTTCGGGCCACAATGTGGTTCAGGTATTCAACGGCGAAGAAGAAGCCAAAGTCATATTCAAAGAGATGAACGAAAAGCTTTACGAGTCGGCATGGAAATCTCAGTTCCTCTCAGGACTTATGATGCCCCTTATGAATTTTGTAGGCAACCTGGGCTATGTAGCCGTATGTATTTTAGGAGGCTACCTTGCCGTAAAAAAAGTCATAGAAGTAGGTGACGTGCAGGCATTTATCCAGTACGTCCGAAGCTTTAACCAGCCTATAGCGCAGATGGCTACCATCTCTAACACCCTCCAGTCCACAGCCGCGGCTGCAGAACGTGTATTTGAATTTCTTGAAGAAGAAGAAGAAATTCCTGAAACGCAAACTCCTGCAGTCATAGAAAAAGTAGAAGGTCACGTGGAGTTTCGAAATGTTAAATTTGGATACGATGCGGACAAGATAATAATAAACGATTTCAGCTGCAACGTAAAACCGGGACAAAGAATAGCCATAGTTGGTCCTACTGGAGCTGGAAAATCCACAATGATAAAGCTTCTTATGAGATTTTATGACGTCAACTCAGGACATATCCTCATAGATAATCACAGCATAAAGGATTTGACAAGAAAAGATCTTAGGTCCATGTTTGGAATGGTGCTCCAAGATACATGGCTCTACAACGCATCAATAATGGACAATATACAATACGGTTCATTTGATGCAACAGAAGAAGAGATAATAGCCGCTTCCAAAGCAGCACACTGCCATGACTTTATAAAAGCCCTCCCAGGAGGATACTCCATGATGCTCAACGAAGAAGCCAGCAATATATCGCAAGGACAAAAGCAGCTGCTTACTATAGCTCGTACCTTCCTTTCAGATCCAAAAATTCTGATACTTGACGAAGCCACCAGCTCCGTAGATACCCGTACCGAGGTCCTCATACAAAAAGCCATGGATGGCCTCATGTCCAACCGCACAAGCTTTGTAATAGCCCACAGACTCTCCACCATAAGAGATGCCGACCTGATTCTTGTAATGAAAGACGGCGATATAATAGAGCAGGGAAATCACTTTGAACTGCTTGAGAGCAAAGGTTTTTACAGTGGCCTTTATAACAGCCAGTTTACCAATACTATAGTAGAAGAATAAAGGAGTTTTAAAAAATGGAAAATAATGAAACTAAGAATCCAGATGTTAAGGAAGAAGCTTCCTTATCAAAAAAGGCCAGGCTTAAAACATTGGTTCTCAAAATCCCCAAAAAAGTATTGTATCCTCTCGCTACAGTCTTAGTCCTAGCCATAGGAATCGCTATAATGTTTGCAGTCAGTTCTGCAAATACCCTAGCTACTGACAATGCCAAAGTTACCGCAAAAATGTATACCCTCACCCCCCCGTCTACAGGAAAACTCCTAGAATGGAACGTGAGCGCAGGGGACATGGTTTCACAAGGAGAAATGCTTGGAAGACAAGAAACCCTCCCAGGAATATTTTCACCAGCAGACGGCACCGTAGTAAAATCAGACTACATGGCTGGACAGACAGTAAGTCCACAAAATACCCTTGTTGTTATAGCCGATACCGACAACATGTATATAGGGGTCAACATCGAAGAAACTGACATAATGAAGATTGCGCCAGGGCAAAAAGTAGATGTCAAAATAGATGCCTACGGGAACCAGAGATTTATGGGAACTGTAAGTGAAATAGACAGTGCAACTCAGACTTATTTTTCATCAGGTTTGTCCTCATTTTCTACAAGCGGCACATACACAAAGGTGACTCAGCTCATTCCTGTAAAGATCACAATTGAAAACCCGGACAAACTTCCAATGATATTTGGAATGAACTGTGATGTCAAAATCCACTTAAATTAATCGAGAGGAACGCATAATGAAAAAAATAATTTCTTCCGCCCTGTGCGCACTACTTTTAATGGGAATCCTTTCAGGATGCTCATCTTCACAAACCAGCATTACCCTGGCCAAAGTAAAAACTCAGACCCATCTTGAAGATATTTCCTATGATGGAAAAATAAGCTCATCAGAATCTATAACTATATTTCCTATCTCATCAGGAAAAGTAACTTCTGTAAAGGCTGATATTGGCAGCCAGGTTAAAAAAGATGACGTACTTTTTACAATAGATGACACTGTCTCAAAGCTTCAGCTAAAGCAGGCTCAGGCAAGTCTAAATTCTGCAAATGCAAACTATTCAAAGATAGTAAGCGCTGCAAATCCCCAAGCTGCAACTCAAGCCAGGCAAGCTCTTGAACGCGCTGAAAACGAGCTTCGAGATGCAAAGAATTCATACACCAATACAAAGGCACAATTTGACGATAACTCTCTTATAGCACCTGCCCGAGCAGCCTACGAAAACGCCCTTGCGAACTATGAAAGAATATCTGCCCTTGTTCCTTTAGGTGGCGAAAGTAAAGTCTCCATGGACACTGCAAAAAATGCCCTGGACACCGCTTCAGCTCAGTTTGAAAATGCAAAAGCTCAGGCAAAATCTGCCATGGACAGCGTTGACAGCAGACTTAAAAATGCCCAGATATCACTCAGCGCAGCCCAGGAAAACTATAACCTTACAACAGGAAGTTTAAACCCTGAAAATACAAAGCTGGCTGAATCACAGGTTCAAAGTGCACAGGCAGCCTTTGACATGGCACAAAAAAATGTTAACGATACACTGATAAAAGCTCCAATAAATGGTCAAATTACTTTAAATAATATAAAATTTGGAGATATGACATCTGCGCAATCACCTGCAATGGCAATAATAAATCCTAAAAATATGGAAATGACAATCAAGGTTTCTGACGCTTATATAGACGAAATTTTTTCGGACAAAGACAGTATTGTAGCTGATGTACTCGTTTCTGCCACGGGAGAAACCGTTAAGGGCACTGTAACTGCCGCATCCCCAGGAGCCGATCCTGTAAATGGACTCTACAGCGTAAAAATCTCCTTTGCAAATGAGAACAAAAAGCTTAAGGACGGAATGCTGGCAAGCGCCAGGCTCAGCAACAAAAATTCCAAAAGCGAAATGTTTGTTCCTTTAGAATCTATACTCGAGGAGGATGGAACAAAATTTGTATACACTCTTAATGGCTCTGAACTTGTAAAAAAAGAAGTCCTTACCGGTCAGGAAAAAAACAGATACATCGAAGTCCAGGGACTTAGTCCAGACGACCAGGTAGTTGTTGAGGGCGCCGACAAAGTCAGTGAAAGCAGTAAATTTCGTATTGTTAATATTGCAAGCTAAAAAATCCACCTCTGGTCTTTAAATCCAGAGGTAGATTTTTTAGCTTATTTGAGGCAGTGGCTGCTCTTCGACAAGGACCTTTGCAATCCCTGGATAGGCAAACACATTTCTCTCCCTGTCTAAAATACCAAATCTTTCCTTTTTATCTTTTCTTATGCTGTCATCCCACCATATGCACATTATATTATAACGTCTGGCACTCGAAACATAATACTTTGTGTAGGCCAGTCTCTCTTTCAGATTATCCTTATCGATTACTCCAAATTCTCCTATGATAACTGGAATGCCTTTTTGTATAAAATGATAATCCAGATTAGCCATCATCTCATCTATTTCCCTGGTGTCATTTATATTATTAGCGTCCCAGGAACGAGTCCCCTTCCTGTCATGGGTAAAACCATAGGGCCTGTATCCATGAACTGTCAATATAAGGTATTTATCATCGGGCAAATTGACCGCTTGAATTGCTTCTAAATCAGGAGAGTCTCCATAAGGCGCCACCATGAGGTATCTGCTTGAATTTCCTGGTATACTCCTTACCGTCTCTATAAATGTCTGGTTATAAATATTCACTATTCTGCGAGCCTCCGCTGTTCCAGCATTCCACTCATACTCAGTTCCTATAAGGCGTGGCTCATTGACAGCCTCAAAAATAAGATGATTATCATATTTTGCAAACCTTGTAGCAATCTGGTCCCAGACAATCTTTAGCATGGCATTGGCCTTCTCACTGTTTGAAGCCATGGGCTGAGCCCATCTGTCGTGATGGATATTTATGATTGCATACATGTCATTTTCTATGACGTAATTGACTATGTCATTTACCCTGTCCATCCACTCGACATCTATCAAACCATCTTTGTCCATATGCTCATACCAGGTAACCGGAATACGAACAGTCTTAAAACCCGCTTCTTTTACGGCTAATATAGTCTCCTCCGTAATTTTTGGATTACCCCAAAAAGTCTCATATATTTCTACCGGTTGTCTGTTTTGGCCTGAGCCGTGAGAATCCAGGGCATTCCCAAGATTCCAGCCAGCTCCCATGGAAAGTACAAATTCAATATGTTCATTGGGATTTTCCTCTTTCCAGGGTAAGACAAAATAAACAAGGCTTGCAAGCAGAAAAATAAAAAGTAGCATATTAGATATCAGCCATTTCGAAGAAATCTTCTGCTTCATTTTCAATATTCTTTTCAATAGCTTCCTCCTTCTTATAGATGAGCTCCGATTCAAGCCACTCGTTTAAAAGCAATCTTTTTCCCGGATCTCTGTAGATTTCTCTTATGTTGCTCACCGTATAGATTTTTATATTGCCTCTTGCCGTCCTGTCGTAAATACACTTGAGCACCAAACCGTTTGACAGCTTTACATCCACCTTCTTATCATTTGAATATGTTTCTAAAGCAATAAACTGGTAGTTAAAATCATAAATTTTTATCTTGCGTAAATCACTGGTTTCTCCTATATCTTCAATGTCAGTTCTTGCGAATCTTCTATTGTCGTATATCCGTGTTTTTGTACGGTTTCTTATATTTATTCTCAGATCATCAAAGCTGCTCAAAGAATCATCCAGTGTAAGTGGAAGGGTTGGTTCCCTGTCATAAATAAGCTGCATATAGTCTGATTTATATTCTTGAGGTATCTCACTTATTTTGAAAGAGTATTTCCACATCCCTTCTTCTTTTTTTACATGAAGTACCCTGGCATTGACTTTGGCTTCATACCGCTCAGAGCTGATCCACAGTTCGACCTCTTCTTGATCATCTATGAAATATGGCTTTTCTGTCAGTATACTTACCCCTGTTTCCGAAAAGTCCTTAGTCTTGCATAAAATACTTTCATATTCGTTTACAATTTTACAATCCAGCTCCGCACTTACCCTCTCTGATTTTCTCATGAAATTTCTTCCCTGAATAAAGAACAGAGCCATCACAAGACTGAACAAGTTGACTATTAACCAGAACAAGATTACAATCGGGTTGATTGAAGCGGTAAGAAACATTATCTTTACACTCTTGTAAATCCCTATTACAGAAAGCACTATGAATACCAGAAAAGGTATTGAGTATATAAAATTTTCACCCTGTTCGCTCTTTGTGTCTCCTTTTTGAGTAACCTTGAAAGTCTTCATCGATATTCCAAAGGTCTCCATCAGTACTGGGAAAAACAGGAAAGGAAAGAGTACAGTTTCATAAATATGACTCCATTTAGTAGTCCTTATGTTACCGCTTAGCATCTTAAGTGTAGCATTACTGGTTATATACATAGGCAGCCAGAAAATCAAAATCTCTGGTAAGGTACATTCTATAACCACATATCCAAAAGTCGCATAAAGAATAGGCGCCATTATATATATGAACATCTTAAAGGGAGAATACCAGTACCACATGGATGTCCAGTAGTTTATCCTTTGAGCAAATGTAAGTTTATCAGTAAATATAAAATCTACCTTACGACTGGTATCTATAACTCCTCTTGCCCAACGCACACGCTGCTGTATAAGGTCTTTGAGTGTAGTAGGTGACAGACCAGAAGCAAGTATGTCATCTATTGCTATGCACTTGTATTTGGCTTTTTGAATCAGTATCCCTGTTGCAAAATCCTCTGTTATTGATCCTGTAAAGAAACCGCCTACCTCATCAATTGCTTTTCTCGATAGAAGGGTATTTGAACCCCCATAAATAACGCTGTTGCTCTTGTTTCTTGCAACCTGGACATCTCTGTAAAAGTAATCCTGTTCATTTGGTATACGGTTTTCAGAAAATAGATAAAACTGATATAAATCAGGATTATAGAATGACTGGGGAGACTGTACAAAACCTATATTTACTCTGTCTTTTTCTTTTCTGTCTCTGTTTTTAATTTCCTCATCGATGAAATATGGGACTGTCTTCATTAAAAAATTATGATTAGGAATCATATCTGCATCAAAAGTAGCTACCAGAGGAGATGAGGTCATGCTCATGGCATTATTTAAATTTCCCGCCTTAGCTCCTTTGTTGTTGGGTCTGTCCAGATAATTTACTCCCATTTCTTCAGCAAACTTTTTAAGCCATGCCCTTCTGCTGTCGTCACATAGATATATGTGGACCTTGGTCTTGTCAGGATAGTCCATATGAAGACATCCATTGACAGTCTTGTAAAGAATTTCTTCTGGTTCATTGTAAGTCGATATGAAAACATCGACATCAGGATACTCCTCAAGTGGAATTTCTGGAAGTTCATATTTTTTGACACTGTACATGTTCCAGTAATGTACAAAGGCTTCGAGTGCTCCTATGAGCTCAACAGATATGAGGATTATACCCGCCACCTTTGAAACCGTCCCATACTTAAGGGGCACTGTATATACGACCCTCCAGTAAAGGTAAATAAGGGTAAATATTATATTTAAAAAAAACCAGAACTTGTTGCGTCTTCGTCTAGCCGTCTCATCCTTTACTATGCTTTTGTCTCCCATGTCTATCCCTCCATTATATTTAAAGTTTTCCCATCACTTATAAATCCTACATCTTGCTTTAGCGTGTAAAAAATTTGTGCCCCTGTCTCATCACAAGCTTGCAGGATGCTCTCGTCTGCATCCGCCGCAGTTACCACCGCAAATTCCGGATTGATCGTTTCTATAAAGAGTTTCGAATTTTCCACCTGGCGACCGTGATAGGGGATTTTCAAAAGCGCTATATCATCCCCCCACTTTATTTCAAGGAGCTCGTTAAGGCGCTTGTACTTTGCATCTCCAGGAAATAACATTTTTACATTCTTGTGGGTCACAAGCGTTGCCAATGAATAATTGTTGTCATCTGAATACCTTTTTTCCAGAGGAGGATATACAAATATACTTATTTCTCCTGCTGAAAATTTTCTCATATGAAGCTGATGGGATGTACGAATCTCTCGCTTCAAAATCTCACTTTCTATAAGGTCCATCTCCTCACTCTTGTTGGAATAGTAGGGTTTAATAACTTCTTCTACCTTTAAATTTTTAATGATATCAAGAGCTCCCCCTATATGATCCTTGTCCGCATGAGTAAGTATCATATAGTTTATAGTTTCTATATTTTGTTCCTTCAAGAAAGTGATTATTCCCTGGGCATCCACTTTTTCACCTGTGTCTATGAGTATACTTGCACCTCCTTGTTTTATTAAAATGCAGTCCGCATCATTCTTCGTCCTGTAAAAATACGTATACACAGGGTCTCCTGGATTTACAAGTTCCTTCTTATCTTCTTTAACGGCGCTGTATGCCGAAAAAATGAGGAGCAAAAGCAAAACGAAACCCGAAAAAGTTATAATTGCTTTCTTCATATTCTCTCTCCTCCTTTAGCTTTAAAACTATTAGCTTTCAAAAAAGTCAAAATAGTCATCACTGATATGGCCTGCAGTAAATGCCACAATCACATAGTCAAAATCATTCTCTTCTATATAGTCTTCGACATCTATATCCCCTGTAGCTGGGCTTATAAGTTGAATTTCACTGCAAAGAGGAGCAAGAAACATAGCCACCTGGGAAAAACTTTCATCTCTTACGCAAAGTATCTTGGGTCCATCCGGATTTTTTACATTCACAATCTTATCCCATTGGTTGTATTTGTTTAAAAACACCTTCATAAGGTTACTACTATATATATTATTGAATAACTTGTTTGATTCTATATAATTCTTCTCAAGCAGAATGTTTTTATTGCCGGATTTCACAAAGCTTCTTCCCTTATCATCTATATAGTGCCATATAAATTCTTCCTTGATTTCAGAATTATATATTTCCAGATCATCAGTTCCAAAAAACACTCTTCCACTGGCGGTTGCCATATCCCCAAGAAATATGTCAGGATAAACTTCGACAGCATAATTATAAATCTCCGTGTATGTTCCATCTGGGTCCAGATTGACCCCATATCGCCTGTCTATTTCAGCCACTATTGCCTGAAAAACTTTGAATGAGCCATAGGTAGTCATCCTCCTGTCCGTCTTGTAATAGATGTGTTCTTTGTCTACACCCATCTTGTCAAATGCCGTTCTCAAGTCCAAGTAATCTCCCCTGTTTTTCATAATGCCTGCCAGTAATTCATCTTGTACATATCCATAGTCTCTTATAGGAAGGCCTGACTCGTAATCTTTTGCTATCCATGATTTTTCAGGATAGCTTACAAAGAGTGCTCTTCCCTGCTTTTCTTCCATATGTTCTTTAAGCCTTCCTATACGCCTTGCATATTCGAATATATTCTCATCCTTATCTACATAAAAAGCTCCATTATAGACATATCCTCTATTGTCTTTTATAAATGCGAAACTTTGCATTTCGGACTTTAGAATAAGCCTTTGAACCCCTCCGTAAAGTTCTGCAAGCTCATATTTTCCAAAAATGTTCTTCCTGATAGCTTCATCTATTATCTTATTATTTTCCCCTATATTTTCTATTTTACCTTTCAGGCTCTCATACTTGCTCCCCGAATCAAATATCTTTCTGGCATCATATTTGATTGCATTTTCATTATAAACCAGCGTCAAGGTGCCCAGTAAGGCAGTTGATACAAATATCAATACAGCCAGTATATACTTCTTTACAAAAAACATTTTCATGTCAGACCGCCTATCTGTAAAAAACAAATTCCGTATTACCCAAAACTATTATATAAGCCACACTAACTACAAATAAAATCGTCATAAACAAGGGGTATATTGCATTGTAAGCTACAGTTTTCCTTCCCCACTTCATTTTAATAAGTCCGCTGTTTATCTTTCTTGCCAGTGGAGTTGCAAATATTATTCCCAAAATGTAAAGAGCTCCATATTCTCTAAGATACATCATTGCTATATCAGAATAGAAACCATTATGATTTCTGGCAAACATATTGCCAATATATATACCTGCCTGGTAGAGGTCTTTTGCCTTAAAAATTACAAAACCAAGTGTTATGACAAGTATGGTATATACCCTTAAAAAAACAGGTTTAACCTTCCACTCATCCATGTCCAAAAATTCTTCCATTATTATTAAAACGAAATTGAAAATGCCCCAGGCCACAAAGGTCAAATTGGGTCCGTGCCATAATCCTATGAGCACCCAGAGTATCAAAGTATTTCTTATGGCCCTGTCTTTATTCTTTTTATCTTCTCTGTAAAGAGATTTGCTAAGATACTCGTCAAACCACCCAAAGAGGGTGATGTTGAACCTTTTCCAAAATTGGGTAACCGTTATGGCTGAAAGAGGATAGTTAAAGTTCTCCGGAAATTTGAATCCAAAGATCAGTCCAAGTCCTATTGCCATATCACAGTAGGCTGAGTAATCAAAATATATCTGAAGCACAAAGGTCAGTGCTCCCAGCCAAGCCAGGAGGGCTGGCACATCGTATATTGATTTTCCTATTGTAGAAAGATCAAATATTCTTGTAGCAATAAGTGCAAAAGCATTGGCAAGAATTGCCTTCTTGGCAAATCCTGTAACAAATCTGGAAAAACCCACAGCCACCCGATTCAAGTTGTGCTTTCTATCTTTAATCTGAGGTCTCATCTCTTGAAATGAAACGATGGGCCCTGCAATAAGGATTGGAAAGAAGGCAAAATAAAGTCCCAGATCTATAATATTACTGGTGGCCTGAGTCTTGCCTCTGTATATATCCACCAGGTAAGATATTGCTCTTAGAACGAAAAATGAAATTCCTATGGGTATGTGCAGTCCCAAATTAAATAGGAGCCTGTAGCCAGATATTTCAGTAATAACACTGGCAGTAAGGTCCAGATATTTCATGGCAAATAAAACCAGTATGTTGAGTCCTATGGCAAAAATCAGAAATGCTTTAGTGTCTTTGTTTTTTTCTATGATTATTCCCATACCCATATTTAATACTATCAGAGCCATAAGGCCAAATATATATAGCGGCTCAGCCCAGCCATAAAAAACAAGACTTATGAGTATCAGCCATATATTTCTGAGATTTTTTGAAAAACTAAAAATATAATAAACCGCTATGGCCACCGGAAAAAAATAAAATAAGAATACAAAATTTGTAAATAGCATAGTTTTCTCCCGTCTCATCTCGTTTAAGACCTATATTCTTTTAATATAAATGACCGAAACCAGAGTAATCAGCATAGTCAGAAGCAGTGCAATATCAGCCCTGCTGCTCCACCTTGTCTGCCATATACAGCTGCCCTTGAGCTCATCAAGGCTATTCATTATTGTACTCCCATGCTTTCTCAAATTAGTCTTTATATTATATATCTCACCTGAATATTCAAGGCTGTTCCTATATACATAGCCCTCTCCATCATAATAAGTTTCCACGCTCAAATCAGTATCTTTGGTGTACTCCTCTGACCACCTTGCCCACTCACGCTCCTGAGCAGGTCCTATATAATTAACTATTTCATCTATGGATTTATTGATATTTTCATCACTCAGTACACCTCTTCTAAGCTGTGCATACCTGTACTCGAGTTTTTCAATAAAAGCTTCATCCCTAACCAGTCTGTCAAACAGAGGTTTTATATGAAAAGCCATTACACCAACCTCCAGAGGTTCATGAATATAGTTATCCAAGGCTCCGTCAAAATCCCACACAGGACCCATCTTGAGCTTCTCGCCCACATCTCTGTACATGTAGGTCGAAAAATTTCCGCTGTCATAACTTCCAAAGAACTCGTTGATTAAAAAATAATCTACGAAAGAATCTACGTCTATATATCTGTCATAGGTCGAATAAATATCAAAATCACCAGAGTATAATATTTTTTCTATAGTACTTATCTCATCTGTAGCATAATCGATCATGTCCTTGGTTACATTTTTTTTGCCAGGATAAAGGAGTCCTATATAGGTTATCCCCATATATCTCCTTGATTCATATCTTTTTGATAACTTATTTTTTGTGGCATAGGTATCTAAAATCGTATCATTTTCATCATACCTGTCACGCCTTAGCAGCATGCTGTTTGCCCTTGAAGATTTTTTGAATTTTTCTATATCCACTCGGTCCTTGCCCTGCTTTATATTTTCTCCTATAAGATATACGCCCTGATAGGTATAGTCTTCACCATTCTTAATTACAACTTCACAAATCTCATTATCAGGGGTATAGGGCATAATCTGCGCTGCCGTCTTGTAGGGAAGGTAGTTTCTTATCATGCTCTTGTCAGCCATCGAGCCATTAAGTATCCATTCATTGTCCTCACCCATGTTAAGTATGGATACCTTGTTTTCTTCACCCTTGTCAGTTATTAGCTTCAACAGATACTGAGCCTTTGCATAATACATGGAAGAGTTTCCTCTTCGCTTTATAAGCATCTGGCTGGTACTGACCGGCTTGTCACCTATAGTGTTCTTTTCATTTCCACTTATTATACTTATACTTCCTTTTACGTAGGGTTCTATACCCTCTATATCAGCATATATCATAAAGCCTTTTATTAGCCTCTTCTCTGTGTATATGGGAGGTTGCATACCAGCTGTATCTATTATCACAAGAGGAAGATGCGTGGAAAAATTTTTATCCACTGAAAATTTTTCGTCAATACCCTGGAGTGCATCACCATCCCAGCTGGCTGCCGGCAGCTCTCTGTGGTAGGATCCCATGAGGGACCGGCTCTGGTCTCTGTTGGTATACATCGAAATACCTATTACAATAATACAAATAAGCGTCGATGCAAAAATTGCGGCAATTCGCTTTTTTGTCATTATAGCATTCCCCTTTATCTATTAATCTCGTCATTCTGGCATACAAGATTTACATTTGAAATCCCTTGAACTTTGTATAATTCCTCAGTTACATCCATATTTTTCTTCTTAGCTTTATTTACAAGTGACATAGAAAGTTCATATATAAATTCTACCGTTTTTTCCGTTGAATTTTCTACCCTCAGACTCGCCTTACCGTTGTATACCCTGTCCACCGTCTTTTTTATGTCTGTTGAACTCGGGCGCTCACCTCTTACAATAAGAAGATATCTGTCATTCGCCTTAACAAATCCAAAGATTATCAAAAACAGGAATATTACTATACTTCCTACTGTAGCAATTATATATTCCATTACCCCACAACATATGCCTACTGCAATTCCCCAGAAAATATAAGCTGTATCACGGGGATCTTTTATTGCTGTCCTGAACCTTACTACCGAAAGCGCACCTACCATACCCAGAGAAAGCGCTATATTATTACCGATTACATTCATTACCAGTGTTGTCACAAGGGTCATCATCACAAGAGACACATTAAAACGAGCACTGTACACAGGCCCTGCATGAGAAAGTGCATAGGACATATATATAACCATGGAAAGTATGCCGGCTACCAGAAAATTCAGCAATATATCTTCGAGTGTAAGCGCCGCGGTGTTTGTTACCAGTAAATTCAATATTTGCTCTTTCATAAGTCCTCCAAATCATTGTGAATAATATCTAAATAAAACCGTCCGAGTTAAACCTGCTGACACTTCTTCCCATTATATATTTACTGTTAGAAATCTGTTTTTTGTCACACAGGGCAAGCATTTCTTTTATATAACTGAATAAAAAATTGTCATATTTGACCTCAAGAGTAACTTCTGTAGGATGACTAACCGGATAAAACTGGAGATTTTCTGAAAATAAATCAAAATTGCTCTCAGTCGCCCTGATATTTGAATCCAGAGTAAGTCTTATGTCATTTTCTTCTACAATAAAAGCAACCCTGTCATACTCAATTATGCACCTTGGTCTGTAAATGCCTATGGTCATTATTTCATACATTTCAAAAGCAAAATCCGAACCATCTTCTATAAGGGGTGAAAAGTCCCCATCTATGAGTTTTAGTGCATCTGATTTGGATATGCTGAGACTGCGTTTCCACTGATTACTCCCAACCTTTTCTTTTTTTTCAAGTTTTGCAACTTCTGAGTCTGTCGAATAAATTCGCAGCCTTATTTTTTTTCTGTAGTTATATCCATCTTCCTTATCATAATAATCACTGTCGTCATAACTGTCAAAATAAAGCGATCTCACCATATACCCGTCCCCAGTATTATGCTTGTCAGACTTTAATGTTGTTGAAAAAATCCGCCTCATATTACTGGCGGTTATCTTAGAAATACCATATTTTTTTTCTGTTCTGGACACATCCAGCAGTGTTTTTTCATCAGACATTATTTTCCCTCCCATCCAACAATTTAAGTTATTTATCTATATACCCTTATCTTCAAGTATTTAAATATTATCAGCTATATTTTGCTACAATTCTGTCTATTTGTTGCTTTTTATCATTTCTTCTGTTATAATGTTAACAATTTATCAAAGACAGGAGAAGAAAAATGCACATAAAAAAATTGTACGAAATAAAAAACCCGGTCATATCCTTCGAGGTATTTCCACCAAGACAAGACAGTCCCTCAGATGTACTTACAGATTCACTTTCAAAGATATCCTCGCTGAGTCCTGGATATATAAGCGTAACATATGGATCCGGCGAAATAGACAACAATTCTAAATCCATAGAGCTTGCCTCCCATATAAAGAATTCCCTCAACATAGAGCCTATGGTCCATCTTACTGCAAGGGGCACATACAGGTCCCAAATGAAATCCATGCTCCAAGAAATGAAACAAAAAAATATAGAAAATATAATGGCGCTTGGAGGCGACATACCCCAGGGGAACTCAAACACAACACAAGGCGATTTTGAACATGCCAGAGATCTTATCGAATTTATAAAAGACAATGGCAACTTCAGTATAGGTGCAGGGTGTTATCCAGAAGGTCATATAGAATGCGAAAATACCAATGCCAATTATGAGCATCTTTACGAAAAACAGCTTGCCGGTGCAGATTTTTTTGTTTCTCAGCTCTTCTTCGAAAACGGAAGTTTTTTCAGATTTAAAGAAGAATCTACAAGCAGGGGTATAAACAAGCCTATAGTTGCAGGACTTATGCCTATACTTGGGAAAACCCAGATACAAAGAATGATATTTCAGTGCGGAGTGAGCCTCCCATCGAGTATAATAAAAATACTTCACAAATACGAACATAGTCCAGAAGATCTCAAAAAAGCTGGAATCGAATACACCTGCATGCAGATAGAAGATCTGGTTAAAAACGGACATAAAAATATTCATATCTATTCCATGAACAAGCCTGAAATAGCTGCCAGCTGTAAAGATACATTTGATTCCATGTTTTAGAAAAGAGAAATCTAAACGCAAAAACAGGCCCTTCATCAAATGGAAAACCTGTTTTTTTATGTCAAGATTTGTAATTGATTGTTACTCGTTTTATATCTCCCCAATTTGTTTTTTTACCACGATAAAACAACAGTGCCAGCATTCTAGTCCAAGCCATTATAAAACGGAAAAGAATATTTTCCGGAACACATAGAATAACAACTTTTAAAACATCCCAAAACTCGATTTTTGTATCACTTAAAAAGTTTCTTGTAAGGAATGAAATAACTGTTAATGCGGACCCAAATAAAGCATATACCAGGAAAAATCCAATCATGTATTTTACATTTAATAAGCCGAATACAGCTGCAAGTAACGTAACAAACAGTCCTCCTAATTCAATAAACGGAGATAGCAGTTCATAAATTAAGTAGTATAAATAACTACCAGTTGTAAACAGATTTTTATGTTGAGTAAGACTCTGAAATAATCCAATATGCCATCTTTTTCTTTGCTTTAATAAATCCCTTAGCCGTTCAGGGACCTGCGTCCAACAAACTGCTTCATACGCATATTTGATTTTATAGGGTAATTTGTTCGACTTATAATAAGAATGCAGTTTTACTATGAGCTCCATGTCTTCTCCCATAGATCCGACTTGATAGCCTCCTACATTAATTACTGCTTTTTTTTCAAACAAGCCAAAAGCTCCTGATATAATTAAATTCGCATTGAATTTATCTAAAAAAATACGTGAAGCCAAAAAGGAACGCTCATATTCTAATACTTGTAGTGCCGAAATCAATTTCTTGGGTAATCGTAACTTTACAAGTTTTCCCTTTTCAAAAATACTGTCGTTTGAAATACGTATCATACTCCCTACAGCAATAACATCTTGATTTTCCAAAACTGAAACTGCTATTTTTGTAAGAGAGTCTTCTTGTAAAATAGAATCCGCGTCCATACATACAAAATAGGGATATTTAGAAGCATTGATACCCATATTAATAGCATCCGCCTTACCGCCATTTACCTTGTTAATCAAGGTCACAGGTATCTTGTTTTCCTTAGTATTTTCATAGACTGCAACATCATCTTCACAATCAAGCTGTTTTCTTATTGGCTGATTTATTAGTTTTAAATTGAAATTCTCAATTACCGTATCTAGAGTATGATCTGTGGATCCATCATTTACAATAATAATTTCATAAATTTTATAATTTAGATTTATTAGAGACTTTATTGTTTCGACAATGGTTATTTCTTCATTGTATGCTGGAACAATAATGCTTATGGGCACGTAATATTCATGTTTTATTTCATTACGAAGTTCCTTCTTTTTAATATTTTCAAATAACTCATTTCCTCCACTCACTACAGAAATAAATAAGAAAGTTGAATATCCTAAAAGATAAATAACAAAAAATATCTCTGTGTAGTACAAAATAATTTTAACCATTTCAATAGTAAAGATATTATATAAAAAATCAAACATTTTATTTCTCCCTTCTTATGAAATAGCCAACACTAATGGTGACTCAATTTCTTGAACTTTATTTTGCTCCGTGTTTATAGCACTCATAGTGTCCCTGATGTATTTTGAAATTTCCATATCATCTTTATAATAATGTAACAGTGCTTCATTAGTATATTTATCGCTAAGCGATAAAATATTCAAAATCTCATCTTGCCCCAATCCCTTATTGTGAAGATATCCGATAGCATTGATTCGCACATGCCAGTTTCTACTTGTAATTTTTTCTTTAATTAAGTGTCTTACCAACGGCTCATCATAATGTTTTAAAGCTTGAATAGCAAGGAGCTGCTCTACCCAAAAAGTTTCCTCTGCTTGTAGAAGCTCAGTAAATATTTTCTTTGCCTGCTCATTAGGATATTTTGCAAAATATCTCATTGCAGCATATAAAACCTCATCGTCAACTTTTCGATTTCTCAAAATATCAAGACAAAGTTTATCTACATTTGCACCTTTTAATCTAAAGTATGTCAACAAGCTGTCTTGTGTCAAAGCTGAATATTTATAAAAATCGTCAATTATTAAGGAGTTAAGTCTGTCTGAATCTCCATCAAATTTCAACAATCCATCAACAAATAACTTGCTGTGATAAAATCCATTTTTCTCGTTTACTTTTTGAATTGCAACTGACATAAGATAAGGATCTGCAAACTTGTAGATAGCATTCATAGCATTAGAGAAAATATATAGAGACTTGCTATCCAAAAATAATAAAAATTTCGAATAAAATTTTTCATCATACTTTTCTTTTTCGTAGTCAAAACAAGACACCACATAGGCATAGTATGCCTGTTCATACTCGTTTTTGTTTAGATAAATATCAATTTTGTTTAAAATGTAGGGTCTTATTTCAACTTGGATATTTTTTTTATATCTTATGGTGCGTTCAAGCTCATTTTGTAAAATAATTAGATTTTTAGTTTTTTCTATTTTGTTTTCTAGAAAATCTTTCAATTTGTTACTCAAACCTACTGCAGGATCATAATTCTGCAATTCAATTTGTATCATATTCTTTAATTTGTTCTTTTGTGGATGAAATTTTCGATTTTTTAAATTTTTAGTAATCAAAAAAACAACATCAAACAATAGTAACATCGCACACACAAAGATATAAATTTCGATTATTATATTCACAAACTTCCTCCTTACTAATAAAAATCATCAGGTATAACTCAATAAAATTTCAATTATTGCTCCAAAAGTCCTGAAGTATATAATAAGACTCTTTTAATCGTTCATGATATTGAGGGTTTTTTCCAAGCTTCACGAGATTAAATGGTTTCATTTCTATTGTATTGGAATCGCTCCCTAGTCCTACATTTATTTGATCAATTCTCATGTGCTCTACCCCATAATATTCATAGTAGTCATCATGGATTTTCATTTGAGATGGATCAGAAAAATTAAGTAGTTGCCAAGGAATTTTTATTTCAACAAAATCACTTCCAAAAGAAAAATCAGCCAATGAGTTGAAATCATCTGCTTTGGGGTTTGCATTACCATAAGTTAATTTTCCAGTTTCATAAGATTTTGATAGACTATAATATGTCTCTCCTTTCGTAAAATCTAACATAGAAAAAGTAATGGGCACCCCATTATTAAAGTAGTTAAACTCATTTAAAACCAATTTGATTTTATCAAATTGCGCAGAATCTTTTGCAGGAATATCTTCATACTGATTGTATGAGCGAATCAACTGGCTACCATAAATAGCATTCGTTGTATTATAACGCTCCTGTACCCATATCCTACTCTTGTTTTCAGTATCTATTTCAATCATAAAATCAGTGGAATGTGAGGTTTTTATTTTATACTTATCCATATACTTGCTTCCACTTTTAGGAGTTATATCCAGCGGTATATACAATTTATCGAGATTTGGATCAAAACCCTCTTTTTCAGCGAGTAAATATATGAATTTTTCGTCATATTTCATAGAAAGTCTATATCCCTCGTCTTCATCAACAATATCATCTTCTTGCCAATCGGATTTGTCCCCATCAACATAACAAATACTCTTATCTTCTCCAGGGTCAAAAGATAGTAAACCAAAAGTTTGCTCGTTTGTCTGATAATCACTCCAATAAATAGATTTATTCAAATCAACAAAAGCAAATGTATTCCAAGTTCGCTTAAACCACTCGTCCTGCCATACAAACACAATCCCCCCAGCGCAATCAGAACTTTTAATTTCCTGATAAAGTGAAACCAGTGCATCTCCCTGCTCTTTTTCACTCATATAGCCTTGGTTTCTACCTAGTTCTTTATTATTCTCATAAGATGCCATTCCGCGGCTCGATGGAATCCCAAACTCCGAAATAACCACAGGCATCTGATGGTGCTCTGTCAATTTTTTCAAATAAGCAAGATAGGTATTTTCAGTTGTTTCATCCACAAAATACATATATTCAGGATAGTAAGGATATATATGATAAGATGCATATTGCCCAGATTTAAAACTATCGCTTGATTTGATATGATCCATATCAATTTGTGCAAATTTTTGAACTTCTAAGGCCACATTTTCAGGATATTCAAATGGATCTGTTACAGGCCAATTTGAAAAAGCTAATGTACGCTGTTTGCCGTATTTCCTCGTTTCATAGTCAATCATTTCATCGCCTATCATCGCTAAAAATATCTCAAAATTGTTGGCATTTTCTGTGTATAAATACTTACCTTTAAACTGGCCCAGTTGTGGTCCGGTTTTGTTTGTAAATGCAACGATATCCCCTTCCCATTCAACTCCTATGATATATCCATATACCCAAGGCGAAATATCTGTTTTATAAGTTTGGGAACCTGCATGATGGAGCTTTGAATTCTTGTGTCTCCCATTAATTATATCCACAACATTTTTACAGCTATTTAAAAATTCATTATAAAATCTGTCATCAAATGCATTCCGGTGAGAGTTTAGAAGGTAGTCATCTACCCAAACTCCATGTATAAGGTAGAGCGGTTCTGAGTTATTGTGATTATACTCATAAAACGCTTCGTAAAAATCTTCATGAGCTATTGTATATGTACGGATAACATTCGCTCCTAAATCCTGAATCTGCTTAAACCATCGTAAATATTCTTCTTTGGTGATTGCGTACTCAGTTGCAAATTTCCCTGGCTTTCCAAGGCCCAGATTTACTCCCCTGATATCAAATACTTCAAATCCATTACCTTTATCAATCCACAATTTTTCATCTTCTGATTTTGTGAAACTGCGCACCTCTCCAGAATTAGGCAAATACATGTCTCCATTATAATAAACAATATAATCGTAGGAAAAATAACAAAAAATACAAATAAATACAAAGATTAAATATTTTTTCATTACTATTTACCAACTCCTTCTTTAAAAGCTTTATTTATAGAATCGTGTGCCAAAGAATATAGATTTTGGATATTTTTATCCATATACGAGCCTCTTTCAACGATTATTTCTTTTAACTGTTTCAAAGCTTCTTCATAGGTTCGGGGATTTCTCTGCGTTGGCAATAAAAGATCATATTCTTTAGAAAAGCTATATCCCCATTTTGCATTATTTCTCTCTATCGCTGGACCTAAATAAGCCACTGTTTCATCAATATAATCAAGTAGATATTCATCACTTAGATATGTTTTTCTTAGCTCTTTGTATCTTTTTTCAATCTTATTTACAAACTCAGTATCCTTCAAAAGATACTGATACCAAATTTTATCTGTCATCATAAAATAATGAGGTTCTGACATTTCAGGAGTATAATTGTTAAAAGCCGAGTTGAAATCCCAGACTACAAGCTTCATTTTACCTCTTATATCTTTATACAAATATGTAGATAATCTTCCTGAATCTGAGTTCATAGCAAATTCACTTATGATAAAATAATCTACAAAAGATTCTATATCAAGGAAAGAAGGATATCCCCGCTTGGGGTCAGAAGAATCAAAAGAAACCAATGCCTTCTCAAATTGTGAAATGTCATTTTCAATATAACTTTTTTGAGCAGTTGTTAGAGTTTTACCTGGATATATAATTTCCAACATTCCACTGCCTTTATTTTTAGCACCATTTCTACCTGTATAAAAATTGAATGTATTTAGTGCATAGAAAGGATCATCGCTGCCTACATCAAAACTCAAGATATAAGACGTAGACATAACATCAGGATCCGTTTGAGTAAAATCAATTCGTCCGTCATCGTTATATTCTATTTTTTCGGTAAGTAAGTATAAACCTTGATATTCACCATTTAAAAACATTTCGCAAAATCTAACATTAGGGCTGTAGTCCATAATTTCTCCCGCAAGATTGTAGCATAAGTAATTTCTAATCAGTGTTTTATCCATGTATGGGCCATGAAGCACCCAATCACTGTCTGCAACCATTCCAGAAAGAGATATTTTTTTATTATCTACTAGATTATTCTCTTTGAATTTCAATAAATATCCTTTTTTTTCAAAACTTCTTGAACTTCGACCTCTAATACGAATCAATGCTTTTTCTGTTATAGCAGGTATATCTTCCAAAGCATTATCTTTTATTTCGCTGTCATAATATTTTATAGTAGAAGATACCATTTCATCATTTCGCTCTTTATTCGCATTTTCATCCACACTATATGGGCTATGTATTGGAGCGTCAGTAGTAATATTTATTAATGGCAAATGAGTCGAGAAATTATTATTTGTAGATCCTTTAGATGATATATCTGTGACATGATTTTTGTGTTGATGGTAACGATTTTTCGGTAATTCCAAATTTTCAAAGGCAACTGATGACAGCATAATAAAAACTATACAAGATATAAAGATTAGTTTATATTTCATATTAATCACCTATGTAATCTCATCATTTTGAACGACAATATTTGAATATTCAATATCCCCAAGTGCATATAAAATATCTAAAATTGTTCTGTTGGCGCGTTGTTCATCAAGTGATTTTTTTGTTTCTATCTTTTCTGCCTTGTCTAACATGTTTTTATTAATCTCATAAATCAACTCAATTTTATCATAAGTGCTGTTTTTAACTTTTAACATAGGTGCTATAGGAAAATAATCAAACATCACTTTACGAATATCTTGTTCTAATAATCGAGATCCTTTTACGATAATTAAAATACGATTATCGTTTTTCACCCGGCCAAAAAACATCAGCATTAGAAATACAGCAGCACTTCCCACCGACGCTACAGTATAATCTCCAACTCCAGAGCAAATCCCCACAATTATTGTCCAAAAAATATAAATCGTATCTCGACTGTCTTTAATAGACGTACGAAAACGAATAATAGATAATGCACCTACCATACCCAGAGAAAGCGCGATATTATTGCCAATTACAGTCATTACTGTTGTTGTTAAAATAGTAAGTGCAATCAAAGTAATGTTGAATTTTTGACTGTATACTGTGCCTTCATGGGTAAATTTATATGAAATATAAATAACTATACCCATTATTGCAGAAAAAGCAATTCGTATTACAATATCTTCAAAATGAAGATTACCGCTGCTATTGATCAAATCGTAAAAATATTTATCCATTGTTTTCTCCTAAAATTTTATAAGTATAATGGGTATCCTACCGAACGTCCCAGGCAATATTTACTCGAAGATACTGATCTCCTGTCAACGCTGGAAATCATATCTGAAATATAACTAAGCATAAATTGATTATATTTCACCTCAAATATAACATTATTAACATCAAGAACTGGATGTAGCAATAAATCTTCGTTAAATAAATCAAAACAGCTTTCATTTGCTCGGATATTGCTATCAAAAGTAAGTCTAATTTGATTTTCTTTTGCCATAAATGCCTTTCGTTTATATTCAACAATCGTCTTTGGTTTGTAACACTCCATGCACATAATACTGTATATTTCATTTGCAAAATCGCTGTTGTAACCAAGCAAAACAGATATGTCCCCCACAATTAACCGATTTGCATCTTGTTTAGAAATGGTTAAAGATCTTTTCTTTTGAAACACACCTTGTTTTTGTTTTAATTCGAGCTTTGCTGTTTGATCATTTGGGTCGTAAATTCTCAAGCGGATTTTTCTACGCAATTGCTGTTCATTGATTTTATCAAAAAAATCTTTATCATCAATAGTATCAAAATACAAAGAGCGTACCATATAACTGCCATCTTTTGAAAATTCATCTTTATGCATTAGCTGTTCTAGTTTATTAGAAAATAATAAAGCTTCATTCCATTGAATAGAATATTTTTCTTCCCTACGCAAAACTGTATTCATATCCCCCCCACAATAATATAACTCTACTATTAAATTTTTTCCATGTATGATAATATTCTATCATATTAATTTGACAAAATAAACATAATTAAGCGTCCCGATTACTTTTAATAATTTTCACACAAAAACAGGCCTCCATCAAATGGAAAGCCTGCCTTATTATTCAAAACTGAATTACAGTCCTAATTCTTCTTTAGTCTCTTTGAATGCTCTAAGTGCATTATCAAGATCTTCTCTTGAATGTCCTGCTGATATCTGAGTTCTTATTCTAGCTTTTCCTTTTGGAACAACCGGGAAGAAGAATCCTACAACATAAACGCCTTTTTCAAGCATCTTTTCAGCGAATTTTTGAGCAAGAACTGCGTCTCCAAGCATTACAGGGCATATTGGATGCTCTGATTCTATTACGTCAAGACCAATCTTCTTGATTTCATCTCTGAAGTATTTTGTATTGGCTTCAACTTTGTCTCTAAGCTCTGTGCTAGCAGTCAGCATCTCAAGTACTTTGATTGTCGCTCCAGCTATTGCAGGTGCAAGAGTATTTGAGAAAAGGTAAGGTCTTGAACGCTGTCTGAGAAGATCGATTATTTCTTTTCTTCCTGAAGTGTATCCGCCGCTCGCTCCGCCAAGAGCTTTTCCAAGAGTTCCTGTTATTATGTCAACTCTGTCCATACAGTTTCTGTATTCATGAGTTCCTCTGCCAGTCTTTCCAACAAAACCTACAGCATGGGAATCATCAACCATTACAAGTGCATTGTATTTGTCTGCAAGGTCACATATCTTGTCAAGGTCAGCTATTATTCCGTCCATTGAGAAAACTCCGTCAGTTGCTATAAGCTTAAGTCTTGCTCCGTCAGCATCTGCCTGCTTTAGCTGAGTCTCAAGATCTGCCATGTTATTGTTTTTGTATCTGTATCTCTTAGCTTTTGAAAGTCTTACTCCATCTATTATAGAAGCATGGTTAAGCTCATCTGAGATTATAGCGTCATTTTCTGTAGTTATAGTCTCAAAAAGTCCACCGTTTGCATCAAAACATGAAGAGTAAAGTATTGTATCTTCCATTGCCAGGAATTCAGATATTTTTTGCTCAAGCTCTTTGTGGATTCCCTGAGTTCCGCAGATGAAACGAACTGAAGAAAGTCCGAATCCCCACTTGTCATAGCTGTCCTTTGCTGCCTGGATTATTTCCTGATTGTTGGAAAGTCCAAGGTAGTTGTTTGCGCACATATTTATTACACTTGTCGCTTGTGTAGTATCTATTACACTCTTTTGAGGTGTAGTTATTATTCTCTCTTCTTTCCAAAGACCTGCGTCTTTGATTTCCTGAAGCTGATCTTTGTATATTTCTACCGATGATTTGTACATTTTTTTCCTCCTGTATTCAGTTAACTATATCCAGTTAAGAACAACTTTACCAGAATTTCCTGAGATCATTGCTTCAAACCCTTTTTCAAACTCTGTATAGTGGAACTGATGAGTAACTATTGGTGAAAGATCAAGTCCTGACTGAAGCATTGCCTGCATCTTGTACCATGTCTCAAACATTTCTCTTCCGTAGATTCCCTTGATGAACAGACCGTTAAATACAACCTTGTTCCAGTCTATGTGTGTTCCAGGTCCCTGAATTCCAAGCATAGCTATCTTTCCGCCGTGTATCATGTTGTCTATCATAGAATTGAAAGCTGCGCCGTTTCCTGACATCTCAAGACCAACGTCAAATCCCTCTTTCATTCCAAGCTCTCTCATCGCATCTTCAACTTTTTCTTTAGATACGTTTACAGCCTTGTTTGCACCCATCTTAAGCGCAAGATTTAATCTATATTCATTTACATCCGTTACTACTATATTTCTTGCTCCTGCATGTCTTGCTATTGCAACAGCCATTATTCCTATTGGTCCCATCCCTGTTATAAGAACATCTTCTCCTACAAGATCATATGAAAGTGCAGTATGAGTAGCATTACCAAATGGATCGAATATGCTTAGAATTTCTTCAGGTATGCTTTTGTCACAAAGCCATACATTTGTAGCAGGTATAGTTGCATACTCCGCAAATATTCCTGTTCTGTTTACTCCAACTCCTTGAGTATCTTTGCAAAGATGTCTCTTTCCAGCAAGACAGTTTCTACATTTTCCACATACTATGTGGCCTTCTCCTGAAACGATATCTCCAACCACAAGATCTTTTACCCCTGGTCCAATTTCAACTATTTCTCCAACAAACTCATGTCCGATTGTCATTGGTACAGGTATAGTTGCCTGAGACCACTCGTCCCATTTGTATATATGCACATCAGTTCCACATATTGCAGTTTTGTGCATCTTAATAAGTACTTCACCTTCTTGTACTTCTGGTTTTTTTACATCTTCAAGCCACAGTCCTTTTTCAGGCAGTCTTTTTACTAAAGCTTTCATCATTTCCATAAATATTACCTCCTGGTTATTTAAAAGACATTTTAAGTTATAACATAATTTACTAACTAATGTATCTATTAATTTCACTTTTGTTTTTTATTATTGAGTAAATATGCTCTTTTGTATATTGTACGCTTACATTGTAAGAATTGCAAGTGTTTTCTCGCAAATAAGAGCTGAATTTTGCCCTGATTTAGTCTATATAAATCTTGACTTTTTCTATACGCTTTCCAACAACCTCAAGGACTTCAATTCGTAAATCTGCGTACCTCACCTCTATTTTCTCATTATTAAGTGGAATCCTTCCTATTAGATTTATTATAAATCCACTCAGGGTTTCATATTGATCTACAGGAAAATCGGCATCAAACAAGGTGTCGACTTCATCTAGAGTTATCATACCGCTTATCTCGTATGTCTTTTTATCCAGCTCTACTATTTCAATTTCTTCATCATCGTATTCATCTTCTATGCTTCCCACAATTTCTTCAAGCAGGTCTTCGATCGTTACTATTCCTGCCGTTCCCCCATGTTCATCGATTACAACGGCTATATGTGTTCTTGCTCGCTTCAGGTCTATAAAAAGTTTGTCAATCCGCCTCGAAATAGGAACAAAAAAAGGCTTTCTCAATATATCTCCTATTTTAATTTCCTCATCATAGTCCTTACTGATTAGAGGAATCAAATCTTTTACATACAAGACTCCTATTATATTGTCTATATTTTTTTCATATACCGGTATGCGAGTATATTTTTCTTTTTCTATTATTTCTATGACCTCTGCCATCCCTGAATCTACAGAAAAGCTTACTACGTCCATACGATGAATCATTACATCCTTAGCAATCTTATTGTTAAATTCAAAAATATTGTTTATCATTATTTTTTCGCTCTCATGAATAGTGCCTTTTTCCTCGCCCACGTCTATGAGCATACGAATTTCTTCCTCTGTCACATTCTCCTCATGTTCTGCGGGGTCGATTCCAAAGAGTCTTACAAAAAAGTTGGTCGAAGCCATCACCAGTCTTAGGAAGGGGTGCATGAGTCCAGATAAGAACATGAGCGGATTCACGACAAAAAATGCTATTCCCTCAGATTTTTTCATGGCAATTCGCTTGGGCACGAGTTCTCCAAGTACAAGTGTGAAATATGAAAGAACAATTGTAATAAGTATGACCGTGATTACCCTAAGCAATTCCTGGGCCGAGGTCCACCCCAGACGCTTTACCACTTCTACAACCGGCTGCGCAAAACTTTCCGCAGCAAAAGCACTTGCCATAAATCCTACAATCGTTATACCAATCTGTATGGTGGATAAAAACCTGCCTGGCTCCGCAAGCAGCCTGACCAGTTTTTGGGCCTTCTTATCCCCTTCACCTGCCATCATCTTTATCTTGTTATCTTTTAGAGATATGAGTGCCATTTCCGACGCGGAAAAAAACGCATTTATAGCAATCAGCATTACTAAAAATAATATTTTACTAATCAAAGTAATCGCCCTTTCTTAATGAAACATCCAGAAATATTAAGCCGTTTTTATATACATACCCATCTTTGCCAATTAGAAAAAGCCCTCATTAAGAGGGCCCTATATATGCTACAAAATACCTTTATCCAAGAAGCTGCCTTATTACTCTGTCTATCAGCACTGGAGTTCTGTTAAACAGGTCTTCCATGTATACTCTTTCAGTATACTTGTGAAAATCCTTGCCCCAGGGTCCTATGTTTAAAACTGGAATTGACAATTTTTTTATTGTTTCCAGAGGGATATAGTATATATCTTCCCACATAAGCATGTTCTCTTCAATATATCCTATGTTTTCACTGTCAGCTTCAAACATGGCATAGCTTAGATCAGATATCCCTGTAAAATAATTCTGCACAAAATAATCCTGATTCCATTCTTTTTTTGCAAATTTTACAAGGCTCTCAACAGATTTATTTATCTTTGCACATTTTTCAGATACCATATCGTTATTTGTGTTTGGATAATATGGGGGTGCCAGAGCTATTATAACTGCAGGCGATAAATCCTTTACAAATTCCAGAGTTTTTTCTATTATCATGTAAGCTCCATCTATGATAGAGAGTTCATTCTTGTTAAATCTGAGTTTTACTTCTTCCATCAGTTTTTCAATGGCTAGAGTAAAATCTTCTCCAGAATCTCTTACTGCTTCCTTATAAAGGTCTCCATATAGTTTTACATTAGGTTTCCAGGTCAAATCTTCTAATTTTTTGCCTGACATTTCCTGATATTTTTTGTAACTGTTTTTCATGTCACTGATAACTTCTTCAAATGCCTGATAACTGAGGTCATACAACTTGTCAAATATCTCCTTGGGAGGCTTGTCCAGAGTCAATATACTCATATATCCTGCCGCTGCTATCGGCAGTGAAACATCATATACTTGCTTCTGGTCCTTCATGTAAAGCCAGGTAGGAGGAGGCGTAGTCGTGTTTCCCACTGTTTGTATAAAATCTGGGTTGAGTTCAGTTTTTCTGACTATTGCTGACAATAGATTTATCGGGTTAAAACCTCTAAATACCTGGCCTACGTGTGCGAGTTTTCCCCTTACATACACTACCGGCATTATTTTTCCTACAGATCCATCATAAATAGTGGCTACTTCTTCTGTATCTCTCTCATGAGGCTCTACGTTAAGCATGAGAATATAATTTAGATTATGTTTTTCTTTTAGTTCATCTAATAATGAAACCGCGCCTCTCATTCCCGCTGACAAATTTTCTTCATCAGGCAGTCCAAGTAAAAGCAGGTTCCCCTTAAAATCCTTGTCTTTTGTATATTCTTCAAGTAAAGACAGATGAATCGCAGCCCCACCCTTCATATCTGCAACACCTCTGCCAAACAGCCATTTGCCACTGTCTAAATCCCTTTTTACATGTTCATCCAGATCTATATTTCCTTCTTTATATTTTTCAGTTATATCATAAGGTCTGTACGCCAGTTCCTGATTTACCCCATAATCATCTGTGTCTACAGTATCAGTATGATGAATAAGCACTATAGTGTCCTCACCCTGTCCTTTAAACAAAGCCCATGGAACCTTTCTGCCTAAATGGTCTCCTTTAATTTCATAAAATCCACAATTCTCAGGATGGTTTTTAAAGTAGTCCACTTTTTGAAACCATTTCGTAAAAAATTCAACATTATTGTTTTCCAATGAAGTACCGGTATGAGTTTTTGTAGCTATATAATCCAGCAGATTCCGCTCAATTGCTTGTTTCAAATCCATCGTTTTCTCCTTTTCCTAAAAATACCTTCCATATGATTCTATCACAGAAGGTATTTTAAATTTAACTATTTAGTTGCTTCAATACTCTGATTTTCGTCCTCTTCATAAAATACTTTGAAATTAGGGTCTACCTTACCAATACCCATGTATCTGGCCTTATAATCCTTTAACAATTCTATGAATTTAGGAGATAAGATTACCAGTGCCACAACGTTGGCAAAGATAGGCAGTGCTGTAGAGGCATCCGAGAATACCCATACTACCGCTCCCGGGAATTGGAAGTAAACTGCGATAAATACAAGTGCCAAACTTGGGATTGGATACAGCCATTTATAAAGGCCTAAGACTAAATCCTTTCTCTTATTCTCACCTATAAGGTATCTTACAATAACTTCCATCTGGGCATATATACCAGATGATGTTGTAATACCAAACAAGAATACTCCTACAGACAGAATTATTCTGGCCGGCATGCCCATGCCTACTTCAAAAGCGGAAAGCGTTAATGTTGCTCCATCAAGACCAGATGACCATTGCCCTGTTACTATTATAACCAAAGCTGTCATAGTACATATTACAATCGTATCCACGAAAACTTCGAACACTCCAAGTATACCTTGTTTTATTGGATGGTCTACCTTTGCCGAAGCATGTATCATTGGTGCAGAGCCCCAGCCAGCTTCATTACTGAATACCGAACGCGCCATACCCATCTTTATAGCCTGAGAGAATGCAGCTCCTACAAATCCACCTGTTGCTGCTGTTCCGGTAAATGCATTTCCAAATATCAATCCAAATGCGTGAGGTATTTGATCCATATATTTTAACAGGATGAATATTCCCCCACCTAAATAGAATAAAATCATAAATGGTACTATTTTTGCAGCCGTCTTGCCCAGAGAAGGAACTCCCCCTGCAATAAGCAGATAAAGTAATATAGTATATATTACTCCTACAGGAATAAGACCAATCCCAAAAGTATTTCCAATTGCTTCAGAAACAGTATATATTTGAATATTTATAAAGAATCCTACCATAAATCCAAAGGCGAAAATAGCACTTAGTACTTTAAATACTTTTTTCATACCCTTTTCCTTGCCAATCCCTTTTTGCATGTAGTAGTTTGGTCCTCCATATGCAGAACCATCTTTATTTCTCGATCTATAATGGACAGCCAGTGATATTTCGGCCATTTTTATAATCTGTCCAAATAGTCCAGCTATCCACATCCAAAATATTGCTCCAGGTCCCCCAACTGCTATGGCAGTTGCAACTCCACCGATATTTCCAACTCCTACAGTGGTTCCAAGTGCTATACTCATAGCTTCCAAAGGAGATAATACCCCGTCGCCTTTTTGATCGCTCTTTTTTTCAAACAGCTTTCCCCAGGCATTTTTTAGCGAGTAACCCAGATATCTGAATTGAAAGAATCCTGAACGAACTGTAAACCATGCTCCCGCTCCGAGTACTACTACGACAAGAGGTACACCCCACAGATAATCCCAAACAAGTATTTCCAGAAAAGTTAAAAACATTTTATTACCTCCTGACTAGTGATCCGGGTTAAAATCTCAGTGATAAACAGCTTAATCCTCCATCGAGCTTTTTATACTCTGATGTGTCTACTTCAATTATCTTGTATCCTAAATCTTCAACAGCCTTCTTTACCTTTGGATATCCCATTGGTACAAGTACATAATCATTCATCCAGATGCAGTTTGCTGCATAGCCCTCATCACTTGGAATAATTACCTTGTTGAAGTCTTTGAACATAGGATCTTCTATAAACTCTCCCGCTATCAAAAGATTATTATTTTCCAGATATGCCAGACCTGTCTTTAAATGAAGCATTTCATTTAGAGGTACTGCCGTTCCGTCCAAACCATATTTTCTAAGGAAGCCAATAAACTGCTCAGCCCCTTCTTTATTAGTTCTGGCAGATATTCCCACATAGAAATGATCTCCCACCATCATAACATCTCCACCATCAACTGTTCCTGGAAATTTTATTTCTTCAATATTCTCATAGAATTTTTTCACAGCCTCGTGAATTGACACTTGTTCTCCATTTCTTGAAGCAGCTCCCGGATTACAGATGATTGCACAGTTTCTGGTAAGTACAGCAGTATCTTCCACAAAACAAGAATCTGGGTATTCTTCCAGCGACTCAACTACAGTAACTTTTACTCCGGTTTTCTTTAATGCCTCAACATAAGCATCATGCTGCTTTAATGCATTTTCATGATCTACCTTACCCAAAGTTCCTGGTCCTATTCCATCAACCATTGATTTTCCCGGTCTTCTAACTATTGCATTCTTAAACATAATAATTCCTCCTGTTTTTATATTAAAATTTTTATATGATTTTTTATATTGATTTTTTTATAATCTTGTTACTGGTAAAGTAAGGCAAGTAGGTCCGCCTGTTCCTTTAAAGGAAATATCATTGCCTCCATACTCAAATACCCTTGCTCCTGCTTTTTCAAGTTTTTCTTTAGTCTTTGGATTTCCAGCTGGCATAACGCATAGTCTTGGTGCAAGAGCCAGTACATTAGATCCAAGATTTGCATATTCCTCATCATAAACTTCTATTAATTCTATTCCTCTTTCAATCAGTTTGTCCCTGAATGATACCGGCATGAATTTAGAATATACAACAGCCAGATCCTTGTCCACCATACTTATAACAGACATTAAATGAAGACACTCATCAGGTCCATCTCCATGAGGAAGCTCAACTACTATAAATTCATCAACTATATCTTTAGTCATTTCTCTCAACTGTCTGATGCCTTCGTAATTAGTTCTATATCCTCTGCCCACAGCAATAGTCTTTTCATCCAACCAGACAACGTCTCCGCCTTCCATAGTTCCCTCGCCAGTTATCTCACCCAGTATTGGAACTCCTAAGCTTTTAAGAAAGTTTTTTGTAGCTCCAGATTCTCCTCGTCTAAGTTCCTTTCCAACAGTGAACATTATTGCACCTTTAGATGTAATTTTACATGTATCATGTGTATATATAGAATCAAGTCCTGTATTGTCATCTTTTGGCAGATAATTTACATTTTCTACATTCGCCTTGATTATCTCTTCAAATGTTTTGTATTCCTCCAGACTCTTTTCATAATCAGGACAAGATACATAATTATATGCTTTCCATTTTTCATCCAGATTTTTTTGACTTATAAATGCATTCTCAGGATGTTTAATAATAATACTCTTTATTTTTCCTACCATAGACTGACAACCATATTGCATTTCATTACCTCCTTGTGATTCTATCAAGTTAAGTTAAACAAGCTTTAACATCGTGCATATTGTATACAATATACAGTGTTTAGCCATCTTATCACGAATGTTCTGAATATTCAATGCTTTTTTTAAAAAAAATAATACTTTTTTTATTTCTATATTTCGTATACAATATACTAGAGACATTGATTTCACAAGGAGGTATTTATAATGAATTATATGAGTTTAAAAGATCATGTTTATGACTATATTTCGGAAAACATAAAAGACGGGAGCCTTAAACCCGGTGATAAGATAAATGAACAACATCTGTCAGACAAACTAAACGTCAGCAGAACCCCCGTAAGAGAAGCCCTGATACAGCTTGCTGCAGAGGGTTTGTTAGAAGCAGAGCCTAGAAGAGGGTTTAGAGTAAAACCTCTAATTCTCGAAGAAGCCAAAGATCTGTATCAGCTTATAGGCCATCTAGATGCCATGGCAGCTACATTATCTTTGGATAATATGACAAAAGAAGATATTAAGTTAATGAAATCACTTCAAGTTCAGATGAGTAAGGAAATTGAGTCTCAGGATTTTGACAAATACTATAAATTGCAAATAGATTTTCATAATGTTTATTTGAGGAAATGCAGCAATAAACAATTGATAACTATGCTCGAGCAGTTAAAGATGCGATTTATAAAAAGAGGATATTCTGACAAAGACAGTGATAGATTAAGTGATGTTTTTCATGAAACCAATTCCCAACACTCGAAAATAATAGAATTATTTGAGTCAAAAGATGCAAAAGCACTTGAAGAGTTTTTAAAGGAAAAACATTGGAGCATAGATTATGCTGATTTAGATGTAGTATAAACATAAAGTATATTATAGATAGTAAGACAAAAAAATCACCCGAAAAGCCAGATCAGTTAAACTGAATGTGGCTTTTCGGGTGATTTTTATCAAATTAGTTAAAGAATTTCATAAATTTGCAAGTTGCTGCAAGTTAAAGTCCAAGTATTTCTCTTGCCTCTGCAGGTGTTGCTACCTTGTTTCCTGCAATCCTTACTATGTCTGCCGCTCTTGTTACAAGCTGAGTATTTGACTCTGCAAGCTGACCAGCTGCATAATAAACATTGTCCTCCATACCTACTCTCAAATGTCCTCCCATTGCAACAGTTGTGAGCATTATAGGCACGTGGCCGTTTCCGATTCCAAGAGCTCCCCATGTTGAGCCTTCAGGGATAAGTCCCTTGAGGTAAACAAGGTTCTCGATTGTAGCTGTCGATCCGCCTGCTGCTCCAAGCACAAGCTGGTAGTGACATGGCGCCTTGAGGAAGCCTTTTTTAAGATAATAAAGCGAGTTGTATATCATGCCTGCATCAAATATCTCTATCTCAGGCTTTACTCCTGATTCTTGCATAGTAGTTCCCAGTTCTTCCAGGAATTTTGGATGATTTATGAAAAGTCCACTGTGCATCCAGTTCATTGAGCCGCAGTCATATGATGCCATTTCTGGTCTGAGCTCCTTAAGGTGAGCCTGCCTTGTCTCGTCTGTCGCATTGAGGTCTCCTGAAGTAGTGCAGTTGATTATTATGTCGCAGTCCTCGTAGGCACGGATAAGATTTACCGTCTCTCTGAATTTTGCAGTATCCATCGTTCCATTTCCTTCATCATCTCTCATGTGAAGGTGGCATATCGCCGCTCCTGCCTTCCAGCATGCGTATACATCCTCAGCGATTTCCTTTGGAGTCATCGGTATGTTAGGATTGTTTTCTTTTTTTGGCCAAGCTCCTGTTGGCGCAACCGTGATTATGGTTTTTTTAATTGACATTTTCAAGCACCTCTCCTGATTTAATTTCTTCCGTATGGAAGTCTTTGTTGTATTTGTGTTCATCTACCTTTGAAATAAGCGCGATGTTAATTAGTATAAGCACTATGTTTACTATATATACGCCTCTGAGGCTTCCTGTGAGTGCAATAGATGCTCCGCTGAGCGCAAAGTTCATCGCTGTTATAAGTCCTTGTATAGGGAATATTACGCTGTTTACTTTTTCAAATCCATGACGTCCAAATATAGCTGCAGGAAGAGAAGTCGTAAAGTTTGCGGATCCTCCTATTGCCATTCCTATCATAAATATGGAAACATATACAAGCGGCATAAATTCTGTTACGTTGCATGCAAGCGCAACCGTATACCAAACTCCAAACACAAGCATGGATTTTTTAGTTCCCCACTTTTGGTCTATAACTCCAAATCCCCACGAACCAATTACGCCAATACATGCAAGAATTGTCATTATACTTACTGCCTGATTAAGAGTAAAACCAAAACTCATATTTCTAACTACAAGCTGAGTCATTATTCCAACCGTAACAAGCTGGTATATCCCAGTTGTCGATGCTGCAAGCCATAGTTCTTTCGTTCTTAAAAGTTTGGATGTAGTCCATCCACCATCAACAGATGAATCACCTGTAAAATACTCTTCCTCATACTGCTTTTTAGTAGAATCATCTGGATACTGATTTTTATCCCTTGGATCATTTCTTATAAATACCGCACCTATTCCACCAAGTATCATTACTCCAATAGCTGGTATCATAACTCCCTGAGCAAGTCCCCAAGCTCCAACAGTAGTACTGATTAGCGGTACATAAAATGCTGACGCCAGGTTGTGTCCCATAGTAGTATATCCCATTACGATTCCCTTTTTCTTTGGGAACCATTTTGCTACAAGCGTTCCTCCGGCTATGTATCCACCAGACATTGAAGCTCCTGTAACAAGGCAAAGGCAAACTGTATATCCTACAAGTCCGCCTGCAAGTCCAACTCCTATGTATGAAACTCCTGCAATTACCATACAAATTGCCGAGGTATATCTAGCTCCGATTTTTTGGTTAATTTTTCCAAATATAATAAAAAATATAAATCCTACAAGCCCCGCAACTGTTCCCATACTAAGTACAGTCGAGTACTCTATCCCTGCTTTTGCTGCAAAAGCGGGTGCTACAATGTTGCTTCCGTCATTAACCATTCCCACATAAAACCAGAACATAGCTGCACAATAAATTATAACTCCCCAGCTTGATTTACTAAACTTAACAAGAGATTTTGAATTGTCTTTATTTGACATATAGTTAAACTCCTTTTCCTATTTATATTGTAGCATTTGCCCTGCAAGACAATCGCAAGGCAAATGCTTTATAATTTTACTAAAATCCGCCGTAGTTATAAGTTCTTTCTGGCACATCATTAAGCTCATCTTCATCTATTTCTGCAACGCATCTTACCATAGATCCGTCTCCCATGTACCATCTGATTGGGAAGCAGTTGAATCTGAATCTTTTTCCAGAAACTTTATCAAGATTTCCACCAAGATTTTCTACCCCAACGATTCCGTGACCAAGCATCTGCTTGTGACATGGCTCCCATGTTCCCCAGCATCCAATCTCTTCAAGATCTCCAAATTTTGCATCATATGCTTCTTTTCCGTGCATTTTGATATACTCATCTTTGTCGAATTCAGCGTATGCTTCTTCTCCAAATTTTTCTTTATATTCTTCTGTAATAGGTCTTCCTGATGATCCAAGAAGGTTAAGACGAGTTGCCCCATTATTACCCATTGCAGTGTGAAGTGGATGATCAAGAGCTTGCATATCCATAGCTACACATTTTACCTTATTTTTTACAAACCATTTTCCCGCTTCAACTCCTGTACCACATGAATAATGATAGTAATCTTTTGAGTCATCAAACTTGCGATGCATTCCTGTATTAAGGCATACAACCATTCCCTCAAGTTCTTCAGGCTTTATGTTTGCACGTTTACATGCATCATCCAGGTGTTCAGGAAGTATAAGTCCCCATTTTTCGATATTGATTTCCAGACAAACAGCATCGCCTGTATAAGCATCTACTTCCATCTCATGAGTGTAACGTGCACGTCTTCCGTCAAATTCATATTCCATTACATGACGGGGAGCATCACAATGTGTTCCTGTATGCTGAACGCAATCTATTCTTTGAGTAAGAACTCCACCTTTTGCAAGTGAATGCATTGAATCGATAACCGGCTTTACAAAATATGGCCATCTTGGTATGTCAGCGCTGAACGGATGTGTTAAATCAACAAATACTGTCTTTCCCATTTTAATATCCTCCTGGTTTATGTTTAAATTATTTAATATAAATATTAACTGTCTAATATAGCATGTCTATAAGATACTCAGTTAAATCATTTTTCGATTTTTTAATATCCTCAGTTGTCCAATTTTGAAAACCACTTCCTGTTTTAAATCCAAGTTTTCCAGAGTCTCTAAGTTCTCTAAGCAGAGGAGAAGGCTCCTTTGATGATTCTAAATCTCTTAGTATATAGTCATGAATGTTGAACGTAAGATCAGTACCCACCATATCTGCATTTTCCATAGGTCCCAGCTGTGGAAGCCTAAGTCCAAAGCTGTATTTTACAGCCTCATCTACAGTAGCTGCATCAGCTATTCCATTTTCAACTATAGAGATAGCCTCTCTCCAAAGTGCGTGCTGCATCCTGTTTGCAATAAAACCTGGAACATCTTTTTTACAAAGAACTGGCTTTTTGCCCGCTTTTTTCAATACATCCATAGTAAGCTCAATTACTTCATCACTAGTGTACTCAGACTTTATTACCTCTACAAGAGGAATCAGATGTCCCGGATTCCAAAAGTGAGCTCCTACTACTCTTTCCTTATTAACGCATTTTGCTGCAATTTCTGTAGGGCTCATAACAGACGTGTTAGTTGCCAGGATAGCATCCTTTCTGCAGTAATTTTCTATTTCAGCAAACAGGTCCTGCTTGGTCTGCATTACTTCAGGAGCACATTCAATTATAAAGTCTGCGTTCTCTGTAGCTTTTTTTAAATCCGTTTCAAATGTTATTCTAGAAAGAATCTCTTTTTTTTGCATTTCGTCTATTACATCACGACTTAGCATAATATCCAGATGTGCTATTATAGGGTCATACCTGTCATCTTTAAGAGTTCTGGTTCTTAGCGTAACACTTAGATCCGGAGACATTGCAAATACCATCGCAAGGGCATTTCCCATCATCCCTGCTCCAACAACCGTTACATTTTTTATTATCATATTCCCTCCAGAAAAAGCATTAATTTGCCCAGTATCCACCGTCAGTCGCAAGATTTGCTCCTGTTATAAAATTACTTGCAGAAGAAGCAAGGAATATACAAGCTCCAGCAAAATCACTCGGCTCTCCAAGTCTTCCCAGTGGAATACGAGTAAGGAATTTTGTTTTTGCGGTATCATCATTGAACATCCACTCAGTAAGCTCACTTCTGAATACAGTAGGGTTTATAGTGTTTACATTGATTCCATGCTCCCCCCACTCACATGCAAGCGATTGAGCCATAAGATCTATTCCAGCTTTTGCAGTACAGTATCCAGTGTAGCCTTTCATTCCAGCCTTACTTCTTGCAGAAGAAACAAGAATTACTTTTCCGCCTTCACCTTGCGCTACCATCTGTGCTCCAACGTATTTTGCATATAACCAAGTTCCTTTTACATTCGCATCCATGATCTTTTCCCAGTCTTCAACAGACTGCTCAAGAATTGGTTTTGGTGCATTAAATCCTGCCGCAGTAACAAGTATATCTACTCTTCCAAACTTTTCAACAGTATCTGCAATTACCTTTTTAACATCTTCTTCATTAGAAGGATCTCCCGTGCAATAAGAACACTCTATACCTGCAGCAGTCATCTCTTCGTAAAGTGCTTTTAGTTTTCCTTCACCTCTACCTGTAAGCATTACCTTTGCACCAGCAAATCCATATCCTCCGGCAACAGCACTTCCAAGCGCCCCTGCAGCTCCAGTAACTATCGCTACTTTTCCGCTTATATCAAACATTTTTTCTACAAAAGCTTTTTCTATTCTCATCTTAATTCTCCTGTTCATATATCTGAAAATTTACCCCCCGGTCAAATTTCCCCTGACTTATTTTATTATTTTGGATAGTTTATTATAACCAGCATGCTCGCTGCCTTGTTGCTCTCGTTTATAAGGTGTCTTCCCTCATTTGGCGGGAATGACATAGAATCTCCTGCCTGAAGCACATATTTCGTGCCTTCCTTGTCAGTCACGGTCATCTCACCTTCAAGCATGTAGTATACCTTCTCCAGAGGATTGTCCTCATATGCATACTCCGCTCCTCCTCCAGGAAGGAATGTTGAAATCCCCATCCAGAAATTCTCAGCTCCGGTCTCTTCCTTTCCATGAATCCTCATTGCCGTCATCTTGAAGTGATTTGCAGCATCATAAGGCTTGAGGTCTGCCAAAGTTCTCTTAATCATCTTTTCTCCTTTCAAAAATACATCATACTATGTAGATTTTTTAAATTTATGCACAACGTTTTCTTTGTTAAAAATAGTATAAACTCTACCCAAAAATACCGCAATACGAACAATTTTGTAAGCCAGTAACCTATTGGTAAGCACTGACCTTTTTGTAACTTCGCTGTAATTGCAGTATTTACGATGTTTTGGTCATCTGCAACACCCTAAAGTTATCAAATTAACAATGTGAAAAATTTAAAAAATTTTTTATCCAGAAAAAATATAGACCCTTGGCACCGGTTTCCGGAAGGCACAATCAATTTGAATCCGGGCCTAAAATATGGTATAATAAAAGCACTATAATAGAAGAAACAGGAGGCGCTCATTATGAATTCGGAAGATTTCAAGAATCCGGTCAACCCATATCACTATATAACGCACTGCATCGGCGGAAAGTGGAAAATGACCATACTCCATCACATACACACACACGGCAGTATAAGATTCAACCATACGCTCAGGACCCTTCCCATATCAGAAAAGGTGTTCAGCCATCAGCTGAGAGAGCTGGCAGAAGACGGCCTGGTTGAGCGCATACAGTACAACACTATCCCACTCAAGGTAGAATACGTGCTCACTCCCCTTGGAAAAGAAATCATCCCGGCGCTTGACATCCTGTATATATGGAGCATAAAACAGATGGACAAAAAAAATATCCCAATAGACCCGGATGCCTTTTTAGTTCATATGAACGACATCTACGTATCTGAGCTTGAGGATATAATGAAAAAAAATGGGGCTGTCGGAGAATGACGTTTTTTGACCCCTAAACTTTAATAATTAAAAATCCTAGATTATTCAACATCTACAAAAATGTAGAGCACTGAATAATTT
>NZ_AUID01000009.1 GCF_000423525.1 Proteocatella sphenisci DSM 23131 | reverse complement strand
AATGATAATTTCAGAAGATTTAATCATCGTACATCTGAAAAAGTATATAAAGAATTTCTTTTATACGCTGTAGGAAGAAATTTAAATAAATATTATCGCTTCGCGAAGGAAAAAATCAAAACCTACGAAGCAAAAACAGCCTAATCCTATCGGATTTTTATAAGTCATGAGAAAATATCAAATGGCTTTTTTTGTCATACAATAAATATTAAATTAAACAAAAAAATCCTAAATTATTCAGTGCTCTACATTTTTGTAGATGTTGAATAATCTAGGATTTTTAATTATTAAAGTTTAGGGGTCAAAAAACGTCATTCTCCGACAGCCCCTTTTTTGAAAATGGTGTTGACAAACTTCAAAAAACATAGTATTATTTCAATCATAGCAAAACAATAATTTACAAAAATTAAATGCAATGAAGTAGAGAAAAATATTTCAGACGTTTCAGAGAGTCGGTGGCAGGTGAAAATCGACAACAGAGAAATATATACTATACACTACCGAGCAGGCGAGTTAAACAGATGAGGGAAACCAAAAATCTAAGTAGACGAGCACGTGTACTCACGTTACAGGGTTAGAGATTGTCAGATCTTGATTGAGATATAACTTCGGTTATAATTAGGGTGGTACCGCGAAAGATTATTCGTCCCTATAACAGCACAAATTTGTGCTGTTATAGGGACTTTTTTATTGCTCTGGCCAGAGAAAAAGCATACCCGTCAATCAAATCACTTAAAAACTTAATTTAAGAGAAGAGAGGAAATTAAAATGAAAAAATCAATGAAGGCTTTAGCAGTAATTATATCAATGACACTTGTACTTGCAGGATGTTCTCAGGGAGAATCAAAAGGGGAACCAGCACCAGAAGCTAAAAAACTGAAAATAGGAATTACACAGATTATAGATCACCCTGCTCTAAATGCATCAAGAGACGGATTTGTCCAAAGACTTGAAGAACTAGGAATAGAAGCAGATATAAGCATGCAAGATGCTCAAGGAGACATAGCAAACGCTCAGATGATAGCTGAAAAATTTGCAAGTGATGATGTAGATCTTATACTTTCTATAGCAACACCAACATCACAGGCAGCTCAAAATGCAACCAAAGAAGCAGCGATACCTGTAATATTCACGGCAGTTTCAGATCCGGTATTCTCAGGGCTTTTAAATAATCCAGAGGCTCCAGAAGCCAATCTTACAGGAGTTACAGACGAGATTAGCCTTGAAAACAGAAGAGCTATGTTTGAGATACTTAAAGAGCTTAATCCGGAAATGAAAAGTGTTGGGGTAGTATTTAATACAGGAGAATCAAATTCTCAGGTCCAGATAGAAGATATAGAAAAAGTAGCGGCTGAATTTGATATAAAGGTAGAAAAAGTTGGTATTGCAGGTATTACAGATATTAACCAGGCGCTTGAATCTCTTGCAAAAAAATCAGATGCGATGATGCTTATAAACGACAATATGATAGCATCTTCCATGGAGCTTATTGCAAAAACTGCAAAAGAAAAAGGAATCATAACCATATCAGGAGATTCCAGTCATGTTGATTCAGGAGCACTTATATCTGTAGGCATAAGCTACTTTGATCTTGGAGTACAGGCGGCGGATATGGCAAAGCTGATTCTTGTTGAAGGTACAGAAATAAGTAAAATTCCGGTTCAAAGCTCAAAGGATTTCATTAAAAAAGTCAATACAGATACATTAAATGCACTGGGTCTTGATAAAAATACAAAAGCATTCAAAGACGCGGAGTTTACAGAATAATTGAAAGAGAAAGGAAAAAGACATCATGAGCGGATTATTACAGGTAACTATTGAACAAGGACTTATTTTCTCGGTGCTTTCAACAGGAGTTTATATAACATACAAAATACTAGATTTTCCAGATCTTTCGGTAGAGGGAACATTTCCACTTGGAGCATTTGTATTTGCAAAGTTTATACTTCTTGGAGTATCTCCAGAGTTAGCAACTTTGATGGCGGTTCTTGCTGGAGCGGCAGGGGGCTTTATAACATATACATTAAACATAAAGTTTAAGATAAAAGCCATTCTAGCCGGAATACTTACTATGACCCTGCTTTATTCAGTAAATCTCAGGATAAATGGAAAATCCAATATAGGCCTGTCTTCATTTGAAACTATTTATGACAGTTTTGGAAAAATGGCAGTACTCATTGTACTTGTATTAACTGTAAAACTGCTCATGGACAGATTCCTTAAATCTGAAACAGGATACCTTCTCATAGCTACTGGTGACAATGAAACACTTGTAAAGTCGCTGGGACAAAGCTCTGACAAATACAAGATGATAGGACTTATGATTTCAAACGCACTTGTATCTTTAAGTGGAGCTTTGATGGCTCAATCCCAGGGCTTTGTTGATATAACAATGGGAAACTCGATAATTGTTGTGGCACTTGCATCAATCATAATAGGAGATACAGTGATGCAAAAAAGCAGTATATTAAAGGGCACCACCAGGGCTTTAATAGGAGCCGTTGCATATAAGATGATAGGAGGCCTGGCTATTGAAATGGGACTCGCACCAACGGATCTTAAAGCCATAAGTGCTTTAATAGTAATTGGTTTTCTTGCATACAACAATGTAAATATATCCAAGGTAAAAAAATCAGCTTAATCTTAGATGGGAGAATAAAATGTTAAAGATAAAGGGAATGAAAAAGAGTTTTAATATCGGAACTGAAAATGAAACAAATATATTTCAGGATTTCGATCTTGATATAAATGAATGTGAGACTACCGTAATACTTGGAGCCAACGGCTGCGGAAAAAGTACTTTATTCAACATGGTAAGCGGTGTCCTGTCGTGTGATACAGGAGAAATATCTTTGAATGAAATAAATTTAGGCAAGCTTAAAGAACATCAAAGAGCAGCGCATATAGGAAGAGTTCATCAAAATCCTTCACTTGGAGTATCACCTTCACTTACAATTCTTGAAAACATGTCACTTGCTGACAAGAAGTGCACAAAATTCGGATTTAGAAAGCTGGTAAAAAAAGACAGGATTCAAAAATATACTGATGTTTTAAAAACACTTGACCTGGGACTTGAAAACAAATTAAATACACAGGTTAAATTTCTTTCGGGTGGACAGAGGCAGTCGCTTTCACTTTTGATGGCTACTATGAAAAGACCCGATCTTCTTCTTTTAGATGAACATACTGCAGCTCTGGATCCAAAAACCTCAAAAGTAGTTATGGAGAAAACTATGGAGCTTGTAAAAAAAGAGAATATCACAACTCTTATGATATCTCACAACCTGAGAGATGCCATAAAATATTCGGACAGAATAATAATGCTGGATAAAGGAAAAGTAATATTAGATACAAGGAGTAATTTAATAAGTGAGACTGAGCTTATAAAAATTTACAACAGACAAAATCTTGTAGACTCTGATGAAGAATTTGAACATGCAGTATAAATTTGTAAAAAGGGTTGACAAAGCCAGGAAATCTGGGATATAATATATTTGTAGAAGTGGGAGATAAATGCTTGGACTTAGGTCGGAGTATTTTTTTCTGGGTATTATTATTAAAATTGCAAGTATACTTTTTCACGGAAAGGAGTAACTCATATGGAATTTATTATAAATAAAAATCGTATAATGCCAATATCTATTTTGCATGGAACTCCCGAAGGTGAGGGTTTCTGCTAGCGTATTCTCAATTATTCAAAACTATATTTAAAGTAATGTATATTAAATTTGTTTTATTAATCAGGAGGATATAAATATGAGACGTATATTAGCATATTACATGGAAACAGGAAAAACAATTAATGATTCACTAGTTAAAAAAATTATAGACATGCCGGTAACACAGACTTGGACTTCGCTTATAGAAGAATCGGTAAAATTAAATAAAGAAAAAATCAAATAAAAATTATAAATGTAAAAAACACCAGGATCTCGTAAGAGCTGCTGGTGTTTTTAAATTAAATTGATTTAATTATAAGCTTTGCCCAATCTGAATTTTCATTTTGAATCCATTCGCATGTAACGTCTACAAAATTAAGCCAGGCATTTAAGCCATTGCTGGCTTTGCTTACATCTGGGAATCTTCTTCCGTATATTGCCTTAATATTCTCAAGAAGCTCTAATTGTTCTTCTTTCAGCAATTCTTTTCCAACTAATTCTAAAAGCAATTCCAGGCACTCTAATCTAGATTGATTGTCTTCTTCATAAAGTCCAAAGATCATAAGTTGTCTTTCTCTGTTGAGGCCAACTTTTACATCTTCGATTTCTTCCGGGTTAGAAAGGTATTTTTTTGCAATATTAAGACCTTCTATATCTTTGTCTATTTTTATGATTTTCTTTTCAAGCTGATGATTTCTCATTTTTCATTCTCTTTTCTCAATATTTGAACTTTGTAAGAAATCTATTATATCACAAATAAAGCAAAAGGACTATTTGAATATTAAAAAATTAATTATATAATTAAGATTAATGACGTGCCAACAGGGGTAAAAACAGTTATATGAATACCTTTAAATGAAATTCAGAATAATTTTTAAAATACATACTAAACTGGAGATTATATGATAGAATTCAAGTTTGATGAGAATTATTATGGAGAAGGAATATCAAAGGGGATACCAAGAGGATTACTAGCTTATCATGATGGAGTATTGATAGTCCAAGAAGGAATGGGACTCGGCGCCTTTGCCATTCAATATAATAATAGAACCTATTTTTGCTCTATAGAAAAAATTTGTAAATCTGGCCATTTGGATAAGATTATAGATGTAGAGTACAGGATTGACATGAGGCTGGAATGGACTTTTTTTCAAAAATCAAGCCCCTTGATTACTACATTTCTGGAAATGACAGCATCCAAAATTTACATGAAATCAGAGGCTTTTCAGGGACCGATTTTGAAAATGGGAACCAGACTCAGGCGCTTGCTGAGAATCAGTACGGATTTTAAAAAAATAGAATCACTTGGATATATAAAAGCGAGATATATCCTGGGAGAATCTGATATACATGTTACTGCAGAATCTAATGTCGGATTAGAAAAATACAAGTTTTTTATAATGAACGAAATTGGTGGAGAATTATTTTCCAGGTCGGTAATATGTGGACTGGAATCAGATCCACCTGGTGGCTGGCAAAAGATTGAAAAAAGCCTTGTTAAAAATGAAAAATCCCACATGTTAAAAAGCCCATCGCTGGGATTGATGTGTTATATGGAAGAAATCTGTGTACCTGCAGATATAGAATCAGTATTGTTTTGGGGCAGAGAGTTATCTGGAGGTTACAACTGGGCGGGTTTTGAGAGCGAGCTAAAATGTTCCGCTTGTGGATTCAAAGACTATTCCTACAAAGTCTATTTTGAAAAGGTGGAAAAGGAGATTGAATGAGATGAATAAAGTTATGTTAATATATCCCTACTTTCTGACAAATGAGACGAAAGGACAGATTTTTCATCCTCTTGGGATATCGGTGCTTTCTTCTGGAATGAAGGATAAGGGTTTAGAAGTAGTAAAACTTGACTGTACTTTTCTCACTATTGAAGAGGCGCTCAAGGTTGCAAGAGAATTTGGAGCAGACATTATTGGCATATACATAATGACTACTATGTCTCAAAATGCACTGAAACTCTTAGAAACCCTAAGGCTCATAAGCCCGCAAAGCCTTTTTATAACGGGTGGACCGCTCCCCAGTCTTTATCCAGAAAAATTTGCTCAAAAATTTGATTTAGTCTTCAGAGGAGAAGGTGCACTTAGTGTGCCACAGTTCTGCTTTGATTACCTTGAATTTGCCGAAAAAATTGCTAAAAAGGTCAATATAACTGAAAATGACAGGATTTCAGACTTTTTAAATAGTAGAGACATAAACATTTATTCAGGAATATACGGATATATAAATGATCAAAAAAATATAAATTCTGAAAAAACATTAGTGAGTGTTCCAGAAGTCAATCTTAGCGAAGAGCAAATAGACAGGCTCAAAATGACAGACAGAAGTGGTTATGACCATAAAAAATATCAGGACCTTTGCTTTAAAAGTTCTGGGTACAAGAGTGCCACAATAATGATGACCTATGGATGTCCTTTTGACTGTGATTTTTGCTCAAAACCAATATTTGGGAATAAGGTAAGATTCAGGAATATGGACTCGATATTTAAAGAGATACAAGATATTGTGAGATTTGGATATGATTCGTTGTGGATAGCGGATGATTTATTTACTTTAAATGATCATTATATAGGTGCCTTTTGCGACAGGATGAATGAAAGTGATTTCAAAATCAACTGGAGCTGTCTTTCCAGAGTTGACAGCATAAGTGATGAAACTGCAAACAAGATGAAGCTAGCAGGGTGTAACAAGGTTTATCTTGGAATTGAATCAGGAAGCGATGAGGTGCTTAAAATCATGAACAAGCATGTAGATATAAAAAAAGTCAAACGGGGAGTAGATATATTTAAAAATCAAGGTATAGAATGCGGAGGGTTTTTTATAGTGGGTTACCCAGGTGAAACAATTGACACCATTGAGACAACTTTTGAATTCGCGCTCTCTTTGGGTCTTGATGAAATTTCATTCAATCTTCCATATCCACTTCCGGGTTCAAATTTGTACAACAGGGTAAGGGATATTAAAGATGATGACTGGGATTTTGAAAATGAAACGAAATTTCTTTACAAAAGTGAATTTGATGAGGTTTGGTTGAGAGAAAAAATTAAAAAAACAATTGAAAAACACAGCCTAAATAAGGGGCAATTATGATATAATAACTCTATTAACATCAAAACCGCTGCTGAGGACACAGGAGCCTGCAGAATCCAGCAGTGGAGATTTTTTGAAATATTAATATATGAGGTGAAGATGAACACGCAGACTAAGGGGGCGCTTCTGATTTTGGGAGCTGCATTTTTTTGGGGGATTTCAGGAACTGTTGCAAAAATGATTTTCAATACAGATATAGATCCCATTGCTGTTTCTAACATGAGGATATCTCTTGCGGCAGTAATATGTATAATATATCTGGCCATGGGACACAGTAATCTCTTGCAGGTAAGCAGCACGGGCCTTAAAAAAATTGGAATTCTGGGAATATCAATGACGCTTATGCAAGGGACATACTATTATGCTATAGCAAGGCTAAATGTAAGTCTTGCAATATTTATTCAATATCTTTCACCTATTATAATAACGGCATACTGCTCAATTGTACTTAAGGAAAAGATGAAACTCTCAAAGGGGATAGCGCTTGTTTTTGCTATGGCAGGTAGTTATTTTATTATTTTTGGTGGAGCAGGCTTGGGGATAAAATTAAATATTGACGGGGTAGTAGCGGGACTTATATCTGCATTTTGCAGTGCTTTTTATATTATTTATGGACAAAAATGTACGGGAAATTATGATCCATGGACTGTGCTTACATTTGGGATGGCAACTGGAGCTCTGATATATATGTTCATATGTCCGCCGTGGATTCTCTGGGCAGGAAGATCAAGCTCTGAGCTGCTTTTTATTGGATACTTAGCCATATTTGGTACCATAGTCCCATTTACCCTATATCTAAAGGGATTCAGGTATCTGGCGCCTTCAGCTGTAAACATAATTGGCATGTCTGAGACTGTGGTGGCTTCTCTTTCGGCATACCTTATACTGGGAGAAGTGCTCAGTACAAAACAGATACTGGGGGCTGTGCTTATAGTAATGGCGGTAATAACAATACAGAGTCTGGACTACATACTTGATTACATTAAGAAGGGGTTATAAATATGAGCTTTGTAAGCGCCATGGTTTTTTTTGTAATATTTATACTTGTGTACGTTCTTATAAATGAGATTTTTACTGTACTTTTTCGCCTCACTGGTCTTACCGAAGCCAAGGCCAAGTTTCAGGTGACTTCAATGCTTACAAACTCCGGCTTTACGACTTCTGACAGTGAGCTGATCACATCATCCAGAGTAAGAAGCAAACTGGCAAGGATAACTATGATATTTGGATATGCCTTCACAGTAACCATAGTTTCTGCAGTTGTAAATATTGTAATAAGGATGAATAGCATACAGGTTAAAACCCTTTGGCCAATCTCCATAACACTTCTAAGTATACTGCTCATCTTTATGGCTTTAAAAAGTATTCCCGGAATAAAAAAGAATTTTGATCACTATGTAGAAAAACTTGGAAACAGAATCATATTTGGAAAATATTCAAATGTGGTGATAATACTTGATTCGTATGATGATAATGCACTGGCAGAAATCATTATTTCAAATATTCCAGATATTTTAAGAGGTGTAGCTCTTGAAGATACACCTCTTAAAAATAAATTCAATATAAATGTTTTGATGATCAAACGCGAGTATGAATATATGCGTATTATAGGTAACAAAACCATTCTCCAGGAAGGAGATACTATAGTGGTATTTGGTGAGTGCCAAAACATCAGAAACATATTTGAAAATGTAAAGTGAAGATTATTTCCAGGAAACTTCAGCGGCCTTTCTTGGTACAGACCTTTTGTACTGGACATCTGGGTAACCAACTGTCATACAAGTCACTATGTGTTTGCCTTCTGGAATTCCAACAATATCTCTTATCTCTGGATTTGCACTTGCTGCTCTTACAAAGAAACCACTGAAGAATGTGCCCAAAGTAAGTGAATTTGCCATAAGTTCCATATTTGAAGATGCAAGCGCGGCATTAACGTCAGAAAATGCGGTGGTTATTATAATTGCCGGAGCATTACAAAATAATTTATCATTTTCCACAGGATTTTCTTTATATTTTTTGTACATATTAATCCACATCTTGGCATATCTGGTATAAGCTTGATTTTCGGGTGAAGGATTTGAGAGTATCTGTTCTCCTATATGATTTAGAGTTTCGTAAGTAAGCTCTTTTATTTCGGCAAGATTTTCCCTGACTACTGTATAAGACACATCTTGAGCATTGGCTCCGGTTTGAGTGAATCTACCAGCCTCAATGATAGCCTCTAGTTTATCTTTTGCTACATCGATTGTTTTAAATTGTCTTATGCTTCTTCTAAACTTAATGAAATTCAAGAGGTTTTCAGGGTCTATATCAAATTTCTCTTTTGAGTATTCCTTGATTTCATCCATATTATATTCATCTGTAGAAATTGCATTGGCAGGGCAGACAGCGATGCAATGTCCACATTTGAAACATGCGATATTTCTTATTTTTGCTTTGTCTGATACCATTTTTATATCACCTGGAAAACAGTCTTTGACACAAAGGCCGCAACCAATACATTTTTCAATATCAACTTTCATCATTATAATTTTTCTCCTTTAATATTAATCTCCGTGTATTTTTTTGAGACCATTTTTGTCTATAATTTCAACTTTGTTTCTGGATATCCTAAGCAGTTTATCCGTCTGAAATTGTTTCAAAAGCCTGGTTATTACTTCTCTTGCTGTTCCAAGTTCGCGAGCTATATGCTCATGAGTAAGGTTGAGTTCATCTGAACCTGAAAGCGAAACCTGGTCAAGCAGTACACCTGAGAGACGAGAGGCCATATTAGTAAATACATATTGTTCAAATATCCACATTACGTCAGAAAACCTCGAACTTACAAGATCCAGGGTGAAACTCTTTACTGCGAGGCTGCGACTGCTTATATCGTCAAAAATATCAGCGGGAATAATAAAAATTTCGCTGTCTTTTTCGATATCGATACTTATTTCAAAATTAATATTTCTAAGCATACACGACGCACTGAATATACAGCTGTCCATTTCTAAAAGGCGGTAAAGTGTAATTTGTTTTCCCTCCTGAGAATGGCTGTATACCCTGAGTTGACCTGATTTTACCATTAAAAAGCCAGTGCATTCATTTTCTGAATGACCTATTATGCTGCCTTTTTTATAATTTTTTTTTATTAGACTATCACTCAAAATGTTTTTTTCAATTGCTGAAAGGTCTTTCCAAAATGGAAGCGAATTCTCCATAAACTGTATATCCTTATTCTTCAAGTTCATATCCTCCCATTAAAAAATACAATTACACATAATACTTTTAATAATAAACGTTAATCCTTTAATTTGCAAGAGATGTAAAATAAGAGCTAATAAAAAATAAGTTTTTAAAAAAAACTTACAAATTCTTAATAATATGTGTTATAATTAAAAAGTTAAAAATCATAATTTTATTTTACATTATAGACTTGCTCCTGAAGAATTTGGACAGGTTTTTTTGATTGTTCAAAAAAGATATTGACAATCGAATACATGTGTAGTAAAGTTTAAAGGTAAAACCATAATTACACCAATCTATGTTATGGAATGGATCCTTCTAGTTAATACCACTATAGGAGGTGCACTATGAGAGTAAAAGTGACGTTAGCATGTCAAGAGTGTAAGCAAAGAAATTACAATTCTATGAAAAACAAGAAAAACAATCCTGACAGGATCGAACTTGAAAAGTATTGTAAGTTCTGTAAGAAACACACTACACATAAAGAAACTAAATAAGTTAGTAAAGGGTGTGAATCAATGCAAACAGATGCGAAAGAAAAATTTTCTCTTGGGAAATTTTTCAGTGAAGTTAGAACTGAGTTAAAAAAGGTACATTGGCCGACCAAAAATGAAATGCTCAGCTATACTACGACAGTTTTAATTACGGTAGTAGTTATGGCCTTTATTATCTACGGGATAGATTCAGTATTTGGATTTATTATGAGTAAGATATTAGGAAACTAAGGGGGGCTGACCTTGAGCGAAAAAGCACAATGGTATGTCATTCATACCTATTCCGGACACGAAAACAAAGTTAAAGCTACTATTGAAAAATCTGTAAAGAACCGAAATATGGAGGATATAATCCAAGAGCTTGCGGTTCCAGTTGAAGAGCTGATTGAAATTAAAAACGGAAAGAAAAAAGTAAAACAGAGAAAGATATTCCCAGGATATTGTCTTGTTAAAATGATAGTAACAGACGAATCGTGGTATATCGTAAGAAACACCAAAGGTGTTACTGGCTTTGTAGGACCGAATTCTAAACCGGTAGCTCTTACTCCTGAAGAAGTAGATAATATGGGACTTGAAAAAGAAACCAAATCATCAGTATTAGAAATAGACTTTGAAATCGGGAATAAAGTTGAGATAGTGGCAGGAGCATTTAAAGACTTTGAAGGAACAGTCCTAGAGATAAATCCTGATGATGCTACTGTTAAAATCAAGATATTTATGTTCGGAGATAGAGAGACATTGCTAGAATTAGAGATGTCGCAGATAAGAAAAGTAGGCTAAGCTACTTGGATAACAGGAGGTGTCATTAAATGGCTAAAAAAGTAATTGGACAAATAAAACTTCAAATACCAGCAGGTAAAGCTACTCCAGCGCCACCGGTAGGACCGGCTCTTGGACAGCACGGAGTTAACATAATGGAGTTTACAAAGCAGTATAATGCAAAGACTGCTGATCAGGCTGGGCTTATAATACCAGTAGTAATCACTGTTTATCAAGACAGATCGTTCTCTTTCATAACTAAGACTCCACCAGCAGCTGTTCTTATAAAGAAAGCATGCAAAATTGAGTCAGGTTCTGGAGAGCCAAACAAGAAGAAAGTAGCTAATATAACAGCTGCACAAGTTAAGGAAATAGCAGAAATGAAGATGCCAGACCTTAACGCTGCAAGTGTTGAAGCTGCTGTAAGAATGATTGCAGGAACTGCAAGAAGTATGGGAATCGTTGTAGAAGATTAATTCTATTTGCTTATATAGATTGGTGGGAGGCAAATAAAATTTTACCGTTATTACCACAAAGGAGGAAATGATTATGGCTAAACAACCTAAGAAGTACCAAGAAGCTATCAAAAAGTTTGACAGACAAAACTTATATGTTGCTTCTGAGGCGCTTGGAATCGTTGTAGATGTGGCATCAGCAAAGTTTGATGAAACTGTTGAAGCTCACATAAAGCTAGGCGTAGATTCAAGACACGCAGATCAGCAAGTTAGGGGAGCAATAGTGCTTCCACACGGAACAGGAAAAACTAAGAGAGTACTTGTATTCGCAAAAGGTGAAAAAGCTAAAGAAGCAGAAGCAGCAGGTGCAGACTTTGTTGGAGCTGAAGATCTTGTAGCTAAAATCCAGGGCGAAAACTGGTTTGAATTCGACGTAATAGTAGCTACACCGGATATGATGGGAGTAGTAGGAAGACTAGGAAAAGTATTAGGACCTAAAGGCCTTATGCCAAACCCTAAGTCTGGAACTGTAACATTTGATGTTGAAAGAGCAATCGCAGAGATCAAAGCAGGTAAAGTTGAATACAGACTTGATAAAACTAATATAATCCACGTACCAGTAGGAAAAGTATCTTTCGGTAAAGAAAAACTTTCAGAAAATTTCCACGCACTTATCGAAGCAGTAATAAAGGCTAAGCCTTCTGCAGCAAAAGGACAGTACCTAAAGACTGTTACATTCGCAAGTACAATGGGACCTGGAGTAAAAGTTAACCCTGTAAGAGTTAGCGAATAGTTTTATTGTTGACAAACAAAAAAGAGTATAGTATACTTAAAAAGTTAAAAAGTAAATAGTACACTGTAGACAGCAGGTTAAAAAGTAAATCCTGCCGAGGTTGTTTGTTATATAGAACTCATGCCTTCGATTGTCTACGTGACTGCGAAGGCTTTTTTGTATAAAATACTGAAGAAGGAGGTACTAGATATGTCAAAAGCAATGGAAATCAAACAGGTTGTAGTTGATGAGATAGCAGACAAATTAGCAAGAGCGCAATCAATAGTTGTTGTTAATTACAAAGGTCTTACTGTTGACCAGGCTACAAGCTTAAGAAATAAATTCAGAGAAGCAGGTATTGATTACAAAGTATACAAAAATACACTTGTAAGAAGAGCTGCTGTGCAAGTAGGAAATCTTGAAAAGCTTGATGATGTAAATCTTGTAGGAACAAACGCAATAGCATTCGGATACGAAGATGCTGTTACGCCTGCAAAGATAGTAGCAGAATTTTCTAAAACATGCCCTGCTTTAGAATTCAACATGGGTTATGTAGAGGGCGAGTACTACGATGCAGAAGCAATGATTCAAATCTCTAAGATACCATCAAGAGAAGAGCTTATTGCCAAGCTTCTTGGAAGTCTTAAAGCTCCAGTTTCTAACTTTGTATATATGCTTGATGCACTTGCAAAGCAAAAAGAAGAACAAGGCGCTTAATTTATAAAAATAAAATATATTAATTAAAATGTGATATTTTAAAAATAATGGAGGTAAATAAAATGACTATAGAGCAAATTTTACAAGCTATTGAAGAAATGAAAGTTTTAGAGCTAAACGAACTAGTTAAAGCTGCAGAAGAAAAATTCGGTGTATCTGCATCTGCTCCTGTAATGATGGCTGCTGCTGGAGATTCTGCTGCTGCTGAAGAGAAGACTGAGTTTGACGTAATTCTTCTTGAAGCTGGAGCTTCAAAAGTTGGAGTTATCAAAGTAGTAAGAGGAATAACTGGACTAGGTCTTAAAGAAGCTAAAGATCTTGTTGATGGAGCACCTAAAGCAATTAAAGAAGGCGTATCTGCTGACGAAGCTAAAAAATTGGTTGAAGAACTTGAAGCTGCTGGAGCAAAAGCAGAAGTTAAATAGTTTTAAACTATCAATATTAACAACAAAAATCCACAAAGGGCATGCCCTTTGTGGATTTTGTAATGTAACTTAACTTGACCTTGAGGCCAAGCTTGTATAAACTATACATAGTGGATAAATTCAGGAATTACAAAGGGAGATGAAAAAATGAGACCAGGAGATTCTATAATGTATGTCAAGGGCGTAGGAGAAAAAAAATCCCAGAAATACAAAAAATTGAATATAGAGACAGTAGAAGAACTGCTGTATCATTTCCCAGCCAGATACGAAGACAGAACCACAGTTAAACGCTTTGATGAAATAGCCAATGATGAAAAAGTATGCTCTTATGGAACTATAGTAAATTTTGAAAAGAGTACTCCAAAAAGAAACATGACAATAATAAAAGTTGTTGTCAGGCAAGGCAACGAAGGAGCTTTTCTCACTATATTCAACAACGAGTATATAAAAGATAAATTTAATGTAGGAGACAAAATCTCATTCTATGGAAAAGCAAAAAAAGTATTTGGCAGACTCGAATTTAATGCCCCAGACATAGAAAAATTTGGAGAAAACAACCTGACTAACATGATATACCCAGTCTATAATCTAACGCATGGACTGACTAATCCAGAAATCCAGAAATCTCTAAAAGACTCTCTGTCCAAGATTTCTTTCAGCGAAATGGAATATGTTCCCTTGGAATTTCTTGAAAAACACCATATATGCCCACTTGAATATGCTCTTAAAAACATACACTTTCCGGCAACTATAGACACCCTTAAAATAGCTAGATTCAGGCTCATATATCAAGAATTCTTCATGCTTCAGCTCTATCTTCTGATGATGAAAAAATTTACTCAGCAACACAATACTTACAGGATAACGCCCCTTTCTCAGCTGGATTTATTTATATCAGAACTTCCTTTTGAATTAACGCTCGCCCAGAAAAAAGTAATAGATGAAATTAAAAGAGACATGGACAGGGATATCCCTATGCAAAGACTTGTGCAAGGAGATGTGGGAAGTGGAAAGACTATAGTTGCTTTTTACAGCATATACAATGCCTTTTTAAATGGCTTTCAAAGTACGCTTATGGTACCTACAGAAATACTTGCAAAGCAGCATTATCAAAGTGCACTGGACCTGTTCAAGAATACAGGTATAAGAATAAGACTCTTAACAGGAAGCACTCCTAAAAAAGAAAAAGAAAAAATCTATAAGGAGATATCGGGTCACGACTGTGATTTCGTAATAGGCACCCATGCTATAATACAAGATCAGGTGAACTTTGAAAAACTTGCGCTTGCAATAACAGATGAGCAGCACAGGTTTGGAGTAAAGCAGAGGAACAGTCTTTACAGCAGTTATGAAATAATGCCACATGTACTTGTAATGACAGCTACCCCTATTCCAAGAACCCTTTCAATGATAATACAAGGAGATCTGGATGTATCGCTTATAGATGAGATGCCAAAAGGAAGAAAGCCAATTGAAACTATTGCAATAAGAAAGAATCTGAGAAAAAATGCTTATGACAGATGCACTGAAGAAATACAAAAAGGCAGACAGGTCTATATAGTATGCCCGCTTGTAGAAGAAAGTGAAGATCTGGATATAAAATCTGCCCAGGAATTATTTGATGAGCTTAGCCAAAATCAGTTTAGCAACTATAGAGTAGGACTACTTCATGGGAAGATGAAAGCAAGAGATAAGGCTCAGATAATGGAGGAATTCGAAGACAAAAAAATAGAAGTGTTGGTCTCTACAACTGTAATAGAAGTTGGGATAAATGTCCCAAATGCAACAGTCATGGTAATAGAAGATGCTCAAAGGTTTGGACTTTCACAACTTCATCAGCTAAGAGGAAGAGTAGGAAGAGGAACCGAAGAATCTCATTGCATATTGATTTATCAAGGCAACTCAGATATACTTAAACAGAGGATGAAGATAATGACAGAGACTAACAACGGATTTGTTATATCTGAAAAAGATTTGATACTCAGAGGGCCAGGCGAAATGTTTGGATTAAGGCAGCATGGCTTGCCTGAATTTAAGATTGCAGACCTGGTAAAACATATGAATATATTACATCGGGCCCAAGAAGATGCGAGAATTCTTATAGATGATGAATCATCCCACACAAGCGCAGAAAAAGATAAAGTAATGCAAAGAGTCAAAGTGAAATTTGAAAAAGAAATAAAGACTATAGCGCTTAATTAAGCTGCTTATATACAGGAGACCATAATGAGAATAATTTCAGGAAAAGCAAGAGGGAAGAAACTAAAGACACCAGAAGGAGACCATATAAGACCTACTCTTGACAGGGTAAGGGAGAATCTATATAACATGATAGGTATGGGAATCAGAGATTCTGTATTTTTAGATCTTTTTTCAGGTACGGGAGCGGTAGGTATAGAGGCACTTTCAAGAGGCGCCAAAAAAGTATACTTTGTGGACAATGATGTAAAGTCTTATGAGTTGACACTTTATAACATAAAAAGTGCAAGACTTGAAGACGCGGCATCAGTCCACAACCTGGATGCACAAAAGGCGCTTGAACAGTTCGAAAGACAAAATGTTAAATTTGACATAATATATCTGGACCCTCCATACAATAAGGGAATTGTTCAAAAAATCTTGCAACAATTGGGAAAATACAATATAATGCAAGATGAAGGAACTATCATAGTTGAAACTGACAGAGGTGAAGAAACCCCTGAGAGCATAGGAAAATTTGTAAAGACAAAAGAAAAAAATTATGCGGCAACAAAAATCACATTTTATGGAGTAGCCAATGAATAAAAAAAAAGCAGTATATCCAGGAAGTTTTGACCCACTTACAAATGGTCATATTGACATAATAAAGAGAGCCTCTGATATGTATGATGAAGTAACGGTAGCCTTACTTGTAAATACAAGTAAAAAAGGGCTTCTCAGCTTTGAAGAGAGACTGGAAATACTAAAGATAGAGACAGCAAGCTTCACAAATGTAAAAGTAGATTTTTTTGGAGGACTGCTTGTAGAATACTGCAGGGAAAAAGATATAAAGGTAATAATAAGAGGACTCAGAGCAGTTTCTGATTACGAGTACGAAATGCAGATTGCTCAGATGAATCGAAATTTAAATAAGAATGTAGAAACCATATTTTTGATGACAAATACCAAATATTCGTTCCTGAGTTCAAGCGTAGTAAAAGAAGTAGCTAAGTTTGGGGGAGATATATCTGAAATAGTGCCTAAAAGTGTTGATGATAAATTGAAACAGGTGTTCGGGGAGGGTTAATAAAATGGAAGTACTCGGTATATTAAATCAGCTTGAAGAAATGATAGAAAATTCCAGAAGTGTATTTGGAAATAAGGCAAGTATCGATAAAAACAGAGCAATGGAACTGATAACTGACATAAGAATCGGACTTCCTGATGATTTCAAGCAGGCAGAGTGGATAAGCCAGGAGAGACAAAGAATAATTTATGATGCACAAGAAGAGGCAGAAAAGATAATAGCAGATGCCAAAAAAAATGCAGAAGAAATTGTAGAAGAAGACAGTATAACTCAAGCTGCATACAAAAAAGCAGAAAACATTGTGGCAGAGGCGGAATATGATGCTAAAGAGCTTAGAAACGGAGCTGTAAGATATTCTCAGGAAATACTTAAAAAAGTGTCTAAGGATATGAAGGGGCTGACTGAAAAAGTACTCACAAACCACAGAGAACTCGGTGATATGCTCATAGGTGATGACGAAGAAGAAGCCATAGAACAGTAGGAAAGAGGAGCTTAGATAGCTCTTTTTTGTCTTTTTCTTATTATAAAAAATGGAGGATTTGATGAAAGTTGTTGGGATAGTAGCTGAATATAATCCTTTTCACCTTGGACACAGATACCATATTCAAAAATCAAAAGAAGAAACCGGGGCGGACTGTGTGATAGCAGTAATGAGCGGAAACCTTGTTCAAAGAGGGGATATGGCAGTAACGGACAAATTCATAAGAGCCCAGGAAGCCATAAAAAATGGTGCAGACCTGGTACTTGAAATTCCGGTATGCTACAGTTGTCAGAGTGCAGAGATATTTGCAAGAGGAAGTATAGAGATACTTGATGCACTCGGAGTAGTTGATTTTCTGGCATTTGGATCAGAAAGTGCAGATATAAATCTCATAAGGGACGTGGCAGCTATACTTTCAGATGAAGGTGAAGAATTCCAGAAAAACCTCAAATTTTTTTTGTCAGAGGGAATCAGTTTTCCACTCGCCAGGCAAAGAGCTCTTTCAAAGAGCATTGAGGAAAACCATGCTGAGGAAATAATATCGGCTTCAAATGATATACTCGCAATAGAATATCTTAAAAACCTCAAGTTGATAAAAAGCAGTATCAAGCCTTTTGCAATAAAGCGAATAAGCAGTACCTATAATGATGAAAATATCAACAATATGTTTCCAAGTGCCACCGCTATAAGAAAGGTTTTAAGAGAAAAAAAGAATGAACAAGAAGATATATCAGATCTGAATAAGCTTATGAAAAAATCAACAACAAAGGACATGGCACAAAAACTCACTCAGAGCTTCTCAGAAGATAACCTCATCAGTTTTGATGATTTTTATGAAGAGCTAAAGCTGATTATACTAAGAGAAGAGTGCCAGATAAAAAAGTATTTTGAAGTAAATGAAGGTATAGAAAACCTCATACTTAAAAATATCCTGACTTGTTATAGTTTGGAAGACCTGATAGAAAAAGTAAAGACAAAGAGATATACTCGCACAAGGATAAGAAGAACTTTGCTGAACATTCTTATAGGTATTACAAAATCAGACATGCACAGAATCCTTGGAAAATCGCAAGAGTATGCTGAGGTAGATTCGTCTCAAAGGCCATATGCCAGAGTCCTGGCATTTAATGATCAGGGAAGAAGCCTTTTAAAACAGATAAATGAGAACGTAAAAAATGAAAAAATAGATATCATTAATAAAGCGGCGTCCTTTAAGCCAGCATCTGAGCTTCAGGAGATAAAGCTCAGCTATGACAGGATTGCAAATAATATGTATTACTCTAAATACAGGGCATATAAAAAAGAAGTCAGAGCAGGAAGTGACATGCTTATGTCACCTGTATATATAAAAAACAAGTAATTGGAGGAAGAATGGAACAGTTTTTTAGGACATATCTCCTATTTGGCGCAGATGCCATGGAAATATTAAAAAATTCTCATGTAGCAATATTTGGGGTGGGTGGAGTAGGCAGTTTTTCTGCCGAAGCTATTGTAAGAAGTGGAGTAGGTGAAGTGACTCTGGTAGATTTTGACACTGTGGATATCACAAATTTAAACAGGCAGATACCAGCACTCTTATCCACAGTTGGAGAATTAAAGACTGAAGTTATGAAAGAGAGGCTTTTGTCTATAAATCCCAATTTGAAGATTAATATCTTTTCGCAAAAATACCTTCCTGAAAACAGTGGAGATTTTTTCAAAGCAAAATATGACTATGTAGTAGACGCAATAGACATAGTTACATCTAAGATACACTTGATAAAAACCTGCATAGACAAAGGGATTCCTGTAATTAGCTCTATGGGTATGGGAAACAAGACAGACCCTTCAAAAATACAGATTACGGATCTTTCAAAGACCAGCATGTGTCCACTTGCAAAAGTAATGAGAAAAGAGCTGCGTGACAGAGGAATAATTAATCTTGACGTTGTATATTCAACAGAAGAAGCAAGAAAGCCAGTGGAGAGTATACCTTCTTCTGGCAAACGTGAGGTTGCAGCAAGCTGCGCCTTTGTACCCTCTGTAGGAGGCCTCTTTATGGCGTCCTTTGTAATAAGAAAGCTTGCAGGAGAAATATAAATCATAAATAATAACTTACAGGAAAAAGCCTGTGCATAAGAACAGTGTTTATGCACAGGCTTTTTTAAAGGGAGTATAATGGATATAGGATAGATAGTATAATTTACTACTATTACTATATCTTTTTTTATCTTAATCTTATATTTAATCTTCAAAAAGCTCCGAAGCCAATTTTTCGATGCGACTCTTTCTTTCCTCGGTCTGATCTTTATCTATTAAAATCAGGGTCTCTACAGGATTTTCAAGCATACAGAGGATTTTTTTGACCTCATCTGAAACAAACCCATATTCATCTGAAACAGAAATACCCTTTATGGATTCAATTATTATAATATCTCCTTCAGATGGTAAAACTGTAAAATTCTCAGAAAGAATATCAATAAAGAATATTTCTTCATAAGCTATTTCTACAAGAGCATATTGGCCTTCAAACCTGTCGATTGTTCCTTTTATCAAAACTAATTCCCCTTTCTGTAGGTGTAGCTTCCAGCAGATTCCTGATCTACTGACAAATTTTCACCGTCTGAATAAATAATAATTGTTCCTTGTTCGTCAGTTCGATAAAGCGGTATGTCTTTTTCTTTTAGATATTTAAGAATTTCACTGTGAGGATGTGAATATTTATTTTTGTATGCACATGAGACTGTAGCAACTTCAGGGTCGACAATATCAAGAAATTCAGGTGTGTTTGAAGTAGCGCTCCCATGATGAGCAAGTTTTATAAGGTCACTTTTAAGAACATTTCCGTATTTTTTTATCATTTCTTTTTCATTTTCCTTTTCAGCATCACCCGTAAACAGGAATTTATTGCTGCCATAAGTGATTTGTATTACTGCAGAATATGCGTTGTTATTAGAATATTTTTTGTTTTCCGGACTTAAAAATATTGCTTTTGTTTCAGGGTCAAAAGCTATTAACTTGTCAGACTCTGCAGCCTTGATTTTTAATCCTTTGGATTTTGCAGCTAAAAGCACATCTTCAAATGTTTTTGTGTCATGAGTTGTTCTTGGCATATAGAAATCGCCTATTTCAAAGCTCTTTATAATATCGTCAATCCCACCAACGTGGTCGGCATCGGGATGAGTACCTACAAGCACATCAATTTTGTTTATTCCAAGCGATCGTATATAAGAAACTACATTTTTTCCCTGAGTGTTATCCCCGGCATCAATGAGCATGGTGTATCCATCGGGGGTAAGTATGAGAGTAGAGTCTCCCTGACCAACATCAATAAAGTGCATTTCAAGATCTGTTACAGGTTCAATTAATGAATCGCATCCATTGTAAAGTAAAATAGACAGTAGAAGAATTGATGATAGTAATAATTTTTTTAATGTAGTCATTTAAGCCTCTTTTCTATAATATATCATTTGTAAATCAAATATAATTATAATATATATCTTGGCCAATTACAAATTTAATCAGCTTTTTGTAAAGTATCCTGGTTGTATAACTTTTGCAAGTAGAGTATAATTAGTCATATAAAAAAGGAGGCGATTCATATTAGTTTATACGAAAAAATAGATGGATGCAGGCAGATTGTTGCAGACTCCCTCCATGAGATGAGACCATATTTCCTAAAGGTTAATTACGAAGCCTGTGAATATAGTTTTATTACTTTATACATGTGGCAGGCTGTATATGATTTTCATTATTTAAAAAGAGAGGACTATATACTTCTTTTTGGGCACTCGGACGAGGGCATGTTCGCTATGATGCCTCTTTGCGATGAAAAAGATCTCAAAACAGCGCTTCAGGACATCTTTGATATATTTGCAGGTGTTGAGCAAAAAGTCGCCTTAAAAGTAGTAACAGAGCCTTTGAAAACATACATGGATGAAAAATATCCACATATGTTTGAATGTCATACAGACAGGGACGATTACGACTATGTATATGAAGCGGAATCCCTGAGGACTCTGGGCGGAAGAAAAATGCACTCCAAGAAGAATCACTACAACGCTTTTGTAAAAGAATATCAAGACAGATTTGTATACAAGGCAATTGAAAAATCTGAGTTTGACCAGTGTCTGAGATTATCAGACAAATGGGCATTTTCCAAAGAAAAAGACAGGAATCTTATAGGTGAAAACCTTGCTATAAAAAAAGTACTAAAAAATGCTGAAAAATTCAACTGCCTTAAAATAGGTGGTATATATATAGATAATGAGCTGGAAGCATTCACTTTTGGCTCCAAAATGAATCCGGATATGTTAGGGATTCAGATAGAAAAAGCAAACCCGTCTGTAAAAGGAATTTATTCCGCCATAAACAAGCTTTTCCTTGAAAATGAGTTTCCAGATGTAAAGTATGTAAACAGAGAAGATGACTTGGGGATAGAAGGACTCAGGAAGGCAAAACTGTCATATAAACCTATTAAACTTGTTGAAAAATATTATCTTACAGAAAGGTAGGCATTTATGAAAACGGGTATAGTCAGCTCCAAGAATGTAAAAGATGTTAAAAAATTATGGACCTACTGCTTTGCAGATACTCCTGAATTTATAGAGTACTATTTCACTAAAAGATACAGACAGGAAAAAAATATAATAACTGAAGACGATCAAGAGAACATGCAGGCATCTCTTCAGCTTCATCCATATACTCTTGTAGTAGATGAGATATGCAAAGATGTTAATTACATTGTGGGTGTGTGCGTAGAGCCTGAGAGCAGGGGTAAGGGTTATTCATCGGCAATAATGAAAGATACCCTAAACTTTGAGTATATGAACGGCGAAGATGTATCTATACTGATGCCAATAGATACAGATATATACACAAGATATGGATACACAAACTGCTTTTATCGTTACGAATTTAATGTAGAACTTGCCAACATCAAAGCAGAAAGATCCAAGTGCACGACAAAAAGGATAAATCTTGACTCAATACTTACTGCCAATTATGAAAATGGACATGCTAAAAATGATCTCTTAAAAACAGTGACTCAGATGAGCAATTTTTATCATAAGAATATTTTGGACAAGTATGCATATATAAAAAGAGATCAGGATTATTTTATCAACAAGCTTGAAGAACTTGCTATAGATGGAGGAGAACTCTTTGTGACTTATGAAGGCAGTCAGCTTTGTGGGTACATGATGATACTTCCCAGGTATTCCAAAGATCAGGCTGCGGTCACAGAGATGATCTTTAGTAATAAAGACTCATTCAATGCTATGATGAGTATAATAAAATCTCATATAACACAGTTTCGCATAGTAGACATTGTTACGCCTCAGCATGAACTGTTTAATCTTTTTATAAAATATGATAACAAATACAAGGTAATCAAAAAGAGTTTTATGATGCTAAGGGTAATAAATGCAAAAAACATACTCTGCGAAATGATTAACAGAAAATCAGACCTGAATCAAATGAGGCCATTTCAGATTGAAATAAGAGATGATATTATAAAAGAAAACAACTTTAAAGAAAACTATTTTGTAAATGAAGAAGCAGAGGTCCATATTCCTTATATGAATATAGATATATCGGACCTGGCAGCTCTTTATATGAAATCATCTAACGTTACAGACCTTGAAAGGGCTGGACGCATTGTATTCAAAAACGATTATGACAGAGCATTCTTTGCAGAGCTTTTAGGACAAGATATAAGAGAAAACTATATAAACGATTTCATTTAAAATATGAATGCGGAGGTGACTATGATAAGACAATATTCTTTTTTGATATTTGTCAGCGTAATCATCTTCGCATTTTTTATTACCTTTGATGCAGATCCTCAGGTAGAGACTTACAGGAGTATAACTGATACAGGAACGGTAAAGTCAGTTGAAATGAAAGAAAATCACCTGGAAATTCATACAGGAAAAACGCTTATAAAAAGCTATGACAAAGAGCAGACAGTAAAGCCAGGAGACGTCATAACTTTCAGTGGAAAGCTCATGAGTTCTGAATACTATATACAAAAATATCAGAACCACTCATACACGACCTATCTAAAAGCCAGGAATATAAATTACATATCTTATCCAAAATCAATCGAAGTGAAAGGCCATAAAAAAGGGATTTATTCTATAAGAGGAAGATTTACAGAGATTCTCGATACCCATATTGACAGGCTTTACCGCTCGGATTCACCTATATTCAAGGCTCTTTTTTATGGAAATAAATCAGAGCTGGATGAATTTACAAAGACTTCATTTTCGCGTACAGGAACGGCTCACATCCTTGCCCTGTCTGGATTTCATACAGGTATAATACTTGTTTTCATAAATTTTGCCCTGATGAGTATTCCTGTGAGACAAAGAGGCTCAGCAGCCTGCATTATATTAATAATATATGCCTTTCTTACAGGGCTTAGACCCTCCATAATAAGAGCTGTAGTTTTTTTTGTAATATATTATATTTCATTTATTAAAGAACAAAGATACAGTCTCATTAGCAGCGCCTTTATAACGGCAGCACTTATGGCGACAGTAAATCCGTATTACATATACGATGTGGGATACCAGCTTTCATTTGCAAGTGTAATATCTATTGCCATTTTTATGCCTGTTGCCCAAAAATATGGTATACCCTCATTTATATCTGTAACTTTGTCGGCTCAGATTCTTACTTTGCCAATGGTAATTTATTATTTTAATGTGATGCCTCTGACTGGAGTTGCGGCAAATTTCCTGGTAATCCCTTTGATTTCGCTTGCCATGGCCCTCTTTCTGGTGTCAATGATGTTTTATGCAGCATCGCTCATAATTCCATTTACATTCATATTTGCAAAGTACGTATCTCATGGAGCAATCATGATCAAGGACCTTATGCTCAGCGTTAATATTATGTTTGAAAATCTGCCATATTCTTATTTAGAGAATATTGAAACAGATATTTGGAAAATAGGGCTATATTATGGTATAATACTTGTGATATACAAGTTATGGGAAATAAAGATTATCAAGGAGAACCTATATGAATTTGAAAAGCTTCCGAAAATCATTACTTGAAAACAACCGATTTCTGGTTTTTGGACAGGAGGACTACTTTATATCATATGCGGTGGAGCTATTAAAAACAAAGTTAAATAAGGACTTTGCCAGCTTTAATTATACAGAAATTGACCAAAAAACTACTTTGTTCAACGATTTTTATACCAGGCTGGAGTCAGTTCCCATGATGGACAGCTGCAGGGTAATACATCTTAAGAACTTCCAGTTTACACAGGGAGCTTCAAATTTGTGGACAAAAGAAGATAATGTGAAATTTAAAGAGATAATAGATAAACTCGATCCCGCTATAAATCTGGTGGTGAGCTCTTCTGCAATTGAAGTTAAGTCAGAAAATAACAACAAAAAATCTTCTTATCCTAAACTTCTTACCGAGATCAGCGCTATGATGACAACTTTTCCCCTTGGAAATTTAAATGCAAGAGAACTTGAAGAATATATAGCTGAAGAAATCAGGGAAAAAACAGATGATAAGATAAAGCTTGAGAAAGACAAGATAAGATATTACATGGACTTGTCTGGATATCTATTCAAAGATAACACAAAGACAATCAGAGAAATAAATGCTGAGTTAGATAAGATACTAAGCTATGTAAAGGAAAAAGGCAGCATAAGTAATTCGGAAATAGAGTCTTTGTTCATAAGAGAATTTGATTCAGATGTATTCAAACTTATAGACTGTATAATAAAAAATGAGAAGCAGCAAGCCTTTGTTACATACAGTAATCTTGTGAACAAAGGAGAGCCAGCTATAAAGATACTTGCTACTATTGCAAGCAGCCTTTCTACAATGATAAAAGCCTCATATTATATAGAAAAAGGATATACACAGGCCATGGCTGCCCAGGTGATGGGAAAACATCCCTACGCTATAAAAATAGGACTTGAAAATCTTAAAGGCATTGGAAGGAAAAAAGCAGTAAGATGCCTCGAAGTAATAATAAAAACAGATTATGAATTTAAGACTGGAATGCTTCAGGAAAACGTGTATGGAGAAATGGCTCTGAGCAGGGTTTTTGCATCTTTATCAGAAGCTTAGGCTTTAAAATAAAATCTGAACGCTAAAAAGAGTCAAATAAATAACCATAGTAATACTATGGTATTATTTGACTCCCTGATATAGTAAGTTGAAATTATTATTTTAATAAAATTCTTGTACTATTTTGCAGTATTAAGCTTTGCAGCAAGTCTAGATACTTTTCTGGATGCAGCATTCTTATGGATTGTTCCTTTTGTAGCAACTTGCATTATTTTCTTCTGAGCATATTGGAACGCAGAAGTAGCAAGCTCAGTATTACCTGCAGCTACAGCTTCTTCAAATCTTCTGATAGCAGTCTTAACCTGAGATTTTCTCATTCTATTGATAGCAGTTTTCTTTGCTGTTACAGATATTCTTTTCTTTGCTGATTTAATATTAGCCAATTGATTCACCTCCCACCAAATTAAAAATAGACATTAATAACGTATATGAGTATACCATAGAAATTAATGAGTGTAAATATTAAAAAGATAAAAAAAGAAAAATTTTTAACCCTATTGTGATTGAAAAAAACCTGAACTTCGGATAAAATATAAAGGTTAGGATATATTGAGAGGAGAAAACTATATGGACAAGCAACAAAGAACTAGAAATTTTAGTATAATCGCCCATATTGACCACGGAAAATCAACATTAGCTGATAGATTGATAGAACAAACAGGTGTAGTAGCTCATAGAGATATGAAAAAACAGCTTCTGGACAACATGGATCTGGAGCGTGAGAGAGGTATTACTATAAAACTGCAGAGTATAAGGTTAATATACAAGGCAGATGATGGAGAAGAATATTACTTTAACCTTATAGATACACCTGGACACGTGGACTTTAACTATGAGGTTTCAAGGAGCCTGGCTGCCTGCGAAGGCGCACTTCTTGTGGTGGACGCGGCTCAGGGAGTAGAAGCCCAGACTATGGCCAACGTATATCTGGCTATTGAGCAGGACCTGGAGGTAGTGCCTGTAATAAACAAGATAGACCTGCCAAGCGCAAGACCTGATGAAATAAAAGAAGAGATAGAAGACATAATAGGTATAGATGCATCTTATGCACCACTTATCTCGGCAAAAGATGGAATAAATATAAAGGATGTACTGGAGGCAATAGTAAAATATGTACCAGCGCCATCAGGAGATACAGAAAAACCTCTAAAAGCACTTATATTTGACTCCTATTATGACAGCTACAAGGGAGTTATTGCCTATGTCAGAGTATTTGACGGTAAGGTAAAAAAAGGCGACATAATAAAGATGATGAATACCAAAAAAGAATTCGAGGTTGTAGAAGTTGGGGTAGTTTCACCGGGGCACATTCCAGTAGAATCGCTTGAGGCCGGAGATGTAGGATACATTGCTGCTTCTATAAAGGAAATAAGAACCTGCCGCGTAGGAGACACTATAACTACTGCGGCCAATCCGGCGCAAGATCCACTTCCGGGCTATAAAAAGGTAACTCCTATGGTTTACTGTGGAGTTTACCCTGCAGAGGGAGAAAAGTACGAAAACGTAAGAGATGCCCTTGAAAAACTTCAGGTAAATGATGCGGCACTGGAATTTGAACCAGAGACTTCAGTAGCACTTGGATTTGGATTCAGATGCGGATTCCTCGGACTTCTGCATATGGAGATAATCCAGGAAAGACTTGAAAGAGAATTTAACCTGGACATGATAACTACCGCGCCTTCAGTTGTATACAGAGTTGTCAAAAATGACGGTGAGGTCCTTATGATACAAAATCCAGCAAACCTACCTGCTCCAACAGAGATACAGCATATAGAAGAACCGATTGTAAAGGCAGCTATAATAGTTCCCAAAGATTATGTAGGAGCAGTTATGGAGCTTGCGCAGGACAGACGTGGAGATATGATAAATATGGAGTATCTCGATACAAAGAGAGTCACTCTGCATTATAATCTTCCACTTAATGAGGTTGTTTATGACTTCTTTGATTCGCTTAAATCAAGAACTAAGGGCTATGGCTCCTTTGATTACGAATTTAAGGAATACGTGAAGTCAGATCTTGTAAAGCTGGATATCCTCATCAATAGAGAACAAGTGGATGCACTTTCATTTATAGTCCACGAGACTACTGCTCAAAAAAGAGGCAGGGTAATGTGTGAAAAACTAAAAGATGAAATTCCAAAGCATCAATTCCCGGTTCCAATTCAGGCAGCTGTAGGAACTAAGGTAATTGCAAGAGAAACAATCAGCGCATACAGAAAAGACGTACTTGCAAAATGCTATGGAGGAGATATATCCAGAAAAAGAAAGCTTCTTGAAAAACAGAAAGAAGGAAAGAAGAGAATGCGTCAAATAGGTAATGTTGAAGTACCTCAAAAAGCATTTATGTCTGTTCTTAAACTTGATGATTAATTAATTATAGGAAGTGATATGAAAATGAATAGTATAATTGACGGGATAAGTTGTCCTGAAGATGTGAAAAAATTAAGTACAAAAGAGATGAAAATACTTTCCAAAGAAATAAGGACATTTTTAATAGAGAGCATTTCTAAGACAGGAGGCCATCTGGCTTCCAATCTTGGAGTTGTAGAACTTACAATTGCGCTTCATCATGTATTTGATTTTCCGCAAGATAAACTAATATGGGACGTGGGACATCAGTCTTATACACACAAAATCTTAACAGGAAGAAAAGACAAGATGTCTACGCTTAGGCAGTTGAATGGAATGAGCGGATTCCCAAAAAGAGAAGAAAGTGAATATGACTGCTTTGATACGGGACACAGCAGTACTTCTATATCTGCTGCAGTAGGGATGGCCAGGGCCAGAGATCTGCGAAAAGGCAGCAATGAAGTAATAGCGGTAATAGGAGATGGTGCTTTAACAGGAGGGATGGCCTTTGAAGCTCTAAATGACGTGGGCAGAAATCATTCAAAAATGATAGTTATCTTAAATGATAATGAGATGTCCATATCAGAAAATGTAGGAGGTCTTTCTCGTCACCTTAGTAATATAAGGACTATGCCTGCTTATCTCACTACTAAAAAAGACATAGAAATGTTTGTATCAAGGATTCCATTTGCAGGTAGAGGCATACACAAAGTACTGAGCAGGGCCAAGGGCGGAATAAAGAAATTTCTTGTTCCGAATATGCTTTTCGAAGAACTTGGTTTAAAATATCTGGGACCAGTGGACGGACATGATACAGAAGCACTTATAAAAGTCATGAAAAGAGCCAGGCGAGAAACACAGCCAGTGATAATTCACGTAAGGACTAAAAAAGGAAAAGGATACAAACCCGCAGAAGATAGACCCAATGATTTTCACGGAGTATCATCTTTTGATATAAAAACCGGAAAGAGCATAAAGATGGGCTCAAAACCAACTTATTCAGATGTATTTGGAGATAAGATGTGCAAGATTGCTTCAAAAAACAAAAATCTTGCTCTTATTTCTGCAGCTATGATAGATGGTACGGGCCTTTCAAACTTTGAAAAAAAATATCCAGACATGATATTTGATGCAGGAATAGCAGAGCAACACGCGGTAACCATGGCAGCTGGTATGGCGGCAGACGGAATAACACCTGTAGTAGCCCTTTATTCATCGTTTCTTCAAAGAGCTTATGATCAGGTATTGCATGATGTTGCAACTCAGAATCTGCACGTAGTATTTGCACTTGACAGATCAGGCCTTGTTGGAAATGATGGAGAAACCCATCAGGGAGTCTTTGATGCAGCATTTTTATCACAGATTCCAAATATGACAGTAATGGCTCCGTGCGACTATAGAGAGTTTGAAAACATGCTCGAATTTGCTGTAAATGAATATAAAGGACCTGTAGCTGTCAGATACCCAAGGGGTGGATCATCTGCTAACATAAGCGGCAGTGAGGAAGTAATAGTAAGAGGCAAGGGTGTCATAGTGGAACCAGGGCGTGACATATCTATAATCGCCAGTGGCAAGATGTTGACTACAGCAGTTGAGGTCAAAGAACGACTTAGCGAAAAAGGCATAGATGCAGAAGTAGTGAATCTTAGATTCATAAAGCCCCTTGATGAGGAACTAATCAAAAAGACTGCAGCAAAGACTGGAAAAGTAGTAATAATAGATGAAGCTCCAGTAGACGGATCCTTTGCATTCAAAGCTATAAGTATGATGCCTCCAAATACAAAAACTCTTGTAAAAACCCTTCCAGATGAATTTATAAGACATGGATCAGTAGAAGAACTGCTCAAACTTAACAAGATGGATGCGGAAAGCATAGCCTCAGAAGTAATCGATAAATTTTACAGAGGATACCATAACCAAGAAAAAATTTCATAAGATATAAGAAAGCATGGGATTGAGTTTCTGTGCTTTTTTGTATATATTTTAAAAATTCAAAAAAATCCATTGACATATGCTCTCCTGTAATATATAATTGAATCAAATCTAATTTAACAAAATTGAATTTATACTGAGGCTGAAAAAAGAGTAAATAAGGGCGTGAAAATATGAAATATGAAAAACTTAAACTTGAAAACCAGCTCTGTTTTCCACTTTATGCACTTTCAAGAGAAGTCATAAAACTATATAAACCTTTTTTAGATAAATATGACATGACATACACCCAGTATGTTACTATGCTGGTGATGTGGGAATACGAAGAGATATTTTTTAAAGAACTTGGATTGAAGCTGCATCTGGATTCGGGTACACTCACTCCGGTAGTTAAAAAGCTTGAATCTATGAATCTGCTTACAAAAAAAAGAGACGAGTCAGACGACAGGCAGGTAAAAGTGACACTTACCCAAAAGGGAAAAGATATAAAAGAAGACATGGTTGAAATACCCCAGAAAATGGCGGAAAAATTCAAAGGCAATGAGATACTGATAATGGAACTCAAAAAAAACCTGGATTCGGTGCTAAACATTATGTTTGAATAAATTTAAATTAATTATAATTTTCCAATTAAGAAAGGAAGTATTATTATGAATATCTACGATTTTAAAGCAAGAGACATTGACGGAAACGAAATATCACTGAGTGATTACAAAGGAAAAGTAATGCTTATAGTAAACACCGCAAGCAAATGTGGATTTACACCTCAGTATGAAGATCTTCAAAAACTTCATGAAAAATACAGCGATCAGGGACTGGCAATACTTGGATTCCCATGTGACCAGTTTGATGATCAGGAATTTGGAGAAAGTGGAGAAATAAAGTCTTTCTGCAGCCTTAATTATGGAGTATCATTTACTATGTTTGAAAAAATAAAAGTAAATGGAAAAGATACCGATCCTATATTTGCTTATCTTAAAGACCAGGTAGAATTTAAAGGCCTTGATCAGACCAACCTTACAAATAAGATAATAGAGTCAATACTAAACGAAAAATTCCCAAGCTATACATCAGGAAATGAAATCAGATGGAATTTTACAAAATTTCTTATAAACAGAGATGGAAAAGTTGTAGACAGATTTGAGTCTTCAGTAAACCCTCTTGAAATTGAACCATCAATAAAAGAGTTGATTTAGTAAATTATAAATATTAAAACAAACAAAAGAATCCTAAATTATTCAGTTCTCTACATTTGCGTAGATGTTGAATAATCTAGGATTTTTAATTATTAAAGCATGGTGTCGTCCACAGATTCAAGATAGGTGTCTATATCATTTATGATACTGGCCAGGCAACCGTCTTCAAATGGAGATATAAGTTTTGCTTCCTTTACTATTTCTACAAATGATTTTGTGCCCCCTATGGTGCAGATTTTAAGATAATCCTGCCAGGCACTTTCTCTGTCTTGCTCCATTTTTTTCCAAAACTGGAGTGCGCATATCTGAGCAAGGGCGTAATCGATATAGTAGAATGGATTTTTGAATATATGGCCCTGTTTAAGCCACCATCCTCCTCTTTCCAAAAAGTCGCATCCCTGGTAGTTCTTGTGAGGCTGGTATTTTTTCTCAAGTTCTCTCCAGAGTGTTTTTCTTTGAGCTGGGGACAATTGAGGTTTTTCATATATGTGATGCTGAAACTCGTCAACCAGGACTCCATAGGGGATGAATTTTAAAGTACTTCCCATATGTGCATATTTATATTTATCTGTATCTTCTTTAAAGAAAAGCTCCATCCATGGGTAGGTTATAAACTCCATACTCATAGAGTGTATTTCACAGCTCTCATATGTCGGGAAATTGATTTCAGGTATGTCTATCCATCTGGACTGATACACCTGAAAAGCATGGCCGGCTTCATGGGTAAGCACATCTATGTCGGCGTCTGTAGAGTTGAAATTGGAGAATATAAAGGGTGATTTATAATCGGGTATATAGGTACAGTATCCTCCTGCGCTTTTGCCTTTTTTAGTTTCAAGGTCCATGAGCTCGTGCTCTGTCATAAATTCAAAGAATTCTTTGGTTTCTTTGGAAAGCTCGCGGTACATTTTTATGCCATTATCTATTATGAATTTTGAATCACCCTTAGGTTCAGGGTTTCCAGTTTCAAATTCATAGTTCTCATCAAAATATCTGAGCTTGTCAAGATTAAGTCTTTTTCGTTGTCTTTCAAAGAGTTTTGATACGCAGGGGATTATATATTGGCTTACTTGATTTCTAAATTTGGAAACCATGTCCGCATTGTAGTCGGTACGCAGCATCCTGATATATCCAAGTTCGGTAAAGTTTTCAAATCCCAGTTTGCAAGCCATAGAGTGCCTTACATTGACAAGCTGGCTGAATATATCATCAAATTTATCTTCATTTTCTTCAAAAAAACCGTAGTATTTTTGGCTTGCATTTTCTCTGACGCTTGGGTCTTTGGATGTCATAAAAGGCCCCATTCCCGAGAGATTCCTCTCCTCGCCTTCAAATATTATCTTGGCCGATGCGAGCAGACGGGTATATTCAGAAGTCAGTTTGTTCTCTTCTTTCAGATCTTCGATTATACAAGGATCAAAGGACTTTAGAGAATACTCAGCTATCTTAATAAATTGAGTTCCAATTTCTTTTTCGAGCTCTTTTCTGAACTTTGACTGAGTTACCGCCTTATAAAATTTTGAATTAATTTCTTCATATTGTGGAGAGATTTCATCCCAGTATTCTTTTTCACTGCTGTAAAAAGTATCACGGGTATCTATGCTGTAGCGTATACTAACAAGCGTTTCCATGGACTGTATAGTGTTTCTTTTCTTGTTGACTTCATCCATATTTCCTTTAAAATCTCCAAATGAAACTGACTCGTTCATGGACATTATTAAATTTTCCAGAGCAGTTTTTGTAATCTCAAAATCAGGTCTTTTGTATTCGAATTCGTTAAATTTCATAATTCACCTCTTTGATAAAATATTTAATTATTATATATACTTATTGTATTTTATTATACTATATTATAGATGAATGTAACAATGTTACATACAATCAATCTGAGTTTAATATATTATGGGTATTGTAAGGTCAAAAAAAGGAGAATATATATGAAAAAAGCAGTTGTAAATCATAAACAATGTGTAGCGTGTGGAGCCTGTGCAGACAAATGCCCAAAAGATGCAATATCTATATTTAAAGGTATAGTTGCTGTAATTGATATAGACAAGTGCGTTGGATGTACGCTATGCACAAAAGTATGTCCGGCCAATGCCATAGCAATGGAGAAAAAATAAATAAAATTATCATATGGAATTATTAGAAAGTGAGATTGAATTTGAAAATGAAAAATAAGAAATGGAATGATTACCTGTGGATAGCAACAGTTTTATATTTTATTCTAGGTTTATTCAATATCATGTTTGCATGGCTGGGGATGATATGCTTCATGGTTCCGCTTATACTTACCTTTATGGGAAAAGGGAAACTTTATTGCAACTCTTATTGTGGAAGGAGTCAGCTTTTTAATATACTGGGTGAGAGGAAAAAACTTTCAAAAAAAAGACCTACCCCGGAATTTCTCGCAGGGAAGGCTTTCAGGTATGGATTTTTAATATTTTTCATGACTATGTTCTTTAATATGGTCTTTAACACATATCTGGTATTTGAAGGGTCAAGAAATCTAAGGGAAGTGATAACAATTCTTTGGACTTTTAAATTTGCCTGGAATGCACCAGAAATTGTGGGAGTATCCCCGTGGATAGTCCAGTTTGCATTTGGATTTTACAGCATGATGCTTACCTCAGCAATAATTGGAATAACTACAATGCATTTTTACAAGCCTCGTACATGGTGCACGTTTTGTCCAATTGGAACTATGACTCAGGAAATAAACAAAGTTATGCACAAAAAAGCTTATAATGCACTTCTTGACAGTCGCCAAAGTGACGAAAAAATAGCCTAGAAATTTTCGTAATTACAAGAGGAAATTTATTAAGCGGTCATAGTTTTTTCCATTAGTTCTCTAAGGCATGACTCTTTGGATTGATCAGTTATAAAAACGAGAGAATCCTCTGGCATTACAATTGTATTGCCGTTTGGTATGATATCTCCGCCGCGCCGTCTAATGGCTATGAGCAGGCAATTTGATGGGAATTCGAGTTCTTTGATTGTTTTTCCATCGGCGGATGAACCATAATGTACTACCATTTCCATGGTTATTTTTCTCCCGTCGTCTTTTTTATCAAGAGGGGAAGAATTTTTAGCAATCTGGCTTTCAAGAAGTGATTCATATACAGGGGGGCTCTCCAAAAGATCCGCCACTACATAGGCTACTATACAAACTACGGTAAGTGAAAGAAGATGAGTAAAAGAACCTGTCATTTCCACCAGAAGAACTATCCCAGTTATAGGAGCTCTTACTATTGCAGTAAAATAACCGGCCATGGCCAGTATTATAAAGTTGTAAAAGAGCTCTGAATTAAATCCGGCATAAGATATAGCAATATTTCCAAATATACATCCGATCAGAGCTCCCATTATCAGAAGCGGGAAAAATATACCCCCGGGTGCTCCTGAGCCAAAGCTGATCATTGAAAATACAAATTTTATACATAAGATAAGAACCAGCAGAGTGATCCCTGTAGAAGGATTTAGCTGCTCAACTATTACATGACCTCCACCAAGAGCCAGGGGAAAAACTACTCCAAGTATTCCAGCAAGTAAAAATGGCATGAGTAGTTTTGTTTTTGCGCTTAGAAGTGGGATTTTTTTGTAAAGATGCTGAGAAAAGATGAGCATTTTATTATAAAAAGCGCCCATGAATCCAAGGGCGATGCCTAGTATAAGGAGCATCCAGTATCCAGAAAGAGGGATTACTGAAGTTACATTAAAACTAAAGACTGGATCCAGGCCAAATACCATTTTTGAAAGAAAATCGGCAGTCATTGCAGAAGCCATTGCAGAAAGAAGTATGACAGGAGAAAAATACTTATATATCTCTTCCATGGCAAATATAGTTCCAGCAAGTGGGGCATTAAATGCAGCGGAGAGCCCGGCGCTTGCACCGCTGGCTATAAGTATCTTTTTTTCTGTACGTGACTTGGCAAGTTTGTTTCCAACCCCTTGTGCAACACATGCGCCAAGCTGAATAGAAGGGCCTTCTCTTCCAAGAGACAGTCCGGCAAATATGGACAAGACTCCTCCAATGAATTTAGAAACCAGGGTGCTAAACCAGCTGTCTTCAAAATAGCCCATAATTATTCCTTTTACCTGGGGGATTCCGCTTCCGTTTATGAGTTTGTATTTTGACACCAAAATTCCAGTAATGTATCCAAAACAACCCAGTAAAGCCAGTGCAAGGGGAATATAGATAATATGTTCTCTCACATAAGCATACATCTCAAAGGAGAGATGTTCTGCCTTTATAAGAATAAGTCTGTAAAGTATTACTACAGCCCCTGCAAGAAAACCTGTTATTATACTTTTGTAAAGAATAGAAAGCTTGCTTGAATATATGCCTGCAGCTTCTTTGTAATTATTTTTTTTCATAAAAATCTCCTTAAAAAACCTCCTGAAAGGAAAATTCTCTCAGTCGGTCATAAGTTCAACAAAAATGGTATTACTGATTTCGCGTCCTTTCTGGGTAAGTCTTATCCTGTCTTCTTCAATTTCAACAAGCTTGTTTTTGACAAGGCCATCCACTTTATCAAGGGCCTCAAGCGGAAGCTCCTTAAGTTTTATTCCTCTGTTCATCCTGAGCCCGAGAAAGATTGTTTCATTTATGATGTCATTGGAAGAAAGCAGCTCTAAAGAACCTTCTTCAACAGAAAGATTTCCGCCATCAAGGCAATTTATATAATTGGTGATGTTATCTGTATTAGAGAATCTTTTATTGTCAATCATCGAATGAGCGGCAACGCCAAGTCCAAGGTAATTCTGTCTTAGCCAGTAAGCGCTGTTGTGGAGTGATTCATATCCGTCTTTGCAAAAATTTGAGATTTCATACTGATGGTATCCATGATTTTCTAGATGAGATACGATATATCTGTACATCTCAACATAGGTGTCATCATCGACTGGAGTGACTTTTCCTTCATTTACCCACTTGTTCATAAGGGTGCCTTCTTCAATTATGAGAGAGTAACAAGAAATGTGCTCTGGTGATATAGAAATTATATCCTCAAGGCTCTTTGAAAGAGAACTCATAGTCTGGGAGGGAAGTGCGAACATGAGGTCTACGCTTATGTTTTTAAAGCCATGGTCTCTGCCAAGTTTGAATGAACCAATAAAAGTTTCAAAGTCATGTGACCTTCGCAAAAGCTCGAGTTCTGAACTGTCAGTGGTCTGAAGGCCAAAACTCAGTCTGTTAACCCCATGCTTTTTCAGTATTTCCAATTTCTGGGGACTAAGAGATTCGGGATTGCACTCAAATGTATATTCCCTGACAAAATCTGTACAAAAGTTATCAGAAAGGGCAGATAAAAGTTTTTCTATGAGAGACTCTTCTAAAAAGCTGGGGGTACCGCCCCCTATATATATGGTATCTATTTTATGTGAAGCTGAAATTGCAGCTTGAAGACGCATTTCATTTATAAGTGCATCGATGTAGGTTTCCTGAAAGGAAAATGGTTTTGCAACAGAAACAAAGTCGCAATAAGAACATTTGCGTTTGCAAAAAGGAATGTGGATATAGAGGCTAAGTGGTTTCATTTTTTTTCTCCTTAATAATACTATATTACAATTATAAACCAAAATACCAAACAAATCATCCTAAAATTAAGTATAACTTATATAATAGAAACTTATTACTTCAGCAAAAATTAAAATTAAAAATTATTTACATATTTTTATATAAATGTTAACATATAGACTGTAGAGAGATTTGTAAATTTTCTGTTAAAATCAAATTAAAAACTTATGAAGGAGAGTGAATCTTGTGCAATGCTGCTGTGAAGAAAATATAAAAACAGGTAGTGTAGACCTTAGCCTTATTGTTGAAATCGTTGAAAAATACAAGGATACAAAAGGAAGTCTGATTACTATATTGCAAGGTGTTCAAGAGATATACAATTATGTTCCCATGGAGGCCATAGAATATATTGCAGAACATACTGGTATAAAACCAGCTAAAATATACGGAGTACTGACATTTTATACTCAGTTTAGAATGAATCCAGTAGGAAAAAACCTTATAATGCTGTGTCATGGTACTGCCTGTCACGTAAACGGGTCTGAGAGGATAGAAGAAGCAATCCATGAAGAACTTGGAATAGGCGATGGTCAAACAAGTGAAGACGAACTCTTTACGCTTATAAACGTTGCGTGTCTGGGATGCTGCAGTTTATCGCCGGTAATGATGATAAATGGGGAAACTTATGGAAAACTAACGCCGCAATCTACAAAGAAAATAATTGCTGATATAAGAGCAAAAGACAAGGAGGAAGCATAATGAGAATTCTTGTTGGACAAGGAAGCTGCGGACTTGCAGCAGGAGCGGGAAAGATATCTGATTACCTCAACGCTCAGATAAAGGGACAGGGACTCGATGCCAGTGTTGAAATAACCGGATGTATAGGAACTTGCTATCTGGAGCCAATAGTGGACGTAATAGACAATGAAGGCAACAAGACTACATATGTAAAGGTAGATGAAGCCATTGCGCAAAAAATAGTTGAAAGTCACATAAAGAATTCTGTCCCAGTAGCTGATGCTGTAATACTAAAAGAAGACGTTATTGCGCAGGGGAAACAGGTTAAGATAGCACTTAAAAACTGCGGAATTATTGACCCTGAGAGCATTGATGAATACATGGAGGCTGGTGGATACGAAGCTGCAAGAAGATGTTTCACTGAGCTGAGCAGAAAAGATGTAATAGATGAAATAAAAAAATCGGGTCTTAGAGGAAGAGGTGGAGCAGGATTCCCGACGTGGTTCAAGTGGAATGCGGCGCTTGCTTCAAATGCAACTCCAAAGTACTTTGTATGTAATGCTGACGAGGGTGACCCAGGAGCATTCATGGACAGAGCCGTAATAGAAGGAGACCCTCATGGTCTTATAGAAGGAATGATGATTGGGGCATATGCAATCGGAGCAGAAGAGGGTATCGTATATGTAAGAGCAGAGTACCCACTTGCTATAATAAGACTTACAAATGCAATAAAACAGGCAATGGAAAGAGGAATCCTGGGAGACAACATATTTGGGATAGAAGGCGCAAAATTCAACATGAGAATAAAAGCAGGAGCAGGAGCTTTTGTATGTGGGGAAGAGACAGCACTTATAGCTTCACTTGAAGGTGAAAGAGGAATGCCTAGACTTAAACCACCATTTCCTGCACAAAAAGGATACTGGGACAAGCCGACTAACATCAACAACGTTGAGACACTTGCAAACGTGCCTTGGATAATGAGAAACGGCGGAGAAAAATTTGCTGCCATGGGAACTGAAAAGAGCCCGGGAACAAAGGTATTCGCACTTACTGGAAAAATTGAAAAAGGTGGACTTGTAGAAGTTCCTATGGGAATGCCAATATCAGAAATAATCTATGATATCGGTGGTGGAATAAGAGACGGAAAGCAGTTTAAGGCAGTCCAGCTTGGAGGCCCATCAGGCGGATGTATCCCTATGAGTATAATAGATACAACAGTTGACTACGAAAGCATAGCACAAACTGGTGCGATAGTTGGTTCGGGTGGTATGGTTGTTATGGACGAAACTACCTGTATGGTTGACATGGCAAGATTCTTCCTTGATTTTACAAGAAAAGAATCATGTGGAAAATGTATACACTGTAGAATTGGTACAAAGAGAATGCTCGAAATTCTTAACAGAATATGTGAAGGCGAAGGAAAAGACGGAGATATAGAGCTTCTTGAAGATCTTGGAGAAAAAATAAAAGACGGTTCACTTTGTGGACTTGGTCAGACAGCTCCAAACCCTGTTCTTAGTACAATCAGATACTTTAGAAACGAATACGAGGATCATATCTACAACAAAAAATGTACAGCAGCTCAGTGTAAATCACTTATTACTTTCAACATACTTGAAGATAAGTGTATAGGCTGTGGACTGTGTAAACGTAACTGTCCAGTAGATGCAATCGAAGGCTCAGTTAAGAAGCTTCATGTAATAGATCACGATCTTTGTATAAAATGTGGAAAATGTATCGAAAGCTGCAAATTTGATGCAGTAATAAAAGCATAGGGAGGAGGCCGAAAATGTCAAAAATCAGACTTAATATAGATGGAATAGAAGTTACTGGCTACAGTGGACAGACAATTCTCGATATCGCAAGAGAAAACAATATAGAAATACCAACACTTTGCCATGATGAGAGAATCAAAGCTTATGGATCATGCGGACTTTGCGTAGTTGAAGCTGTAGGAATGCCAAAGCTTATGAGATCATGTGCAACAGATGCTTCAAATAACATGATAATAAAAACTAATACAAAAAGAACAATAGAAGCCAGAAAAGTAGCGCTTGAGCTTCTTATGTCAGATCACACAGGAGACTGTCAGGGACCATGCGTTATTGCCTGTCCTGGAAATACAGATTGCCAGGCATATGTAGGACTAATAGCAAATGGACAGTTTGATGAAGCTAATAAAGTAATCAAAGATAAACTGCCACTTCCTGCAAGTATAGGAAGAGTGTGTCCTCATCCATGTGAGACTGCCTGTAGAAGAGGGCTTATAGATGAGCCGATAGCAATAGCAAATTTAAAATACTTTGCAGCAGACCATGATCATGCAAATGAAGAGATGTATATTCCAGAGCTTAAGGCGAAAACAGGGAAAAAAGTAAATATAATAGGTGGAGGACCTGGTGGAGTTTCAGCAGCGTACTTCCTGCTTATGGAAGGCCATGACGTAACAATATACGATCAGATGCCCAAATTAGGTGGAATGCTGAGATATGGAATACCCCAGTACAGACTTCCAAAATCAATTCTTCAAAAAGAGATAGATGTAATAGAGAAGATGGGCGCAAAGCTTGTTCCTAATACAAAAGTAGGAAGAGACATAAGTTTTGAGCATATCAACGACACAGCTGATGCAACTCTTTTAGCAATTGGAGCATGGAGCAGTACAAAACTTGGCTGCAAGGGCGAAGAAGCAGAAGGCGTAATTGGTGGTATAGAATACCTTGAAAACTATGTTACCAACAAGCCTTTTAAAGCCGGAGAAAAAGTGGCAATAGTAGGTGGTGGAAACACGGCTATGGACGCCTGCAGAACTTCAGTGAGACTTGGAGCAAAAGAAGTATACAACGTATACAGAAGAACTAAAGATCAGATGCCTGCAGAAGAAATAGAGATTGTAGAAGCAGAAGAAGAAGGCGTTATATTTAAAGAGCTTGTAAACCCGATTGAAATCAAAAAGCTGGAAAACGGCCAGCTTGAGATGACACTTCAGGTAATGGAGCTTGGAGAGCCAGATGCAAGTGGAAGAAGATCGCCGATTCCAAAAGAAGGAGTGACGCAGACGCTTGTAGTTGACTGCGTAATAAGCGCTATTGGACAGATAGTTAATCCAAAGGGATTTGAAGAGATAGAACTTACAAGAAGAGGAACTGTTGCAGCAGACGAAAAAACATTTAGAACAAATGTTGAGGGAGTATTTGCAATAGGAGACGCAACTAACAAAGGTGCAGATATAGCGATAGCAGCAATAGGAGATGCAAAAAGAGCAGCCCAGGTTATAATGACATACATGGACGGCGACATGGTTGCATACAAAAAACCTTTCTACTCAGAAATCGAAGGCATGAGCGCCGATGATTTTGAGGACAGAGAAATAACTTACAGACCCCACAGAGATCATGTGAATCCAGATGTAAGAAGAAACAACTTTGAAGAAGTAGTTACTAATTACACTGATGAGCAGGCTATGGAAGAAGGGGCAAGATGTCTTGAGTGCGGATGTATGGATCTTTATGAGTGCAAACTCCTAAAATATTCAAATGAATATGACATCAAACCTGAAAAGTTTGAAGGAGAAATGCACAAACGTAAAGAGGACAACTCACATCCATTCATAGACAGAAACCCTGACAAGTGTATACTTTGCGGACTTTGTGTAAGAACATGTGAAGAAGTTATGGGCGTAAGCGCGCTTGGACTTGTACACAGAGGATTTGACACAATAGTTAAACCAGCTGTGGAGATGCCCTTGAATGAAACAGGATGTATTTCATGTGGACAATGTGTAAGCGTTTGTCCAACGGGAGCACTTCAGGAAAGAATGAAGATTAAAAAGCCAGTTCCAGTTATTGCTGAAATAACAAATACAGTATGCTCAAACTGCAGCGTAGGCTGTAACATAAAAGTAAACACAAGAAACGAAATGATAATGAGAATAGAGTCTGACAATTCAAGCAAGGTTGACGACGGAAGACTTTGTGCAAAAGGAAGATTTGGATATGACGTGGCTCACAGCTATGACAGAATAAAATCAGCCCTTCTCAGAAGAGACAAAGAACTTGAAGAAGCGACTCTTGAAAGTGCACTTGTAGAAGCAGCTAAAAAGGCGCAGAACCTTGTAAGTCTTAATGGACCACAGAGCCTTGCAATCCTTGTTTCAGACAAGTACACAAACGAAGATATATTTGCAGTAAAGACTCTTGGAGAAAAACTTTTCGGAGCTTCAAAGGTATACAGTATGAATGCTGAAAAATCGGCACTTGCAGATGTACTTGGAACAGACGCTTCAACATCAAGCTACGAAGAACTTCTGTCAACAGAGATGATAATAGTTGCAGGATCAGACATCATGATAAACAACACTATAATTGGAATCAAGATAAGACAGGCTGCTCTTGATGGTGCAAAACTTGTTGTAATCAATGACAAACATACGCTTCTTGATGAAATAGCGACAATCTCTGTTCATACAGACTCTACAGATTTCCTTCTTCAGATAGAAAAAGCAGTAGCTAAAAACTCAAAAATCGCAACAGATGAACACAAAGCATCACTTGCAGGAATTGAGATAAGCGAAGAAGCACAAAAAATCGCGGATATGTACACAGGAGCAAAAACAGCTATGACAGTATACAATCAGGGAGAACTTAGCTATGACGGTGCACTTTCTCTTGTAAATACTGCAGTTATGGCAGGTCATGTAAACAGACCAAGAGCTGGAATAATCCAGATGAAGAAAAATGCCAACAGCCAGGGACTAGTTGATCTTGGAATCTGTACAGATAAGGCAGAGCTTCTTGAAAAAATAGAAAATGGAACTGTAAAAGGGATAATATCATTTGGAGAGAACATCTGTGATGTAGATCTTTCAAAACTCGAGCTTGTAGTAGTTCAAGATATCAATATGTCAGACATGGCAAAGATAGCTGATATTGTACTTCCTGGAGCGAGCTTTGCAGAATCTGAAGGATCATATACAAATGCAGAAAGAAGAATCCAAAGATCAAGAAAAGCCCTTAATAATGGCATAGCAGGATCCAACTGGAAGATAGCTATGGATATAGCAAGGGTTCTTGAGCCAGACTTTGGATTTGACAAAATAGAGGATATTCAAGAAGCTATTGGAAACTTTAATCCAGCATACAAAGGACTTGCAAAACTTGAAGCAGATAAGTTCTGGAGTTATCCAGTATCAGAGGCTGTTCTAAAACCTGCCAAGGTCTCAAAGCTTGTTGAAACAGCTACAAATACAAGTTTCGAAAGAAAGACATTCAAAGAATTTATGAAAAATAACCAGCTTCTGTAAAAAACTTGGGAATGTAAGACAAAAATATGTAAAAGCACGGGTCTTATTATACAGACCTGTGCTTTTGTATAAAAAAGAGAGGACATACATATGAAAGCATTCATGTTAGACGGGTTTGTAGATGTTTCCAGTTTTTTTGATGAGTTTATATCAAGGCACAGTGTACTTGGGAAAAGCGAAAATACTCAGTTCCTTATATTTAATCCTGATTTTACGTCTATAGAATATATCTATAATACAGTAGAGGCGCTTGCGTTAAAAGAAGATATTGAATCATTTAAGAATTTTGTGTCAGAAAATGATCCAGTAAAGACCAGTGGCTTTACAGAAATACATGTATCTCAAATCGGAGAAAAGACAAACATATACGTATCAGCGGTAAATCCTTTAATTGAGCCCAAGATTTATATTGCCACAATGAATCTTCAATTTGAAAACAAAATAGTTACTGACAATATAATTTCTGAGATAAATCTTATAACGGCAGAATATTTTCTATACAATATACAAGCTGTTATAACAAATTATGAGAAGCTGTATTATCTTATTGATGCTTATTGCGAGATGCTGTCGGCAAAAGACCCCCTGATGCCACATCATATGTCAAATGTAGCAAACTGGAGTATAAAGATAGCAAATGAACTTGAAATAAATGAGAGAGATACCAAAATATTATATATAGCAGCACTTTTGCACGATGTAGGAAAGCTATTTATTCCAGACTCGATAATAAACAGACCAGAAAAACTTACTGACAAGGAAAAAGAAATAGTAAACAAGCATTGTATAAATGGGTACAACCTTCTAAAATCATCCCTTTATGGAATGACCTTTTTTAATGACGTACCTAATATTGTAAAGTATCATCATGAAAGATATGATGGCAAAGGATATCCAGATGGACTCTGTGGAGAAGAAATACCATATCTGAGCAGAATAGTAGCTACCGCTGAAAGTATAGATTTTATGATGAGCAAGAGACCGGGTATAGACGCAAAAGAGCCACATGAGATAATAGGGGAGCTTAAAATGCTTAGTGGTCAGCAGTTTGATCCAGACATAGCAAGAGCTGCAATAAATGCAATAGAAGACAATTATGAAAATACACGGACTATGGTCATGAAAAAATCTAAATTCATAATCAATGCTTCTTTAAGATTCTACTTTGGAGATTTTAAAAATATATGCACGCTTCAAGGAAATATAGTACTTAAAAATGAAAAGGCTATATTCATATTGGCCTCAGGAGCTGAATATAATCCGAGTTGGATAGTTTCTAGAATTTTCCTGCCTACCATAAGTTTTTCTGAAAATAAGGACTTCTACGAATTCAAGTGCAGTATAGAAAATCTGTCACCAGAGAGCATAGAACTTTCGCAGATATCATACACTCCTACAGATAAATTTTTCTCACTTGTTTTAGAGAGTATAATAAAACTGAAAAAAGATGGATTTGAAATGGACGTAGATATGATGAAACTGGGTGGAGATACACTTGTATTCAAGGTTGATCCACAAGACAGTGAAAAAATCACAGAAAATCTCGGGGGTAGCTTTGATGTCATATTAGATAAAGAAACCGCAGAAAAGTCGGGAGTAAAAAAAGTAAAGTGCCGTATAGCAAAGATGTATAATTCTGTTGGAAACATGGTCTATGTACTAAATTATGTAGATATGTCCTCAACGACCAGAGATGACATACTGAGATTTCTATTCAGGAAACAGGTAGAATACAAGCAAAAAATCAAAAAAGGAAGATAAAAACAAGAAAGTGAATTAACATTATGAAAAAAGACATTATTAACAAAGCAATTGAACTTGCAAGAGAAACGATGAACAAAAATCTTGGCGGACCTTTTGGGGCAGCTGTAATAGACAGAGAAGGCAATTTATTATCACTAGCATCTAACACGGTTTTAGGAGACCATGACCCAACCGCGCACGCCGAGATAAATGCTATAAGAGAAGCAGCTAAGATAAAGGGTACGCATGATCTGAGTGGCTGCATTATTTATGCAACGGGGTATCCATGCCCCATGTGTCTTTCGGCTATTATATGGGCCAATATTAAAGAGGTGGTTTATGGTTGCAGGCCCGAGGACGCAGATGAAATCGGATTCAGAGATGACTTTATTTATCATTTTATAAAAAAAGACATGTCAGACGAAACTGTACTTAAATTTAAAGAAGAAGGCAGACAAGATTGCCTGCTGCTGTTTAGAGAGTATGCCGAGCAGGAGAGAAAAATTTATTAAAAAAACCCTGGGTTGAAATCTTTCTCCTACAATGTTATAATTTAAACATTAAAACATTAAAAAATTAACAGGAGGAATTATAATGAAAATCGTTGAAGGATATATGCCCTATCTGGAATATAAGACTTATTATCGAATAGTGGGAGAGCAGAAGGGAAACAAAAAGCCGCTTGTGCTTTTACACGGAGGACCAGGATCTGCTCACAACTACTTTGAGGTACTTGATGCGCTTGCGGATGAAGGACGTCAGATTATCATGTATGATCAGCTTGGATGTGGACTTTCTGCGACTCCATCACGCCCAGATCTTTGGAATTCAAAGACATGGATAGATGAGCTGATTGCTCTTCGTGACCATCTGGGACTTGATGAAATTCATCTTCTTGGCCAGTCATGGGGAGGAATGCAGGCAATAGAATACCTGTGTGACTACAAACCAGAAGGAATATTAAGTGTTATACTTTCAAGTTCGCCTGCATCAGCAGACCTTTGGGAAAGCGAGCAAAGAAGGATGGTTAAACTTCTTCCTCAAGATATGCAAGATGCTATAGCGAAGGCTGAAGCAACTGGAAATTATGGTGATCCTGCCTATATTGCGGCAAATGATGAGTTTATGCTGCGTCACTGCGCTCCAGTATTTGGACCAGATGATCCAGCGTGCCTGACTCGCCCAAAAGTAAAAGGAACGGAAGCTTATATAACCGCCTGGGGACCAAATGAGTTTACACCTACAGGAACGCTCAAGGGATGGGAATACAGAGAAAAGATAAAGGATATAAAAGTTCCAACGCTTATAACAAGTGGAATTTCTGATCTTTGTACGCCTTTTATTGCAAAAGTTTTAAATGATTCAATAGAGGGATCTGTTTGGGAACTTTTCCAGTACAGCAGACATATGCCCTTTGTAGAGGAAAACGAAAAGTACATGAAGATACTGAATAAATGGATGGAAGATAACGAATAAAATTCAGTGAATAAATTTGTATTTAAGGGTATACTGTTTTAAATAATGGTATACTTTTTTCTTTTCGGAATTTTTTCAGTTTACTAAGGAGGAGAAATATATGAATTCTATACTTAAAGCGCTTTTTGAGAGAAAATCGGTAAGGGCATATGAGGAAAGAGAAATACCTGAAGAAATTAAATCTTTGATAATTGAAGCTGCACTTCAGGCTCCTACAGCAGGAAATCAGATGCTTTATTCAATACTGGATATTACTGATCAGAAATTAAAAGATGAACTTGCAATCAGCTGTGATAATCAGCCTTTTATAGCAAAGGCCCCTATGGTGCTTATTTTTCTTGCTGACTGCAGAAGATGGCTGGATTCCTATGAATTTGCGGGCATGTCTCCGAGAAAACCTGGTAAAGGAGATTTACTGCTGGCCTGTCAGGATGCAGTAGTGGCGGCCCAAAATGCGGTGGTTGCTGCGGAGTCTTTGGGGATTGGGTCCTGTTACATAGGAGATATACTTGAAAACGCGGAGAAGCACATAAAACTGCTCAATCTGGATGAGTATGTCATGCCTGCGTCTATGGTGGTATTTGGGTATCCGATTTATCAGCAGAAGGAACGAAAAAAGCCTGTCAGATTTGAAAAGAGATTTATAGTACATGAGAATTCATACAAAAGACTTTCTAAAGAAGAACATGTAGAGATGTTTACACAAAGATCTCAAGAAAGTGATTTTGATTTTGAAGACTATGTATCAAAATTCTGCAAAAGAAAATACATGTCCGATTTTTCCAAAGAAATGAGCAGGTCAGCAGAAATATACTTAAGAAATTTTGAAGCTCAGGATGAATAAAGCCTGATAGAAAGGAAAAAATGAAAAGTACTTTAAAATTAAGTGAAATTATAATGATATTAGCAGGATCTATTATTCTGGCTTTTGGAATAACCTGGTTCTTATCACCGCCAGGTCTTGTTACGGGTGGGCTTACGGGGATAGCAATAATTGTTGAGAAAATATCTTTTGGACTCTTTGAAAATGGGGTTCCAATATGGCTTACCAATGCTATTCTTAACATACCTTTGTTTGCGGTTAGTATAAAACAGAGGGGTTTTGCTTTTGCAAAAAAATCGCTTTATGCGGTGATATTTCTTTCTATATCCTTGTGGGGGTGTGAAATTTTATCCAATCCCTTTGCCCATATAGACGATCTATTACTTTCAAGTCTTTTTGGAGGGGTGCTGGTAGGAATCGGGGTAGGACTCGTTATAAGGGCAGGAGCTACGACAGGTGGCACAGATATGCTTGCAGCTATATTCAAATTTATAAAGCCGGACCTTCCTATCCAAAAAGTAATGCTCTTAATAGACGCAATTATAATAGTTGGAGGAATGTTTGTATTTGGAATTATAAATACCATGTATGCAATAATATCTGTCATAGTTACAACCAAAATGGTTACACTTGTACTCGAAGGTGGAAGCTCTGCAAAGGCGGCATTTATAGTTTCTGAGCGAAGTGATGAAATTGCTGAGTCCATAATGAATACTGTTGGAAGAGGTACTACGGCTCTCAAGGCGAGAGGCATGTACTCAAAATTGGAAAAAGAAATGATATTTGTAGTGCTTTCTCAAAAAGAACTTCCACTGCTAAGACAGGTAATAATGGAAATAGATCCAAATGCTTTTATTACCATAGCTGAAGTAAGAGAGGTCCTTGGAGAAGGGTTTGTAGAAGAATATGACCCCATGAAACTGTAAAAATATAAGACAGCAAAAACTGAATCATTAAATTTTTTACACAAAAATTACCGTATATTGTAAAAATATCTTGAAATGACAAAAAATCTATGTTAAGATTAATAGCGATTGGGAGTAGATGGGTGCTGGTGTGCCCGCTGGTCTTCAACACCAGTTCGAGGGGTTAGTAGCTTCTTGGGTGGGTTCGATTCCCACATATTCCCGCCAATTTTTATAAAGTATAATAACATGATTATTTAGTTGTGTTACATATATAAGATGGAGGGAAATTGCTGAAAGTATTAGTAATTAACTGCGGAAGTTCATCACTAAAATATCAGCTGATTGATATGACAGACGAGTCTGTACTGGCTATAGGTCTTGTTGAAAGAATAGGAATAGATGGTTCCGTTCTAAAGCATGAGACACCAGGAAGAGACAAAGAAATAATTGAAGAGCCAATGCAAGATCACAAAGATGCACTTAAGCATGTAATGGATGCACTTGTTAACAAAGAATATGGCGCAATCAAGAGTATGGATGAAATCAATGCTGTTGGACACAGAGTTGTTCATGCAGGAGAAAAATTTGCATCATCAGTAATTATTACTGATGAAGTTGTAAAAGCACTCGAAGAATGTATAGAGCTTGCTCCACTTCACAACCCGCCAAACTTAATAGGAATAAATGCATGCAGAGAAATACTGCCAACTATACCAATGGTTGCGGTATTTGATACAGCGTTCCATCAGACAATGCCAAAATCATCATACCTGTACGGAATCCCTTACGAGTACTATACTGATTTTGGAGTAAGAAGATACGGATTCCACGGTACTTCACACAAGTACGTGAGCTACAGAGCGGCTGAAATGCTTGGAAAAGATATAAAGGATTTAAAAATAATAACTTGTCACCTGGGAAACGGAGCTTCTGTAGCTGCTGTTGACGGTGGAGAAGTAGTTGATACATCAATGGGATTTACTCCGCTTGAGGGCCTTATAATGGGAACTAGATGTGGGGACATGGATCCTGCAATAGTAACATTCCTTATGAAAAAGCTTAATCTTGATGCAGACGGAATAAATGACGTAATGAACAAAAAATCAGGTGTCTTTGGTATGTCGGGCGTAAGTTCAGACTTCAGAGATATCGAAAATGCAGCTTCTGAAGGCAACGAAAGAGCAGCTATAGCGCTTGAGACATACTACAAGAGAGTTAAGAAGTACATCGGATCTTACATGGCTGAAATGGGCGGAGTAGATGTGATAGTATTCACTGCTGGACTTGGAGAAAACTCAATTGACGCAAGAGAAGAAATTTGTGGCGGACTTGAGAGACTTGGAATATCAATAGATAAAGTTGAAAACAAAGTAAGAGGAAAAGAAAAAGTTATATCTGCAGCTGATTCAGCAGTAAAAGTACTTTGTATTCCAACTAACGAAGAAGTTATGATTGCAAGAGATACTTTAGAATTAGTAAAATAGTTCAAATATCATAAAATGCTTAAAATCAATAAGGGCGACCTTATTGATTTTAACTTGTAAGGCAATTAAACTTGACAAATATTTTTTATTTATGTATAATGTTTGTGATAAATAAGAGGTGATGAACATGATGAATTTAAGTGGAATTTTGTCCGGCGAGAGAAGCACTCTGGCAGTAAATGTGAGCTTTGATATGGATCAGACGAATAACAATAAACATGATCTCAGATTTTCTTCACCGGTTGTTTTAAATGGAATTATAGTTAAAACTGATGATCGATTGGTGTTAAATGCGAAGCTATCAGCTAAGGTTAAGGGCCAGTGTGCAAGATGTTTAGACGATGCAGACGTATCAGTCAGTGAGGACGTAATTGTATATTTGGTATCAGGAAATGAGATTTTTTCAGAAGAATATGATACTTACGTTATTTCTGAGAATCATGTAGATTTGATGGATCTCTGCTTTATTGAGATTTTGAATCAGATACCTTATAAACTACTTTGTAAAGAGGATTGCTTGGGTATGTGTCCAGTATGTGGAAGTAACTTCAATAAAGTCCAGTGCAAATGCAGTATGTCAGACGATAATATTGATGTCAGATTTGATAAACTAAAAGAAATGATTAAATAAAAAGGAGGTGGACATAAATGGCAGTTCCAAAGCGTAAAATGGCTAAATCTGCAACACGTTCAAGAAGAGCGACAGTTATGCAGATCAGTGCAAAGGGTTTAACAAAATGCCCACAGTGTAACGAATTAAAATTATCACATAGAGTTTGTCCTGAATGTGGATTTTATAAAGGCGTAGAAGTAATAGCGAAGTAAATTTTTACCGGCATGTAGGTGGACACTACATGCTTTTTTTTATTATGCAGGAGGATACGATGAGAATAGCTGTAGATGCTATGGGTGGAGACCATGCACCATATGAGATAGTTGTCGGAGCGCTTGATGCTGTAAGCAAAAATCCAGACATAACGGTAGTCCTTGTTGGAAAAGAAGATGAAATAAATAAAATCATAGATAAAAAAACTAAAGACAGATCGGGAATAGAAGTTGTAAATGCTACTGAAGTAATAGAATTTGACGATGCTCCTACAAGAGCTGTCAGATCAAAAAAAGATTCTTCTCTTGTTATTGCAATGAAACTTTTAAAAGACAAAAAAGTGGATGCGTTCCTGGGCGCTGGGAGCACAGGGGCAATACTCGTGGGAGGTCTTTTTGTAGTGGGAAGAATAAAAGGGATTGACAGACCTGCGCTTACTGGATTTTTTCCAAATCCAAAAGGATATACGGTCCTGCTTGACATAGGTGCAAACGCAGAGTGTAAGGCAAGAAATATACTTGAATTTGGAGTAATGGGATCACTCTATGCGAAAAATGTGCTTGGCATAGAAAATCCTTCGGTAGGACTCTTGAATAATGGCTCAGAAGAAGGCAAAGGCAATGACCTTACAAAAGAAGCCTATTTACTCATGAAAGAAAGCACTCAGATTAATTTTTATGGAAATATTGAAGGCAGAGATATGCCTGAAGGCACAGTGGACGTAGCTGTAACTGATGGATTTACAGGAAATATAGTTTTGAAGACTACCGAAGGCGTAGCTTCAACTATTATGAATATGATGAAAGACGTCATGATGTCATCTGCAAAGGGAAAAATTGCAGGGGCTATGATCAAGAATGACATGAGAAAGTTAAAAGACGGATTTAGTGCTGATGCAATAGGTGGAGCTCCGTTTTTAGGAGTTGATGGTGTAGTACTCAAGGCCCATGGAAATTCAAAGGCACTTGCTATTACAAATGCAATCCTTCAGGCAAAGAAATTTAAAGATTCCAATTATATTGAAGATCTCAAGTCGCACATATCAGAGATTTAAAAATATTTTGCCACTTGAGGTAAAGTTTGATATAATGATATGTATGAATTATATACAAAATCAGGAGGTCGTAGTATGAGCGAGATGGGAAATATCAATATATCAGAAGATGTAATCGTTACTATATCAAATATAGCGGCGGATGAAATAAAGGGTGTAGCAGGGGTATACAGTGGAATAGCAGATGCACTGCTGGAAATATTCAGAGGGAAGAAATTCAACAAGGGCGTTTCTGTGGTTCTTGATGAAGAGAAAATAGCCGTGACTATAATTATTGATGTAGAATATGGTCAAATAATTCCAGAAATTGCAAAAAAAGTACAGGAAAATGTAAAAAACGCTATAGAATCAATGACTGAAAGACAAGTTATTGAAGTTAACGTTCATGTGCATGGAGTAGTTATAAAGTCAGAAAAACCTGATAAGCAAAAAAACGTATCAGAATAATGGAGAAAATATGGGAAGAAGAGATGAACGTCAAAAAGCCGTAGAGCTTTTGTATGAAATGGTTGTGCAAAAAGAAGATGAGACTTCATATATCAACGAGTATTTTGATAAATATGAACTTGATAAAGAAAATTTGAAATTTGCAAAAAGAATACTTGAAACTTATTTTGATAATAAAGAAGAAGTAAATGCTGCTATTTCTGAAAATCTTCAGAAGTGGAAGATGGAAAGACTAGGTAAAATAGATCTTAGTATAATAAGGGCAGCAACGACAGAGATGCTTTATTTTGATGATGTGCCTGAAGCGGTGTCTATAAACGAAGCGGTAGAACTTGCAAAACTGTTCTCAGAAGAAAAGGCCTTTAAATTCATAAATAAGGTTTTAAGAAATATATTTGAATCAACGAAAAAAGGTGAGTAAATGCAGTTATTTTTAAAAATTATGTTTATGGTGGTGGTTGGTGGTCTTATAGGCTGGATGACTAATGTCATAGCTATCAAGCTTTTATTTCGTCCACTTTTGCCAGTAAAAATACCACTTATAAACTTTCATATCATAGGGCTTATACCAAAGCGAAGATTTGATATAGCCAGAAACATTGGACAGACAGTTCATGATGAACTGATATCTATGGACGAGATAGGCGAAAAACTTCTTACCGATGAAAACAAGAATTGGATAGCAGATGAGATCAAAGGAAAGATATCAACTGTTATAGACGAAAAGATGTCCATACTTCCATCGAGCCTTAAAATGATGGCAATGGGAATGTTTGGAGATGTTGTAGATAAGGAAATATCAGTATTCATAGATGAAAAATCTGGAGAATTGATAAAAAAAGCCGGAGAAAATGTAAATATAGGCGAAATGGTCGAGGAAAAGATTAATCAGTTTGAACTTGAAAAGATAGAAGAGATAATTTTAAGTGTCGCAAAGTCGGAACTTAAACATATAGAGGTTCTAGGAGGCTTTCTTGGAGCCGCGATTGGACTATTTCAGGCAGTAGTGATGCAATTTTTGTGGTAATTACTGTTGACAAAAATATTTCTTGATAATATAATTGTTGTTAAGATATATAATATAATGCGTTGAAAAGACGAGTAATAGTGATTTGTTATCTACAGAGAAGAAACATTTAGCTGAGAGTTTCTGGTAAATATAACTATGAAAACCACCTTAGAGCACTCATTAGTAATGAGCGGGAGGCCCGATACAGCCATAAGAGAACAAACTTGGGTGGAACCACGTATACACGTCCCATGAGCTTATATGCTCGTGGGATTTTTTAATACCATAATTTAAAAGTGGAGGATAATATGATTAAAGTACAGTTAAAAGATGGCTCAATAAAAGAGTTTGAATCAAAGGTAAGCGTATTGGATGTTGCTAATTCAATAAGTGAAGGACTTGGAAGAGCGGTAGTAGGTGCAAAATTTAACGGAGAGGTAGTAGAAACCAATCATCTCATAGAAGAAGACGGAAAGATTGACTTTTTAAAATTTGATGATGCAGATGGAAAAGATATTTTCTGGCATACTTCCACTCATATAATGGCCCATGCAATCAAAAATCTGTTTCCGGACACAAAGCTTGGAACAGGTCCAGCTGTAGAAAATGGCTTCTATTATGATATAGACCTGGACTACAGACTTACTCCTGAAGATCTTGAAAAAATTGAAGCTGAAATGAAAAAAATAGTGAAATCAGAGCTTGATATTGAAAGATTTGAGCTTGATGAAGATGAGGCCATAGCGCTGATGAAAGAAAGAAATGAAGACTATAAGATAGAGCTTATAAAGGATCTTGCAAAAGAAGGGCAGAGACTTTCCTTTTACAGACAGGGAGACTTTGTAGATCTTTGTGCAGGGCCACACCTTTCAAATACTAAAAAAGTAAAGGCATTAAAACTTACAAGTGTTGCAGGTGCATATTGGAGAGCAGACCAGTCCAATAAGATGCTTCAAAGAGTCTATGGTATATCTTTTGAGAAAAAGAAATTTCTTGATGAATATCTTGAAATGATAGAAGAAGCTAAAAAAAGAGACCACAGAAAACTTGGAAAAGAACTGGAACTGTTTACAATATTAGAAGAGGGACCTGGATTCCCATTCTTCCTTCCAAATGGAACAATACTCAAAAATGAACTTATGACATACTGGAGAGAAGTACACAGAGCGGCTGGTTATGTTGAGATTGAAACACCAATCATACTTAACAGAAAACTTTGGGAAACTTCTGGTCACTGGTTCCACTACAAGGAAAATATGTATACAGTACAGATAGATGATGAGGATTTTGCCATCAAGCCTATGAACTGTCCTGGAGGCATGCTTGCCTACAAGACAAAAATGAGGTCTTACAGAGATTTTCCTATAAGAATGGGAGAAGTTGGAAGGGTTCACAGACATGAGCTTTCAGGAGCCCTTCATGGACTTATGAGAGTAAGAGCATTTACGCAAGACGATGCACATATATTCATGCTTCCTGAACAGATCAAGGATGAAATAAAGGGTGTTGCGCAGCTGATAGACAAGGTTTACAAGCAGTTTGGATTCTCTTATCACGTAGAACTTTCTACAAGACCAGAGAGCTTCCTTGGTGAAATATCAATGTGGGATGAGGCAGAAGCAGCACTAAAAGCCGCTCTTGAGGAGCTTGGATTAGACTATAGACTCAACGAAGGAGACGGAGCATTTTACGGGCCTAAGATAGATTTCCATCTTAGAGACTGTATAGGAAGAACTTGGCAGTGTGGAACAATCCAGCTTGACTATCAGCTTCCACAGCGATTTGACCTGACTTACACAGGAAAAGACGGCGAAAAGCACAGACCTATAATGATTCACAGAGTTGCATTTGGAAGTATAGAAAGATTTATAGGAATCCTTATAGAGCAATACGCAGGAAAATTCCCTGTATGGCTTTCTCCAGTTCAGGCAAAGATTCTTCCTATATCTGACAAGTTCATGGACTATGCAGACGATCTTTACAAGAAACTTTTTGATGCAGGAATAAGAGTTACAATCGATGACAGAGCAGAAAAAATAGGTTACAAGATAAGAGAAGCTCAGATGGAAAAAGTACCATATATGATAATTGTTGGAGAAAAAGAAGTTAACGAAGGAAATGTATCTGTAAGATCAAGAGACGGTGGAGAACTGGGTTCACTAAGCATTCAGGAATTCGTGGACAAGCTGGTTAAAGAATCAAAGGATAGAATTTAATTAAATTTTATGTTATAATATCATAAAATATAGTTAGAAGGGCGCTGATTCGATGATACAAAGAATAGAAGAACTTTTGATGAATTCTAATCCTTCATCTGGCATAACGATAGATAATGGTTTTTTAATAAGATATTTCAATACGGCAAATGTCTGTACAATAAATATGCTAATTCCTCCTGAAAAGAATGAAATAGTTAATATAATGGACAGGCACTTAAAAAAACTATCCAAGAATGACATAAACCCATATTACAGAGTTGTATTCTCAAAGGAATTTGAACATCTTGAGATGGAAATGGTCAGGAGTGGATTTGAAATATCAAACCCTGGGGTGGTACTTGCACTCAATCTTGAAAACAGGGAAAAAGAACTTTTTGCATTCGCAAATTTTATTGAGCAGGGGATATTCGTAGACACCAGCCTTAATGACGAGTGGCTAAGTGACTACCAGCATCTTACTGACATGCACCCAGGGCAAAAATCTTTTTTTGAAGACAATATACAAAAAAGCATGCTTGAGAATATGTTCTTTGCAATAGTAGACAGAGAACGGGTTATAGCCATGGGCTATGTTACCTTTATTGACGAGTATATGATAATAAACGACTTGTTTGTATCCCCAAAATACAGAAACCTGGACTATGGTAAAAAACTGCTCAAAGGTATGCTCTGCAAGGGACTTTCAAGAGGGATAAAAGTTGTTATAGCAGACGTTCAAGAAGATAATGCTGTGGCCCAGAAAATATTTACAGACCAGGACTTTGAAAAAATATATGCTTATTATTATAGAGGGAAAAAAATATTTTAAAGACAAGGCATTGACATATATGGATAATACATGTATAATTATCAATGTTGATTAAGTAGAAGACCGCTTCTCACCTTATTGCTTTAAGTTTATAGGGTTTACAAGATTAATTTTAAAATTGTGCAGTATTTAAGATTATAATTTTGGGCGGATAGTATATACTATTCGCCCTTTTTTAATAATATAGAAAAGATAACAAAGCTGAGCATGAAAAATTTGGAGGTGAAAAATTATTAAAGAACAACAAATTAATGAGCAAATTCGTGATAAGGAAGTAAGACTTATTGACGAGAATGGGCTGCAGCTTGGAGTAGTACCAACCAAGGACGCTCAATTGATGGCTAGTCAGAAAAATCTTGACCTTGTAAAGATATCCCCAAATGCAGTACCACCGGTATGTAAGATTATGGATTTGGGTAAATTCAAATACGAGGCAGCAAAAAAAGAAAAAGAATCAAAGAAGAAACAAAAAGTAGTTGTAGTTAAAGAGATAAGACTGAGACCAGTAATTGAAATGAACGACCTTAAAACTAAAGCGAAAATGACTTGTAGATTCTTGGAAGATGGTGACAAAGTAAAGGTAGCTGTTAGATTCAGAGGCCGTGAGCTTGGACACAAGGAGATAGGATACCAAGTTATTAATAAATTTATCGAGCTGGTTGGAGAATCGGGAGTTCCTGATAAGGATCCTAAATTTGAAGGAAACAGCTTGGTACTGATGATGGAACCAAAGAAAATTTAAGCGAGGAGGATACAGTTATGCCTAAGATGAAAACTCACCGTGGAGCTGCGAAGAGATTCAGAGCAACAGGAAGCGGAAAATTAAAGAGATCAAAAGCCTACAAAAGACATATCTTAACAAAGAAAAGTTCTAATACTAAGAGAAAACTTAGAAAATCAGCTATAATGTCAAAAGGCGATCAGTCTAGAATTGCAAGATTATTACCATATATATAAAAAGAAGGAGGTATAGATAAATGGCAAGAGTTAAAAGAGCACTAAATGCACGTAAAAAGCATAAGAAAATACTGAAGCTTGCAAAAGGTTTCAGAGGATCAAGAAGTAAACTTTACAGACCAGCTAACGAATTCGTAATGAAGGCACTAGCTCACGCATACAAAGGAAGAAAACTTAAGAAGAGAGATTTCAGAAAACTTTGGATTGCAAGAATAAACGCAGGAACAAGAATGCACGGACTAAGTTATTCAAAATTCATGAATGGACTTAAGAAGTCAAACATAACTATAAATAGAAAAATGCTTTCAGAAATGGCTATCCACGATCCAGCAGGATTTGCACAGATCGTTGAAACAGCAAAGAAAGCAATACAATAAGTAGTTTGTATATAAACACGTAAAGTAGTCACACTTCAAATAGAAGGTGTGACTTTTTTATAATTTAAGTCAGGAGTGATAACTTTGGATTCATCAATTGAAAAATTTATTGAGCTTGTTTCGCATTGTGACAACATAGTATTTTTTGGAGGTGCGGGAGTTTCGACAGAGAGTGGAATATCTGATTTTAGGAGTATAGACGGTCTTTATAGTCAAAAATACAAGTATCCTCCAGAAACAATATTGTCTCATGATTTTTTTATGAAAAACACTTTGGAATTTTACAGGTTTTACAGAGATAAGATGATTTTTCCTGATGCGAAGCCAAACTATGCACATATTGCGCTTTCTGAGCTTGAGAAAAAGGGAAAGCTCAAGGCCATAGTTACTCAAAATATAGATAACCTTCATCAAAAATCTGGAAGTAAAAATGTGCTGGAGCTTCATGGTTCGGTTCACAGAAACTACTGTATGAAATGCAGCAAATTTTATGATATTACCTATATACTTGGGACTAAAGATGTACCACGTTGTGAATGTGGTGGAGTAATCAAGCCTGACGTAGTACTTTATCAGGAAGGGCTTGACAATGAAATTGTAGAACAGGCAGTAAAGCATATATCAAGAGCGGATATGCTCATAATTGGAGGGACTTCTCTTGGAGTATACCCAGCTGCCAGTCTTGTGGATTATTTTTCGGGCAAGGATCTGGTGCTTATAAACAAAGGCTCTACGAGTAAAAACTGCAGGGCATCGCTTGTCATTGATAATAAAATCGGACAGGTATTTAAAAATTTTTTATAAAAAAATATAATCATTTGAGAGGAGACTTTGATGCTTTTTTCGAGCACATTTTTCTTATTCTTTTTTCTTCCCCTTCTCATCTTGTTATACTATCGCTTTACTAAGGAGCATTCAAAAAGAAACAGGCTGCTTCTGGTTTTTAGCCTTATATTTTATGCATGGGGAGAACCACTGTTCGTTTTTGTAATGGCAGGGTGCATACTTGCCAATTATTGGTTTGCGCGTGAAATTGAATTGGATTATAGTCATGACAAAAAGAAATATATACTTATTTTAATGCTTTCATTCAATCTTGGACTGCTTGCGGTATTCAAATATGCGGGATTTATAGTAGGTAATTTAAATTCCTTATTTTCTCTGGAGCTTGGCGTGCCTCATATTGCCCTTCCTATAGGAATATCATTTTTTACATTTCAGGGGATTTCTTATGTTATAGATGTCCACAGAAAAAAAGCTGAAGCTTTTAAAAACCCTTTTGATGTAGGACTTTATATTTCATTTTTCCCTCAACTTATAGCAGGGCCTATAGTAAGATATGAAACTATAGCCAAGGAACTAAGGCAAAGAAATGCTACAGAAGATGATTTTGTTCAAGGGACATCAAGATTTATACTTGGTATAGCCAAAAAAGTCATACTTGCAAATCAGTTTGCACTTATAGCAGACAAGGCATACAGCTTCCCGGCTGACTCGGTTTCTCTAATGCTTGCATGGATGGGAGCAATTGCATATACTCTGCAAATTTACTTTGATTTTTCAGGATATTCAGACATGGCAATAGGGCTTGGAAAGTTGTTTGGATTTCATTTTCCGGAAAACTTTAATCACCCTTATATGGCAAAATCTATTTCTGATTTCTGGAGAAGGTGGCATATATCGCTTGGAAGCTGGTTCAGGGATTATGTTTATATTCCACTTGGAGGAAGCAGAGGCGGCAAACTCATACAGCTGAGAAATATTGCTGTTGTATGGCTTTGTACGGGAATATGGCATGGAGCCAACTGGACATTTATAGTATGGGGTATATATTTTGGCACATTTATAATAATAGAAAAATTTACCGGACTTGAAAAAATTCTTCAAAAGAGTAAGGTTTTGGGACACATATATACAATGACAATTGTGATATTTGGCTGGGTGTTGTTTAGGTCTGAGAGCATAACTTATGCTGTAGATTTTATCAAATCTATGTTTGCCATGAATGGACAATTCGCTTTAGAGCCAATTGCTATGCTTTATTTGCATGACTACAGGTTTGTATATGTTGCAGGTATAATTGCCTGTTTCCCACTGATATCAATGGCAATGAGTCGGTATCATAAAAGGCAAAATGCTGGAGAAAATGTAATCGCTATGGAGATAAGCTTTATATCGGTCTTGACGCTACTTTTTATGGTATCTGCAGCCTATCTTATAAAAGGCACCTACAACCCATTTATATATTTCAACTTTTAGTGAGGAGCACATATGAAGATTACACTTAAAAGAGCGGCTGTAGCAGCATTTTTCGCTTTTATCGGTATAACAGGACTCCTCAGCATAACAGTAAATTCTGTAAGTGTTGCAAAGGATACTTATATATCCATAAGAGATGTAGGGGCTTCAAGTCATGGAATAAATGGACTGATGAAGGGTATCACAGGAGGAATAGAAAATGGATTTTCTTCAAATTTGGTTGGTCAGAACAACTTTATAAATCTGTATGGTATGACAGAACGCTTTGTTGACAGGCAATATATAATAGACGTAGACACTTCTTATAACATAATAAAGGACAATGGTGGAAAGCTTCATTTTTCTTCATTTAAAGAAGACAATGAATTGGCTGTTAATGAAATAGTATCACTGAGCAAAGCACTGGAGAAAAACAACATAGATCTTTTGTATGTTCAGACTCCCATAAAATACATCAAAGGATTTACTAAAATAAATCCTGCCGTTACAGATTATTCTAATGAGAACTCAGATAAGATAGTAGCGGGTCTTAGAAATTCGGGAGTAGATACCATAGATCTGAGAAATCTGCTTGATGATGCCGGTATTGACAAGAGCAGGCTGTTTTATGATACGGATCATCACTGGAGGATAGAGACTGCTTTTTGGGGCGTTGGCAGGACAGTTGAAAAGATAAAAACTTTATTTGATATAGACATGGATCCTGATGGTTTTTATACAAATTTGGGCAATTACAAAACGGATTATTATGAAAACAACTTTCTTGGTTCTCAAGGAAGGCGAGTGGGAAAATACTACAGCGGAGTTGATGATTTTACGCTTGTGACTCCTAAATTTGAAACTGACTACAGCGTCACGATAAAAAAGAAGGACAGTACCGATAAATTTGAGGGAGATTTTACTGAGGCTATTATAAACAACGATATACTTAAGGACAGAGATATATTCACAAACCGATATGTATCATATTTTGGAGCAGATTATCCAGAAGTGATAATAGAAAATAAACGCAGTGTTAACGATTTGAAACTGCTTATAGTAAAAGATTCGTTTGGCATTCCTTTCTCTGCTTTTATGTCTACAATGGCATCGGAGACCAGAATGCTGGACATGAGGTATTATAAGGACAAATCGGTAGAAGAATACGCACTTGAATACAAACCAGATCTAGTTCTTTATGTTTTCAGGAGCATAAGGACTATTGAGTAAGATGAAATAAAATATATAAATCAAAAAGAGATTCCTCTGAGCTATAAAAAAGCCATGGAATCTCTATTTTTAATTTGCAGGGTAAACTATTGTTTTTTAATCGAAGAAATGATCGTGTATGGCCTGAACGGCTCTGTCGGCGTTTTTTTTGTCTATAAGGATAGATATTTTAATCTCTGATGAAGATATCATCTGGATATTTATGTCAGAGTTAGAAAGAGCTTCAAACATTCCGGCAGCTATACCGGCATTGTTTATCATGCCTGTTCCTACCAGAGAAATTTTAGCGACATCTTCATTAACTGATACTTCAGTAAAGCCTAATATGGGCTTGAGTTCATCGAGTGCCTTTACGGCATTTTCTACGTTACTCTTTGAGATTGTAAAGCTGATGTCACGGTTTCCGTTTCTTCCTGTAGACTGAAGTATCATATCTACGCTTATTTTTTTATTGGCTATCAGAGAAAAAACCTTAAAAGCTATCCCGGGGATGTCTTTTACATCTATAAGTTCTATTACTGCAACATCCTCATCTTTAGCTATTCCTCTTACTAACATCTTTTCCATTTGGTCATTCTCCTTTACTATTGTTCCTGGAAGTCTTGAAAAGCTAGATAATACTTCCAAATTGACATTATATCTTTTTGCGAGATCAATAGAGCGATTGTGCAATACCTGAGCCCCCATTGTTGCAAGCTCAATCATTTCGTCATATGAAATATGATCAAGTTTTTTTGCATTTTTGATTTTTCTTGGATCTGCGGTGTAAATCCCATCTACATCTGTGTATATCTGGCACAGGTCGGCTCTTAGCTGAGCAGCCAGTGCCACTGCTGTAGTGTCGCTTCCGCCTCTTCCAAGCGTGGTTATATCATATGACTTGTTTATACCCTGAAAGCCGGCAACTATAACTATTTTTCTATTTGATAGTTCTTCTTGTATTCGAGTATTTGTAAGGCTTTTAATTCTTGCTGCGGAATGGTTTGAATCTGTTCTCAGGCCTATCTGCCATCCGGTGAGTGAAACTACTGGAAAACCAAGCGCCTGTATAGCCATTGCAAGCAGTGAGATAGAAATTTGCTCGCCTGTTGAAAGCAGCATATCCATCTCGCGCGTCGTTGGGTTGGAGTTTATTTCGCCTGCTTTAGCAAGAAGATCATCTGTTGTATCTCCTTGAGCTGAAAGTACTACGATTACATCGTTTCCCTCAGAAAAAGCCTGTGTTGCAATGTTTGCAACATTAAAAATCCTATCTTTGTCGGCGACAGAAGAGCCACCAAATTTCTGTACTATTAAGCTCATAATTCGCACCTCTTTATGATTTCCTTTGTTTTGTTTGCGAGTAAAACACATGTGTACTCGTGAGACTAATACATACTATCACAGCTAAAAAAAAAAATCAATACAGAATCAAAAAAAGCATGGCTCAGGTTGCCCTGGGCCATGCTTTTGAAGGTTTTATTATAACTGCTCTATTGTATATTTTGTTCTAAGTGCTTCTATATGAGCAAAGTATGTTTCGTTTTGCTTTTGCGCTGTAAGATTTTGAATTATATTTGGAAGAACTTCTTCGAAAGAATGCTGCTGATCTTCATTCTTTTCAGTAAGTTTTATTATGTGATATCCAAATTGAGTCTTTACTGGCTCAGAAATCTGTCCAATTTCAAGTGTGTATGCTACATCTTCAAACTCAGGAACCATCTGTCCTTTGCTGAAGAAATTAAGATCTCCTCCATTTACACCCGATGGGCATGTAGAATTGTCTATTGCAAGTTCTTCAAAACTTTCGCCAGATTGGATTTTTGCGTAAAGCTCATTAGCTTTATCTTCTTCTGCTACAAGTATGTGACTTGCTCTTATTTGTGCTGGAGTAACGAAAAGATTCGGGTTTGCTTCGTAGAATTCTTTTGCTTCTTCATCTGAAACAGTAACTGCTCCTAATATTTTCTTTACAGAGTACTGAGAAAGAAAATTTTCTTTAAGTTTTGCGAATTCTTCTATAAAATCTTCATTTTCTTCGAACTTGCTTTCTACTGCCTCGCAAAGAAGAAGTTTTTGATTTATTATCTCTTGAAGAAGTCTTTCCTCTCCTTCTGGTCCTATAAACTGAGACGCAACCTGTGGATTCAGGCTCTGAAGCATGAATGCAATCTCTGCATCTGTTATTTCGTAATTTCCAACTTTTGCTAGTACTTTATTTTCCATTTTTTTCTCCTTGGGTTTGTATTCAATAAAAGCAGATAAAAGTTTTATTTTATAGCTTATATCCGAAATCATTGGTAAAATAATTATAGTGCTATTTATATGTTACCAAATAACAGGACTTTTTTCCATAGTAAAGTGAAATTATTTTTGTGAATAATAGAGGAAAATAGATTTTGCAACAAAAATATCAAAAATATTAAGTAAAAAAAATAGTAATAGTTGAACTGTTGTGCTATAATATATAAGTTAATAGCAAATTAGACAGATGAAATTTGTTAATATATATATAATTTTTTATTAAAAAAAAAGAAGGATGTGTAACTTTGAGTAGTAGAAATGATATCAGAAATGTAGCTATTATAGCGCACGTTGACCACGGTAAAACAACTCTTGTAGATTCGCTTTTAAAGCAGAGTAATATTTTCAGACAAAATCAGGAAGTGAATGAAAGAGTAATGGATTCAAATGATCTTGAGAGAGAGCGAGGAATTACAATTCTTTCCAAGAATACAGCAGTAATGTATGGAGATACGAAAATCAACATTGTAGATACTCCAGGACATGCCGATTTTGGGGGAGAAGTTGAACGTATTCTCAAGATGGTTGACGGGGTTGTGCTTGTAGTTGACGCTTTTGAAGGACCTATGCCTCAAACAAAGTTTGTTCTAAAAAAAGCTCTTGAACTTGAGTTGCCTGCAATTATATGCGTAAACAAGGTAGACAGACCTGAAGCCAGACCTGCAGAAGTTGTAGATGAAGTTCTTGAATTATTCATGGAACTTGATGCAAACGAAATTCAACTTGATTCTCCATTTATATTTGCATCAGCCAGAGCGGGCCAAGCTGGATTAGAACCAGACCAGCTTAAAGAAAATATGCATGACCTGTTTGAAAAGATAGTAGAGCATATACCTGCACCGGTAGGAGATTTAGACGGTACTCCTCAGATACTGATCTCAACTATAGACTATAATGAGTATGTAGGAAGAATCGGAGTTGGTAAAGTACAAAGAGGAACTATCAAGACTGGAAATGAAATGTATGTTGTAAACTATGCTGATCCTGAAATCGGATATAAGGCAAGAATAGGTAAGGTCTATGATTATATAGGTCTTAACAGAGTAGAAGTTGAATCTGCCAATGTAGGAAATATAATTGCAATAGCAGGTATTGAAAATATAAATATAGGTGATACAATTACGGATTTAACTACAAAAGAGGCCCTTCCTTTCGTAAAAATATCGGAGCCAACAATAGCGATGACCTTCAGCATAAATGACAGTCCTTTTGCAGGAAGAGAAGGAAAGTTTGTAACTTCAAGACAGCTCAGAGACAGACTTATGAAAGAACTTAAGACTAATGTAGCCCTTAGAGTTGAAGAAACCGACACAGCGGATACTTTTAAAGTATCTGGAAGAGGGGAGCTTCACCTTACAATTCTTATGGAAACTATGAGAAGAGAAGGTTATGAATTCCAGGTTTCTAAACCGGAAGTTCTTTTCAAAAAAGATGAAAAAGGTAATCGACTTGAGCCAATAGAAAGAGTTATAATAGATGTGCCAAATGACTTTATGGGACCTGTAATGGAAAAACTGGGATCAAGAAAAGGTGAAATGGTAAACATGACTCAATCAAAAGGAACTTATGTAAGACTAGAGTTTCTTATTCCTACAAGAGGTCTTATAGGATACAGATCAGAGTTCATGACTGATACAAAAGGAAATGGAATACTAAATACACTGTTTGAAAACTATGAGCCTTATAAAGGCGATATAATAACGAGAAACATAGGTTCTCTTGTTGCATGGGAAACTGGCGTAGCGGTTGCCTATGGCCTGTTTAATGCACAGGACAGAGGTATACTCTTTATAGACGCGGGACAAGATGTATATCAGGGTATGATAGTAGGTCAAAATGCCAAGGCAGGAGATATAGACGTCAACATATGCAAGAGAAAACAAGTTACAAATATGAGAGCATCTGGTACTGATGAATCTCTAAAGCTTTCACCTCCAAAGAGGATGTCACTTGAGGAAACTATAGAGTTCATAGAAGATGATGAGCTTGTAGAAATAACTCCAAAATCTATAAGAATCAGAAAGAAGATTCTAGATAAAAACATGAGAGCGAAAAATAGAAATAAATAATAAACACAATTGATATAGCTTGAAATTTAAAACTGCCCAGTCTAAATGCTGGGCAGTTTTAAATCACAAAGACATTAATAAATCAACATTTTGCGAAAAAAGTATAAATAAAAAAAATAAGTGTTGACATATGCTTGAAATTGATATAAAATAAAAATTTATGTCTTGACAGATACTCCTCTTTGTGGTAATATTAATATAGAATATTGAGGGGGTGTAAAATGAATAAGGCACTTACTACAGAAGATATAAAAAAAGGTATAGGGAAATATGTGGGTAAAAAGATAGTCGTAAAGGCTAACAAAGGAAGAAAAAAAATAGTCACAAGAACAGGCTTGCTAGAAGCTACTTATCCCAGCATATTTATAGTTAAATATGGGATTGATGATGAAGTCATAAGTAGGGTATCTTATAGCTACTCGGACATTTTGACATCAAACGTCCAGATCAAATTAATAAGAGATTAAACATAATCACTATTCGATACATATATATTGAATAGTGATTTTTTACGTTCAAAAACAATTGGATTTGTTTGAATTGACTATATAAAATGATATTATTCTATAGAAAAAATACTAAAGTAATAGTATAATAGAATATCTAATAGAAATTTGAAAGAGGAAATATATGAACAGCATAAATATCATAGCCAGAGCAAAGATAAATCTTTCCCTTGAAGTAAAAGGAAAAAGATCAGATGGCTATCATCTTCTGTCTATGGTAATGCAGACAGTTGATATAAGTGACAAAATTTTCATATCTAAAAATAATACAGGTCAGATAGCAATTTCGGGAAACACGGATAAAATTCCATTTGACGCAAGAAATATAGGATTTAAAGCAGCGAAGAGATTTCTTGAAGAGACTGAATCTTGCCAGGGATATAATATATTTATAGAAAAACATATTCCCTCGGGTGCGGGAATGGGAGGAGGAAGTGCAGACGCTGCTGGAGTATTGGCAGGGCTGAACTATCTAAATTCAAATCCTCTCAGTGTTGGCAGGCTTATGGAGATTGGACTCGAACTGGGGGCAGATGTGCCCTTTTGTCTCAGGGGAGGGACTCTTTTGGCTCAAGGGATAGGAGAAGAATTCACTCAGCTCAAAGATCTTGACCTTGATATATTAATTGTAAAGCCTGACTGGGGAATCTCAACTTCGCAGATATTCAAAAGGCTTAATCTGGATAAATTGCCTCAAAATCCTGACAACAAAGAGCTTGTAAGAGCCATAAATGAAGATGACACAGAAAATCTATACAAAAATATGGGTAATGTCCTCTATGAAACAAGTTTAACATTTGTTCCTGAAATGAAAGGTATAATAGATAAGCTCCACCTGGAGTACGGGTGTCCAAAAGCCATGATGACAGGGAGTGGGTCAACTGTATTTGGGATATTTGAAGACAAGTATGATATGCAAAAAGCATATGAGTATTTTTCAAAAATTTACAGAGATGTTTACATGACAAAAACAGTGAAGGACTCAATTTTAATTATAGAGAACAGGTGAAAATATGAAGATAGGAATTTTGTTTGGTGGAAAATCAGCAGAGCATGAGGTATCGTGTATATCTGCAAATTCGATATATAACAATATAGACACAGATAAATATGAAGTCTATCTTATAGGTATAACTAAAGAGGGCAAATTCAGACATTTTACAGGCAGTCCGGATATGATGCTGGATTGTAGCTGGGAAAGCGCTGTATCAGACAGCAGGGTTGATATACTTGGAAATGAAAACCCTGCAGGTATATATGGGACAGATATGTCAGTTGAACTGGATTGTATATTCCCTGTACTTCACGGGCCTTACGGTGAAGATGGGAGGCTGCAGGGGATACTCGACTACTCGGGGATTCCATATGTAGGCTGCAAAATGATGAGTTCAGCGCTTTGTATGGACAAGATATACACAAAACAGATTCTTAATGCGGAAGATGTAAGACAAAGCAGATATGTTGTTGTGAAAAAAAATCATGATACAGAGGATGTGCGGGGAGCTTTAGAAGGATTTACTTATCCTCTTTTTGTTAAACCGGCAAATATGGGATCAAGCGTTGGAATCACCAAAGTAAAGAACTACAATGAACTCGAGAATGCAATAAAGACAGCATTTAGGTACGATACAAAGCTTTTGATTGAAGAAGGCGTGGACGCAAGAGAAATTGAAGTGTCTGTACTGGGTAATCAAGATGATATAATAGTATCCACACCTGGCGAGATAATCATTAACGATGATTTTTATGACTATGAAACAAAATATGTAAAAAGCACATCCAAGCTTCAGATTCCAGCTGAGATTACTAAGGAGCAAATAAAAGAAATAAAAGAAATAGCAGAAAAATCTTACAGAGCGCTTGAGTGCACAGGACTCTCAAGAGTAGATTTTTTTATAGACAGAAAAGATGGAAGCGTGATTTTGAATGAAATAAATACAATGCCAGGTTTTACTAAAATAAGTATGTATCCAAAACTAATGGAGCATGATGGTGTTTCATACAAACAACTTATAACTAAGTTGATAGAACTTTCATTCGAGCAATTATAGCAAGGAGAAAATGAATGGAAGATATGAGAACAAAATCAATAGGAGTATTTGATTCGGGGCTTGGGGGGCTTACTGTGCTCAAAGAAATTTCCAAGGTGCTTCCAAATGAAAATATAGTATACTTTGGAGATACTGCAAGAGTACCTTATGGTACGAGGTCTTCAGAGACCGTTACCAAATATACCTATCAGTCTATAAATTTCCTTCTTGAGAAAGACATAAAGGCAATAGTAATAGCCTGTAATACCGCTAGCGCAAGAAGCCTGGAAAAAGCCCAGGAACGCTATAACATACCCATAATAGGAGTTATAAAGCCTGGAGCTAAAAGGGCTGTAATAAGCACAAGGAACAACAAGATTGGGGTTATAGGTACAGAGGGTACAGTTTTTTCAAAAGCCTACGAGATGGAGATACACAAACTGGTAAGCACAATAGATGTATATTCAAAACCGTGCTCACTCTTTGTGCCTATAGTAGAAGAAGGCTGGGCAGACACTGAAGTTGCTCTTCTTACTGCAAAAGACTATCTGAGCGCCTTCAACGGGACTGATATTGATACTTTGGTGCTGGGATGTACGCATTATCCAATTCTTGCAGGCACAATAAAAAAGATTACGGGAAATAAGATAAAGCTGGTAAATCCAGCGGAAGAAACAGCGCTTGATCTTAAAAAGCTGCTTGAAGAAAAAAATCTGATAAATAATCAGACACAAAAGCCAGATTATAAATATTTTGTTTCTGACATGCCGGAGAGGTTCATGAATATAGGGCAGAACTTTATTCAAAAACCATTTGATAACATTTCTGTGGTAGAGATACAAAAATATTGATTATTATTGATAAAAAGGCTTTTTTTTGATATGATGTATTTGAATAATTGAAAATAGGTGAAAAACTTGAAAGATATTGTAATTAAGATAAAAACAGTTCAGCACGATAATGCTACAAACATTTCAGACGTAATAGAACTGACGACAGAAGCAAAATACACTAAAAAGAATAACAACCATTATTTGGTATATGAAGAAAGTGAACTTTCGGGTCTTGAAGATACTACAACAAAGATAAAAATGACCAGCAATAAGGTAGAACTTAAAAGAATAGGAAAGCATGATTCTGAAATGGTGTTTGAGAATAAAAGAAGGTTCGAGAGCCTGATGACCACTCCTATGGGTAATATACCCCTGGAGATATTGACAAATCGCATTTCCTTCAATCAACAAGACGAACCATTTAAACTCGATCTTGAAGTAGAGTACAGTATATCTCTCAAGGGACTGTTTCAGGGTAAAAATGTTATGAAGATCGAAGTGATCTAAAATAACTCGAAAAGGAGATGGAACCTGGTGATAGAAAATAAGGTCATGGATACGCTAAGACGTGAAAGTTTAATTCAAAAAGGAGACAAGATAATCGTAGCGCTCTCAGGGGGGCCGGATTCAGTATGTCTGATCCATATCCTCAGCAAAATGAGCAAAGAGTACGGTTTCACTTTATATGCTGCTCACTTTAATCACCAGATAAGAGGAATTGCAGCGCACAAGGACGCGCTCTACGCTATGGAGTTTTGTGAGTCGCTGGGGATAAGGTGCTTTCTTAAATCTGTGGACGTTCCCTCCTATGCCAAAGAAAAAAAACTTACCATGGAAGAAGCGGCAAGGATTTTAAGGTACGAGATGCTCTTTCAGCTCAAAAAAGAAGTAGGAGCAGACAAAATCGCTGTTGCTCACAACCTCGACGATCAGGCTGAAACTGTAATGATGAGGATAATGAGAGGCACGGGCCTCAATGGAATTAAGGGGATGGACTATAAAAGACCAGATGGAATAATACGCCCACTTATGGATGTCCTTAAACATGATATAGAAAATTACTGCAAAGATAACAAACTGGAAGCAAGAATAGATCACACCAATCTGGAAGATGAATATACAAGAAATAAAATAAGAATACATTTGCTTCCATATATTGAGCGTGAATATGCTTCAAACATAAAAGAAATACTCTCAAGAATGGCAAACGGCCTGAGAGAAGACAGTTGCTATATAGAAAAAACGGCCGATGAAAGATGTAAAATCATGTCCTCATTGATAGATAAGGATACAGTAAGAATAGATTTGGACCTTATCGAATATGAGGATATATCAATTACCAAGCGCATATTAAGAAATGCCTACAAAGATATAGAAGGAACCTATAAGGGCCTTGAAACGGTCCATCTGGATGATATACTGGATTTAATGCAAAATGCTAAAAAAGAAGCAAAGATAAACCTTCCCAAAGGAATCATAGCTGATAAGAAGGGGAGTTATCTCTATATCACAAGAAAAGAAATTAAAAATGAAACAATTGAATACGAGATTGAAATTCCAGTTAATAAGTCCATAATAATAGAAGAATTGGGTATAAGGGTAGAGGCACATAGGATTTCTAAAGAAAAATCCAAAATGTTTGCTACTGGTAATTCCACCAAGTCATTTGATGTGGAGAATATATCAGGAAAACTAACCATAAGAAATCGTAGAAATGGTGACAAAATAAAACCTCTTGGACTGGGGGGGACCAAAAAGGTCAAGGACATATTAATCGACAACAAAGTTCCTCTTGAAAAAAGGAACAGTATCCCAGTTATTTGTGATGATGAAAAAATACTCTGGCTTGCAGGATACTGCATGAGCGAAGAGGCCAAGATTTCAGATTCCACAAAAGAAGTTATAAGAATAAGTATCAGAAATATTAAAATCAATGATCCACAAGGAGGAGCAGGAATTTGAAAAAATTATTTAAAGGGGCGACGTTTTATATACTGTTATTCGTCTTAATAGTATCAATGATAAATCTGCTAGGAAGCCCAGCACAGGAAGTCCAGGAATTATCGTTTTCGGAGTTTTACACAAAACTTCAGAGTGAACAGATAACTGAACTCACAATAATGGAAAACAAAGTAACAGGAAAGCTTAAAAAAGATAACACGGAATTCAGTACTCTGGTTCCTTATGCTATCAACAATGACAAGCTGACTGAGATTATTCTTACTCAGACAGAAACAGGAGCACTTAAAGTAACGGGACAAGATCCTCCTCAGCCATCATGGATAATAAGCATGCTGCCTACACTGCTTATGCTGCTTGTAATGGTTGGAGTATGGTATATGTTCATGCAGCAGTCACAAGGTGGAGGCTCAAAAGTTATGGGCTTTGGAAAATCAAAAGCCAAGATTCACAAAGAAGATGGTTCTCCAAAGATAGCCTTTAAAGACGTTGCAGGTCTGGATGAAGAAAAAGAAGAACTTGAAGAAATAGTGGATTTTCTCAAGAGTCCACAAAAATACATTGAACTTGGAGCGAGAATACCTAAAGGAGTACTTCTGGTAGGTCCTCCAGGAACTGGTAAGACATATCTGAGTAAAGCGGTTGCAGGAGAAGCAGGCGTTCCATTTTATTCAATATCAGGATCTGATTTCGTTGAAATGTTTGTAGGGGTTGGAGCATCAAGAGTAAGAGACCTTTTTGAACAGGCTAAGAAATCCGCACCAAGCATAATATTTATAGATGAGATAGATGCAGTTGGAAGACGAAGAGGGGCAGGACTTGGCGGAGGACATGACGAAAGAGAACAGACTCTAAACCAGCTACTGGTTGAGATGGATGGGTTTGGGCTCAATGAAGGCGTTATAATCATGGCAGCTACAAACAGACCAGATATCCTTGACCCAGCTCTTTTGAGACCGGGAAGATTTGACAGACAGGTAATGGTAGGATCTCCTGACGTAAAAGGAAGAGAAGCTATACTAAAAGTTCATTCAAAGAACAAACCACTTGCTGAAGACGTAGATCTTAAACATATAGCCAAAGGTACGCCTGGATTTACACCGGCAGACCTGGAAAACCTTATGAATGAAGCTGCACTGCTTACAGTAAGGAAAAGAAGACTCAAAATAAATAATCAGACAATAGAAGAAGCTATAACAAAAGTGATAGCTGGGGTTGCGAAAACATCAAGAGTAATAAGCCCAAAAGAAAGAAAACTTACAGCTTATCATGAAGCAGGGCATGCGGTAGTAGCAACTATGCTTCCCTACACAGACCCAGTTCATCAGGTTACTATAGTACCTAGAGGCAAAGCTGGAGGATTTACAATGATCCTTCCAGAAGAAGACAGATACTACATGACCAAAACTGAACTCAAAGAACATATGGTACATCTTCTTGGAGGTAGAGTTTCAGAAAAACTCATACTTGGGGATATTTCAACTGGTGCAAGTAATGACCTTGAAAGAGTTGCTCAGATAGCAAGGGGCATGGTAACTAAATATGCAATGAGCGACAGGCTTGGAGCCATGGCATTTGTAGATCCTTCAGAAGAAGTCTTCCTTGGAAAAGACTTTGCAACAAAGAGAAATTACTCAGAAGAAGTAGCATCTATAATTGATGAAGAAATAAAGATACTTGTAGACGAAGCATACCAGACTACATTGAAACTGCTTGAAGAAAACACGGACAAGCTTCATCTTGTAGCGCAGGCACTTCTCAAATACGAGACTCTTGACGCTAAAAATTATCTTAAAGCATTCAATGGCGAGCTGGATCTTAGTGAAAATGAGATAGATCTTAATGGTGAAGAGACCCAAAAAACTCTGGAAGACTCTGAGTCTTTAGAGAATAAGTCTGAAACTGAAACTGCTGATGCTAATGCTAATGCAGAAGAAGAGAAAACTGAAAAAAATCCTGAAGAATAAAAATATTTATTTTTAGGGAAATTACAGGGACAGACTGGAGTATATTTCCAGTCTGTTTTTTTAACTTTAAATATAAAAAAACTGGAGAATTTGTATGCAAAAAACATCAAGGATAGGAATAAGGGGAGTTAAGATTGGTCACTCTCAAGATATGGATGCGCTTACAGGGGTTACGGTGATTGCATTTGAAGAAGGAGCCACAGCTTCACTCGATGTTAGAGGGTCTTCACCAGGATCAAGAGAAACGGAATTGCTCAGGCCGGGAAGGACTGTGGACAAAGTTAATGCTATAGTACTTTCAGGAGGTTCAGCTTATGGGCTGGATGCTGCGGGCGGAGTTATGAGGTATATGGAGGAACATGGCAAAGGAGTTTGCGTAGGAGACGTCATAGTGCCCATAGTACCACAGGCCATAATATTTGATCTGGGCATAGGCAAATCAAACATAAGACCGGATATAAAAATGGGCTATGAAGCCTGCCAGAATTTAAATGAAGAATTCGAGCTAGGCAATTATGGGGCCGGATGCGGGGCCACAGTAGGGAAGATAATGGGGCCTGAAAATTCAATGAAAAGTGGAATAGGATACTATGAGACAGAGTTTGGAAATGGATTGAAATTAGGGGCCCTCATGTGTGTAAATGCGGTGGGGGATGTATTTGATGAAACCGGGATAATAGCCGGAGCACTTAATCCTGAAGGAAATTTTGTTAATACTGCCGAAATAATACTTGGAGGTATTAATGAAAGAGAGTTTATGAACGGAAACACAACTATAGGGTGCGTAATAACTAACGCAAGGCTTGACAAGGCAGGATGTCAGAAGGTTTCTCAGGTAGCTCACAACGGATTAGCCCAAAGTATCAGTCCAATACATACTTCTATGGACGGAGATACAATATTCACAGCAGCCACCGGAATGATTGAATGCTCTATAGATCAAATATGTATAGCAGCTCAGATAGCTGTAAGGAAAGCAGTTATAGAGGCTGTAAAGAATGCACAAAGCATAAATAAAATAAAAGGATTTATGGAAATTAAAAAAAATACTCTGTAATAATTGAATAAAAAGTAGAAAAAATCAAAAATATGTCATATAATAATGAAGTTAGATTGATATTCCTATGTGAAATCAAATCAAAGATAATGTTAACAAATTTATTAGAACGGCATCCATAAGGAGCCGTAACGGAGGATTAATTAAAATGGTAACTCAAAAAACAAGTACGGGAAGTGGAAGAACGAAAAAAATGACTATCACAGGAATGCTTGGTGCAATCTCGGTTGTCCTTGGATTCACACCTCTTGGATTTATTCCAATTGGGCTTGCAAATGTAACTACAATGCATATACCAGTAATAATTGGAGCTATAGTAGAAGGCCCTTTTGTAGGAGCTATGGTAGGACTCATATTTGGAATTTCTTCAATGATAAAAAGTTTCATGACGCCAACCCCAATATCGTTCATATTTCTGAATCCACTTGTATCTGTGGTTCCCAGAGTACTGATAGGTATTTTGACATATTATTTCTATATTGCAGTAAAAAAAGTCATAAAAAACGAAAAAACTGTACTATTTATGTCAGGAGCATTTGGAACACTTGTAAATACAGTATTAGTTCTAGGTTCTGCATATGTACTTTATGCGCAGAGAATAGTTGATTCGCTTGGGCTTCCGCAAGGGGGAGCATTCGCATTCTTTATGGGAATAGCTACCACAAACGGTCTTCCAGAGATGATAGTCGCAGCGATTGTGACAGCGGCATCGGTAATGGCAATAAAGAAAGTGGTAAAAAATTAATATATAAAAACAATAGAAATTTAAGTCTTAAACTTGGAGAAAAAATATGTTATTAGTTGTAGATGTTGGAAATACAAATATAGTTGTGGGAGTCTATGAAGGCAATATCCTAAAAAATAGTTTTAGAATAGGAACGGATATAAACAAGACTTCAGATGAATATGGCGCTATTATAGCCCAACTTTTCTTGATAGACAGCATAAGTTTTTCATCGATAGAAGATGTAATAATATCCTCAGTTGTACCTGAGGTTATGCACTCACTCGAAAACTTCGTGATGAAATATATCCAGAAAACGCCTATGATTATTGGGCCTGGAATAAAGACCGGTATAAATATAAAGTACGAAAATCCAAGCCAGGTAGGAGCAGACAGGATAGTAAATGCTGTAGCCGGAGTTGAGAAATACGGAGTTCCACTTATACTCATTGACTTTGGAACAGCTACTACATTTTGTTATATAAATGCAAAAGGTGAATATCTTGGGGGAGCAATTACTCCAGGAATTAAAATATCCAGTGAAGCACTTTTTCAAAGAGCTTCAAAACTTCATAAAGTGGAAATAATTGAAACCACCGAAGTTATAGGAAGAAATACGACAACTGCACTTCAAGCTGGTATATTTTTTGGATACGTAGGTATGGTAGACAACATCGTAGAAAAAATGATAGAGGAGTCCGGAGAAGAAAATGTTAAAGTTGTTGCAACTGGGGGTTTGTCAAGTCTTATAATATCTGAAACAAAAAACGTAAGTATAGTAGACAAGAACCTTACCCTCGAAGGACTGAAAATGATATATGAAAAGAATAAACAGAGCAAATAAGGAGTAGAGATTTGAAAATAGGCAATTTTGTTACTCAGGGAGAAACTTTTCTGGCACCTATGGCAGGTGTAACAGATTTTCCCTTCAGAGTGATTTGTAAAAAATATGGAGCTTCATTACTATATACGGAAATGATAAATGCAAAGGCATTAAGTTATGGTGATGATAATACTTTTTCTATGCTAGAGGTAAAACCCGAAGAAGGAGACGTTGCCGTTCAGATATTTGGCCATGAGCCAGAATATATGGCAGAAGCGGCTTCTATATTAAGTGACCTTGGACGATTTAAAATAATAGATATAAACATGGGATGCCCGGCTCCCAAAATAACCAAAAATAATGAGGGTTCAGCACTGATGAAAGACCCTAAGCTTGCTTTTAGCATAATTGATTCAGTAAAAAAAACCTCAAAACTTCCGGTGACAGTAAAGTTTAGAAAAGGATGGGACGAAAACTCTATAAATGCGGTAGAATTTGCTCTAAATGCAGAAGCAGCAGGAGTTGATTGCATAACTATCCATGGAAGAACAAGAGAGCAGTATTACAGTGGAAAAGCTGACTGGGACATAATTGAAAAAGTCAAGAAAAGTGTCAAGATCCCTGTTATAGCCAATGGGGATATTTTCTCCATTGAAGATGCAAGTTCTATCATAAAAAAAACTGGAGCTGATGCCTATATGATAGGCAGAGGATCACAGGGCAATCCCTTTATATTCAGCCAGATAAAGGACTTTATGGGTGGAAATGAAATAAAAGAAGTATCTGATATAGAGAAAATAGACGTCATGCTGGAACATTACAATCTCTCTATAAAGTATAAAGGAGAAGATAAAACCGTCAGAGAAATGAGAAAACATCTGGGATGGTATCTCAAGGGCATGTATGGAAGTGCCAAAATGCGAGATGATATAAACCACATCAACAGTGCTGATGAAGTAAAACAAATGATGAGAGACTATAGGGCCAGCTTGACACAAAATGACTAGTTCTGTATAATATTAAAAATATGTAAGATTATAAATACTTAATATACACTGGAGGAAACGGGAAAATGGATAAGAATAAGGAAATACTCTTAACTCAGGAAGGATATGACAGGATAGTAGAAGAACTGGAATATCTTAAAGCTGTAAGGAGAGCAGAGGTTGCTGAGAGAATAAAGGTTGCTATATCTTTTGGAGATATTTCAGAAAATGCTGAATATGATGAAGCCAAAAATGAGCAGGCTCAGATGGAAGAAAGAATTTTCAAACTTGAGAATCAGCTTGGCGCTGCCAAGATAATAGATGAGTCAACTATAGATCATGAGAAGGTTACTGTAGGTTCAGTAGTTAAAATTGAAATCAAGTATCCTGGGGACAAGACTGTAGAAACTGAAGAATATACAATAGTAGGTTCAGCTGAGGCAGATCCTTCAGAGGATAGAATTTCAAATGAATCACCTGTAGGCAGTGCGCTTCTTGGAAAAAAAGTTGGAGATAAGACAAATATAAATGTACCCGATGGAGTTGCAAAGGCAAAGGTAGTTGGGATAAGAAGATAGTTTGTAATACGAAAGATTTCGTAGCCACTATAGGGCATCAAATAAAATACTAAAAACAGGAGGATAAAAAATGGGAATTGAAGCTAATTATAACGAACTTGTGCAGGTAAGAATCGATAAGCTTAAAAAGCTTCAGGAACAAGGCAAAAATCCTTATGTTCATGAAAAATTTGATTTTACAAACCACAGCATAGATATATTCGATAAGTTTGATGAACTCGAAGGCACAGATGTTGCAGTAGCCGGAAGAATAATGCTAATGAGAGAGCATGGAAAAGCTACATTTGTAACTATTCAGGATTATGAAGGCCGTGTTCAGATATATGTAAGATCAGACAAGATAGGTGAAGACAGCTACAATGATTTCATAACTTATGACATTGGAGATATAATAGGAATAAAAGGAACTGTATTTAAGACACAAAAAGGCGAAATATCTATAAGAGCTACAGAAGCTGTACTTCTTACTAAATCGCTGCAACCACTTCCTGATAAACACTCAGGGCTTAAAGACCAAGATATGAGATACAGACAAAGATATGTCGATCTGATAGTAAATCCAGAAGTAAAAAAAGCATTCCTTTTAAGAAACAAAGCTACTAAAGCCCTTAGAGACTACCTTGATCAAAGAGGGTTCATAGAGGTAGATACACCTATACTAAACACAATAGCGGGTGGAGCAAATGCAAAACCTTTTGTTACGCACCACAATACACTTGATATAGACATGTACTTGAGAATAGCAAATGAGCTTTATCTCAAGAGACTTGTTGTAGGCGGTTTTGAAAAAGTTTACGAGATGGGCAGAATGTTCCGTAACGAAGGAATGTCTATAAAGCACAATCCAGAGTATACTGCCATGGAGCTTTACTGGGCTTATGTTGGATACGAAGAGATAATGGTACTTACAGAAAACCTTGTAGCTCATATGGCGGAGGCTGCAACGGGAAGTACACTGGTTAACTATCAGGGAAAAGAGATAGACTTCAAGCCACCTTGGAAGAGAATGACAATGATAGATGCTGTAAAAGAATACGCTGGAGTAGATTTTTACAAGATACAGACAGACGAAGACGCAATAGCTGCAGCAAAAGAAAAAGGTCTGGAACTTACAGCTTCACAGATGACAAGAGGACATATAATAAGCCTTTTATTTGAAGAATACGGAGAGCAGCATCTGATAGAACCAACATTCATAACTCACCACCCGGTAGAAATTTCTCCACTTTCAAAGAGAAATCCAGATGATCCAAGACTTACAAATAGGTTTGAAGCATTCGTAAATACCTGGGAGATAGCAAATGCGTTTTCAGAGCTTAACGACCCAATTGATCAAAGAGGCAGATTTGAAGATCAGATGAAACAAAGAGAGCTTGGAGATGACGAGGCGCATGATATGGATGAAGACTTCCTTAACGCAATAGAAGTTGGACTTCCACCTACAGGAGGCCTTGGAATAGGAATAGACAGAGTTATAATGCTGCTTACTAACTCAGCATCCATAAGAGACGTAATTCCATTTCCGACAATGAAACCTATAAAAGACGAATCAGCAGAATAATATAAAAAATCACAAAAAAAATCCTTTCCACCATGGAGAGGATTTTTTTATGCGCAGATGCCAGATTTGGTTTTATTTGCATTTGATTTTTTGCTTGCATATATAAAAACGCCAATGGCACTTATGTATAGGAGTGTAGTAAAGTAATAGGGAGTGTGGTAACTGAAATGCTCCATAATATATCCGCCCATGCTTATACCTCCAGCTCTTGACAGACTCGAAAAAAGAGAAAGAAGGCTGCTGAAATTAGAACGCTCTACAGGCTCTACCAGGTCCATAAATATGCTGGTATTAAGAGGCGTCGCCATATTCATCAGGCCGTTTCTCATGAAGAAAGATATGTATACGAGAATTATGCCCTGAGGAAAGGCTATGCTTATCAAAAAGGGAATACTGAGAATCTGGCATATAATGGCTGTCTTATGTCTGCCCATATTTTTTGTAAGGTATGGAAGCAAAAGTCCTCCAGCTATACATCCGAACTGCGAAAAGGAAAGTATAGAACCTATAGATGCATCTTTAAGAGACATAGAATACTTGAGATAGATACTGAAGAAGGGGACCACCATACCGGCGCCAATACCTGTTAAGGAATAATAAAGGATATAAAGCGCAATATCGGGACGTTTAATAATTGCGTATCCTTTTAGACATTCGCTCAGGCTTCGCGTTTTTGCTGGCTTATTTTCAGTAATATAGCTAACTGGGAAGAGGAAGAGCATTGTAAAGAGCGAAGATATTAAAGATATGTAAAAAATTGTATTTTCGATCATGAGAGTATCGCTTAAAAATGTACTCAGGTGTCCACCTGCAAAAGATGCAGTCATAAAACCGAAAAAAGTAACTACAAAATTGTGGCTGAAAGCTTTGAGCCTGTTTGAGGGCTGTGTATTTTCGGCCAGAAAAAGTCCTTCGGCTGTGGCCCTTATACTTAGGCCAAATCCATTTATGACAACAAATAAAGCAATAGAGGGCAGATTTGTAAAAGCGACCATAAGAACCATGGAGACCGATATAAGGATGCAGCTCAGATAAAAACTTTTTTTACGTCCGATTCTTTCTATGAGATAAGCACTTATTATTGATCCAATAGCTACGGCCAGAGTGTTTATAGAAAGTATATTACCAGATATAGACTCACTGTATCCTATGTCAATGAGATAAAGACCTGCAAACATACTGAAAATTCCCTGAGAAAATGAAGCTGAAAAAGAAATGAAATAAAATAGTTTGACGTTGTCAAATTTGTATTTAGATGGCACTTAGACACCTCCGCACGCGAAAAAAGATGAGCAAAGCTCATCTTAAGAAAAGTTTTATCTAAAACCAGTACCTGATTTTTTGTATGCTTGGTAGGAAGAATATGTAACAGTTCTGGTTGAAGGGTTAGAAATCCTATGTTTAGCAGCGGGTCTGACCTTGTCTGGCCTTTTTGATCTGCGAAGATTTAAGCTTACAGAAGATTTTTGCATAATTTCCGATTTTTCAGAAGAACCAGCCAAACCACCACTGTAAAAATTATCATCACACAGATTCTTTTTAAATATTTCAATATGTATAAGCTGAAAAACTTTGCATGAAACAATAAAAAATGCAAAAAGTAAAAGCAAACGTGGTACCATAAATAATCAAACCCCCTCATTTAATTTATTTGCGATATTGTTATAAAACATTATATTACAATTATCTAAAAATTGCAACATCTAATGTGATAAAATTTGTTAAAAAAATCAAAAAAATTTCAGCATAAATTGATTTGAATTTCCTGTAAAATTTTGTTATACTTATGTAAGTTAATAAGCATGAGGAGTACAGATTGATGAATATAAAACTTACTATAGAATATATAGGCACATCTTTTTATGGATGGCAGAAACAGGGGAGTTTAAATACGGTTGAGGCTGCAATTGAAGATGCAATCGAGAAAATTACAAGAAAAAAACCAAAACTGATAGCATCTGGAAGAACTGATGCGGGAGTTCATGCACTTGGCCAAGTGGTCAATTTTCACACGGACACCACTATAGCCCCTGAAAGGCTCAAATATGCCCTGAATTCGAAACTGAATGATGATATCAGAATAATAGAAAGCACCCTAGTAAATGAGAGCTTTCATTCAAGATTTGTAGCTAAAGAGAAAACTTATATTTACAGAATACAGACAGGCTCAGTGAGAAGATCTTTTGAAAAAAACAGATCATATTACGTTAAAGGAGACCTTGACATAGAAAGCATGAGAAAACAGGCAGCTATGATTGTCGGGCAACATGATTTTTCGGCATTCAAATCCGAAGGCTCATCCGCTAAGAAATTTGTAAGGACGGTATACTCTCTGGAACTTAAAAAATACGGTGATATAATTGAAATGGAAATAACCGGAAACGGTTTCCTCTATAACATGGTAAGGATAATTGCAGGAACATTAATAGAGGCAGGCAAGGGTCAAGATATAAATGTTGAAAAAATTTTGGAGTCAAAGTCAAGAGAATTTGCAGGACCCACAGCTCCGGCAATGGGTCTGTATCTAAAAAAAGTGAGCTATTCTATTGACAATGAGCTTTAAATGCATTATAATCTTAAAGAATGTGTAAACTATATGTCCACTGCCCCGGACTTTATTCATACACTAATAGTTGGTTTATTTGTTTAAGGAGGAATTAGAATGAAGTCTTACATTTCTAAACCTGCAGAAGTTACAAGAAAATGGTTTATTGTCGATGCAGAGGGAAAAACATTAGGAAGACTTTCAACTGAGATAGCAACTATCTTAAGAGGAAAGCACAAAGTAACATATACTCCACACGTTGATGGCGGAGATTTTGTAGTAGTAGTAAATGCAGAAAAAATAGCTGTAACAGGAAAGAAATTAGATCAGAAAATATACAGACACCATACAGGTTATATCGGTAACATGAAGGAAGCTCCTTTGAGAAGAATGCTTGCAGAGAAACCGGAAGAAGTTCTTAAGGCTTCTGTAAATGGTATGCTGCCAAAAACTAAATTAAGATCTCCTATGATGAAGAGACTTAAGTTGTTTGTTGGACCAGAGCACACTCACCAAGCACAAAAACTTGAAACTTTAGAAACAATTTAAGAAAGGAGAAAAATTCATGGCTAAGGTACAATATTATGGAACTGGAAGAAGAAAAAGCTCTGTTGCAAGAGTAAGACTTTTACCAGGACAAGGAAACATTGTTATTAACGGAAGAGACATAGAAGAATTTTTTGGATATGAAACTCTTAAGAGAGACGTTCGCAGACCTCTTCAGATGACTGATACATTATCAAAATATGATGTGTTTGTAAATGTTAACGGCGGAGGGTTCAGTGGACAATCTGGAGCAATCAGACACGGAATATCAAGAGCGCTTTTAAAGGCAGATGCAGAATTAAGACCAGCTCTTAAAGCAGCAGGATTCCTTACAAGAGATGCAAGAATGAAAGAAAGAAAGAAATATGGACTTAAGGCAGCTAGAAGAGCTCCTCAGTTCTCAAAAAGATAGAAATATCTTTATACAAAAACCTCAGGGACTTTGTTTCTGGGGTTTTTTTGCGGAAGTTATTTGTTTGTTGATTTTTGGATATGTGGTAAAATAAAGGTGAAAAATAAAAAGCAGGTAAAAACTAAATGATAAAAACAATATTAATTAAAGATAAGAAGACTTTTTTAAAATATACATTGATTTTTTTCCTGATATTCAGTTCAGTCTTTTTTTCTATTACTTCACTATTACAGTATGCGTTGAATGAAAGTAAGAAAAATGAGCTATTGAACAATGAACAGAGGCTTATTGAAGTAGAAAATAAGATTGTTACTAATAAAATAAATAAAATCACCAGTGATTTATTATATGTGTCAGATTGCTTTCGTATGTATGACAAAGGTGACGGAAACTATTTTGAAATTGAGAAACAATGGCTGGCATTTTCAAATAGAAAAAAAACCTATGATCAAATCAGATTTATAGATGCAGATGGAAATGAAGTTGTAAGGGTAAATTATAAGAAAAATGAAGCAATTATTGTTGATAAAGCAAATCTGCAAAATAAAAAAGACAGGTATTATTTTACGGATACTATCAATTTATCGAAAAATCAAATTTACATATCCACTTTAGATTTGAATATGGAAAATAATACCATAGAAGAGCCAATTAAGCCGATGCTAAGGGTTTCGATGCCATATTATGATCAAAATGGAAAATTTAATGGAATTTTTATTTTGAATTATTCTGCAGATGATATGCTGGAACAGGTAAAAGAAGTATCGTCTGGAAGTAATGGCATAATATTCATGCTAAATAATAATGGCTACTGGATTTATGACAGTAAAAACAGTAACAATGAATGGTCCTTTATGTATCCTGAAAGAGTAAATCAGAGCTTTAGCAATAATTATCCTGATGAGTGGGAAAACATGCAAAACAATAAAGATGGATACCTGTTGAGTGGAAATGGTGCTTTTATATATTCAAATATTATTACAAACAGAGCGTTTGCAATAGACAACTCAGCTTATGATATAGTTCTTGGCTCAGGAGACTGGATGCTGGTTTCTTACCTGCCAACAGAAACACAAAACGGCAAATTGTTCACTCAAAGCTTGGGACAAATGCTTATGGGCGTAATCAAGGATAATTATATCTGGTATCTCCTTATTCTTATGGTGTCTGTTATTATAGCAATGCTAATTTCTATTAATAAAAATGAGAGAGAACGGATAAAGTATTTTTCGGAATATGACGTCATGACAGGAGCATATAATAGACGTGCCGGGTTTGAAAAATTGGCCCAGCTATATAAGAAAATGTCTAAAAACGACGGTCAGATTAGTGTTTGTTTTATTGATATAAATGGATTGAAGGAAGTAAATGATGCTCTGGGACATGAAGCAGGGGATGAACTTATTTTAAGTGTAGTAAATGGAATTGAAAAAAATATCCGAAATAATGACTTTGTGGCCAGGCTGGGAGGCGACGAATTCCTGATAATATTTGAAGGCCTTGATGAAGACCAATCGGAAGAAATTTGGAACCGTATTATTAAAGAATACAAAAATGTGAATGAGACGGAAAATAGGAATTATTTAATTAGTGCAAGCCATGGTATTGAAACATTCAGATTTGATTCTAATGAATATATCGATGCAATTGTAAACAATGCCGACGAGAAGATGTATAATGAAAAAAGGAAAATAAAAAAAGATTTGAAGGTATTAAGAAATATATAGTTGAATTTAAATTAATTTGTAAACGAGGTTATAATTATGGAAATAAAAAAAGTAGTAATAGTGGGCAGGGGAGCTCTTGGTATATTGTTTGGTTATCATTTTACAGAAAAAATGGGAAAGTCTGCAGTCTCTTTTATTGCAAGTGACGACAGAATAAAAAAATACAATCAGGAAGTATCTTTATGTAATGGTAAAGTCTGTGACTTTAGCTATATTTCAGAAGACCTTAAAGGCGAGCCGGCAGATCTTGTAATTTTTGCAGTTAAATCTACAAGACTTGAAGAAGCGCTTGAAACGGCAAAAAATCAGATAGGCGATAACACAACGATAATATCGGTGCTAAATGGAATCTCAAGCGAAAAAATTATTTCGGACAGATATGGAAAAGAGAGGATTATACACTGCGTGGCACAGGGGATGGATGCTGTAAAACTTGGGAATGATCTTTCTTATTCTAAAATGGGAGAGCTTATAGTTGGGATACAAAGTGAGGATAAACAAAAGAGAGAAAGGCTCGACAGCCTGTGCGATTTTTTTGAAAAGGTCCAGCTGCCTTACACAAGAGAAAAAGACATCATTCACAGAATGTGGAGTAAATTCATGCTTAATGTGGGTGTGAATCAGGTGGTTATGGTAAATGAAGGAACATACAAGACTATACAGAGCCCAGGAGAACCAAGGTATATGATGATTGGAGCGATGAGAGAGGTAGTAAAATTATCTGAATATGAAGGAGCCAACGTTACGGAAAAAGAACTTCAGGATTATTTAAGTATTGTAGATTCACTAGACCCTGAAAATATGCCATCAATGCGTCAAGATGGAATTGAAAAACGTAAATCAGAAGTAGAGCTTTTTTCGGGAACGGTCATAAATCTATCTAAGGAACACTCCGTAGAATCGCCGGTAAACGAATTGCTATACAAAAAAATAAAAGAAATAGAAAGCACGTATTAAAAACATTGTACATTAAGGTGAAAATGGGTGAAACTGTTCAATGAGAAAAAATTTACACATATTTTTATTCATTGAAACGAGGACAAAAATGGAAAACATCAAAAATAATTTTGCAGGAGTCTTAATTTGTATTTTGATTGCGGTTCCATCCTGGGCATTGGGATCAATGTATCCTGTAGCAGTTTCAATAGGAATGCCCATAGAGATATTTGCACCTATAAGAGAAGTGAGTAAATTCTTTATAATACTTGCTATGGCTGCAATCGGATTTAACACAGATGTTATAAAACTTGTCAGAACAGGTGGGAAACCTCTAATTATGGGATTTGCATGCTGGACTGGAATAACGGCAGTAAGTCTTATAATGCAAAGATTGATGGAAATTTGGTAGAAAATCAAGACATTATATTGACAAAGTTAAAAAAAAGGATTAAAATTGAAACATATAAAGTAGGTAGGTTTAGTAGGTTATTATTTCCGAGAAAAGGAGTTTAATATGAAAACATACAAAAGAATAAAGGACCTGGTAGGAAACACACCGATAGTAGAGCTTGCAAATTTAGAAAAAGAATTTGACATAAAGGCAACAGTGCTCGTAAAATTAGAATATTTCAATCCTGCTGGTAGTGTTAAAGACAGGATTGCAAATGCAATGATAAAAGATGCAGAAGAAAAAAATTTAATAAGAGAAGGAACTGTTATAATTGAGCCTACGAGCGGAAATACAGGAATAGGAATTGCTTCGGCAGCAGCTGCGAGAGGATACAAAGTAATACTCACTATGCCAGAGACTATGAGCGTGGAACGAAGAAACCTGCTTAGAGCTTACGGTGCAGAAGTAATTTTGACTGAGGGAACAAAAGGGATGAAAGGTGCTATAGAAAAAGCAGCAGAACTGGCAGAAAAAATAGAAAACAGCTTTATTCCAAGCCAGTTTAACAACCCGGCTAATCCAAAGATACATTTTGAAACTACAGGACCAGAAATATGGAATGATACTGATGGTGAAGTAGATATATTCATAGCTGGTATAGGTACTGGCGGTACCATAAGTGGGGCAGGTAAATATCTTAAGAGTAAAAATCCTGATATTAAAGTTATTGGAGTAGAGCCGGCAGCTTCACCGATACTTTCGGGAGGGAAACCAGGGCCACATAAGATTCAAGGTTTGGGTGCGGGTTTTGTACCTGAAACACTTGATACTCAGATTTATGATGAAATAATAACAATAGAAAATGAAGATGCTTTTGAAATGGCTAAAGCTATATCAACAAAAGAAGGAATACTTGCGGGAATATCTTCAGGTGCGGCACTAAAAGCAGCGGAGATAGTTGGAAAAAGAAAAGAAAATGAAGGCAAGGTTATAGTTGTAATTTTACCAGATAATGGAGAACGATACCTATCTACGCCGATGTTTATATAAATTTAAAACAATAAAGAAAGCATGTTCCATATGGAACATGCTTTCTTTATTGTTTTAAATACTGAAATCAAAAATAAATTCTTTTCTGTGCTTGTCCAAAATATCCTGGAGTGTGATACTGTCAAGATACTCTGAAATAACTTTATCCAGACCCTGCCAGACATAAAGGGTCATGCACTGTCCTTCTCTTTCGCAAGTAGAATTGTTTCCCTCAAGACACGATACAGGAGCAATGCTGCCTTCTGTTATTCGAAGTATATCTCCTACTGTATACATGGAAGGATCTTTTGCTAGCATATAGCCTCCTTGATATCCACGGCTTGCAACAAGCATATCAGCATTATTAAGAAGAGGGATTATCTGTTCAAGATATTTTTTGGATATTCCCTGTCTTTTAGCTATATCTTTAAGAGCTACGTAGCCCTCTCCCTTGTGTTCAGAAAGGTCCAGAAGCATACGCAGAACATATCTGCCTTTAGTTGAAATTTTCATAATTACACCTCTTTAAATGGATTATATCATAGCTTCGTTTTGATATCAATTGTATAAGCCCATAAAAAAACAAGAGCATCTAATATCCATATGGATTTGTTGAAAATTTAGTAAATCAATGATATTATGAGGATGGACCTTAAGAAAAGTTGAGTATGAGATTTATAAAATGAAAGGAGAAAAAGTATGGAAAAATTTATTTTGAAAGAGTACATTGAAAACGTCCTGGTTTTAAAGCTTAACAGGCCAGAAGCCCTTAACTCCCTTAATACGGACCTGCTCAGTCAGCTTGGGGAAGCTGTTGATGAAGCGGCAAATGATGATAATGTGAACGTGATTATCATAACTGGCCAAGGAAAAGCCTTTGTAGCAGGTGCAGACATTGCTCAGATGAGTGTTTTGAATGCTTCTGAGGGCAAAGAGTTCGGTAAATTTGGGGCATCGATATTTAGAAAGCTTGAAGAAATGCCAAAAGCTGTAATTGCGGCTGTAAATGGATTCGCACTTGGTGGTGGCTGTGAGCTTGCAATGGCATGTGACATAAGGATTGCCTCAGAAAAAGCCAAGTTCGGTCAGCCCGAAGTAGGTCTTGGAATTACACCGGGATTTTCTGGAACCCAGAGGATGTCAAGGCTTGTAGGTCCAGGGAAAGCAAAGGAACTCATATTTACTGGAAATATTATAAACGCGCAGGTGGCCAAAGAAATAGGTCTGGTAAATCACATTACTGAGCCAGAAAAACTTATGGAAACTGCTCTTGAAATGGCCAAAAAAATCTCTTCTAATGCGCAACTTGCAGTTGCATATGCCAAAGAAGCAATCGAACGTGGATCTCAGACTGATATTAGCACAGCCATAGAGATAGAAGCCAGTCTTTTCGGACTATGTTTTTCTACAGAAGACCAAAAAGAAGGAATGGCGGCTTTTCTTGAAAAAAGAAAACCTGTATTCATTAAAAAATAAATAAAAAAGCAAAAGGTATTGACACTTATTTATCAAGTGTGCAATAATGTTTTTAGGAAACGTTAACGGTAGCACTTGAATATAATACTTATTTGGAGGCGAAAACATGAAAATTTGTGTAGTTGGGACAGGAACAATGGGAGCAGGAATAGCTCAGACTTTTGCACAGGCAGGATACGCAGTAATATTTAAAGGAAGATCAGAAGCTTCACTAAACAGAGCTATCAGTTCTATTACAAAATCTCTTTCAAAGCAGGTTGAAAAAGGCAAGATGGAAGAGGCAAAAAAAGAGGAAATACTGTCTAATATAAGTGTTGCGCTTGAATACCAAGAGTGCAAAGATGCAGATATATTCATAGAGGCTATAGCAGAAGATATGGAAACTAAAAAATCTACTTTCGCTGAAATTGAAAAAATCGCAAAAGAAGATGCAATAATGGCAACTAACACTTCTTCACTTTCAATTACAGAGGTGGCTTCGACAACATCAAGACCAGAGCGAGTAATTGGAATGCATTTCTTTAATCCAGTTCCTGCAATGAAACTTGTAGAAGTTATCAAAGGGCAGGTAACTGACCAAGATATATTTAACAAAGTTTTTGAACTTTCAAAGGCTGTAGGCAAAGTGCCTGTAGAAATAGAAGAAGGACCAGGTTTTGTAGTTAACAGAATACTTGTACCTATGATAAATGAAGCGGTTGGAATACTTGCCGATGGAGTTGCAAAAAAAGAAGACATAGATGAAGCTATGAAACTTGGAGCAAACCATCCAATGGGGCCACTTGCTCTTGCAGACCTTATAGGACTGGATGTTTGCCTTGCTATAATGCAAGTACTTTACAGCGAATTTGGAGACACAAAATACAGAGCACATCCACTTCTTAAAAAGATGGTAAGAGCAAATCTTCTAGGAAGAAAGACAAAAGCAGGATTCTATAACTATTAGATTTATCCAAACATAAAGGTTACTTTCATAAAAAATGCACGATGTTCGACATATTAGTAACGAAGAAAACCCTTGACATACTCAAACCAAATATAATATAGTATACCTAACAGGCAATTTTCGTAAAGGATACTCATGTATTATTTATAGTTAAGGTTAACGGTGATTCGTCAATATTAGATTGAAATACAGCAGAGCATGGATAAAAGCAGTACTTTGAAGTTAATTCAACTTCTGCTTGCATGTTCTGCTGAATCATATAAAATTATATGTATTGATTACTAGTGCGTTGTAACACTTGATTTTGGAAGGAGCAATATGATGAGAGAAGTTGTAATAGTAAGTGCAGCAAGAACTGCAGTAGGTAGTTTTGGTGGAGGACTTACTCCTATGGGAGCAAGAGAACTAGGAGCAGTAGCGGCAAAAGAAGCTATTAAAAGAGCTAAGATAAGTCCAGATATGATAGATGAGTCGATAATAGGGAATGTACTTTCTGCAGGACTTGGACAAAACGTATCAAGACAGATAAGTATTGATGCTGGAATACCAGTAGAAAAACCTGCTATGGGTGTAAATATAGTTTGTGGATCAGGACTTAGGGCTGTTTCTATGGCCGCACAGATTATAGCGCTTGGAGATGCAGATATAATACTTGCTGGTGGATCTGAGAGTATGAGCAATGCTCCATATGTTACCAACTCTGCAAGATGGGGAGCAAGAATGGGAAACGTTAACATGGTAGACGTTATGGTTAACGATGGCCTTACTGATGCATTTGAAGGATATCATATGGGAATAACAGCAGAAAACCTTGCTGAAAAATATGAACTTACAAGAGAAATGCAAGATGATCTTGCACTTAACAGTCAGCTAAGAGCTGAAAAAGCACAAAAAGAAGGCAAGTTTGATGATGAGATCGTACCTGTAGTTATATCAACTAGAAAAGGTGATGTGATAATAGATAAAGATGAATTCATAAAACCAGGCATGACTATGGAAAAACTTGCAAAATTAAAGCCAGCTTTCAAAAAAGGTGGTACTGTTACAGCAGGAAATGCTTCGGGAATCAATGATGGAGCAGCCATGCTTATAGTAATGTCAAAAGACAAAGCTGACGAGCTAGGACTTGAGCCAATGGCTACTATAGTGTCATATGCTACTTGTGGAGTTGAACCTTCAGTAATGGGTTATGGACCAGTTCCAACCGTGAGAAAAGCCCTTGATAAGGCTGGGATGGCTATGAATGATATAGAACTTGTAGAAGCTAACGAAGCATTTGCATCACAGGCTCTTTCAGTTTCAAAAGCACTCGAGTTTGATATGGAAAAGGTAAACGTAAACGGAGGAGCCATAGCGCTTGGACATCCAATCGGAGCTTCAGGAGCTCGTATTCTTACAACTCTTTTATATGAAATGAAGAGAGCAGACAAAAAGACAGGACTTGCGACACTTTGTATAGGTGGGGGAATGGGAACAGCCCTTATAGTAAAAAGATAGACACTGACAATAACAAATAACCATGATAACAATAGTAGACTCCTTATCATGCTCTAGATAGGATAAGGAGTTTATTTTGTAATAAATATTGTTTAATTATTAATTAACAGGAGGAAATAAGATGAATTTTACTTTAACTAAGGAGCAATTACTACTTAGACAGATGCTAAGAGAATTTTCATTAAATGAAGTTAAACCTTTAGCAGCAGAAGTTGATGAAGAGGAAAGATTTCCAGTAGAAACTGTAGAAAAAATGGTTAAGGCTGGAATTATGGGAATACCATTTGCAAAGCAGTATGGAGGAGCAGGTGCAAACTATGTAGCTTATGCCATGGCAGTGGAGGAACTATCAAGAGTATGTGCTACAACTGGAGTTATAGTATCAGCGCACACATCACTTGGTGGAGGTCCGCTTGTGGATTTTGGAACTGAAGAACAAAAGCAGAAATATCTTGTGCCACTTGCAAACGGCTCAAAGATGGGGGCTTTTGGACTAACTGAGCCAAATGCTGGAACAGATGCAGGCGGGCAACAGACAACAGCGGTATTAGATGGAGATCATTACATCCTTAACGGAACAAAGATATTCATAACAAATGCTATGTACGCAGATACATATATAGTTATGGCTATGACTGACAAATCAATAGGAACAAGAGGAATATCAGCCTTTATAGTTGAAAAAGACATGCCAGGATTTACATTTGGACCTAAAGAGAAAAAACTTGGGATCAGAGGTTCGGCTACATGTGAGCTGGTATTTGAAAATGTAAGAGTACCTAAAGAAAATCTTCTTGGAAAAGAAGGCCAGGGATTTAAGGTAGCTATGAAGACTCTTGACGGAGGAAGAATTGGTATAGCAGCTCAAGCTCTTGGAATTGCTCAAGGAGCAATGGATGAGACCATAGCTTATGTAAAAGAAAGAAAACAATTTGGAAAATCGATATCTCAGTTCCAAAATACACAGTTCCAGCTTGCAAGTATGGCAGCTAAGGTAGAAGCGGCAAGACTACTTGTTTACAAAGCGGCAGACTGTAAGGACAGAGGTCTTTCATATAGTGTTGAGGCTGCAACAGCAAAGCTTATAGCTTCTGAAACAGCTATGGAAGTTACAACAAAATGTCTGCAGTTATTCGGAGGATACGGCTACACAAGAGAGTACCCAATCGAGAGAATGATGAGAGATGCAAAGATAACAGAGATTTACGAAGGAACTTCAGAAGTTCAAAGAATGGTAATAGCAGCAAACTTATTGAAATAAATACGGGAGGAATAAAATGAATATAGTAGTTTGTATAAAACAGGTACCTGATACTACAGAGGTAAAGCTTGACCCTAAAACTGGAACTCTTATAAGAGATGGAGTTCCGTCAATAATAAACCCAGATGACAAGGCAGGACTAGAAGCTGCCCTTAGAATAAAAGACAAAAATGGTTCTCATGTAACAGTGCTTACAATGGGACCTCCTCAGGCAGACCTTGCACTTAGAGAAGCGCTTGCAATGGGAGCAGACAGAGCAATACTGCTTACAGACAGAGCATTTGCAGGAGCAGACACATGGGCAACATCATCAGCTTTAGCAGGGGCACTAAAAAAAATAGACTGTGACTTGATAATCGCAGGAAGACAGGCAATAGACGGTGATACAGCGCAAGTTGGACCACAGATAGCTGAGCATCTTAACATTCCTTCAGTAGCTTACGTTGAAGAAATAGAAGCTTATGATAAATCAATTGTTGTAAAAAGATCATTTGAAGATGGATATCAGATGATAAAAGTTCAGACGCCTTGCCTTATAACTGCGCTTAAAGAGCTTAACGAATCAAGATATATGAACGTTCAGGGAATATTTGAAGCGTTTGAAGGAGATAAAGTTGAAATTTGGTCTGTAAACGACATCGAAGTTGATCCAAACAACCTTGGGCTTAAAGGATCACCTACAAAAGTTAAAAAATCATTCACAAAAGGTGCAAAAACAGCGGGTAAATTATTCGATGTTTCTCCACAAGAAGCAGCTCAGATTATAGTTGACAAGCTTCAGGAAAAATACCTTATATAGTTATTAACATATCAAACAGGCGTATAAAATATAAATTTTGAAGAAAGCAGGAGGTATTCAGGTGAACCTTTCAGAATATAAAGGAGTATTAGTATTCATAGAGCAGAGAAATAAAGAAGTTCAAAAAGTATCTATGGAACTACTGGGAAAAGGAAGATCGTTAGCAGATACATTGGGAGTTAGTGTAACCGCAGCACTTTTAGGACATGATGTAACAGATATTGCAAGAGACCTTATTGTTCATGGAGCAGATAAAGTTGTAATAGCAGATGATAAGATGCTGGAGCTTTTTGTTACAGAGCCTTACACAAAAGCTCTGGTAGGTATTATAAAGCAGGAAAATCCGGAGATAGTTCTTTTTGGAGCGACTTCAATAGGAAGAGACCTTGCTCCAAGAGTTTCAGCAAGAGTCCATACAGGACTTACAGCTGACTGTACAAGCCTTGACATTGAAGATGAAACTAAGAATCTTCTTATGACAAGACCCGCATTTGGCGGTAACATAATGGCAACTATAGCTTGCCCTGACTTTAGACCACAGATGTCTACAGTAAGACCTGGTGTTATGCAAAAAATGGCATCAGATCATAACAGAAAAGGTGAAATAGTAGCATTTGATGCAAAACTTGAAGCAGGAGATATGAACGTAGAAATCCTTGAATATGTTAAGGAAACAAAAGCAAAAGCAAACATAGATGAAGCTGGCATGCTTATATCAGCTGGTAGAGGAGTAGGTGGAAAAGATAATCTTGGACCACTTTATGAGCTTGCAGATACAATAGGTGGACTTGTTTCAGGATCAAGAGCAGTAATAGATGCTGGATGGCTTGACAAAGACAGACAGGTAGGACAGACAGGAAAGACTGTAAGACCAGAAGTTTATATGGCGTGTGGTATTTCAGGAGCTATACAGCACGTTGCTGGAATGGAAGAATCAGAACTTATAATAGCTGTAAACAAAAATCCAGATGCAGCTATATTTGAAGTAGCAGATCTTGGTCTTGTGGGAGATGTAGCAAAAATTCTTCCGCTTGTGACTGATCTTATAAAGAAAGTTAAAAAAGAAGCAAACGAAAAATAATTATGAGATTTTCGAAAAACCATAAATAATTCTTAAAAATACGAACTGCGCATAAGCAGTTCGTATTTTTTTTAAAAAACAGATATTTATAAATTTTATGAAAATTATTCAAATTATTAATAATAGTAGTTGACGTTTATTATAAAGTTTGATATTATATTATCAGAAAGAGACGAGTTGAATCATTAATTAATCATGATTACAAATTAGAAAGGAGCCTATAAAGATCATTCTGCTTTATAAAAATACTGATTTATTTTAAAAAATGAAGGGAGAGTATTGTGGAAAAAAACAAGTTGAATGTAAAAAAAGACAACTCAGTATATTACATATCATTGGCTTTCACGCTGATAATCGTTTTATGGGGGCTATTGGCTCCAGATAATTTTGAAAAAGTAGGAAATGGGGTATTTGGATTTCTGGTAAATGAGTTTGGATGGTTCTATACCTTATCTATGTCATCATTTGTTATTTTTGCTATATGGATAGGCTTTTTTTCGAAATACAAGAATATAAGACTTGGGCCAGATGATTCAAAACCCGAGTACAGCAACATCTCATGGTTCGCAATGCTTTTTTCGGCAGGAATGGGGATTGGTCTGGTATTTTGGGGAGCTGCGGAGCCGCTCAATCATTTTATGGCGCCACTTGGTGCAGAAGCTGGTACACTGGCAGCACAAGAGTTTGCTGTATCCAAATCGTTTCTTCACTGGGGACTGCACCCCTGGGCTAACTATAGCGTACTTGCACTTGCGCTTGCCTATATGCAGTTTAGAAAAAACAAGCCAGGTCTCATAAGTAGCGTATTTATACCTCTTTTTGGAGAAAAAATAGTAAGTGGCTGGGTAGGCAAAATGATAGATATATTAGCTATATTTGCAACTGTAGCTGGAGTAGCAACTTCACTTGGTCTTGGAACCTATCAGATAAACAGTGGGCTTAACTTCTTGTTTGGGATACCAGAAAGCAGTATGGTTCAGGTAATCATAGTTGTGGTTGTAACTGTAGCATTTATGATTTCAGCTATAACAGGATTGGACAGAGGAATAAAATTCCTTTCAAATCTCAACGTGGGAATTGCTTCAATTCTTGTGATTGGGGCCTTTATAATAGGACCTTCAGTTTATATCATGAATATTTTTGTTGAGGGAATAGGGGTATATTTTAGGGACCTTGCTCAAAATTCATTCCAACTTGGAGCTTTTGGAGATACAAGCTGGTATGGAGGCTGGACAATATTCTACTGGGCCTGGTGGATAGCATGGGCACCATTTACTGGGACATTTATAGCCAGGATATCAAGAGGAAGAACGATAAAAGAATTTATAACAGGAGTATTACTAGCACCAACTCTGGCTTCATTTATATGGTTCGCTGTATTTGGAGGAATGGGATTCAACCTTGGTTCTGGAGTCGCATCAGAAGCTATAAAATCTACTTCAACAGCATTTTTTGTAGTAATGAGAGAGTATCCTGCTGGATCGATAATTTCTATGGTAGCAATCTTGTTACTTTGCACATTCTTTGTTACATCTGCAGATTCTGCAACTTTTGTACTGGGGATGTTTAGTTCTAATGGGGATCTTAATCCAGATACAAAGCGCAAATTTGTATGGGGAATAATACAGTCTTCGCTGGCCCTGTCACTTATGATTGGAAGCAGTAATGGACTGCAGATGTTACAGACCATATCTATAGTCGCAGCATTTCCCTTTGCATTCATAATGCTATTAGCAATGGTATCACTTGTAAAAGTCCTTAGAGAAGATGTCGCAGAAAGTGAATCTGAATACGTAGTGGAAAAGCTATTAGAAAAAGCAAGCGAAATAGAAATTGAAATAGAAACGAAAATTGGTGTGGCTGTTGCGGCAGAATAATTTTAATTTGAAAGGAGCAAAATATGAAACTGGAAATAGGTAATTTTTATGTAAAAGATGTCAGACTTGGAAATGAGACATCATACAAAGATGGAATTCTTAGTATAGATAAAGAAGCTGCGCTGGCTTTTATAAAAGAAGAAGAGAATCATATAACAGATGTAGATATTGTAATAGCAAGACCTGGTGATGATGTAAGGATAGTTCCTGTAAAAGAGGCCGTAGAGCCAAGGATAAGACCTGATGGAAGGACACTTTTTCCTGGGATAACAGGTGAAGTTATGCCAACTGGACAAGGAAGGGTTCATGCACTTAAGGGCTGCAGCGTTCTGGCCGTTGGAAAGCACTGGGGAAGCTTTGGAGATGGAATGATAGATATGAATGCTGGTGCCAAATATACATATTACTCAAAACTCATAAATATATGTATGGTTGCAGATACTGATGAGGAATTTGAAAGATACGAGCAGCAGAAAAAGAATAAAGCACTTAGATGGGCCGCCCACAAACTTGCAGAATTTATAGGACAGGCAGTAAAGGACCTTGAGCCAGAAGCCATAGACGTTTATGAGCTGGATCCTGTAACAAAAAGAAGTGAAGAAATAAACAAGCTTCCTTCAGTAGTCCTGGTTATGCAACCTCAGTCACAGATGGAAGAACTTGGCTACAATGCAATGATTTATGGATGGGATATGAACAAATATGTACCAACCTTCATGAGTCCATCAGAAGTTCTGGACGGAGCAATAATTTCAGGAAGCTTTATGCCGGCTTCATCCAAATGGTCAACATATGACCTTCAAAATTTCCCGACTATAAGAGAGCTTTACACTGAGCATGGAAAGACGATAAACTTTTTGGGAGTGATAATGTCAAATCTAAACGTTTCACTTGAGCAAAAAGAAAGAGCAGCAATATTTGTAGCACAGATTGCAAAATCTCTGGGTGCAGATGGGGCCATAGTTACAGAAGAAGGATACGGTAATCCCGATGCCGACTATATAAGATGCATAGTAGCGCTTGAAGATGCAGGTGTAAAAGTAGTGGGAATAAGCAATGAGTGTACAGGAAGAGATGGTGCGTCGCAGCCACTTGTTACTCTTGATAAAAAAGCAGACGCACTTGTTTCGACAGGCAACGTATCTCAGATAATAGAGCTTGCTCCAGCGTCAGCTGTAATAGGTGAGCTTGAGTCACTTGCCAGAGACGGACTTTCAGGCGGATGGGCAGATGATGAAGTTTTAGGATCTTCAGTAAGAGAAGATGGTTCTGTAATTATGGAAAATAATGCCATGTTCTGTGGAGACCAGGTAGCAGGATGGTCAACCAAGACAATGAGGGAATTCTAAGGAGGATATGAGATGAAAAAAGCTATACACTATATAAATCAGTTTTTTGCAGGAATTGGGGGCGAAGACAAGGCAGACTATGGTCCGCATATATCAGA
>NZ_AUID01000008.1 GCF_000423525.1 Proteocatella sphenisci DSM 23131 | reverse complement strand
ATACTGCAAATAACATAATAGGGTTATAGCCTTTTCTTCCCTTGTTTGAGTATCTAGCCAGAAGACTAGAGAAATCAAAATCCTCCAATACATTTATTAGGGTATAGACTGGATCGTCAGCAGGTAAACCTATTGTGTAAAAATTAAAATTAATAACCTGTTGTCCTTTTTCAAAAAATTGGTTATAATATTGTTTCATGGGTAGTTATATTATAAAATATAACGGGAAAAGATGGCAATATATTTTGTCATTTTTTTTTGCTTTTTTTTGCATTAAAAAAAGCGAACTAGTCGCTTTTTTCTTTGGGGGCTATTTCCCGACAGCCCCTTTTTTTATGTCTTATTTAGTTGATACGACTTTAACTGTTTCAATGTTTTCTGGAGCTAAAGGCGCTTCAGGCATAGCAGCTTCCATATATTTCTCCATGCTTATTGCATTTTTGATTTCAGGAATCACTATCTCTTGTTTTTCTATTTTCTTAGCTTTTTGTATCATGGTAAGGTTCATATCCATCATATCTCTCAATGTGAATTTCATGCCTATTTCTGATTGGTATGTGCTGTCAGTAAATGTTTCTTTTGTTGTTATTTCAGATCCTTTTATCATTTCTTTCGCTACTGTCATTCCCTGGAAAACCTGGGTCTTGCCGGTCTCATCATATTGCTTTTTAAACTCAGCTATTTCTTCTTTGGTCATTTTGAATTCCGGCCCAAGATCCATTATTTTAAGTATCTGATCTGTATTTGCAAACACCTTATCTATTGACTTGATTGACATATCTATCATCTGATCAGATTTTATATTAATAGTGTATGTTCTTCCTGATTTATTCACCGGGATATTAAATTCTAACAGATCCATTATCTTGCTTGCTTTTACAAGAACTTTTTCTCTTTTTTCAGAAGAAGTCATGCTCTTGATGTATTCATTCATAGCCTGGTACTGAGTATTCGCTGCCATTTCTTCTTCAGTCATTCCAGCAGTATCTAAACTACTATTTAATACAATGTATTCCTGAGTTATCTTTTTAAGTCCTTCAGGGAGTGGTTGTCCTGAAGCCTTTATTATAGCATCAAAGTAATTTTTGCTGATGTATATATTCTGATTATCTACAAATATCTTTATATCTTTTATGTCTATGAGATCTTTATCTGAATTTAGATCCATCTTTACATATGCCTTAGTGGAATTTCCACCATCTTCGCTCAGAGTATATCCCTCTGCAACAATATCAAAATTTATAGTTTCAAATTTCAATTCCTGCGTCTGGTATTCTCCTTCTCTCAATACTGGGGTTATTGGAACCTTCATAACCATATTGCCCGTGATTTCTGATTTAGTAGACTCCCATTTTGCCATCTTTTCTGTTTCATCAAAATATGCCTTCTGTTGCGTACTGCATCCTGTGATACTTGAAAACATAACTAAGATGGACATAAGTACTGCTATTTTCTTTTTCATGCCTGTCTCCTTTACAATAAAAAATAATTATCCAATTGATTCACCTCTTATTTTACCATAAATCCAGCCTTTTATTCATTAAGTTTGTTATATTTTTTACCACCACTTTATAAAAAAACTCTGATAAAGGAAATTACACTTCATCAGAGTTTTTAAATTTTATATTAAATGAATAGATTTACATTGGAATCTTCTGCTTCTCCAAGATAGTATCCTACCCCGCCAAGATTTACTCCATCAATCAATTCTTCTTCTTTAATGCCCATTACATCCATTGACATGGTACATGCTACTATATTTGCACCATTTTCTATTGCCAATTTTATTAGATCTTCAAGTGACTCTACATTTTTATCTTTCATCACCATTCTTATCATTTTTGCTCCCATGCCTGCCATATTCATTTTTGAAAGCTGTAGCTTTTTACTTCCCCTTGGCATCATCATACCAAAAGCTTTCTCTATAAAGTTCTTTGGAACATCAACCTTTTCATTTTTTCTTAGAACATTAAGTCCCCAGAATGTGAAGAACATGGTTACTGGTTTACCCATGGCAAGCGCACCGTTTGCTATTATAAATGATGCTATGGCTTTATCCAAGTCTCCACTGAACACAATTATTGTTTTTCCATCTTTAGGGTTGGCTAATGGTCCTCCATTTACAGGTGTTACAGCACTTTGTGAGGATACAGGTGGTGATTGCAGTCCTTTTCTAACTGTAGCATAGACGAACCCACCTTCTTTATGGGCTTCAACGAGCTCATTGCCTGTTCTTTTTGCAAAAGCTTTGATATCTTCGTAGAATCCTGGATCCGAAGCTTTTATCTTCATTATATCCCCGATTTCTATCTCATCAATAGTCTTTTTTGCCTTCATGAGTGGTCCTGGGCAGCATATTCCACATGCGTCAACTTCTACAGTATTTCCTTCACCAGAGTATTGTGGCTGAAATTCATCAAGTCCAATCTTACAATCCAGACACTCTTCCCCCATTTCATCATCATTAAGTCGTCTGGCCTGGTACTTTCCCATGTCATACATCTTAGTTCCTCCAACAAGATTTCTTACTTTATATCCTTTTTGTATAAGCATTCTGGCTGCTATATAACCCCTTAATCCTACTGCACAAAATACTATTATTTCTTTATTTTTATCAAGCTCAGCAAATCTTGACCTAAGGAAGTCCAAAGGAATATTTATTGCTCCTGGAACAGAACCACCTTCAATTTCTATCTCATCTCTTACATCAAGACGTATTTGAGTCTCAGGGTCAAAGTTTTCAAATTCTTTTGGCGTAATTAGTTGGCATTTGCCATTAAGATCATTATCTGCTACAAAACCGGCCATGTTGGCAGGAGATTTTGCAGAAAGATATGGCGGCGCATATGCAAGTTCAAGTTCTTCAAGATCTTCTATTGTTGCTCCAAACTTCATAGATGTGGCAATTACGTCTATAAATTTATCCACTCCGTCATAACCTATTGCCTGAGCTCCAAGCACTTTACCCTCTGGGGAGTATATTACCTTTATAGTGAGCTGCATTGCCCCAGGATAATAGCTTGCATGAGACATTGGGTGAATGTAGAGAATTTTATATTCCTTGCCCATTCTCTGCAGATTACGCTCATTATTACCAGTTGATGCTGCTGCCATGTCAAATATTTTGAGAATTGAAGTTCCAAGACTGCCTTTGTAAATTCTTCCAAGGCCCGCTATATTGTCTGCCGCTATTCTTCCCTGCCTGTTAGCAGGACCAGCCAGTGGTATTGCAACATCAGTCTTGTGAAGATAGTCTTTAACCATTATCGCATCACCTACGGCATAAACACCCTCTACACTTGTCTGCATTGAGTCATTAACGAGTATGTGACCTCTCTCACCAAGATTGATTCCAGATTCTTTCAAAAATCCAGTATCTGGCAATACACCTATAGAAAGTATAACCATATCAGTTTCAAGATTTTGTCCGTCATTTAGTTCTACACTTATCTTGTTTTCTGTTTCAACGAATCCTTTTACACCATTTCCAAGAATCAATGACACTCCATTATCATTTAGTTCTTTTTCAGCTATAACTGCCATCTCTGTATCAAATGGAGCAAGTATATGAGGAGCTGCTTCTACAAGGGTTACTTTTACTCCTCTTTCTCTAAGATTTTCGGCCGTCTCTATGCCTATAAATCCACCACCTATAACAACTGCACTCGATACCTTTTTACTGTCTACAACAGCCTTAATTTGGTCAGTATCTGGTACGTTTCTCAGTTTATATATTCTGCTGCTGTCAATTCCCTTTATAGGTGGTGCTATAGGTTTTGCTCCTGGAGACAGGATTACATAATCGTAAGACTCCTCGTAGGTCCCTCTTTCAGATGAATTAACTTTTAAGGTTTTCTTCTCTGTATCAATTCCTATTACATCACTGTTTACTCTAACATCGATATTGAATTTAGAATTCATAGCTTCAGGGGTCTGAACCAAAAGCGCTTCTCTTTCTTTTATAGTTTCACCTATATAATAAGGAAGACCACAGTTTGCAAACGAAATGTACTCTCCTCTTTCAAACATAATAATCTCTGCACTCTCATCAAGTCTTCTCATTCTTGCTGCTGCAGTGGCCCCGCCGGCAACTCCGCCTACAATTAATATTTTCTTGCTCATCATAACCTCCAAAGTTTAATATAAATAAGATCCTCTTAAATATTACATCGATTCAATAATAGCCTTAATAAGTTTTTTTGCTCTCTCATTTTTTACTTGGTAATTAATTTCCAGCCCTGATCTGTCTCCTTCGATTATTCCTGCCGCCTTCAATTTTTGAATATGCTGCGATACTGTAGACTGGGGTATATCAAGGCATGTCTGCATATGCGAAACATTGCATCTTCCATTTTCCATAAGACCCTTGGCTATACATAGTCTGACCGGATGAGCCAGCACTTTAAGCAAGTCTGACATTTCTTCAAGTTCTTTATAATTCATTTCCATAAATTCGCCTCTTTATCTCAAACTAACTTTAACACTTAATACAATGTGAATCACTATATTGTAATATTACAATATAGTGATTCACATTGTCAAGTATAAATTGATATTTTTTTAATTTAATACAATAGACTGGCCATGAATACTTTGTATCAATATTGGCTATACATATGTATAGGGCTTTTCCTTAACACTGGAGGTGATATTTTGGATTTAATAATTGTAAGACACGGCAGGGCTGAAGATATTTCACAAAAACCCGAGGGCGGTGATTTTAGCCGGGCTTTGACAGATGAAGGTGTAATTCAGGTAAGGACAATGGCTATAATCCTTAATGACATTTTAAAATACCAAAACTACAAACTCATAAGCATTGTTGCCAGTTCAAGTGAAAGAACAATGCAAACTGCATACAATATTGCCGACATATTAAAGACAGATGAGGTTATTTCTTACGACAATCTTTATCATGGAGATTATTTCAACTTAATACCAGATATTGTTTCAAGCAACTCCGACTCTGACTGCATAATTCTGGTAGGTCACAATCCTAATGTATATTTTCTTACATCCAGCCTTTGTGATACAAATCTTGAATTCAAAAAAGGGAGTCTTGCATGTATAAGACTCAACGAAGACTGTACTTCAGGTACACTTAAATATTTTATCAGTTCTGACATGATAGACAAGAAAATAAAGTTAGAAGGCAACATTTCAGACTTTAAAAGAAAAGCAAACCCGGGCATTGATATCTCCGACATAAAATTTGAAATAGATGAATTTGCAGACAATTTTTATGAATCATGTGAAGACTTTAAAACGGATCCATCAGAGCCCGAAAATATTCATAAGATGAGATTGAGTATAAGAAAAATCCTTACACTTGTTGATTTTTCAAAAAACGATCTCTCTGATTACTCATTTAAGCATGTATGTAAGAGTTTACGTTCACTCAATTCCGAGCTATCTATCATACGAGATCTGGACCAATTTATATTCTATGTACATCAAATTGCTAATAGCAGTCATTTTGAAAAAATGGCTATATCTCAGAGAAAAGAACACGAAAACGATATACTTTATAAACTCAATACAAGCACATTTCACGATGTATATGATATCTTGTCTTCACTGGTATGGATAAACAAAAATGAAACATTAAAAGATGTAAATGCATATATTTTCAATCTGATGTGTAAAATTAAAAAACGAAGAAAAAAACTGTGCCTGGATAATTTTGAAAAGCTCCATAACACAAGATTAATGGGGAAAAAAATTAAAAATATGATTGAAATATTTCCTGATGGTGTAAAAGACAGGACACTTTTAATTGAAAAAGATATTAAAAAAATTGTTAACATCCTGGGAAATATAAATGATCATAATAATTCCTTGAAAATTCTCGAAATATTAAAAAAACTAAGTACTGAACCAGATTTGAAAATCAACGAAGAGATTTCCATTGAATATCAGTTATTAGAATCTCATTTTAAAAAACTCAGGAAAGATGAGTTCCGAAAAAATAAAAAAACATAACAAAAAAAAGGCAGAATAATATTCTGCCTTTAAATTTTTTGATAATTATGCTCTAACTACGTTTTCTGCCTGAGCTCCACGTGGTCCTTTAGTTATATCAAATGTAACTCTCTGTCCTTCGTCAAGAGATTTGAATCCCTCTCCTTGGATAGCTGAGAAATGTACAAATACATCTTCTCCATCTTCTCTTTGAATAAATCCGAATCCTTTTTCTGCGTTAAACCATTTTACTGTACCTGTCATGTTTAGGTACCTCCTGTTTTCTTTTATTTTTTTTTATAATTGTTACGAAATAAAAAGTTCACATATTATTACAAACCACTAGATGCAATGATTTCTAATAACATGTGAAATCTATACGCTAACTACTATATTCTTATAATACACTACCTTTAAGAAAAAGTAAAGCTTTTTTTATAATTTAAGATAATTTAATGCTTAAAGGTAAAAAGAGAAAAGCATTATGCTTCTCTCACAGCACTTTCAATAAATTTAATTATATAACTTAAAGTATGGAAGTCTCTGTCAGCCCCATCGGAAATAAGCTTTAGTCCTTGTATTATCTCCTGCTCAGAATAAATTTCCAAAAGAAGCATTATACTGATTGTATTTATCCCACCGTCTCGGGTGTCTAAAACTCTTGATTTCTTTATATACTCATTGCTCATTGCATTTATTATTGCAACTGTAAATTCTTCACTTATTTCAATTTGAGGCATATCTTCAAAAATCTTTACTCCACTGTTTTCAAGATCTATATCTTTAACATTGTTCATTTCCGTATTAAAGAAAATTGTATTTTTAAATGTTGCTCCTTTAAAACTTACTCCATCGAGTTTGGATGAATTAAAAACCGTATTCTCAAATTTTGCAGATTTCATTGAGCTGTTTTTGAGGTTTGCACCTGTAAATTCTGCCCATTTGAAACTACACCCATTAAAACTGCTGGATTTAAAATGAGCACCTCTAAAACTCGCAAAATCGAAGTTAGATTCTCCAAAATCACACTTGTAGCAATCGCTTTTTTCAAGGTCAGCATACATGAAATTTTTACCACGTTTTTCTGCATTATTATAATTCATGCCTTTTTTTTCTACCTTCTTACCAGGTCTTGCCGGTTTTTTAGGTTTGTTATCGGACTTTGGTGCCTTATCAATTTTAATCATGGTCGCCTCCGTTCAATTTTCTTCTAGGTATCTTAAACTTAATACTTTCCTCTATAGCCTTTAGTTGTTTTAAATCCTTTGGGTCTGTAAATAAGCAAGTATAGCCTTCTTCTCCTGCTCTTCCAGTCCTTCCTATGCGATGTATATAGCTTTCTGCACTTTCAGGTATGTCATAATTATAAATATGACTGACTCCCCCTATATCAAGTCCTCTGGATGCCACATCAGTTGCTATAAGATACTGAAAATCTCCATTTCTAAAAGATTTCATTATTCTTTCTCTTTTAGCCTGCACTACGTCACTGTGTAGCTTCTGGCAATCGTAACCTCTCTTGTGAAGCACAACTTCAAGGTCATCTGCTCTTCTTTTAGTTCTGCAAAATATTATTGCCATGAAGGGGTTGTCTTCATCAAGCACCCTGCAAAGATCTCCTGATTTGTTCCTATCTGTAGATTCAACTACATTTTGCCTTATGCTCTTTAAAGTTATCTCTTTTGCATTTACAGTTACAGTTATTGGATTATCCATATATCTGTAAGCCATTCGTTTTACATGAGAGTCAAGTGTGGCCGAAAAACAAAGGATTTGCCTGCTTTTTGGAATCTTTGTCAGTATATCTTCTATTTCGTTTCTGAAACCCATGAGAAGCATCTGATCTGCCTCATCAAGTACAAATGTTTTCACACTTCCAAGATCAACTGTTTTTCTCAGTATATGGTCTATTAGTCTTCCTGGCGTGGCTATTACCATGTGTACGCTTTTTTTCAGTTTTTTAAGCTGAGCTCCAATATCTTTTCCGCCATAAGCTGCCAGAATTTTAACATCTTTATATTCTCTGAGTTTTTCTGCCTCATTGGTTATTTGTATTGCCAGTTCTCTTGTAGGTGTCATTATAAGCACCTGAACCTGATCTTTGGTTGTATCTATATCTTCAAACAAGGGAAGCAAAAACGCAAGTGTTTTTCCTGTTCCAGTCTGCGCCTGGGCCATTAGATCTCGTCCAGAGCTTATATAACCTATACTCTGCTGCTGAACTGGTGTTGGCGTAACTATCCCATTCCTCTTAAGAAGCTTTGTCAAATCTTCACTGATGCCTAATTCTTTAAAATCCACTATCATATACTCCTCTGTAATCTGTTTTTAATAACACTTTGTATATTATAAGCTTTATTCATTCAAAATGCCACAATTTATTTAAAAAACTCTGTTTATAGCATTTATTAGTATCTACCCATTTTGAAGGTAAAATAATTCATTTTCTTCTCCTATTATCTCAAATCCCAATTTTGTATACATATTTTGTGGAGTATCATCTTTATCAGCTATAAGATATATATTTTTTATTCCCTGTTTTAATGCATCTTCAATCATGGATTTTAACATAGTCGTACCTATTCCCTGCCTTTGATATTTACTAAGAACATCAAAATCTTCAATTTTCGCATAATCATTATGGATAAACAGCTCGCATTTCCCTGCCGGACATCCGTCAAAGTATGATACGTAAGCTTCTAGATTATTCTCTTTTGACTCATACATAGCTCTTTTTCTGATTGATTTTTCTATTGCGAAATCTTGTGGAATTCCAGATTCAGTGCTTGATTCTATATCCAGCTCTGATATATTTTTAAATTCTTTATCTGAATCAGCTATTTTAACTGTGCATCTATCATTTACTTTGAACACTGCATCATTTTCAACATTAAACCTCATATAAAGATTGGTCCTTATTTCAAAACCTTTACTTGCAATTTCTGATTTCAGTTCTTCTTTTATATTTATTCCAGGATGAATTAATACTTTTAAAAAATTTTTCTTTCTTATTTTCAATCCATAAATTTCATTTTGTAAAAGTTCAGTAATACTGGATTTACAAGAAGGCTTGATCATAATGCAGTTAAAAGCATACATCCCTGGTAACTCATCATCAAAAAACCTTACATAATCCCCATATTCTTCCTTTAGTGAAAAATTTTGAATATATCTATTTTCTATTTCACGATAATCGTTTATCACTTCAGCTCTCCTTGTTTTTCAATAAAATAATATCTGCCTCGGTTTCTCGTACTTGATCCATACTGGATTGCTTTTTGAGGGCATCTGTTTATGCACGCAAGACACATCACGCATTTACTTCCCCACACGGGCTTACCATCTATTAAAGTGATATTATCTGTTGGACATATCTTTTCACACAGGCCGCATGAGATACATGTGTCATCTACAGAAAAAGGCTTTGTGTTTTTTGCAAACTTGTTAAACAGAAAAGACACCAGATTGGATTTCAAAAATGCATTCGAACCAATTGAAACATCCCATTCGTCTTTTCTTTCTCTCACTTTATTGCTTATTATTTCTATTTTTTGCTTTCCCCTATAAATTTTTTTTGCTATTTCTTCTTCTGTATCTACATCGTATCCTATTATGTAGTTATTGGGCATAACTATTGAATATGCACAGTTGAGCTTTATTTCCTTAGAAAGTTTTTTCATAGATAGCCCTGCCTCGTCCCCGCACGTGCATACCGCGAAACTAAATGCACCCTCTTCTATATTAATATTTTTTATAAAATCCATCAAAAATTCAGGAACAGACCATGCGTAGACAGGGAATACAATACCTATTACTTCTCCCGCACTTATATTTATAGAAATATCTTTTTTGTTGATGTAGTCTGCTATGTTTAGCGTCTGTTCTCCCGTGTTTTTTGCTATATTCTCTGCAACCCATTTTGAATTTCCTGTGCCTGAAAAATAATAAATCATATTTACCTCCATTATTTTTAATATATGTTTAAGTCTTGAATATATAGGGTAAAAAATTAACAAATGTACTTGCACTATAACTGAGAGGAGTATTTATGAGAGTGATAATGGGTATTCAAATAGAAGACCGCGATTCCGATGCCATAAGTGTTCAAGAACTACTAACCAAACATGGCTGCATAATTAAAACCAGACTGGGCCTACATGAAGCTGCCGGAACCATGTGTAGTAGCAAAGGCCTACTTATTCTTGAATTTATCAGTGGCTCTGAAAATGAAGTTTCCCAACTCGAAACAGAGCTTTTGAAACTTAAAAATGTACTTGTTCGAAAAATGGAATTCTAATATCGATTTGCCTTCTTTCCGTTCCTTTTATGTTTACAACGCACATCTTTGTAATCATGAAAGGAATTTTTTTATTATTTTTTAAATAAAGGCTCTGCTATCACAACAGTTTTTTCATCAAAATCGACTTCCGCCTCAAGCCCGTAAGGAATTATGCATCTGGGATAGGCATGTCCAAAGTTCAAATTATACATTACAGGCAAGTTTATATTATCGATTACTTCCCTTATTACATCCTTATATTCTTCATAGTAAGTTTCATCTGCTGGTTTTCCCACCAAAACTGCGCTTATTACTTCAAATATACCGGTGTCTTTGAGTGCAATCAGCTCTTTTTCAAAAACCTCTGGAGATGGTTTTTCTTCACTGGTTTCGAAAAAAAGTATTTTACCTCTCCACTGCTCTAAATCTGGAAAAATCTCGTATTTTTCACAGAGATGTTTTTGATCTTGGTATCTGTTTTTTGTAAGTATATCATAAAAACTCTCCAGGCAGCCCCCAAGCAGCCTTCCATTTACTTTTCCCGATCCTTGTATTATTTCATGGCCTCTTTTTTCAAGATGAGCATGCCTTTTTATTCCTATAGATTTTCCCGAAAAGTCCGTACGTTCTTCATACCAGATATCACTGGATTCTATACTGTATTTTTCTTCATCAGTAAAGTACTTAGAAAAAAAACTTTTTGTATAAGGAAGCATTTCTTCATCAAGTTCTGCAAGATCGCACACAAAGTTTGGCCCATAATACGTAGTTATTCCCATTTTATAAAACATAAGGTGGTTGATCGTCGTATCAGAAAAACCTGTAAAAAGTTTAGGATTTTTCTTTGCATAAGAAATAAACTCAGCATCTTCCATAATATATGGCAAAAGCTTGAAAGTATCATCTCCTCCAATCGCACATATTATACCCTTAATTCGTTCATCATAATAAGCAGCTTTGAGATCTTCGGCCCTTAATTCAGGATGTTCTTTGAGGTACTTCATGCCTTTCAAGGCGTTTGGCATTACTACTGGCTCAAGCCCAAACTCTCTTATCCTTTTGAGCCCAATCTCCAGCTCATGTTTTGCAAACTCTTCTCCAAGCATTCCACTTGAAAGACTTACTATAGCGACAAAATCTCCTTTTTTCAGTGCAGACGGTTTAATCATTAGTTTCCTCCTCGGAATATTCTTCTAAATACTTTGCTTCTTGCTATGATATATACATGTGCGAAGTATTACTAATTAATATAACATATTTATTTGGATAATTATGTTCTGGGTATAATATATATGAGGTGATAGAAATGAAAATAATCGAAAGAGATGAACTGCTCTCTATTATAAGAGCTCCACGAAGCAAAGAAGACCATGCGGCTCTAAGTTTGAGTGATTATTGCATCGAAAATATGCTCCTTGAGGAAATGGATCTTTCTAATATAGATTTTTCGTGGTCAGATATAAAAAATGTCAGTTTTGCAAATTCTACACTTAGAAACTGTAAATTTGACAACGTTCTATTTATTAATACCGATTTTTCCTATTCAGACCTTAGAGGCACTAGCTTTTCGGGTGCAAATCTTCGAAAATGCAGTCTTTATTCATCAGATGCAAGGGGTGTCAACTTTTTTACATCACTTTTAGAGGGTGCAGACCTAAAAGATATAATAACTGATGAAAGTACTCGTTATTTTAGACTTAGATGCCCTGAATCAGGATATTTTATTGGATACAAAAAGTGTTTTAATCAAAGAATGGTAACTCTTCTTATTCCAAAAGACGCAAAACGTTCATCAGCTACTTCTGATACGTGCAGATGCAGTGAAGCCAAAGTTCTAGAAATATCCAATTTGGACAAAACTCAATTTTATAAAGAGGCCTATTCCTACGTGGAAACTGATTTTGTATACAGGCTTGGTGAAATCTCGACAGCAAATAACTACAATGATGACAGATGGTCTGATTCAACTGGTGGGATCCACTTTTATATGACTTGGGAAGAAGCCGCCGGATACATGTAAAGAAATTTTTATTTTTTGTATATCAAAAAAGAATATATAACTGGGATTAGAGATATTACTGTAATAATAATCAATAAAATCCAGGTAGACTGAAAATACGTATTTATAAGGACACATACTCCACCTGCAACCCATAGTTTCCCAGAAAACTTGCTGGTCTTGTCCCAATTTTCTTCACTGTTTAGAGTCCACGGAAGTTTTATACCCACAGTATAATTTTGCTTAATCGACGGCAGATAAATACCTATTATTATAAACAACACTCCTACAAGAACGTTTATCATAAGGCCTATATTTATGTTCAAACCAAGTGCTATTGCGTAAACCGAAAGACACGTTATGATAGATGTTACAGGTATTACAAAGAACACCATAGTCAGCATTTTACTTCCTATGTTTTTCTTTTTGGGATCGTTGAGTGTAACAAATACTGTAAAAATATGAATAGCAAAAAGCATCAGTGGAATTCCAAAAACAGCAAATGCCTTGCTGCTCCAGCCATTAGCGATATTGTTAAATCCCCAGTGCGTTGCGACCTGATCAGGCATTTTATCCCACATAATGATTCCTGCAATCATAGGAATGAGCGCGAGTATACTTGTAATTATTATTATCTTTTTATGTTGTTTCATTCGCCGCCCCTCATCATCAATATAAACAAGCGATAATGAATTGATTATTCTTTATCGCTTGTTCATATAAGTTTTTCGTAAAGTTTAAACCATTTCAAATTATAGGTTTCACCAATTCCAAGGTCAACTGTACCCACATAACGAAAACCATTTTTTTCATAAAGATTTATAGCAGGTATATTACTTTCATATACATCTAGCCTTATAGCTTTCATGTTTTTTTTAATCGCCAAATTATTGATATAGTCCAGTAATCCTTTTCCTAAACCTTGTTTAAAATATTGCGGATGTACTACAAAAGTTTTCAAAACAAATACTTTTTCATAATCAATCTCTATTCCCCACCTGGCTTCTGCATAAGCAGCTTCAGGCTTATGATTTAATATGACCGAACCAACAATTCTGCCTTCTTTTCTTGCCACATAAAGATTTTCTTCAAGTATAGCACTAACAGCCGTTTGGCGTACAGGATAAACCCCCTTCTTCCAGCCCGGATAATTGGTATTATCTGCAAGGTAATCATTTAATTCATCATACATCTTTTCAATTTCATCTATATCTTCTTTTCTGCCTTTTTCTATTTTCACTTTTTCCTCCAAAAAACCTTAAATCAAACCCCTTACTTTTTGCTTATAGCATTAAAAATCCAAAGGAGTGCACAAGCTCCTATAACTGCAACTCCAAAGCTGCGAAGATTAAACCCCGTAACCCCCGGTGCTCCAAGAAAACTCATAATAAAACCGCCGACCCAACTTCCCACTATACCGACTATGATATTTTTCATCATACCCATGTTTTCGTTTTTCTTGCTTATTATGCTTGCAATCCATCCAGCCAGACCACCAAATATAATCCACGATAACCAGTTCATATAATCTCCTTTCTCTTTATATAGCATCATGAAGTAAGTAAATGCTTGTAATATGTCTCTTTCCCTATTACATTATACCCAAAATTTCAATTATTATTGCAAGCTGAATAAAAGATAAAAATAGAAAAACCGTACAACTCCGTTTTATAATGGTCTGTACGGTTTTTCTATTTCTATTCTTCATCTAACTAATCATTTTATCCTAAAGCGACATCTAAAATCATCATTACAGCAAAACCTATCATAGCTCCAATTGTAGCGATATCTGTTTTCGATCCACCTTCTTCTCTTTGAGCTTCTGGAATAAGTTCTTCTATTACTACATATATCATAGCTCCTGCAGCAAAAGAAAGGGCATATGGAAGTATATTTTGCATAGATATGACAGCATAAGCTCCAATAACTCCGGCTATCGGTTCTACAAGCCCCGAAGCCTGGCCATATATAAACGACTTGGTTCGGCTCATTCCCTCTCTTCTAAGAGGAATAGATACAGCAGCACCTTCTGGAAAGTTTTGCAAACCAATACCTATTGTAAGCGCTATTGCTCCAGCGAGCGTTGCCCCGCTCATGCTTCCCGTTGCTGCTGCTCCAAAAGCAACTCCTACAGCCAAACCTTCTGGTATGTTGTGTAGTGTTATGGCTAAAACTAAAAGTACGCTTCTTTGCCATGAAGTTTTGATACCTTCTGCCTGACTAGTATCCAGACCCATGTGGAGATGAGGCAAAAGTTTATCTATCAAATATAAAAATCCACCACCTGCCAAGAAACCCAAACTCGCACTGATCCAAGGGGTTTGTCCAAGCTCTTCTGCCATGGCTATACCTGGCGCAAGAAGAGACCAAAAACTTGCAGCAATCATTACTCCGGCCGCAAAACCAAGCATTCCGTTTAGTACAGTTTTCTTTATACTTTTAAAGAAAAATACCAGTCCTGCACCTAGTGCAGTAACTCCATAAGTGAATAAAGTTCCCATAAGTGCTTGTTGTACTGGCGAAAATTGTGAAAAGAAATTAATCATATGTTTTGTCTCCTTCTTCATTTTATTCTTAATTATATAATACCGCATTATAAATCAAATTGATATATTTTATTCACATAAAAATATGCCCCCTGTTTAGTAAGCAGTTTGATTGTTTAACTGTATACTATAGAGGGAAGCATATTATTGACAATTTTATTTATCTTTCTTATTGTCTTCCTTTTCATCAATGACGTCGTTTATCTTTTTAGCGATTTTTTCTTTGGCATCATCAACTTTTTCCTTTACATCATCAATTTTTTCCTTGACATCCGATTTAGAAGATTGAATTTTACCCTTCAATTCCAGCTCCTCATTATCTGTAACTTTCCCTAATGCTTCTTTAGCTTCACCAACGACCTTATCTTTAGCATTTTCAAGTTTTTCTTTGGCATTTTTTAACATGTCTTTTGAATCTTTCATGATTGCTCCTCCATTCTAATAATATAAAGATTAAACAACCCATACTTATATTATAAGAGCCACGGATCATCTTCGGGTTCTATATAATCACTTTTATTCGTATCTATTTCCACACCAGGGTTTACTGGTTGGGTCGGTGTGTTTAATTCTGGATGCAGATTATTAGCTATCTTCAGATTTTCATGCGAATCTTTTTTAGGCAAATTTAAGTCTACATCGTCAATTGAAATTTTCATTGAATTTGCTACACCTTTACCATATTCAGGATCTGCCTGGTAACAATTATATATATGTCTGTGTTTTATTTGAAGAGTCGAATCTCCCATATTTCTTGCAGTATTATCAAATAAAACTTGCTTTTGATCATCTGTCATAGCCCTAAAAAGAAGCCCTGGTTGTGTATAGTAATCAGAATCATCTTCTCTAAAGTCATATCTATAAACGTCTCCACCTTTTTCTGGCGGGGGATTATTTTCTGGATTGTCTTTCCAGTTTCCATAGCTATTAGGTTCATAATGTATTTCGCTCCCCAAGTTTCCATCTACACGCATTTGACCATCACGATGGAAGCTATGAGGGTTTTCAACTCCCTTAGGCATATTAACGGGTATTTGGCCATGATTGACCCCTAAACGATACCTTTGTGCATCCCCATAAGAAAACAACCGACCTTGCAGCATACGGTCAGGAGAAAAGCTAATCCCAGGAACCACATTTGCAGGGTTAAACGCAGCTTGCTCAATTTGTGCAAAATAATTGTCTGGGTTTTTATTTAATTCAAATTCTCCAACTGGCATAAGAGGAAAATCTTTTTTGAACCACATTTTAGTCAGGTCAAAAGGGTTGTTTTTCATGGCATCTGCTTGCTCTTGAGTCATAACTTGTATATACATCTTCCATTTTGGACACATTTCTTGTTCAATAGCTTGGTAAAGATCCCTTTGGTGAGATTCTCTATCCATACCGACTACCTTTTCCGCTTCTTGATCAGTCAGGTTTTGTATACCCTGCTGAGATCTAAAGTGAAATTTTACCCACACTCGTTCATTTTCACTGCTAATGAGGCTGTAGGCATGAGAACTGAATCCATGCATATGTCTATAAGAAGATGGAATGCCCCTGTCTCCCATTATGATGGTCACTTGTAAAAGTGCCTCTGGTAAAGAAGTCCAAAAATCCCAATTAGTATTTGGGCTCCTCATATTAGTGCGGGGATCTCTCTTAACTGCGTGATTTAAATCTATAAATTTCATAGGATCCCTAAAGAAAAATACAGGTGTATTGTTACCTACCAGATCCCAATTGCCTTCTTCAGTATAAAACTTTAAAGCAAATCCGCGGATATCTCTTTCCGCATCTGCCGCTCCTCTTTCACCAGCAACTGTTGAAAAACGAGCTAACATTTCCGTTTTTTTACCAATTTCAGAAAATATATTAGCTTTCGTGTATTTTGTAATATCATGAGTCACTGTAAAAGTTCCAAATGCTCCTGAACCCTTAGCGTGCATTCTACGCTCTGGTATAACTTCACGATCAAAATGAGCCATCTTTTCCAAAAACCACACGTCTTGTAAGGAAACAGGTCCTCGTTTTCCAGCCGTCATAGTATCTTGATTATCTGTCACTGGGGCTCCTGCTGCTGTCTTTATCTCAGGAGTGTCACCAATATTTTGATTTCTGCTGGGAATAGAATCCCCCAATCCATTTTTTGCCATAGGGTTTTTATTATGACTTTCTTCATGTTGATTTTTCTTTTTATCCATCTTTATTCCTCCATTTAGATTCCTGTAAAAAGATTAAAACAATTCATCAACTTTTTATCATCATACACTAACTATATACCCCTATTTGCTGATTTAATAGATACAGTATTTATTTTTTCCAGTATGTAAAAAAGCGCCATCGTATTTACGATAAGCACTTTAAAATTATAATTTCAATCCTATCGACCCAAACTACTACAAGCTTGTTCATCTACTATAATGGTTAAATCTTTGTGCAATTTCAATATTGATACTGGAAATTCTGTAGTTATAGTCTTTTCACTTAGAAATTTTTCTACAACCTTACTTTTGCCCTTCCCATTTGCAATCCAAATTATTTTTTCAGCTTGCATTATAGTCCCCATCCCCATTGTAATAGCTTTTTTGGGTACATCCTCTATTGAGTCAAAAAATCTCGAGTTTATTTCAATAGTATTTTCGGCTAATTCTACTATTGTTGTTCCAAAACTCAATTGATTTGCAGGTTCATTAAATGCTATATGTCCATTTTGTCCAACTCCTACTATTTGCAAATCAATACCACCAGAATCTTCAATCATCTTATCATAATTTCTACAAAATTCTTCGATATTTTTTCCATCACAATTTGGTATATGAATATTCTTTTTATCTATATTTATATGGTCGAATAACTTGTCATTCATAAAATAGTTAAACGAATTTATATTCTCTTTTGATAACCCTATATATTCATCCAAATTAAAAGTCTTAACCTGTGAAAAATCAATCTCTCCATTTTTATAATATTTTATTAACTCCTTATATACCCCTTCCGGAGTGCTTCCTGTGGCCAAACCCAATGTAGTATCTTTCTTGTGATCCAGCTGTTCTTTAATGGTCTTAGCTGCCTCGGCGCACATTTCCTCATAATCTTTTTTTATAATTAATTTCATTTAACTATTCTCCCCTGTCTATTTCAAAAACATTTTGTAAGGCCTTATTTTTACAATTATACAGTAGCAAAGATGCATCGTCAAATGAATAAAATTCCCTAAAATATGAAGCCAGCAATTAAAGTCACAATCACGATTAATGGTGCTGGAATTTTCTTTGTTAACAATATTATAACCGTAAAAAATGTAATCAAAATATTATCTATTGAAAGCCCACTCTTTTGCATCAAAATTATTGAAGCTACCGCTATTAATCCGCTGGCCACTGCAGTAATTCCTTTTAAAGAAACCCTTATCCCTTTTATTTCCCTTAACCGTTCCCATATTGGATATACAAAGTAAATTAAAAGAAGCCCTGGCAAAAATATTCCAATACCACTTACCATAGCGCCTAAAACTTGAATCAGGGGGCCGCCCTGACGAGCTGCCATTCCACCTGCATAGGCGCTAAAGCTAAACATAGGTCCTGGCAGTCCTTGTACAAGTCCGAATCCAGTCAAAAACTCTTGATTTGTCATGTAGTGATTTACTTCTACTAATTCACTATACATAAGTGGCACTACTACTTGCCCTCCCCCAATAACTAAGTAGCCATAACGATAAAAGCTCTCAAATAGATTAAGAATTCGATTGTCCCATATAAAACTCATGAGTAGGCTAGCTATTGCAAGTACTGAAAATACAATCAAATATATCCAGGGAGGATTTATTTTTATGCTATGCCATAAATTATTTTCCTTAGAGGTTTTAACACTGACTATTCCACCGGTAAGCAGCACTAATGGATAAATCCAAGGCGCCCTGATAAAGTAAGTGATTATTCCTCCAAAAAGGAATAATGCCAAAGCAATTTTACCAGTTACTACTTTTTTTCCTATACGATATGCTGCTACAATAATAAATCCTACTGCCATCGGCCCAATGTAACGGAGCCCATCTTGGGATATGTTCATTTCAACTAAAAATCCACTTAAAAATGAAAGAAGGGTCATCAATATGAGCACAGGTATAGCCCACACTAACATAGTAAGAAATGCTAAAGCTGGTCCTCCAATTTTATACCCAATGGATACAATTGTCTGTGTACTACTTGGTCCAGGCAAAATGGAAGTCAAAGCAATAAGTTCTACAAGATCTTCTTCAGTTAAATATTTTTTCTTTATAACCATTTGATCCGTAAAGACACCGTAGTGAGCTTCTGGTCCCCCATAAGCTCCCAAAGAACAAATAAATACATCTTTTAAAAAAGTTATCCACCCAGCTCTATCCTGATTTTCTAACTTGTTTTTTATTTTCATCATGAAATATCCTTTCTGTTAATTATCTGTTGAAATGAAATATATTTAATGATATACTACTAATTGAAACCGATATCGAGTTTCGTTATGTAGATTGTATATGAGGAGTGATTTAAATGCAAGACAAAATTTTAAGAAAATTATTCTTAGGTTTTATACAAATTCATATTCTCCATCATGCAAAACAAGAACCTTTCTATGGTGCATGGATAATAGAAGAACTTAGCGAACATGGATATGATATGAGTCCAGGAACACTATATCCTATTCTTCATAATATGGAGTCTAGTAAACTTTTGGAAAGTACAGAAAAAACTGTTGAAGGAAGAGTTAGAAAGTATTATTCTATAACAATACCTGGTATTGAGATTTTAAATAAAGCTAGAGAAAAGGCTTATGAGCTATTCAAAGAAATTAAAGACTAATTGTAGTATGAACGCTTGAAATATTAGGCGGTAGACCTTTAACTATAATTCTTTTTATATGGTATGGAGTGTGAAAAATGTGGATGAATATCGATGTAATACTGTTAAAATTATTTTTAGCTCTGGTTTTTTCGGGTCTGATCGGATATGAAAGAGAAATAAATGAAAGTAACGCGGGCCTTAAGACACATATTCTTGTTGCTATTGGTGCAACTTTAGTAGCTTTAATGCAAGTAGAAATCACAGACTATGTAAGAGATCTTGCTTTAGCCAATCCCTCGCGGCCTATTGGTGTTACTTCTGATGCTTCCAGGCTAATAGCTCAGGTTGTCAGTGGTATTGGTTTCTTAGGTGCTGGAACTATAATTGTTACTAAAAGCACTATATCTGGCCTTACTACCGCCGCATCCATTTGGACTGTTGCAAATATTGGACTAGCTATAGGTATGGGGTTTTATTCTATTGGGATACTTGGATTTCTATTTGTAATCTCAACTTTATTTATATTTAAGCGTTTTTTCAATGTTCACAGATCTTATAGTCTTGTCATTAAGTATACAGGAGGATCTTCTACTCTGACCGAAATAACAAATACTTTAAAAGAGTTTTCTTTTAAATATGAAATTTCATCTTATCATAGTGTTTTTTTTGCTGATCATATAATTCAAGAAAATGTCTTTAGAATAAAAAATACTGATAACGACTTTCAAGGTATCCTTTTGAAATTATCAACTACAGAAAATATTGTTAGCGTAGAAAAAAATAACGTGCATAAGTAATTTAAGTTATAATATTATTCTTATTATTGCCACGCTATAATGCAAGTTGCTAATAAGTTTCTATTCCCCTTTCCATGCTTTGAAATATAAGACAAGAAAGACATTGCCATAATTAGTAAGTTTTCTATGTTACAGTATATTCAACTTACTAACTACATTGTACAAGGAGGTAGTAAGTTGAGTTTTATAGACATTACGATAGATAATATAGAAAAAGAGCATATTTGTTGTGCAATTGCTGATAAAAAACATCAGGCTGGTGTAGATGTGAAAAAAGAATGGCTTAAAGAGCGGATTATCCAAGGGCATGTTTTTAGAAAACTAGATGCAAGAGGTAAGGTATTTATTGAATATTCTCCTCTTGAAACAGCTTGGACACCAGTATCAGGAGTTAATTATATGTACATTTATTGTCTATGGGTTTCAGGTAATTTTAAGAAAAATGGACATGGCAAAGAACTTTTAGAATACTGTATAAATGATGCTAAAAGACAAAATAAGTCAGGAATCTGTGTAATAAGCTCCAAGAAAAAGAAACCATTTCTCAGCGATAAGAAATTTATGATTAAACAAGGTTTTAAAACAGTAGATACTATTAATGAAGAATATGAGCTCTTAGCAATGTCCTTTGATGGCACTCATCCTCATTTTACTGATTCCGCAAAAAATCAAAAGATAGAAAACAAAGACCTAACAATATATTATGGATTACAATGTCCTTATATCCCAAACTGTATCAAAGAAATTGAAACATATTGCAAAGCTAATGAAGTCAAACTCAATTTAGTAAAAGTAGATACATTGGAAAAGGCAAAAACTATGCCCTGTGTTTTTAATAATTGGGCGGTATTCTATGATGGAAAGTTTGAAACTGTACATTTATTGAATGTGGGATATCTTAAAAAAATATTGGGTATGGTACAATAAAAAAAGGATTCATGGCTCTATAGGTTATATGATAATAGTTCTAACAAGTTTTGAAAGGAGGGTGTTTATGGATCAAATAGAACGTATAAAACTTATGGAAAGAAATTTAAATGATTCTATTAAAGCTGTCCGTGATCTTCAAGATGCTTTAAATCATTATATTGGTACTTCAGAACAAATAGAAGAAGTATCAGCTTACTATGGAAGCAAAGAGTGGTTTCAAGATTTTGAGGATGACAGAAAACACAAAATACCCAAAGATTTAAATCGTGGCGTCTTATCTGAAGATGGAATTCATACCATGTTAATCGATAATTTTGAATTAAAACAAAAAATCAGGTCTATGCAAATTAAAGATAAAATGGATGAATAATAATTGTTGTTGGTATAACATTTAAAAGTTTATAGAAAGGGGCTGTCGGGAAATAGCTCCATTTCTATATAGTATGTCAAATTATTCTTACTATTCCCACTCGATAAAGTTACTTTTTTTATAATTTGTAACTCAGTTATATCAATGGTTTCATTTTACTGAAAATCATATTTTTTAGTGATTATTTGCATTATATAAGATTTTTAATATCATGGTAATATCACGCTATTCTATTATGCTTTCCAATTTATTTTCAAGTTCTTCAATGCTTGGTAAGGTTCCAACCATGTCTTCAGGTATATCTTCGCACAATTTATATTCACTTACCCCGATAGGTTTGCTGATATCTTTTAATGCGTATTCTGCAACTATCTTGTTCTTCTCTTTGCATAGTATTATCCCTATTGTTGGATTGTCCTCATCGCTTTTTATCAAATCATCTACAGCTGAAAGATAGAAATTTAGTTTTCCGGCATATTCTGGCTTAAATTTTCCAGTCTTAAGTTCAACGACAACGTAGCATCTAAGTTTTAAATTGTAAAATAACAAATCCAGATAATAATCATCTCCACCTACATTCAAATGATACTGGTTCCCTAGAAATGCAAATCCCGATCCCATTTCTAACAAAAGCTGAGTAACCCGCTTTACAAGTTCGGCTTCTATGTCTCTTTCATTCATTTCTTCACGCATTGTTATAAAATCAAATACATATGGATCTTTTAATGTCTCTAATGCCAATTTATTTTGAGGAACAGGAAGTTGGCTCATAAAGTTTGTTGTCTTTTCAACAGTAACCTGCCTGCTGTATAAATCACTTTCTATCTGATGAACCAGAGTATTTCTCGACCAGCCATTTTCGATTGTTTTCAATACATACCATTGTCGCTGCTCATATGATTTGATTTTTTCAATTAAAACCAAGTTATGACCCCATGGTATTTGTGCAACAACCTGTTGCACAAATAGAAAATCTCTATATGTTTCAGCAAAATTCCTCATATATTTTAAATTTCTTGATGAAAAACCTGTCAGATCCGGAAATTCATTTTTTAGTTCTTTTGAAAGTGTTTCAATTATCTTAGCTCCCCAACCTTCTTTATCTTGAGCTTCCAATATCTTACTTCCTATATTCCAATAGAGTAAAATCAGTTCTTTATTTACTGCAAGCAGTGCTCTTTGTTGAGAAGATTTGATCTGAGTTTTTATCTCTATCAGAAATTTATTATAACTTTTATTATTCTCTAGCATATATTTCCCCTCTTATAACCTAAATTTATATTAATTATAACATAATCGGAAATATATTCATTAAAATAATGATATGATATTTTGAACTTGCTTCTCAACATGTTACTTTTGTGCTTACATTCCAGTATTTTGTAAGCACAAACGCAATGAGTTTTTTGTGATATTATAAGTCTATCTGTTTTAGCCTGAAAATCGTAAAATATGTATAATACATAAAACAGCAGATAATCCGTAGACTACCTGCTATTTCTATATAATATATAAATTTTTAACTTATTCCCACTCGACAAAGTTACATTTTTAATAATTTGTAACTCAATTATATCAATGGTTTCATTTTATTAAAAATCATATTTTTTAGTGATTATTTGTATCATACAGGTTTTTTAATATCATGGTAATATCACAAGACAATATAAATACTATTTTACTCTGAAATTTCATCAAAGATTTTTCTTTTGTCTGGAACCCATATAGTACCATCAAGGCCTCCATATCCAATAGTTCTTCTATTCATATAATCAACACCCGTCAAAGCACAAAACGATGAATCAATAATGTCTTCATATTCTTTCAACTGCCATCCTGTATACTTCTTATTAAGGTCAAGTAAGGGTAAAAATTCATCAATATTGATAAGCCTAGTTTTTAAATATATAATCAATTTGTTTAATTGCGTTTTTAATAAATCATCTCTTACTTCTGGTTTTAGATCTTTCCACTCATTATACTTATTTTTCTTACTAACTTTGTACATATATCTATAATCTAAATCTAGATATTCAATAATTGATGCGTGTGGATATACTTCAATTAAAGATTTACCATAACTTTCTTCTCCCACCAGAGACAAAGTATATCCCAATTCCCTTGCTTCTATTACTATATCCAAAGCAAGTTTCCCTGGTCGAATACTATTAGGGCTATGTGTTGCTGCACCTTTTGCTCCATAATATTTAGAAATTTTGCCTTCACTACTCCTTCTACCTGTTATTAGCTCATTAGATAATGGCATGTCAATAGCTATACAATCGAATTCAAAAGATTTTAACGCACCAATAATTTCACCAATTACAAGTTTTGAACCTACCGGCTTTACCTCGACATTATTACAATTTGATATAAACGAACTATATGAACTTGATGCTCGAATAACTTCACATGAATTATCTTCAATTGTTCTTATCAAACATACTCCAGATGGATGATTTTCTGTCCATGCGGCGTCTATTCCTAATACTACCATTCTCTTCTCCATTCAAACTAATTAGTGATTTATTCAACCCTTACATCATATTTCATTCTGCAACATATACGTTTACTGTACATAATCCAATGAAGTTCAGATATCTATAATATTATTGTAATATCATGCTATTCTATTATGCTTTCCAATTTATCTTCAAGTTCTTCAATACTTGGTAAAGTTCCAACCATATCTTCAGGTATATCTTCACACAATTTATATTCACTTACCCCGATAGGTTTGCTGATATCTTTTAATGAGTATTCTGCAACTATCATGTTCTTCTCTTTGCATAGTATTATCCCTATTGTTGAATTGTCCTCATCGTTCTTTATCAAATCATCTACAGCTGAAAGATAGAAATTTAGTTTTCCGGCATATTCTAGCTTAAATTTTCCAGTTTTAAGTTCAATGACAACGTAACATCTAAGTTTTGAATTATAAAATAACAAATCCAGATAATAATCATCTCCACCTACATTCAAATGATACTAATTTCCTAAAAATGCAAATCCCGATCCCATTTCTAATAAAAGCTGAGTAACCCGCTTTACAAGTTCGGCTTCTATGTCTCTTTCATTCATTTCTTCACGCATTGTTATAAAATCAAATACATAATAATTCTTTTTTTTCATCGCTAAACATATGGTCAAAAGCTATTTAACGTTTTTAATGTTTATTAGAATATTGATACTTGTAATTTCCACATGCTTCCTCTGTATTAGACACTCTAAATCTATCACATTTTATAATATTTAACATTTTCTATTAAAAATCTCGGTTCATTTCTAAGTTTGGTAAAGCTGTTAAACAGCTTCTCTTCTGAATATAACCCCAATCATTTTTTTCAATGTTTGCAAATAGATATGCATCTTTTTTAGCCCTTGTTATAGCCACATAGAATATGCTTAATTGTTCCTCAAACTTTGACTTTAAATGACTTGGAAAAGTAAATTCACAATGATAAGCTCCTTGAATTCCACAACCATCTTCCTTACACAATTTACATAATGAATTATTAGTATAAACAGGGAACTGTCCTTGTCTTATTTGTGGAATATAAATATAATCCCATTCAAGGCCTTTTGAACCATGTATGGTTGTGATTACAATATTTTCATTAATTTCATTCATCAATCGCTTAAGGCCGTTATTCGATAAAACAAACATTATTTTACTGTACTTTTCCTCTCTACTAATTGCCAATTTTTTAACACTTTCAAATAGTGCCTTTAACAACCTTAATAACGAATTAAATAATATATTATCATTAGTAATTAATATTTTTTTCATTTCAATATCTGAAATAACTTTATTAACAACACGTTTTGCAATTGATTTACTAGCACCACTTTCAGCAACAAAGCTCTCTAATGCTATTTTATGAAAGCTTAGGTATTCATTATCAGTATCGCTAAATAAACCATTAAAATATTGAGTTCCTTCGGTTTCAAATCGATCAATAATATTTTTAGCACTACTTTTTTTATTAACTAATACAGCAACATCATATCCAAGCATTACCTTATCGCTAATATCCTTATAAATCTTGTCTACCTCTTTTTTCTCGCTAGTATAAAAACCAATATTTATTCTTGCTTTCTCATGAAAACTATCTATGTCGTCATATTGCCTAAAAATCTGTCGTAGGTAATTATCTAATTCAAGCATCTGAGAATTTTCCTTAAATCTATAATTAGTGCTAAACTCCATAGGTATCATTGAGAAATCCTCTTTCATTTTCTGAAACAAATTCGGCATTGCACCTAGAAAATTGTATATCTTCTGAATGTCATCACCCATTAAGTAGACTTTATTATCATCAGATATCAGCGAAGTAATAATATTATAAGATAAACAATTGGTGTCTTGAAATTCGTCTACAATAATGATTGGATAATACTGAATATAAAAATCTCTGATTTTAGGATTTTTAAGTAATTCATATCCTAAAACTAATAATCCATTATATGTAATGACGCTATTTGGAATTAACTTATTCAGCATAATATTTTTATAGTCTTTAAATAATCTTTCAACAGTTTCCAGATCTATTTCATTTACAGCTCTTGAAAAATCAGATATCAATGCTATTTCATTAGTAATTAAATATTCATTTATTAAATTTGCATCTTCGGGAACTATTCTAAAATTTTCAATATTTTTAAGGTTTTCATTTAGTGAATATCCATGTTTAAACAATAGTTTTGTTGAAAAACTATGATAATTTGAAACATCCAATTTTTTATCTAAATTGAAGTTATACACTCCAAGTACATTAGGTAGTGCACTAGCTGTATCCTCCCTAATTTTAGTAGAAGCATTAATACTAAATGTTAATGCTAATATCTTCTTAAAATTCAGATTTAGTGTTGTTGTCATCTCATATGCAATTTTGCTTATCATCGTTTTGGTTTTACCACAACCAGCACTCGCTGTTATTAAAATCCTCTTTTCATCAGACGTAATAAAACTGAGTTGTTCTTCATCATTACCATGCATCTCTTTTAGTTTATCTATCAGTTCTTCTCTATTTATCATAAAGTCCACATATAGCATAATTAATAACGTCCTCAAACGACTGAGGAACAATATCTACATATTTAGCTAATAACGCTCCATTTATAGCATTCTTTAAATTTCTGAGTTCATTAATCTCTCTATCCCTAATTTCCATCATTACATTCACACCTGTCTCCTCAGTAATATTGTATTTTGTCGGATTTTTCATAAAATCGCTTGCTTGAAACCCCTCAATTTTACTTTTTAATATACTTACTAAAAACGAACATTTCCTCACACTAACTAAGTATCTGATATATTTTTTAAAAGTATAATTATCAAACAACTCCTCCTCAAAATCTTCCCCTGAGGTGAACTTAATTTTAGGGTTTCCTGTATAATCAGATTCTTTGTCTTTGTCAAGAATAGCAACTGCATCTATTTTATAAGCATCAAATAGTTTCAAGTATTTTAAAACACCATCAGCCCCATCTAATTTAACAACTCCTACATTTTTTTCATCAAGGTCGTATTTAAGTCTATCAGCAAAAATGGGAATTGCCCCATATTCTGTATCTCCCTCTACAAGAATTACCGACCTTGCAAACATTGCTTCCTTGAAATATACAAAACTCCTCATTAAATGCTTATGAATATCCGGTTCGAATATTAATGAATTACCAGATGTAGCTCCAATATTAGCACCACTTTTATATATACGAGTTATTTGTCTGTAATCATTTAAAATAATGTTTGGTGAATGTGTAGAAATAAATACTTGTCCGTAGAATCCATCAATGTCAAAAAGCTCCTGGATAATCTCAGTAAACGCTTCATTGTGTCCATCAAGTATACTTTGTATACTCTTGATTAAAGCTCTTTGACGAAACGGATGTTGATGAACTTCGGGTTCATCTAATCCAAGTATAATTGGCAGATATCTATATCCCTCATCACATTTAATTAAAAGGCTTTCAAAATCTTCATCCTTCTTTGTCGTCTTCAAATTAACTAATAATTCTAAAATATTTAAAAATATATTGAAAGAATATTGTAAGCCATCTCCTAGTTCTGAAATATTTCTACCGTTACTATCTCCAATCTCCAATAAGCGGTTTATAATGCTTTCATTATCATTAGATAAAAACGCTTCAATCTTTTCACTTGACAAACCATTCAGCTTATCAAATTTACTGTTAACTTCTAATATGACTTCATTTACATCATCTTGTTTTAACAAATCCATTTGCTCAATGTCTTTACTCTCTAAGCTCTTTTTCATTATGTATTTTAATACTTTCCCAGTTCCAATATTATTAGAAAAACTAAGTTCTTTATTAGGTGAGCGTAATGATGAATAATATATGAAATTCAACATCTTGATGTTCTTTAGATTTATATTGCTCCCTGATGCTGTATGACAATACTCAATTCTATCGTCAATATTTTCTTGTCGAGCTGTAATTGTAATAGCATATGTATCATCGATATCAAAAGTATTTTCAAAAAAACCTATTTCTTCAATACTATATCCAATTTTAAAAGTAACTTCAATTGGCTCTCTAATATCAGTAAAATCATTTTCCTCAAACTTTCCAACCTTTATCAATTTTGACATCAACTCAATTAAGTTAGTTTTTCCTATGTTGTTTTCGCCAACCACAAAATTTATTTTTTTATCAAAACTGAAATCTACATTTGATAAATTTCTATAATTACTAATTCCTTTGATTTCTGATATATACATACAACCTCCAATTAGTTTGATAAAAACATCTTTTCCATAAGCTAAATATATCATCATTATAATTAAATATATGGTCAAACCTAATAATTTTTGTTCAATAAATGCTTTCTATGACTTGGAATATTATGAATTATACTTTAAAAAATACCTCGCATCTCTTCAGGAACATACTCACACAATTTATATTCACTTCCCCAAATAGGTTTACTTATATCTTATAATGTATATTCTGCAACTATCTTATTATTTTCTTTAACCTTTGATTTATCGTTCCAAAATACACTTTTGTTATCAATAAATATTTCCTTTTCTCTATTTAATTTTCCATACCTGATTTAATGCTTTAATATCAATACTTTTACATCATCTCTAGCATTTTCAATATCTCTTCTAAATTCCACTTCATCCCTTATAACGCCTAAGTCATATACAACAAACATCTGCCTTTCATAATTCTTACTATAAGCTGTTATATCAGCATTAATCTCTTCTATGATGCGCGATTTTTTTCCATCTCTAAGAAGTTTTACTTCAATACATAAATTTAATTTCGGTACAATAAAATCAGGAATATATTCTTTTCCCGAAAATACAAACTTTCCACACTCTCTATCATAATCAATTCCTTTAATCCAACTTCTTCCTACAAATAAATTTTCAATTGCATTCTGTACCTGTATTTCCCTATCCGGTTTATCAAAAATCACTGCTCTCAATTTTGTTTTTAAAAAATTATCAAGATTTGCAAATGAATCATCTGCAAAATCTGTTTCAACTTCTAAATATGACAAAATAAAACCTATATTTAATAATACAGATTCCACAATTTGACGTTGAATCGGCCATACACTATCTCCCCAACCTGGCATTTGCTCAATATCAAATTTTACAAATGTACTTGAATCAATCTCCAATACATCGGTAGCATTTTTAGCTAACAGATTATATTGAACTGCGTACATTTTAAATGATGAAAATCTTCCAGATTCCATTGTCGAAGTATCATTCAATGTTCTTTCAACAGAATTCTTAAATGTTTTACATTGAAAAATTAGCATTTTAATATGATTATTTTTTTCTATATTCATTTATAGCCTCACTCCTTCTTTTTTCTCTCCATAAGCCACTGCTATTTATTACATACTATTACCACATTTCGATTCTATCATAAAAAAACTATTACATCCCGCTACTCCCCTAACTCAACTTCTTAATTTCTGATCAGCAGCAGAAAACAAGCCCTAATTTTTAACTACATATTTCTTTGGTTTTTCCATCATATAGAATTCTTCCATCAATAAATGCATATCCAGGTGCACTTGTTTCTTTATATCTAATCCCGAATCTATAATAGCATGTGTTATGTATCTGTCTTTGATATCCTCCTCAGATAAGTTCCGCTTCCCCATTAGCCTCATCCTTTCGAACCTGATATATATATTTTATGTATTATTTTTATTATATCATTCCGGTCTGTAAATTTAAAGGTTTACTGACAAATCTTCATTTGAATAAAACATTATAAAAAGCCTGTAATAAGAATTCTCTTGGTTACAGGCTTTCATATCGTTATCTTCTTTTTTGCTTATCCATTAATCTTTTTCTTAAACGCAATATTTCAAGATTCATTTTTATTCCTTTGCAGTCCGCTAATTCATGATCTAGCGCTGACTCTACATATTCTAAGTTCAAATTGCCTTCAATATATTTTAATGCATTCTCAGATTTTAATAATTCTACATTTAGAGCTGCGACGTATCTTTTGAATCGCTCTAATTCATTATCTATATTATTTAAATATAAGTTTATTTCCTGTGAAGTTTTAATACCATACTTACTTATTAATTGATTTTCAATTATATCTATTCTTTCAAACTCCTCCATCAATGATATTTTGTACTTCTTTTTTTCTGCACATTGATAGAATCTCAGCTTTTTATTTACTTCCAAATTTTTATTTATAGAGTCATTGTGTTGTCTAATTTTGCAATTAGCCGATTCCAAAAATATTCTTTCATTCTGAAATTCTCGTATTTCCGATTCCAGATTTTGTTTTTTTTCTTTTATTTCTTCGATTTTCTTTTTTAGATCTAAGTAGGCTTCAATTGACACTTTCTCCATAAATTTCTCCTCTTTTATTCTTTTAGCAAAATATATTATTGACTAAAATAAATATATGCACAGTATACACAAAGCAGTGGAGTTATTGTCAAATTTAAATATACAAGATAATCTACTATTTTGCCTCTTTTCATATAGCTTTTTTGTCTAAGGCTCATTACTTCTTTTTCTGATTTCAGATCAGAAATATATCTTGCGGTAACAGCTTGTAACTCGCTATTTTTATAAAAATACATATTTTCAATATCATTTTGAAACTCATCCAACGATTTCTTTAGATTTATATTTAGTACATCATTACCTTTCAATATCTTCTCTACCGATTTTTTTACGTCTTCTACTGATTCCTTGTTCATCTCCAGTTGTTTTGAAAACTCCGTTTTGAATATCTCGTATTTTTTGTTGTATTCCTCCAGTGACTGTAACACCAGACTGTTCTGGTAACTTATTCCCATAATTTCTGGAACATTCCCTATATCCTTCATTTTCTGCGTATCCTGTGTTGATTCGAGTTCCTCTTTTCTCGCTTGACTGTGATTTTCGTCCTTCAAGCTCAAACTTTCTAAATTCATTTTCTATGTTCTCCTTCCTAAATTTAGGTTCTCTAAATGTCTTTTCCAGATTTGAAAGTCTCACTTTATTATCATCTTCATCTATAAAAGTTACATTCTTCCGATTTTCCTGCCATATTACCTTGTATCCTTGATGTTTTAAATTATCTATAAAATCAGTTTTTCCTTTTGATTCTGCTAACGCTCTCTGAACAGCTAACGCTGTATCTAATACATAACTTTTTATTTTCTCTCCGCTTTCAATTCTTTTAAATAGCATGTATTTCCCTTGGTTAAAGCTCCTGACTTCTTTATTTTTCGTATTCTTTTCAGGCACAGAAAGATCATTATCTATACAAATTCCATCATTTATTGCTTTCATATTATCTAAATCTTTATTTGATAGATGCAGCTTGCTTCCATTTGAAAAATTAACGCTATTTACAATAAAATGATTGTGTATGTGATGTCTGTCATCATGAGTCGCTACATACACCTCAAATCCCTCAAATACTTTATTTGCCCATATCAGTCCTATTTCATGTGCTTGTTTTGGATCAATCTCGTCATGTGCAAAACTCTGTATATAGTGCTTGTATTGTCTTCCATCTTTTTTATCGAATAAATCCTTTGTATTCATCATTTCTTTGAATGCAAATTTTCTGTCATCCGAGCAATCCTTGCCACTTGATAAACATGACTTCTTTTCTACATATTCCAATGCTCGTATTAAGCTCTTCCCTCCTTTAGTGACTTTAATAACACCCATATATTATTCACCTCTATTCTGAGTTTTTCAAATTCCTGAGATTCCACTCTTAATCTCCCCTGATTTACAGCTCTTGCCAGTTGGTTTATATTATTGCCTACAGCTTTGTACTGTATAATGAGTTTTTCAAAATTATCATTAAATTTTCTAAGTTCTTCCGGATCTGACCTTATTATGCCCTGTCTCAAAAATTCACTTTTATTTTTTCCAAATATCTTAGATTTTTCTTCTAAAAGTTCTGTTTCTTTATCATTTAAATAGATCTTTATTTGATTTTGCCGCTTTCGATTTTCTACCATCTTAAGCTCCTTTTGTTTATCTCTTTTATTTTTTTGTAGGGGTTGAGGGGGATTTATCCCCCCACAAGCTTTAAAGATACACTCAAACTTTAGTTTGTGTGTACTCTTTAAGGGGAGCTTGCATATACAACCTTAGCCCATACATACACATTTTTAAAAATCAAATTCAAGGTTGCAAGATTGCAAGTACCTAGATACCCTGCAATGTTGCAATGTTGGATTTTACATATTCAATTTCCAATACCAGGACTTACCTTTCTTTACTGAAACTACTTCTAATGATTTTTTTGCTTCGTCTAAAACCCTTTTTGAAACCCCAATTAAATTTGATTTTTCCAGTATTTCTATTTGAGATTTTTCTCCATCTTTCAACATATCTTTTAAAAGATCCTCTGCTAATTTCATTTTGCTTTCTGTTCCTGTTCCAGATAAAATATCCTCCATTGAGATATCATATTCACCAATCCATTTAAAGCCTTCTTCATCAATTTCAAATGCCATAGGCTTTCCTTCCTGTGCAAGACTGCTTTTATCATGACCGATAATTCTAATAGATGGCTTGTCTCTAAGTCTTCCTACAATTAAAACACTCCTGGCTGTAGCTTGAAAATCAATTGAACCTAATCCTCTGTAGGTTGACTTTGAATTACTGGATTTGTTCATGTGTCCTATCAATACGATTGCACAATTATGTCTTTCTGCTACATTCCCCAATTGTTTCAATACTGGCCTTATTTCATTTGCTCTATTCAAATCTACATTTGATCCCACATATGCCTGTATCGGGTCTAATATAACTAATCTTGCCCCCGTTCTGTCTATGGCTTCTTCGAGCCTTTCATCATTCATAGTTAATTCAGCTTCGCTTTCATCTATTACTAGTATCCGACTACAGTCTGCCCCAGATTTCAAAAGCCTCGGTTTTATTGTATCTTCAAGTCCATCTTCTGCTGTTTGATATATTATATTTATAGGCGTTGATTCTTCATTTAGCAGAGGTAGTGCTTCACCTTTTGAAAGCCACGCTGCCAATTGCAACATCAGGGTTGTTTTTCCAGTACCCGGGTCACTTTGAAGAATTGTTATTTTTCCATATGGAATATATGGATACCATAACCATTCTACCGCCTTTACCTCTACATCTTCCATATTTATAAGCTTTAACTCTTTTGTCATTTTGACCTCTTCCGTATTGTTATATACAGATGTCTTTGATATACTGTATTTGCGGATACTAATCAATGACATCTGTCATTTTTAGTATGAAAAAGTCTTTATCTTATTAAAGGCTTTTTTCATATAAAACTGTAATTTATTAATAAATGATATTTTTTTGTAAAAATTTTTTATAATATTCACCTCATTATTGTTTATTAATCTCTCTCATTATCTCCAATATTGTTTTTAAGCTTTCAAATTTAACTTCATCAAAATCGTTTATTGAGGCTATTCTCTTTAACTCTTTTTCTATAGAATTTAATTGTTCTCTAAATTCATTTAAAACCTTCCTGTCTCCTACTACAAGAAGTCTTTGCATTAAAGCGCTTTTTATGAGATATTCCTGCTTTGTATATCCACAAATCCTTACTTTGTTATCCAGGATGTCTCGTTCTTCCTTAGAAATTCTAAATCCTACTACAATATCCCTCTTTCTATTTTCAATCTTCGCTGTCTTCATTTTCATTTTCCTTTCTACGCTCAAAATCAAGTTTTTCCGCCATTACTTTTTGTTTACTTGGATACAAATGTGCATAGTCATAAGTTATGGTAATAGCTTCGTGTCCTGTTCGTTGAGCCACCTGAAGAACATCAAACCCCAAGTAAATTAAATAAGCTACGCTGCTATGTCTCAGATCATGAAGCCTTATTCTTTTTACTCCTGAAAGTTTTGATCCTCTATCCATCTCTTTATGCAAATAACTTTTTGTTATGTTAAATATCCTGTCTGTTGACATATATCCATAAAGTGAATCCATATAAGTTTTTAACTCATCACATAAAAATTCAGGCAAGTCGATAATTCTGTTACTCTTTTCTGTTTTGGGATCAGTTATATAATCCTTTCCTTCCAACCTCTGATAAGATTTGTTAATTCTCATTGTCCTTTTTTCTAAATCAATATCTTCTCCTGTTAGTGAAAGTAACTCTCCTATTCTCAATCCTGTATAAAACAGTATCTCATACGCAATATATGACATTGGTTTGTCTGATATGTGTTTTACAAATTCTCTGTACTCATCATGCGTCCAAAATTGCATCTCTTTGCCTTTAGCTTTCCCCATTTTTGCAACTGAATGAGCTGGGTTTTTGCTCAAATTGTGGATCTTTACACAGTAGTTCATAACTGAATTAAATTGATTTTGAACTGTCCTGAGATAGGTTTTTGAATATGGTTTTCCATTATCTTGCTTAAAGACCGTAAGCTCGTTTTGCCACTTTATAATATCAGACGGTTTTATCTGATTCACTTTCTTATTTGCAAAATATGGTAATATTTTTTTATCGATAATATGTTTTTTTGTAAGATAAGTATTATATTTAATTCTAGGCTTAATATCTTCAAGGTAAACTTTGACAAGATTTTCAAAAGTCATTTCTAAATCAAAATTTGTTCTTTGAAGAAATTCACGTTCCCAAGTCAGAGCTTCAGATTTTGTCTTAAATCCTCTTTTGCATTTGGATTTCCTTTGACCTTGCCAATCCTCATAATAAAATCTCAACATCCATGTTCCACGTTCGGTATCTCTGTATGCAGGCAATTGTTATCTCCTTTCAGCAAATTAATTAGCGGTTTTTTCACTCAGACCGTAGCATCTTTCTTCGAAATATTTGCGTGAAACGCGGCCACTGACAACTATAAAGCCTTTTTCCTGTAGTTCATCATTGAGCTTTCTAATAATTTTGTATCCGGTTGCAACCGAAACCTCTAAATCATTTGCTACTTCTTCTGCTTTTACAAATAATTTCTTTTCCATAATTTTTCTCCTCTCGTTTCAGAACTCAAAAGGTTCTGTTTTGTTTATATTATATAATTTGTATTATCATTGTCAAGCTTTAATTTTAAATAATTCTTTATACATATTATATTTTATGTTAAAATTGTCCCTAAAGAGGTGATTTAATGACAATTGGAGATAAAATAAAAAAAATTAGAAAATATAGGAATATGACTCAGAAACAACTTGGAATCTTGTGTGGATTTTCAGAAAATACTGCTGATGTAAGAATTCGACAGTATGAGAATAATTCTAAAATACCTAAAGAAGATATGTTGAAAAATATTGCAAATGCACTAAATATTAATGTGTGTGCATTAAATGAATCCTCACTCTATGCCGCTGAAGATGTTATGTTTAGTTTGTTCGAGCTTGATGATCATTACTCTATTCCATTGTTCAAAATAATTGATGACACGGATTCATCATTTCCCCAAGAAAGAATTGCCATTTCTTTTAAATATAAACTTATAAATGATTTCTTAAAAGAATGGTTAATAAGAAAAGAAGAATTAGCAACTGGAGTTATAACAAAAGAAGAATATTTTGAGTGGAAAATAAATTGGCCAGACACTTGTGATGATTGTGGCAAATTTGAACCTTCAAAAAAATGGAGAACAAATGATAAATCAAAATCTAAATAATGTATATAATTTTAAAAATAGCATACGCTTTTTCATAAATATAGACCAAATGAAATATCCGGATGACATTTCTGAATTCAATATTGGTAAATTATCTTGGTCAAAACCCTTTAAGTTTAGAATAAAAAAAGAACACGATAAATATCGTACTCTTAAAATACCTAATATACTAAATTTTGTAGCATCATACAATTACTACTGTTATAAAATCAATGATTTTGAGGATATCAAAAGTATATCAGATCCTCATAAAAGGCTCTCTGCAAATATACAAACTGGTGATTTTATTTCTGGAGAATATGATAAACAACTTGAAGGAGATTTTTCTAATCTATGTATATATGACAATTTAATAAAGTTAGACATAAAAGAGTATTATGGTAGAATATACACACACTACGTAATACCTAATAACGAAACAACTGATTCATACTTGAGCAATTTAAATTCTGGTGCAACTAATGGTTTATTAATGGGAAACTACATATCATTGTATTTTGCTGAAAAAGAACTTTCTATTATAAGCGATTCGTTAGAAACGCTCATTAGAGAAAACGATATCAATTGTAACTTTTCATATTTTTCCGATGATTTTTATTTTTTTTGCAATAAGGCTGATAACAATACTATCATTAAAATATTTGACCAAGTTCTTGAAAAACATAATCTTGAACGTAATGAGCATAAAAAAGAATTTCTGTCATATGAGTCCTTTAATAAAATCAATCTGGTTGCACGTTATTGGAAAAAACTTATTGCTACTTGTAATCAAAAATATGATGACAAATCAGAATCTAACAAATTAATTTTTATAAACTTACTAATTTATAACATAGATAAACTATCTAATGAGAAACTAAAAACATCATTTTTAATTAATTTCTTTAAAACAAAATATTTTAGAAATCTAAATCTTAATAAATTTATTTTAAAGAGTTATGATTATCATCAATTATGTTTTTTAATGAATTTCGCTCCAGAAATAATGCTATTTTCTATAGATAAGTTTGAAGCTATGACAAGTTTTAATAAAGACAAATTGAAAGAGTTTTTTAGAATAAGGTTCTTTGAATCTTTAAAAAAACAATTTAATGAAGAGCAATTATATTATTATTATTCGATAAAAATTTTTAAATTTGAAGATATCCTTATTTCCCAAAAAGAAAAAGTACTAAAATCAGACAATCAACTTCTTATATCATATTACTTAAAAGATAACATATTTGATGAAAAAGATATTAATGAATTAAGATTTGAAACAAGCGAAGAATACTGGTTTCAAAATTATCATCTTATATTATATTGTGAGGATTTATTATCAGATATTAATAATAGTATAATTAAATATCTTGTTCCTGAAAAATGTAAACCCAAAACGCTTGATGGTACTTTTAAAAATAATACACAATCTTACATTGATTTCTATAAATCAAATTTAGAATCAAAAATACCTATAATTAATGATATACCAATCGTAAAAGATAAAATTTCTTCTTACTTAGAATTGAAACATGATGAATATGATAAAAATTATGATCCTTCATATTATGATTAACCTATAATAATATCAAAATAATATCACAAACAAAACAAAAACCGTACAAACCTTTTAATTTCAAGGTCTGTACGGTTTTTGTTTACTATTCCCACTCTATCGTAGCTGGTGGTTTGCTCGTTATATCGTATACGATTCTGTTTATATGATCTACTTCATTTACTATTCTGCTTGAGATTTTTTCGAGTATATCATATGGTATTCTTGCCCAGTCTGCTGTCATAAAGTCTGTTGTTGTAACTCCTCTAAGTGCAAGTGTATAGTCATATGTTCTAAAATCTCCCATTACGCCTACGGTTCTTGTTGTTGTGAGGACTGCAAAGTACTGGTGGATGTCTCTGTCTATCCCTGCTTTAGCAATTTCGTCTCTGAATATGAAATCTGCTTCTCTGAGGATATCCAGTTTTTCTTTTGTTATTTCCCCCATTACTCTTATTGCAAGTCCTGGTCCTGGGAAGGGTTGTCTCCATACAAGGTATTCTGGAAGTCCAATTTCTAGTCCAAGTTTTCTAACTTCGTCTTTGAAAAGAAGTCTGAGTGGCTCTATAAGTTCTTTAAAGTCTACAAAGTCAGGAAGTCCTCCAACGTTGTGGTGTGATTTTATTACTGCTGCATCTCCTACTCCGCTTTCGATTACGTCTGGATATATGGTTCCTTGTGCAAGGTAGTCTACTGAACCTATTTTTTTTCCTTCTTCTTCGAATATTCTTATGAATTCTTCGCCTATTATTTTTCTCTTTGTCTCTGGATCAGCTACTCCTGCAAGCCTGTCAAGGAATCTTTTTTCTGCATCTACTCTGATAAAATTCATACCTGAGTTTCCAAATGCTTTTTCTACTTCGTCTCCCTCGTCTTTTCTCATAAGGCCGTGGTCTACAAATATGCATGTAAGCTGTTTTCCTACTGCTTTTGATATAAGCCCTGCAACTACTGATGAGTCTACTCCACCTGAAAGTGCAAGCAGGATTTTTCCATCGCCTACTTGTTTTTTGATTGTGTCTATTGCTATTTTTGCATAGTTTTCCATTGTCCAGTCGCCTGCGCACTCACAAACTTCAAAAAGGAAGTTCTTTATCATGTCTACGCCTTTTTGTGTATGGTTTACTTCTGGATGGTACTGCATTGCATATAGGTTTTTTTCTTTATTCTGCATAGCTGCTACAGGGCAGTCTTTTGTCTGCGCTATTTTTTCAAAACCTGCCGGCATTTGTGTTACGTAGTCTATATGGCTCATCCATACTATTGCTTCTTCTGGAAGGTCTTTGAAGAGTGGTGATGAGGTATCAAATTTTGTTTGAGTCTTTCCAAATTCATTAGCCTGTGCCTGCACTACTTCTCCACCAAGGGTATGGGCCATAAGCTGCATGCCGTAGCAAAGTCCAAGTACTGGTATTCCCAGATCAAATACTGCTTTGTCTATCTGTGGTGAGTTTTCTTCATAGACGCTATTGGGTCCGCCTGTAAAGATTATGCCTTTTGGGTTTATTTCTTTTATTTTGTCGATGCTTATCTTGTATGGGTGTACTTCGCAGTATACGTTGCATTCTCTGACTCTTCTTGCAATCAGCTGATTGTACTGTCCACCAAAATCTATTACCAGAACTATTTCATTTTTCATCTTCTATTCTCCTACCCGAGCGCTATAATTTGGCGCTTCTTTTGTAACTGTGATATCATGGGGATGACTTTCTATTAATCCCGCTGCTGTTATTTTAACAAATTCTGAGTCTTCCATCAATGATTTTATTGTAGAAGTTCCACAATATCCCATTCCTGCTCTGAGTCCACCCACCATCTGGAATATAAGATCTGACACTTCGCCTTTGTATGCTACCATGCCTTCTACGCCTTCTGGAACGAGTTTTTTTGAATTTTTTTGGAAATATCTGTCTTTTGAACCTTTTTCCATTGCTGCGAGTGATCCCATTCCTCTATATGATTTGAATGATCTTCCTTTATATATTATCATTTCTCCTGGAGATTCTTTTGTTCCTGCAAGAAGTGATCCAAGCATTACTGCTGATCCTCCTGCTGCTATGGCTTTTACTACATCTCCTGAATACTTTATCCCTCCGTCTGCTATAATTGGAGTTCCTGTTTTCTTTGCTTCTTCGTAGCAGTCCATTACTGCTGTTATTTGTGGAACACCTACTCCTGCGACTACTCTTGTTGTACAGATAGAACCTGGCCCTATTCCTATTTTTACACAGTCCGCTCCTGCTTCTATAAGTGCTCTGGTTGCTTGTTTTGTTGCTACGTTTCCTGCAATTATCTGAAGGTCTGGATATGTGTCTTTTGCTTTTTTAACTGCGTCTATTACTCCTTTTGAATGTCCATGAGCTGTATCTATCACTATTACGTCTATTTTTTTTTCAACTAATGCATCTATTCTCTCATGCATGTCTTCTGTAACTCCTACTGCCGCTCCACACAAAAGTCTTCCATTTTCATCTGTTGCTGAATCTGGGAACATTATTTTCTTTTCTATGTCTTTTATTGTTATCAGTCCTTTGAGCTTGTTATTCTCGTCAACTATAGGCAGTTTTTCGATTTTATGTTTTCTCAAGATTTCTTTTGCTTCACTTAATGCAATACCTTCTCTTGCTGTTATAAGGTTTTCAGATGTCATTGATTCTTCTATTTTTTTGCTGAAGTCTTGCTCAAATCTGATATCTCTGTTTGTTATTATACCAATTAGTGTGTGACTGTCATCTACTATTGGGACTCCTGATATCCTGAATCTTGCCATAAGTGCATCTGCTTCTTCTATTGTATTGTCTTTTTGAAGATAAAATGGATCTGTTATTATTCCATGCTCGGAACGTTTTACTTTGTCTACTTCTTCTGCCTGGCATTGGATAGACATATTCTTATGGATTATTCCTATTCCACCTTGTCTTGCTATAGCTATGGCCATTTCATGTTCTGTTACAGTGTCCATACCGGCACTCATTACAGGTATATTCAATTTGATTTTTTTAGTAAGAAATGTCTCCAGGTTTACATCATTTGGTAATACATTCGATTCTTGAGGCACCAAAAGTACATCGTCAAATGTTAACGCTTCTTTTAATAACTTTGCCATTTTTTACTCCTTTTGTAAAATATAAATTTAATAAAAATGTATAAAAAAACTCACACTGCTACACTCGGGTGCATGTGTGAGAGGTACTCAAACAAAGCACTCATAGTCAAAAATACGGTTTTTGGTAGATACACTGACCCATTTTGTCAGCCTATATGAGCGTTAAATTTTATTATACAATTTATTTGATAGTATTACTACATTTTTTTGATAATTTTAGCTGTTTTTTATAAAAAATCTGTGTTTCCGTTGTTTTTGTATACTAACAATAACAGAATTGAACAATATTGTCAATATTTGCCGTACACATTGATATTAATCCGTACATTTTCACTGATTTCTTTATAAACATTTTGTATTTTGGTTTAAAATTTTGTATGTTTTTGAAAATATTTTGTACTTTCCATCACTAAAAGCGGGATTAGTGGGAGTATGAACAGGTATTTTACCAGGTCTGCAGAAAGACTTGTTACTTCAAAAACTTCTGATATAAATGGTATTGTCAGCACCATTACGGTGAGTGCTATTCCTACTACAACTGCCCCTATCATATATTTGTTGGTAAGAATACCAACTTGAAGTATTGGCCTGTTGCTCCTTACATAGAATCCATATGCCAGCCTTGAAAGACATAGCGTTGAAAAAGCCAGTGTCTGAGCTGTTTTTACATCTGCAGTTTTAAGTCCGATTACAAATGCAATAGTAGTAACTATCGAGAGAAGGAAACCTTGCATTGCTATTTTCCAGATTAGTCCTCCTGCAAATATACTCTCATTTTTCTTTCTTGGTCTTAAATCCATAAGACTTTCATCTGATGGTTCAAATGCAAGCGCTATAGCTGGCAAAGAGTCTGTAACCAGGTTTATAAAAAGAAGGTGAAGGGCTGAAAATGGGTTTGGCAGTGCAAAAAGCGCCGCATAAAGCACTGTCAGGATTCCTCCAAGGTTTCCTGAAAGCAGGAACTGTATTGCTCTTTTTATATTTTCATAAACTGTTCTACCTTCTGATACCGCTTCTACTATTGTTGCAAAGTTATCATCTGCAAGGACCATCGCCGCTGCATCTTTGGAAACGTCTGTTCCTGTTATTCCCATGGCAACTCCAATGTCAGCCTGTTTTAGTGCGGGTGCATCATTTACTCCGTCTCCTGTCATAGCTACTATCTTGCCAAGGTCTTGCCATGCTTGTACTATTCTGATTTTATTCTCTGGTGAGACTCTTGCATATACGCTTATTTTTTCAAGTTTGTCTGCATATTCTTCTTGTGACATATTTTCAAATTCTATTGAATCGACGGCTATGTCTCCTTCTTCCATTATACCCAGAGTTTTTGCAATTGAAGATGCGGTCACCTTATGGTCCCCCGTGATCATTATCGTCCTTATTCCTGCTTTTTTTGCCCTTGCAATGGCATCTTTTACTTCTTCTCTTGGTGGATCTACCATAGCCATAATACCTATAAAGATATAATCTTTTTCGTCTTCCAGATCAAGTACATCATCTTTATGTTCAGTCATTGCAAACGCAAGCACGCGAAGGCCCTGTGAAGAATAGTTGTGGTTTTGTCTTATAAATATATCTTTTTCTTCTTCAGTCATATCATATATTTCATTTTCACGAAGTATTCTCGTACTCCTTCTAAGCAGGATATCAGGTGCTCCTTTTGTGAATAGATGATCTTTGTCCTTGAAGTTGTGCAGGGTCGACATGAGTTTTCTGTCTGAGTCAAAAGGTATGTCCGCAAGCCTCTGGTATCTTTTGTTGACTCTTTCGAGATCCATTTTATTCTTGATCGCAAAATTGAGAAGTGCTGTCTCTGTAGGGTCTCCTATTTCTTTACCGTCGCTTCCTATGCTGGAGTCATTGGCAAGCACTGATACCCCAACCATTGTTTCTGCGTTTGTTTTTCTTTCTATGGCCATATCTTCACCATCTATAGTGAATGTGTGGACTACTGTCATCTTGTTTTGTGTAAGAGTTCCTGTCTTGTCTGAACAGATTATTGATGCTCCTCCAAGCGTTTCAACAGCTGGAAGTTTTTTCACTATTGCATTTTTTGCTGCCATCTTGCTTGTACCTACAGCCATTACTATCGTAACAATCGAAGCCAGTGCTTCTGGTATAGCTGCTACTGCAAGTGCCACTGCAAACATGAATGCGTCTATAAATTCTGCGCCTCTTATCATGTTAAGCGCAAATATTCCTATTGATATAAAAGTTATTCCTATTCCAAGTTTTTTACTGAAATCATCGAGCCTCTCCTGAAGTGGTGTCTTTCTTTCTTTTGCACTTTGAATCAGGGTAGCTATCTTACCAATCTGGGTATCCATGCCTGTATGAGTAACCACAAATCTTGCTCTTCCATAAGTTACAAGGCCTGATGAAAACACCATGTTTATCATGTCTCCAAGTGCTACTCCTTCTTTTTCTATGGATTGGGAAATTTTGTCAACTGCAGTGGATTCTCCTGTCAGAGAACTTTCTATGACCTGAAGGCTGCTTGATTCTATTATTCTTCCGTCCGCTGGTATATAGTCTCCTGCGTCGAGCATTACAATGTCTCCACTCACCAGTTCTCTTGCTGGTATAGACAGGGCTTGTCCATCTCTTATAACTTTTGCTGATGGGGCTGAGAGTTTTTTAAGGCTGTTTAGCGAACTGTCTGCTTTTTTTTGCTGAACGACTCCAAGTATGGCATTTAGAATAAGGACTACCCCGATTGTTATAGCACTTTTTTCTTCTCCAAAGGCAAATGATACTCCTGCCGCTATTATAAGAATAATAATTAAAAAGTCCTTAAATTGATCCGCAAACATTGCAAGGGTTGTTTTTTTCTTCCCCTCTTTTAATTCATTATATCCGCTTTCTTCTATCCTGCTCTTTACTTGCTCGCTACTTAAACCACTTACCGTAGTCTTAAGCTCTTTCATAACTTGCGATGGATCTTGATTAAAATAATTCACGTCTTATTCCTTTCTCCAATTAAGTGCAATCATAACTTAATTATAACCAATTTTACAAAAAAAACTCAGAGACAGAATAATCCTGTCCCTGAGTCTGGTTATTTAATATGATGCCAGATTTTTCAATCATGATGTTGACATTCACAACAATTATTTCTATTTAGAAACGAATTGCTAACTACTCCCTCAAAGGGTAATAACATTATATTCTTTTTTTTAATTTTTGTAAACACTTTTTTATCTAAACAAGCTTAATCTGATGGAAAGTTTTCTTACCTTTTTTGATCATTATTATTCCATCTTTTGCAAGTTCTGCGTGTATATTAAAAGCTAAATCTGTGATTTTTTCATCATTCACCTGTACTCCGCCTTGGGTTACCAGTCTTCTGGCTTCGCTGTTTGAAGGAACCAGTCCTGTGACTTTGAGGGCATCTACTATAGTCATCCCTTTTTCAAGCTCTAATAAAGCTATTTCAGTTGTAGGGGCATTTTCGCTCGCTCCGTTTTTATTTGCAAACAACTCTCTGGCTGCGTTTTGAGCTTCTATAGCATCTTTTTCTCCATGAACAAGCTTTGTAACTTCAAATGCAAGCACTTCTTTAGCCTTGTTGATTTCTGAGCCTTCAAGTGATCCCAATTCTCTTACTTGGTCCATAGGAAGGAATGTCAAAAGTGCAAGGCATTTTTCTACCGATGCATCTTCAACGTTTCTCCAGTACTGATAAAATTCGTATGGAGATGTCTTTTCTCTGTCAAGCCAAAGTGCTCCAGCCATGGTCTTACCCATTTTTTTGCCATCCGAAGTAGTAAGGAGATTAAATGTCATTCCATATACCTGTTTGCCTTCTTTTCTCCTTACAAGGTCTGTTCCAGCTATTATGTTGGACCACTGGTCATCTCCCCCAAGCTGCATCTTACAGCCAAATGTCTCATTGAGCTTAAGGAAGTCATAAGCCTGCATTATCATATAGTTGAACTCCAAAAACGTAAGTCCGCCTTCTTTTTCCATTCTTGACTTAAATGCCTCTGCCTGAAGCATTCTGTTTACTGTGAAATGAGCACCTATTTCTCTTAGAAAAGGAATATATTCTAATTTTAGCAGCCAGTCTGCATTGTTTGCCATAAGTGATTTTTCATCTGAAAAATCTATGAAACGGGAAAGCTGCTCCTTGAATTTTTCTCCATTTTCTGCAATCTGGTCCTGAGTAAGCATCTGCCTCATATCCGCTCTTCCTGAAGGATCTCCTACCATAGTAGTCCCTCCTCCGATAAGAACTATGGGTCTGTGTCCAGCCATCTGAAGATGCCTCATTGCAACTGCCTGTAGAAAATGTCCTACGTGAAGACTGTCTGCAGTAGGATCGTATCCTGTATAAAACGTTACACTTTCATTGCCTAAAAGTTCTCTTATCTCATCTTCGTGAGTCGCCTGCGCTATAAATCCTCTTTCTTTTAAGATATCAAATACATTTACTTTTTCCATTCTGTCCTCCCGATTTTTATAATTATGTGCTAACTCATTTCTATAAGTTTTATTTCCAGAAGCTCTTTTATTTCTTCCATGGCAGCTGCTTCATCTGGTCCGTCTGCTTCGACTTCTATTTTATCCCCATACGCAACTCCAAGAGCCAGTATCCCTATTATTGACTTTGCATTTACTGCACGATTATTGAATATCAGATTTATTTCAGATTTATATTTGTTACACGCCTGAACAAATGTTGCTGCTGGTCTTGCGTGAAGTCCCAGTCTGTTCTTTATTTCGAATGCAACTTTTATCATTTTTCTATTTTCTCCTTTAATTCTTCGGCCATCTTTTCTATTTTTTTCAGCCTGTGATTGACTCCCGATTTCCCAAGAGGTTTTTCCATGATTTCGCCAAGTTCTTTGAGGCTCATATCCAGGTTTTCTACTCTGAGTTTTGCTATCTCGTGCAGATTTTCGGGAAGATAATCAAGCCCCCTTTTTTCTATAATGTAGTTTATACAGTCTATTTGCCGCATTGATGTGTCTACAGTCTTGTTAAGATTGGCTGTTTCGCAGTTTACAATCCGGTTTACATCATTTCTCATCTGTTTTTTAATCTTAACGTCTTCAAGATACATCAGTGCATTGTAGGCTCCCATAAGATTAAGCAGGTCAGTTATGTGCTCGCTCTCTTTTATGTAGACCACGTTATTGTTTTTTCTTGTGACTATTTTTGCATTCAGTTGATAGCTGTTTATTAGTTTCTTTAGATTATGACTTATTTCTATATTTACTGTTGAAAACTCCAAATGATAAGTCTTTGAAGGATCAGAAACTGATCCACTGCCAAGAAAGGCTCCTCTCAGGTAGGCTCTTTTTCCATCTTGTCTGGAAACCATACGTTTTGGTATGGTGCTCACCCAGCTTAGCTTTTCATTTTCTTTTTCAATTATACCCACTTTTTCAAGAATATCATTTGCTCCTTGATCATAAGAAACGCTTAGTGCATAAATGTAATTTTTTTTAAGATTACTGAGCCTGTTAACCTTTATTTCAGGAGCTATCCCAAAACAGTTTTTTATGAGTTTAAATACCTTTCTTGCAATTGCTGGATTTTCTGTATTTATTACGAATGAAAGTTTGTTAAAACCCATAAGTTTTAGTGTGCCGCTCATCCTTATAATTGCCGACAATTCCGAAAGTTGAACTCGTGGATTATCCGAAATCACCCTTGCAAGTTCATTTTTTACCTGTACTGAAAATGACATTATTTTTCACCCTTTTTAAAATAGTTAACAGCAACTTTAATAATTTCTCTTTCATCATCGTATTTTACGATATCGACAGCTCTCTCCATCTGAATATATCTGGCTTCAATAAATCCCTCTTCTTTTTGAGGCACGGTTTCGAGGCTTTTGGACCTCATCATGAACCAGTGCACAGTCTTATGAATCCGGTTTGTTTCGTCCCAGTTTTCTTTGTAGGTATAGTGTATTTCTCCCAGGTATTGTATAACTTCGGCTTGCGTTCCAGTTTCTTCTCTTACTTCTCTTAGAGCAGCTTCTTTCATATTTTCATCTTTTTCAATCCTGCCTTTAGGAAGGACCCAGTCACCATTGTATTTTCTAAGCAGAAGAATGGCATTATCGTAAATAACCACCCCGCCCGCGCTCTTTTCTATTCTCACGCCGTCTCCTTCCCGCTATAGTATATCTAACAGTATTTTTGCCACCTTTTCACTGTCATGAACTATCTGACCCGTTCCCGAAACTTTCAAAAGATTATCTTCTATTATTTGAACTCCAAGCTCTTGTATTTTTACCCTCTGTTCATCGTCTGCGTAGACTGGATGTTTATTTTCTTTATCGTATCTTTCAAGTATAACATTATCTATCATTTTATTGTTAATAAGCATGTAATCTATTTTTATGGTTTTTACGTGATCTATTATCTTTTCAAGATGTCCATAGCTGTCCAGACGGTCTGTCTCTCCTTCTTCACTCATTATATTACATATAAAGACTTTTTTCGCTTTACTTTTTATTATAGCTTCTGATATTTCCGGTATTATCAAATTTGCTATTATGCTTGTATAGAGACTTCCCGGCCCTATTACTATTATCTCTGCTTCTGATATTTTTTCTATAGCTTTTTTGCTGGCTCCTGGTTTTGATGGAATTAGCTCAAGCTTTTTTATAAAAGTTTTTTCTGTTATACATGTAGGTGCAATATTTGATTCACCAATGGCCACACTTCCGTTATCAAGCTTTGCAACGAGTCTTATCTGCTCGTTTGTGGATGGGATTACACAGCCATTTACTCCTATCATACCTGAAATATGGTCAACAGCTTTTTCAAAATCACCAAATATTTCATAGAGTGCCAATAAAAAAAGATTCCCAAAGCTCTGATTTTTAAGGCTTCCACTTTCAAACCTGTGATCCATAAGTTTTTCCATAATAGGGTCCATATCAGAAAGCGATACCAGGCAATTTCTGATATCCCCTGGTGGAAGCATCCTGTTTTCAGCTCTTATGAGCCCTGAGCCTCCTCCGTCATCAGCTACAGTAACTATGGCGCTGAGTGATTTTGTATGTTTTTTCAATCCTCTGAGAAGGTTCCCCTGACCTGTTCCTCCACCCAAAACTACTATATTTAGATCTTTATTGTCCATATTAATTTCCCATCTTTATATTTTTTAGTGTAATGTTATATCTCTGTGTTTTTTAAATATCTTATATTGAGAATCGGCAAATTTCTTATATATGAGATTTGCAAACGTTACGGAGCGGTGCCTTCCCCCCGTACACCCTATGGCAATTACAAGGTGTGTCTTGCCTTCTTTTTCATAATGTGGCAAAAGAAAGCCTATCATATCATACAGCTTTTCAAGAAATTCTCTGCTCGCTTCTGAATCCATAACATAATTTCTAACTATTTCATCGTCTCCAGTCTTTTCTTTGAGTTCTGGTATATAGTATGGGTTTGGAAGAAACCTCACATCAAAAACCAGATCTGCATCCATGGGTATTCCATGTTTAAATCCAAACGAAGTTATTGATACAGTAAGATTGTTTTTTTTGTTTCCGGTATGAAATGCATCCATTATACTTTTTCTGAGGTCTTTTACTGTCATATTTGTAGTATCTATGGTCTTTTTAGCTTTCCTTTTTATTGGAAGCAGGATGTCTCTCTCTTTTTGTATACCGTTAATTATGTTGTCTTCATTAGATAGCGGGTGTCTTCTTCTTGTCATTTTATATCTTCTTACAAGGACTTCATTGCTACAGTCCAAAAACAGTATCTCGCTGTTATTAGTCTGACTTTCTATAAAGTCCAGACTTGCCTGGAGACTTTGAACAAATTTGTATCCTCTTATATCTATCCCTATCGCTACTTTTTCAAGTGTTCCTTGTGATTGCAATCCAAGTTCATATATCTTAGATATCAGCTCTGGCGGAAGATTGTCTATGCAATAATATCCCAAGTCTTCAAAAATACTCATTACTTCACTTTTTCCTGAGCCTGACATACCTGTAACTATCACAAATTTCATAATATTCCTCCTTTGGTCAAAATCAAATTACATTAATTATTCTGCTGCTGGCAAGACCTGCACTGACAGCCCTCTTTATTGCTTTTTCTGTCATACCTATGTGAGTATGATGGTGAGCATCTGAACCTATTGAAAATTTTATATCCAAATGCTTTATCTTTAATATCTGTTCTTTGGAAAGGTATTCATGGTGAGCGCTGATTTCCATCACAGTTTTTGTTTTTTCTGCCATTTTTGCTACTTCTTCTATATATACATCTCCCTTGTCTCCAGGGTGTGTGAGTATGAATATCTGATTATCTCTCATTGCATTTACAAGCGCTCTTGTATTATAATCAATTTCTTTTGATTTAAGTGGCTTTATAAAATTTCTTATGTGATTTGTTAGCCCTCTCATATTTGGAGGCATTGATCCGAAATGATATCCTGCCATAACATAGTCTACATAATTTCTTACATAGTCATCTACGTCTATATTCCCCTTATCATCGAGTATGTTTGCCTCGACTCCGAGGAATATTTTTATGTCCTGATATTTTTCTCTTAGCATCTCAACTTCAGCCTTCATTTTGGGATAATCTTTATACTTTACGCCAAAACCCTTATGCATATATCCATGGTCTGATATGCCTATCTTTTTGAGTCCGATTTTTCTGGCAGAGATAACATTTTCTTCCATAGTAGATTTTCCGTCGCTGTACTTTGTGTGAGTATGATATTCAGCTATACACTTCATCTTTCACCTATTATCCTTACCTCTTCTTCGAGCATTATTCCAGTATTTTCGAATACTTTCTTTTTTATTTCTTCTATAAACATAATCATTTCTTCAAATGTAGTATTTCCTTTGTTAATAACAAAACCACAGTGTTTTTCTGAAACTTTTGCTTCTCCTCTGGTATATCCTCTAAGCCCCGTATCTTCTATAAGCTTTCCTGCAAAATTTCCAGGTGGCCTTTTGAATGTGGATCCGGCACTAAACTCTGATATGGGCTGTTTTGTAACTCTCTTTTGCGTAAAACTATCTATTTTGGCTTTTATTTTTTCTTTGATTTCTTTTTTAAGCTCCAGACATACACAAAGAACTATATATTCATTTTCCATAGCTCTGCTTTTTCTATATCCAAATTCCATATCCTGGTTTTCCAGTTCAAATATTTTTCCCATTTTATCTATAAGACGTACGCTTTTCACTATATTCTTCATTTCAGAATCATATGCACCAGCGTTCATGTATACTCCTCCTCCAATGGTTCCTGGAATTCCACTGGCAAACTCAAACCCGGTGAGTTCGGCATCAAGAATTTGTCTGGAAAGCGCTGTAAGCCTGATACCTGATTGGGCATGCACAAAATTATCTTCAATTGAAAATTTTGAAAAATTATCAGCTATCTTTATTACTATGCCTCTTATTCCCTTGTCTGATACCAATATATTGGATCCATTCCCAAGTATAGTAAATGGAATTTTATTTTCATTTGCAAATTCTATGATTTTGATTATCTGGTTTTCGTCTTCAGGTAGTAACATTATATCAGCAGGACCGCCTATCCTGAAGGTAGTATGATACTTCAAAGGTTCATCTTTCATTATCTGATTTTCTCTTAGTATCAATTTCAGTTTATCTATAGTATTCAATTTTTTCTCCTCACAATAAGATTCATTCTAACTATTAATTCTACTATATGCCTTGCCTTTTTGCAATTTATTTTAGACATTTATTCACTTGTAAAAAAGCCATCCGGATTATCATTGAATAAGATAAACTCAGAAGGCTTTTGTGTGAAATATGTTTCAGTTCTGTAATTTCTTAATTGTAGTTATATTTAACTATGATTTTCCCGTCCGATATAGTCATTATATTGATTGGCAGATCTTCAAATATATCTACTACTATTATGTCCGCTTCTTTTCCTGGCGCTATTTCACCTTTTTCGTACATACCAAGGGCCATGGCTGGATTATAACTTGCAAGTCTGACTGCTTTTGGTAGTCCTATATTTCCTTCGAGATTAAATACATATTCAAGTATATCTCTTGATCTTTTTGAGGCTGAAAGTATGTTTATGTTATCTTCTGCCATCTCATCCACAAAGTCTATGCTGCTGTTCTCTGCTACAAGACATTCTACATCTATCGAAGCGCTGAGATTGTTACAGCTTATATATTCCATGGATTTAGGATTTCTAGGGTCTACGAGAAGGTCTATGCCAATCTTATAAGTTTCCCTGAGTTTTTCTACAAGTTCGCATTTTGAAACTGCAAATGGTATCTTTCTGGATTTTGCGAATTTGATTTTATATGAGAGCTCATCAAGCGCTGATTCTTCTCTTAGTTCTTTAAGTCTTTCTGAAATTCGACCTGCAAGCTCTTCATCTATTTCAAACCTGTCCTGAAGATACTGAGAATAGTACTGTTCTTGATATTCTTCTATTATATCTGAATTATACCCAGTACACGTAACAAAGTCTACACATTCGGCGTCAAAAAGAGCTTTTAGCCTCTTGTTGAGGTTTACATCTCCAAGTTTAAACTTAAGATGAACTTTGTGATCAATCAGAAATTTTCTTTTTCTATAACTTTTAACGTATGTCAGTTTTTCAATCACCTCTTCGAGGTCTCTGTCTTCACTAAATTTATCCAGTGTAAAAGTATGAAAAACCGTAGTTATTCCTGACTCTGCAAGCAGTTTTTCTACCTGGTAAAAAGCCTTTTCTTCTGTAAAAAATTTAATGTACTTTGAACTTATTTCTTTTACGAAGTCCAGCGAATGAATGTTGATAAGTCCAGGCAGTACATATTTGCCGCTCATGTCGATGTAATCGCCTTCGGGTTTTTCACCTAAAACCACATCTGTTATACGGTTGCCTTCTATATCAATATATCCTTTATCCATACTATCTCGTAATACAATCTTATTACTATATATTCGTAGCAAAATAAACACCACCTTTTTATCAGATAATTTTATTATACTACATTTATAATTTTATGTCTTGCATTTATTATCATTTTACTTATCTTTTTATCTCATACATATATATTCTTCCCGATGTTGGCACAATGGTTATCTTATAAAGCCTTTTGCTGTCTATAGATTCTATAAGAAGTGTTCCATCACCATTTGCTGCATTATCTGTAAAGGATGCTTCAAAAAAAATATAATTAATATCCTTATTAATTTTACTGTATCCTGCTTCATTTATTATTGAGTCGTAATTTTCATCAGCTAACATTTTTTTCTGAATAATTATGCTCTTATCAAATTTTATCTTTAAATAGGTTTTTACCGGGGAAGTTTTGCTCTGCACACAATAATACAGCCTGCCTTTTTCTGCAACTATTGTAAATCTTTGAGATAACTCGCCATTTGTATTCAATTGCCTTGCATATCTCAAAGCAGAAACCACGCTGTTTGCCTCGCTTTTTAAAGCAGTTGTTCCAATTCCAATCTTTAAACTTACCATCAACAACATAACTGCTAAAAGTGCTGACACCACGAGCAATTCTATCAAGGTATACCCATTTTTATCATAGATTTTCATAATACACCTCAGATGATATCATATCTTCTTTATGATTGAATTTGTGTGTCCCTTTCCATGTTTCACTTGTTCCTCCACCATAAAAAGTCTTAATTTCTTTTATCAGTTCGTCACTGTATTTTGGCATAATAAAGAAATAATCTTTACCATAAACATAAATTTGATTATCTACCTTTACTTTGATATGTATTTTTAATGCAAAATCATCTGACGTGGATACTTTCTCAAGATTCAGATTGCTGTTAATCTTGAATTGTTTTATACCTGCACCATTATCATAGGTGTATACGGTTCTGCTTATTTCTTTACATTCAATACCCATGTTTTTTAGCATCTGACATTGTTTCATACTTTTACCTATATTGGTAATTTCTGTGTTAGCCATTTCACCAAGTGCATATCTCAATATTTTATTTTTAATTTCATCATTGGTCTGATTTGATGTGATTGTATATTTTTGAGGGTTATTATAAGTCTTATTCATGCTCTGCACTAAATAAAGATCAACTACCTGGAATATGCTCTCTCCATAGAGCCTTTCTTGTATTGCAGCCTCTCTTCTTGATATGGTGGCCAGGGTAAGTTTGGATGATAAGATTAGTTGAGTTGATATTATAAGGCAGGAGCATAAAATTATTATAACCTGAACGGAGCAGATTCCTTTTTTATTCAGAGATAAGAATTTCATAACGTCTTTTGATTCCGCTCCTTTCTTGTGATATATCTATATTTAATTGATAAAAATCACTACCATCAATACTTCCTGCATATTTTTTAGAATAAAGTATCTCCCAGTCTTTGCTACTTTTATCTTTGTATTGTTTTTTCGCAAGAATAATTGTTATCTCATCATTTATTTCAGCCACAATTTCATCATTATTTTTTATGCTGTCAAGGGTTTTCATGTTGAAAAATACGGTATTATAGACTACAATTGCAGTCATAGTCATAATAAACATAGCTGCCATAACATCAAGAAACACACTTCCTCTTGTATTATTCATCTTTTTCATATTCACCGCCTATAACCGAAAGACTCAAGTTTGCATTGATTTTATTAATGTCTTTTGTTACTGAAAATTCATTTATCTTAATACCTTTTATTTTTGAAATCATATCTGTAAATTTTATTATATTATGATTTTCTCCCTCAAGTGACAGTATGATTATATGTGCCTGTAAGTTTTCCTGGTTCTCTCTGTTGTACTCATAGCTTGTTTTTTTTAGTCCTGACTCTGTGATTATCATGTCTACTGTAGATATTAATTCAATATCCGATATTTTTGATATTGAATCTTGAGATATAATCTGAATTACATTTTCACTATTGAGCTGGCTTTTAACATTCTGATTCTCTTCAAATTGAGGCAGTATAACAAAAATCGAATTCAATATGCTGTAAATAAGAGCTATCAGGATTAGTCTGCTATCCATTTTGATTTACCTCCATTGTTACATAATCCAGGTCTCCTTCTGAGTGAAGAGATTCAATTTTGGCTGAGAATCCACTTTTTTTAAGATAATCTATTGATTTTTCCAGCGTTTCGGAAGAAGAATGTTCTATATCTACGTATATATTGCTTTTAACAAACCTTATCTGTTTATAATTAAGGTATGCAAGTTTCTCCAGATTATCTGAAACTTCTGTTGCATCCAGATCATTATATTTTTCTCTGTATTGATTATATTCTATATGATTTCCGCTGCCGCTGACATCGCTTAGATTAGCCTGATATGACTGCTGCAATTCTAACGCAAGCTGGTTGCCTTCAACAAATAATATAATGTCTGATGTTATACTAACTGCAAAAATTGATAAAGCTGATATTATTATTAAGATTTTTTTTATGATATGTTTTTTTATGTGTGAATTTATATTATATTCTCCCATTGTTTTACCTCATTCACAATTATTATCTAATTATAACCATATGCTCTTTTGTATACTCCCATAGTTTCATTTCTGGTATTTCATAGACATTTTCTATGGTTAAGACCCTATTGCTTGCAAGTGTCCTGTATATTCTCCCTGTCTTTATTACTACTTTTTTCCCTGTTGATTTTTCTGTATTGATCAAAAAACCATCTATATTGTATATTGGATTTTTCATTAATATCATTTTCATAAATCCAATTCGCTTTGTCATCTCGCCGATTATATCTTTGCTTATTTTGAGTTGTCTATCATTTTCGCCAAATATTATTTCAAGTGGATATTCTTTTTTATTATATTTGTCTGTTTTTTTTGTTAAATCGATTTCGCTGAACAAAATTTCTCTTAATGTCTGTTTTGTTTTGATTTTTTCTCTTTTGTGAGAAAATTCCTGATCTATTATAATAGTACGATTTTTTAAATTGAATCTATCTAGAACTTCCAGTTCCTGATTATCAAGATCATAAACATATATCATAATCTCCCCCCTCTCATTTTGTACCTTTATGACCGGTTTTAATGGTTCTACATTCCGCTGTATATGCTGCTCACGTCAAGAAGTGGCATCAAGACCGCCAATATTCCTGACAAAAAAATCCCTATGATTATCATTACCACTGGATGCACCATCTTGTTGAAATTATCAGTAGAATTTTCAATTTTTCTTTTTGTATATTTATGAATATATTTTATATTTTCTATTAACTGCCCTGATTCTTCTCCTGTTTTTGCATATGTTATCACTGATGCACCAAATACCTCTGGTCTTTTTGCCAGAGCATCGCTAAGTTTTGCGCCTTTCTTAAGTCCACATATTATGTCCTTTATAACCATGCCCATATATTTGTCGCTTATACTTTTGTTTATTATAACAAGGGATTCTACTATGTCCTTACCCGCTTCCATCAAGGTATACAGCTGCCATGATATTTCATTTACATAATATGTTGAATATATAATGCGTATCCATTTTATCCTTAGCAACCTTGTGTATATTATTCTTATAGCCTTGGTTTTGTCTGGCCACAGGAGTATTCCAAAGAGTAGGGTCAAAACTATCATTTTAACTATAGTTGCATTATCCCATATAAATTCATTGATATTCATAATCCAGTTCATCACTAATGGTATTTCTGTATCCATACTGGTATACACTTTATAAATCTGCGGTATGGCAAATGAAGATATAAAAAAAAGCAAAAAAAACATCATAAGGAATAAAAGAATTGGATAAAAAACCAGTTTTCCAAGATCATTTCTTGATTTGCTTTTTTCTTCCAGGTATCCGTATGATGTCTTGTATGCCATTTTATAATTTTCGGTTTTTTCTCCGATTTCAAGGGTAGCTCTTATGAATTCATCTGTGAGTCCCGCCTCAGTAAAGATCTTTACCAGGGATTCTCCATTTTTCAGTTTTTGTAACATGGTCGCTACATCGAGATTTTTAATATCTTCTTGTATAAGCTTAAGAGAAGTTATTATATCCAGCTTACTTTCTGAGTAAAATCCGATCATATTGTAAAAATCTCGTTTTGTATGGAGTTTGAGTTTAGTTTTCACAACTGTGTAATTTCATCTCCTTTCTTTGAATCAATACCATAAATATTTTAATGCTTCTTTAAGCTCTATTTCGCCTTTTGACAACATCAGCGCAATTTTTTCTTTTATCTTATGGTTTTTGATTTTTGGTATTTCACCTCTGAGTATACATTCTCTGGTTGTATCTGTAAAAACCACTATATCCATGATTGGTACATTTTTATAATATCCACTGTAATTACATTTTTCACATCCAAGAGGTTCCCATATTTTTTGTCCATTAGTAAGATTTAATTCTTTTATGTCTTCTCCTTCATATATCCTCTCTTGCTTACACTCATCACATAAGACTCCGGCAAGTCTTTGATTTATTATTAGATTTATTGATGATACCAGGCTTGCTGAATCAATACCTAAATTCACTATTCTCTCTATTGCCGAAACCGAAGATCTGGTATGTAAGGTCGAAAACACAAGGTGCCCAGTAAGACTGGCTTTTGTAGCTATATCGGCACTTTCATAATCTCTTATTTCTCCTATGTATATAACGTCTGGATCTTGCCTGACTATAGATTTCAAGGATTCTTTAAAAGAGCCTTCTTTGGTTTCATCTATCTGTATCTGGGTTATTCCGCTCATTGTATATTCTATTGGATCTTCTATAGAAATAATATGTCTTAGTCCATCATTTATCTCATTGAGAAGACACCTCAGTGTTGTTGATTTGCCCGATCCAGTTGGCCCGCATACCAAAACAAAACCACTGTTAAGCCTCAATGTTCTTCTTATAATCTCTTCTTCCTCAAAGGAGATACCCAGGTCTTTGAGATTAACCGGAACGTTGTCCGGATTGAGGATTCTAACAGATATTTTTTCATTTTCAATTGTATTTACAATCGAGACTCTCATATCAATTTCCTGATTTAAAAGAGTATATTTAAATCTTGCATCTTTTGGTGAACGTATCCTTGAAATTTCAATATTGGAACTGACCTTTATTATTCTTATGAGACTTTCTCCCAGATCTTTATCAAGTATTGTTAAGGTCTTTAGTTTGCCCCTTATTCTAAGTCTTATTATAAAATATTCATTTTCGTATAGTATATGTATATCACTTGCACTTAATAAATTTGATTTTTTAATTATATAATCATACAATCCCTCAATGTCACGCAGCTTTTTGAATGAATTTATCTGGGCTCCTACTTGGGGGTTATCAAGTTCTATAGAATAATATGTATTTATGAGTCTTTCAATTTCATTATCGCTTAAATATACATATCCTTTATCAACAAAACCAAGTTCGTTAAAAATTTCATTAATGCGGGTAAAAATATCCATAGCAACACCTTCTGATATTGCTATGGATATTTTCCCTCTATTTATTGAGATTGGTATACACCTGTATTCACGTGCTTTTTTTTCACACAAGATTTTGCTTATCCCATATTCAAAATTAATACTCATAAGGTCACCTTCTTCACTCTATACTTGATATTTTGAGTAAATCTATAAGCCCTGGTCTGGTTTCGTCCTCTTTGAGATATACGTAGAGTTTCTCAGTCGCTCTTGATGTCGCTGTATAAATAATATTTATCATTTTTTTTGCATTAATTTTATTTTCAATGTTAAAGCTATTATAGAGTACGTCTATATGACAGAAAAATACTATCTTATACTCCAGATTTGTTACATTATATATGTTCGAAAGTGTAATCCCAGTTCCCTTGTATATATTATTTGTTTCATCGTCTGCGAAACTAAATATGATTTCATGTTCTTCAAGGTAGGTCTTTACCATGTGTTTACTGTAAACATGCTTATTGCCTTTTAGTACCTTTTGGTTAAATGGATATACGATGCACATATCTGAGTAGCTGTATCCTTGTCCGACAAGTTTTCTGATATTGTCGACTATGCTCTCCATCATCTCTGATGTTGCCTTATATTCAATTACTTCAGCTTCTCCTACTGTCTTGGTCTCAATCTGGAACGGAATGAAATAATCTTTTGCATCTCCAATTTCTAATAGATTGAATTTTTCCATATTGTTTTGAAAAGCGGTATTAAAGTTTCCAATTTGAATTGAGTTTCTGTAATTGTTTCCAAAAGTTATTATGTTCTCAAAAGGATATTCTTCTGCAGAAATAATTTTTTCTTCAAGATGAGACATCTGCTTGGCTTTGTCATATGACGCATACAGGAAATTTCTTGTACTATAACTGATGTTTCTTAAAAATTCAAGGTCTTTTAATTGAAAATTTTCCGCTTCATCAATAAAAACTCCTTTGAAATATTTTTTATCTTTGTATATCTGCGCTACTTTTATGAATATCTTTTCAAATTCTTTGTTAAAGCTCTGTTTACTCTTATTATTAAGTCTCAGATTATATTTTCTGCCCAGAAGCAGGATAAACTGGTGATAATTTATAACTCTTATATTTTTCAAATCTGGGTGCAGGGTCCTTATCTGAGACCCTATATCGTTTGAAAGTTGCTTGTCAAAGGTGATGTATATGAAGCTGTCTTTAGGGTAAAGTCTTGCAATTTTTATAATTTTTGCAACCATAGCTTTGGTTTTACCTGTACCTGAAGATCCAATCATCATTGTTGACCCATATCTGAAACTGTTTATATTTTCAATTTGTGAATCATCCATGGAAGTAGCGGTAAGTTCCAGATTTTTGTATTTTATCGTTTTTTGAACAAGAGGATTATCCATCAGCTTATTTGGATTACCTTTGACCACAAAATACTCTTTTGCAAGGTTGTACAGTATTTCATCTGTATCAAAATCTTTGTTTAAAGACAAATAATTATTTAAATGTCCGTCTGAGTTTATAAGTTCCTCAAATTTGGCATTATCTATTATAAAATCCCTGTCCATATTTTTTTCTCTTAGATTTACATATGGCATTACAAAGTTGTAACTCACAGCTGATCCAGGCATTAAATTTTCAATTTTTTTCTTGACTTCATGATATTCTTCTTCCATTACCTCAAGTATTTCTTCATCCAGAATAGAAAAGGTATCTTCTGTAGTATCCATGAATTTGAACAAACCTGCCATAGTATCTTGTACATAAAGAAGATCAAAATAAATACCACTAAATGGCACTATTTTAGTAAAGCCCTTTCCATTAAGCGATTTTTCCATATGTTTATAGAATTCTCTCTCAGATGACTTTTTCCTGATTGATTCAACATTTGAGTTCACTTTTGTAGAAAAAATTTTCATATTATTCTCCTTTATCACATGTAAGCGGCAATATGACTTTAACTGTCGTTCCTCTTCCCAGTTTGCTCTGAATGCTTATTTCTCCTCCTGCTGATTTTACAAGGTGTTTTACAATTGAAAGGCCAAGTCCGGTTCCTTTTTCTTTTCTGGTCCTGGATTTATCTGCTCTATAGAATCTTTCAAAAACTCTGGGAAGATCTTCTTCTGAGATGCCTCTCCCGCAATCTATGACACTTACTCTTATATTATCCTCACAAGGCTCAAGTTTTATTTTCACTTTCTGGCCTTCGTATGAATAGTTTATACTGTTATCTATTATATTTATAAATATCCTTGTAAGGCAATATTTGCTTGAGTTTATGAATATATTATTATTTTTTGTAATAAGTTCTAATTTTATATTTTTTAGTTTGGCTATGTTTTCAAGATTGAAGATTATATCTTCTATCAGCTTTACCAGATTTATTCTCTCGATTTCTATTTCACGATTTTGTTCAATAAATGAAAGAGTTAGTATATCTTCTATCAGCTCATTTAGCCTGTTTGTTTCTGCTTCAATTATATCAAGAAATTTTTGCTGAGTTTCTCTTGGTATATCTTCATTTGATTTCAAGGTTTCTACGAATCCGCTTATTGAAGTCAGAGGGGTTTTTAACTCATGTGTCACATTGCTTACAAAATCACGCCTTAAATTTTCCGTATCTATTATTTTGGTGAGATCACTTATATTAATAAGTTTACCAATTATGGTTTCCCCTGATAAACCCATTATATTTTCCATATTAAATTCATAATGTTTTTTTGAATCAGCATATCTTATTGGTTCTTTATAATTATACATCAGTGATTTTATTATTCCTAATATTTCAGTATTTTTTAAGTAACTGACAAGTTTTTTCCCTTGAGGGTTCCCTGATATGGAACATATTTTTATTGCTCTTTCGTTTATGAAGATTACATTTTCCTGGGTGTCTAAAGCAATTAGTCCATTGGGCACAGTTGATAGTACAGCTTCAATATTTGATGTATTTTCATTGTTTTTTAATATTTCTACTTGCAACATTTTTACAAGTTCTACCATAACCTCACCTATAAGTGAATATTTTCCACTTTCAGGTTTTTCCAACCTTATGTTGAAATTACTATTTTTTATTTTTTTTGCAATATTCATGAGCTGTTTAATATATTTGTCTGTGTAATTTATATACCTGACAAGAAGGACAATAACTATAAGAGCAGTTATATAAATATAGTAATCCATGATATCTCCCGATTTTTAAAATTAATTATAATTTAATTTTTATTGAATTTATAACCAATCCCTCTCACAGTTTCGATTATGCCTTGATTCTCATCACCGATTTTTTTGCGAATATTCCTTATATGGACATCCAAGGTTCTGCTTTCTCCAAAAAAGTCATATCCCCACACTTTATCAAGAATATCATCTCTTGTAAGAACCATATCTGCATTCTCTGCAAGATATTTTATAAGTTCATATTCTTTCAATGTTAATTCCAGTTTTTTTTGATTTTTCAGAATTTGATAATTGGAAAAATCTATTGTCAGATTATTTATTTCAATTATTTCTTTTTTTCCCATCCCTGATGTCGAATTTGAAACAGATCTTTTGAGAACTGCCTTGATTCTGTATACCAGTTCTTTTACTATAAAAGGTTTGGTAACATAATCATCTGCTCCGCTTTCAAATCCTATGAATTTATCTGAGTCCTGTGACTTTGCAGTCATCATTATTATTGGTATATGTTTTAATTTTTCATCCGACCTTACTAGCTGAATTATAGTTATTCCATCTATTCCTGGAAGCATGATGTCAAGAAGCACCAGATCAGGGTTCCATGTTTTGATTTTTGAAATACCAGTTTTACCGTCATATGCACACTGAGTCTGATATCCATTTAATTCTAAATTGAATTTTATCAGTTCTACAATGTTTTCTTCATCATCGATTATAAGTATTTTCTCGTTCATATTTTCCCTATTTTTCTGACATTATCTGTTTGAGTTCATTCATAAAACTTTCAAGGTCTTTGAATTCTCTGTAAACTGAAGCAAATCTTACATAACTGACTTCGTCAAGATTTTTAAGATATTTCATAACAAGTTCACCTATCTCAATACTGGTAATTTCTCTCTTCATAGAGTTTAAAATATCTTTTTCTATTGAATCTACTACATTTTCCATCTGAGAAAGAGATATTTCTCTTTTTTCACATGATCTCAATATCCCTTTTAATATTTTTTCTCTATCAAAATATTCTCTAGTTTTATCTTTTTTTATTACCATTATATTTATTCGTTCTATACGCTCATATGTGGTAAATCTTTTTTTGCAATTTTCACACTCACGTCTTCGTCTTATACTATTTCCCTCTTCAGCGAGCCTTGAGTCGACTACTTTTGATGACATTTCTCCACAATACTGACACTTCATAATTATCTATTCCCTTCTATTTACAAAAAAAGAGAATATATATTCTCTTTTATTTTTTCTTCTCTAACCATTTTGGAATAACGAAAAACGGTTCATTTTCTTCATCCACATTTTCTTCTATTACATGAATTTTTTCCTGGCTGTTTTTTTCAATTTTTTCGATTTTTTCTATCTTTTCTTCTTTTTTTACAACAGGAGTTTTTGCTGGTGCTTCTTCTGAAAAACCAGTTGCAATAACAGTTATGCTCAAAATGTCCCCAAGGTCGTCGTTGAGTGATGTTCCTATTATAACTTCAGATTCTTCGCTGTTAACACTTTCGTTAACAAATCTTGAAACTTCATTAAATTCGCTGATGGTAAACGATTCTCTTGATGCTGATATATTTATAAGTACGGCAGATGCTCCTTCTACGGTAGTTTCCAAAAGAGGACTCATTATCGCTTCTTCTGCTGCCACCAAAGCTCTATTTTCTCCCTGCGCATTTCCTATTCCCATATGTGCTATGCCTTTATTTGACATAGTTGTTCTTACGTCAGCAAAGTCCACGTTTATCATACCTGGAACTTTTATTATATCTGTTATTCCTTTTACTCCTTGTTTAAGAACCTGGTTTGCCATTTCAAATGCATCATCAAGTCTGGTATTCTTGTCTGTTATTTCAAGAATCTTCTCATTTGGTATTATAATAAGTGTGTCCACATACTTTTGCATTTCTGCTATTCCCGCTTCAGCTTTTTTTGCTTTCATTTTACCTTCATAAAAAAATGGTTTTGTTACAATTCCTACAGTGAGTATATTCATAGATTTCGCTATTCTTGACACTATAGGCGCTGCTCCAGTACCCGTTCCACCGCCCATTCCGGCAGTAATAAATATCATATCGCTTCCCTCTATGCATTTTTTTATGTCTTCTTCACTTTCTTCTGCAGACTTTGCGCCTACCTCTGGGTTGGCCCCTGCACCAAGTCCTCTGGTCGTCTTTTCCCCAAGTTGTATCTTTATAGGTGCCTCTGACTGTCTAAGTGCCTGAGCGTCAGTATTCATCACTATGTACTCAACCCCTGCAATTCCGGCTTGAATCATTCTATTTACTGCGTTTCCCCCGCCGCCCCCTACTCCTATTACTTTTATTACTTCTCTGCTGAGCAGACTGTCATTCATATCTATATCGAACATTGATCCTTACCTCCGCCACTTTCTACTAGACTTTTTCTTATTTCTCGGTATACAATACGTTTACTTTATCACGCATTGTATAATTATAGTTACAGTTTATCCAATAACATGCACTGATGTCAAGTAATTTCACAATTTTATTTCAGTAATGTTTAATAATTATTACTGAAATAAAATTTAAAAAATCTATTTAAAAATATGTCTTCTTATAATTGCAAGATTATCAAAAAGTCTTCCACCAAAAACAATTATTGGTGCATAATAAAATGGCACCCCAAGTTTGTCTCCTATATAAGAAATCATGGCGGCAAGTATTGCGTTGGTAAAGAAACCACTTATAAAAAGAGTATTGTCGTATTTATTTTCCATACTTGCTCTTATTGCCCCACATACAGAGTCAAATGCGGCAAGCAAAGCTATCGATATATAAAGAGAATAACTAGATGGATATGTGAATGGTACATATCCGCCTACTATAACTCCCAGACTTAAACCCAAAATAGCCCAAATCATTCAGTATCCTCCACAAATTTTTCAAGATAATTATATTGTTTGATTGTCCCATACCTTTTAATTAATACTTCTTCAGAAGTACTGACTTTTATCTTTATTCCATATATGCTGTTGAGCATGTAGCTGTAAGAATCGATGGATTTTATTGCAGCCTCAAGATTAACAGTATCTCCTATAGCTTTTATAACAAAGGGTTGGCCATAAGTCTTTCCATTTATTGTAACTGTTGGCCCGCTGCATTTTATTTCTGAAAAGCTCATGTATCTCTGTCCGTTTATGGATATAGCCTCGGCCCCCGAAATTTTTATATCATTTATTATTCTTAATAAATCTTGGTCATGGACAAGAAAATCATTTGGATTTTCACCCGGCTTAACTATCTTATCACTGTCTCTTATCTCTATTATTACACCACTTCCAAGAAGATCATTTTCCGCATTGACCCCTTTGTAGTATGATATCTTCGATTCCATTACAGAAGTCAAGTCTGGCGAGTCTGTTATTTCACTATAATCTTCAAGTTCACTTGTCTTTCTGCTTAGATATTCTTCAAGTTTGCTTATTTCTGCATTTTCAATTTTCAGTTGCATCTCCATTTCATTTACACCTTCTACATTAATAAGTGAGGTTTTATCTGAGAGATTTTTAATCTGCATTGAAAGCGCTATACCAAATACAAATGTAACCAAAAGTAAAATGTTTATTCGCTTGCTTATTTCAGGTTTCATTTTTCTCCTAATCTTCTACCACTTCTGCAAATTTGTATACTATCTCTTTTACATACATGGGAAGTACAACTGTTTTCTTTTTTTCTATTCTGCTGTTTATACCAAAATTGTGTTTCAATTCCCATAATATACCATATCTTATATTAAGTGACGCCTCAAGAGTATCCGGATTACCGATTGCTCTGAAAACAAATGGCGACTTTATGGGATTGGAATTTACATGAAGAGTTCCTTCTTCATATCTGAAGTCTGTAGCCGTAACAATCCTTTCGTCATTTATAGCAATCCCTTCTGCTCCTGCTGCATTGAGCTTGTTGACTATAGATAGTATAAGATCATAGTTATTGATGAGTACATCATAATTTTCTATATCCTGGAGTAGGAGTTCGAGCTCAATCCCTTCTCCCTGCGCTTTCTTATAACCAATTTGAAGTTCATATTTTTCCATTTCACTTTTAAGGGTCTCTTGAAGCGTATCACTTTCAAGCTCTGAGTTGTTTATTTCGGATATCTTTGATTCTACTTCTTTTATTTCTTTTTCCAATTTTTCCTTACGTTCTTTAATTCCTGTAAGCTCAAGCTGAAGGTGGGCAGCCTTATCATATATGCTTTGTCCATTATTCATTGTTTCTACAAGTTTGAACTGCATCACAAGAGTTACCCCTATTATAAAACTGAAAAAAAAGAATAATATTTTAGCCATTTTGTTCTTCAAAATTGGTTTCATTTTGTTCTCCTGTATACTGGATATCCTTCATATCTCATATCAATGTAGCCACTGTATATTTTCTTTTCATGAAGATCTATAAGTATCTGATTTAATATAAGCATTTTGTTATTTAGATTTTCACCCTCACCTAAGAGTACATTTACTCCCTGGGGAGTTATCATGACTATTTCAGATTCTTTGCTTATTTCTATCTGAGATATATTATTCAAGAGTTTTGCACTTCTTACATTTGTTATTATATTGTGTATAAGATTGAATGTATCTTCGTTTTCAATATCAAGTTTATCCCCAAGTCTGACCTGTGTAACTTCAATTCCACTTATGAGGGGTTTTACTATTTTTGACAGCTCCTGTGTAGATTCAAGTACCGCTGCGTTTTCGTCTATTACCAGAAAACCTCCTGAAAATTTCACAGTTGCTACAGCCTGCCTCTTTTTTATATTAAATATCAAAGTGGATGGAAACTTGCTCTTGATTTCTATAGATTCTATATATGGATCACTTGTATAGATTTCTTTGATCTTTTTTTTATCCGTCAAAAATGTATTTTCCTCAAGAAGTACATTAAGTTTTGATTCAATTTCTTCTGTAGTTATTTTAGAATTCCCAAGAATTATTATACTGTTCACGTGAAAATAAGGTGATGTAAAGTAAATTCCAAGTAACAGAAGTATTCCAGAAACTACTGAAATCAATATTATTTTTTTATTCATTAAAAATCTCCTGCAATGATCATTGTACTATAAGTTGCGAAAGTTCTTTTACTATGGCTTCGCAAGGATCAATAGAGTTAAGTTCTCTGCTGTTTTTTTCCATAAATATACGTTTCTCGGAATTCTCTATTATATCCATTATTTTTTCAAATAGATTATCTTCATCAAGTTCTTTTTCCAAAATATATTCGCCAGCTTCTTTTGATTTTATATATTTTGCATTGTATTCCTGATGATTTTCCGATGTATAAGCTTTTGGGATTACTATAGAGGCTCTACCTACTGCATTTATTTCTGCAAGTGTTGTAGCTCCGGCGCTCACTACACATAAATCACTTGCTGAAAGATAGTCTGGCATGTTGTCAATATATTCAAATACCCTGAAATTACAGCTAAATTCTTTATCCTTTAGGATTTTCATAACAGCCTCATAATAATATTTACCCGTAGAGAAGGCAAATTCAACATTTCTTTCTATAAGTTTTGGAATTATTTTAATGAACGCATTATTTATAGCTCCAAATCCTCCCGATCCTCCAGTAACCAAAATAAATGCAGTCTCATTTGAAAGGCCAAGTTTTTTTCTGGCTTCAGACTTGTCAAGAGGATTTCTGATGTCTTTCCTGACTGGATTCCCCACAATTAGGGGTTCATGCTTGCACTTCATCCTGTCTTTTGCTGCTTCAAAACCCAAAAACACCTTGTCCACTTTTTTTGCAAGTATTTTATTTGTAATTCCCGGGAACGCATTTTGTTCATGAATCGCCGTAACAGCTTTGGTTTTTGATGCAGCCATCACTACAGGACCACAAACATACCCTCCGGTTCCTATTACTATATCTGGTTTAAATTCGCCAATTATATATGCTGCTTCTTTTACAGCCTTTGCTGCAAGTATTGCACGCTTTATATTTTCAATACTTATTTTTCTTTGAAAGCCTTTAACTTTAAGCCCTTTAAAATCATACCCATACTGCGATGCAAGTCTTGACTCGAGCCCACCTTCAACGCCCACATAAAGAATTTCTGAATCTGGGTAGTCTTCTTTAAACCTGTCTGCTATAGCAATGGCTGGATAAATATGGCCTCCGGTTCCTCCTCCTGTCACGATTATTCTCATATATTCCTTCTCCTGCTCTCAATTTTATGATATTTTTTCTTTATTACTTTATCTTTGTCCTTTTGTATATATCTTCTGTCATACTTGGATATATTAAGTATGATTCCCATGGCAAAAAGATTTAAAACCAGTGATGTTCCACCATAACTAATCAGTGGCAGTGGTATCCCAGTACTTGGAAGAAGAGACACTGCAACAAACATATTTACAAGCGACTGAAGCGCCATCTGTATAGTTATTCCAGAAACTATAAATGTAGCATATCTGTCCGGTGCATTTGCTGCAATCATAAAACATCTAGATATTAGCGCTACAAACAAAAATATAATTGAAAGTGATCCTATAAATCCAAGTTCTTCACTTATAATTGCAAAAATATAGTCATTTTGAGGCTCTGGCAGATAGAGGAGTTTCTGCCTGCTTGCTCCAAGCCCAACTCCCTTTATACCTCCTGAAGCAATCGCGTACAGGGATTGAAGCACTTGATACCCTGCTCCTTGAGGATCATAAAAGGGGTCTAACAGAGTCTTTACCCTTAGTATCCTGAATGGCTCTATTGCTATAAGGCCTGCAATTCCAAGTATTCCTATGCCAAAAAGAAAAAATATCCAAGTTTTTCTTATACCGCCTATGTAGTAGAGGTAAAAGGTTATACAAAAAAGTATGAATGCGGTCGATAAATCCGGCTGCATTGCAACCATTGCAATAAAAAACCCTGGGGCAAGCCAGAATTTTCCAGCGTCACCAAGCCTCCTGCAGTCAATATCTTTTTTAGTCAGCGCTTCTGACATAAGAAATATACATGTATATTTCGCAAGCTCTGATGGCATAAATGTTGTAAATCCAAGATTGATCCACCTTAATCCTCCGTTAAGATCCAGACCCATAGGTGTCAGAAGTAACAAAAAAGTTATGAATGTTATCCATGCAAGAAGTCTTGTGAGCGTTCCCCTGTATATTCTATAGGGGATTTTCATTCCTAAAAACATCAATGCCATTCCAATTATTGCAAATATTATTTCTTTATATATTATCTTGTTGGGATTTTCATATCTAAAGCCTGAGTTTACATAACTTGCACTGTAGACCATTATTATTCCGATGACAGTTATTGTAACTGTAAGTATCAGGACCATATAGTCTATTTTTCCCTCACCACGATTTCTGCCTTTATTTTCCACTTATACATGACCTCTTACATTATTTTTAAAATCTTCGCCACGTTCCTCGAAGTTGTTATACATTCCCCATGATGCACATGCCGGAGAAAGAAGTACTGTGTCTCCAGGTTTTGCTATTTTTTTTGCTGTTTCAACGGCTTCCTTCATATTTTGCGCAAATGTAAATTCATTGTATCCATTTTCAATACATGCATCTGCAAGTTTTTGTCTTGTTTGTCCCATAAATATTGCATGCTTTACTCTTGCACTGAACATCTTTACAAAATCTACAAACTCAGCTTTTTTGTCATAACCTCCCGCAATGAGTATCACATCGTGATCATACGCTTCTAGCGCCTTTATAGAAGAATCTACATTGGTCCCTTTTGAATCATTTATATATTCAATACCACCTGTGTTTTCAACTAATTCAAGCCTGTGTTCTACACCTTTAAATTCTCTCAGGACTTTTTTCATTACTTCAATATCTACATCGTTTGCAATGCCCAAGCCGATTGCTGACATGACATTCTCCAGATTATGGTTTCCTTTAAGGAAGACTTCATCTCTTTTTATTATTTCTTTTATGTCTGAATTCTTGGCATATTTTATAATTCCATTTTCTATATATATTCCATTTTTCAATTTGCTTTCTTTACTGAAAAAAATCAATCTCGATTTTAGTTTTTCCGCCATTTTTCTGACTGAAGGATCGTCATAATTTATAATCGAATAATCATCATTTTTCTGATTTTCAAATATCCTGGATTTTACGGCTGCATAATTTTCTACTGTAAGGTGTCTGTCCAGGTGATCAGGCGTAACGTTTATTACTACAGCTGCTTTACTGTTGAATTTTTTTATCGTCTCAAGCTGAAAACTTGATAATTCTGCCACAAAAATAGTATCTTCTGTAGATGTTTCTACTTCAGATATAACTGGATTTCCAATGTTTCCAACAACTCTTGTATCAAATCCGGCTGCTTTAAATATTTCTCCTGTCAGAGCCGTTGTCGTTGTTTTGCCATTCGTTCCGCTTATACTGACGAATCTTCCTTTTGCAAAATTGTATGCAAATTCGACTTCACCTGCAATTTCTATGTTTCTATCTGTAAATTTTTTCATAAATTCAAGATTCATGGATATCCCTGGAGAAACTATAACAAGATCACAGATTTCATCACCGTTTGGGTTTTGGCCAAGCTTGAAATTTATATTAGCTGAAAATTTTTCAGACAGCGATTTGTCTGTAGTATTGTTGCTGTCATAAGCCGTAGTTTGTACATGTTTTTTATCTAAAAACTCAAGGAGTTTAACTCCACTCTTGCCCAGTCCGATAACTATTACTTTCTTATCTTTTAACTGCATCATCTAAATCCCTCCAATATAGACTGAAAGTATTCCAATCAGACCCATTATAACCGTAATAACAATAAATCCCTTTACAACTTTAGTCTCATGCCATCCGCATAGCTCAAAATGATGGTGTAAAGGAGCCATCTTGAATATCCTTTTTTTTGTTTTTTTATAATAACCCACCTGCAGTATAACAGATAAGCTTTCCATGAAATATACAATGCAAATAAGGGGCACCAGCAGTTCCAGGTTAAGTATTACTGCAGCTGCAGCCACTGCTCCTCCAAGTGCCATGGATCCTGTATCTCCCATGAATACTTTTGCAGGATATCTGTTCACTCTCAAAAATCCAATACAAGCTCCCGCAACTGAGCACATAAAATATATCACGGCTTTATTTCCTGTCATTGCTGCAATGACTGCAAAGCATAATGAAACTACAACTGTTACAGTACTTGCAAGTCCATCAAGCCCATCTGTTAAATTAACACTGTTCACTATTGCGATTATAACAAACATTAGAAATGGCACATACATTATGCCTAAGTCTAATGTCAGGTTAGTAAAGGGAACTAAAATACTGGTTCCAAGAGGCGAAATCTTAAGCTGAAAAACAGCTAGTATTGCCGCAAATACAACCTGCATAGATATTTTTTGCCTGGCTTTAAGTCCAAGGGACCTTTTTTTCACGACTTTTATATAGTCATCTACAAACCCCACAAATCCAAAAAGAATCATAAATAAGAGTGAAATGACTATCTCTGTTGTAAATTCACGTCTTAGTGAAATTACAATCAGCGATGTAATTATTATCGAAATAATAAATATAAAACCACCCATAGTAGGCGTTCCGTTTTTTTGAAGATGTGACTGTGGTCCATCATCTCTCACAGTCTGTCCAAATTTAAGCTTTCTGAGCACAGGAAGCAGTCTCGGCCCCGCAAAATAAGCGATTGCCCACGATGTCATCAATACAATTATCTCCATTATTTTGTTAGCAGATCGATTCTGCAACCTCCTCCAGTTTCATTCCTCTTGACCCTTTTATGAGTATCACATCTCCTGGTCTCAATATTGAATTTATTTTTGATAAAGCTTCTTGGTTATTTTTAAAAAAGTATATATTGTTTTTTTGGAAATCCTTCTCAAGAGCTCCTTTTTCAATGTGTTTCGCATCTTTTCCTATGCATATTATCACATCAAATATCTCCGATGCCTGGGCTCCAGCATCCATATGGGCATGCTTTGACATTTCACCTAATTCGAGCATATCAGCCAATATAGCAACTTTTCTCTCTCCTTGCATTTGACCAAATGTTTCTATGGAAGCCTTTACCGAGTCAGGGTTTGCATTGTAATAGTCTTCTACTATTGTCTTGCCTGCTATTTTCTTGATTTCCATTCTGTACTTGGAGGGCTGGTATTTACTGATTCCTTGAGCTGATTTTATCATATCAAGTCCCATGAGTTTGCATAGGCCCATCACACTAAGCGAATTATAAATATTATGAACACCCACTGTAGGAATCTCATATTCTATTTGTTCTCCTAGTATTTCTGCTTTTATAAGCATCTTATTGTTGCTCGATTCATATGAAACAAGCCTTATATCATTATGGTCTTCAATTCCAAATGTGAAAACAGAGGGAATAAGAGACTTTTTATCTATAGTCTTTAGCATATCATTGTCGCCATTTATCAGTAGAAAATCATTTTCATCCATATAATTTGCAATTTCCATCTTTGCTTTAAGTATGTTTTCTCTAGAGCCCGCACTTTGTATGTGAGCCACTCCAACATTTGTAATTATTGCAAAATCAGGTTTTACAATTTCTGCCAGGTAATCTATTTCACCAAGAACATACATTCCCATCTCAAGTATAGCACATTCATGAGAACTATCCAGATTGTATACTGTCATAGGCAGTCCTATTTCAGAATTAAGGTTTCCTATGTTTCTAAGTGTATTGAGGCTCTGTGATATAGCAAAGTACAGCATGTCTTTTGTAGTTGTCTTCCCGCTGCTTCCCGTGACAGACACAAATGGAATATCAAACATTTTTCGGTATCCCATTGCTATTTTTTTTAATGCAAGGCGAGTATCTTCAACTAATATGTCTTTTTCTGTTGATTTTTTTTCGACTATTACAGCCAATGCCCCGTTTTTCAAGGCAGTTTCTGCAAACTGGTGGCCATCTAGCCTTTCTCCTACTATGGCTGCATATATATCATTTGCTTCTATTTCTCTACTGTCATGGCTTATCTTATTTACTTTTATATTTTTATCAATATCAAAGTTGGTTTTACCACCTGTCATCTCTAATATATGGCCCACGGTCATATTTTGCATTGTTTTGCCTCCAATTTATTCATTAGTCTCTTCAGTCTCTGCTTCTGTGTCTTTCATGTCAAGGCTGACCACGGTCCCCTGGCTTAGTTTTGTTCCTGCTGCAGGAGCCTGAGAATGAACTTTCCCTGTACCCGAGTAGGATGGGTTTAATCCCAATCCTGCGAGTATCTTACCCGATTCTTCCATAGTTTTACCTTTTAAGTCCGGCATTTTAATTTCAGAATTCTTCTGCTGTACATATAGTATTACATCCGAACCCTTTGCCAGTTTTTCGCCCGGTTTTGGGAAACAGTCAATAACTATTGTATCCGGACTCACTTCTTCTTTAATTGACAATCTGTATTTTAATCCCGATTTTGAAAGTTTTTCTTTCGCCTGCGAAATTTTCATATTTCTTATCTCAGGAATTACAACTTTTGGAGAAACATTTGAGGTGTTTGTGTTATCTGGATTAACTCCAAGATATCTCAGTGAATAACTCATAATATCTCTTACTACTGGGGCTGCTACAACGCCCCCATAATACGAGCCTTTTCTTGGTTCATCAATTATTGTGAGCACTACAAGCTGAGGGTCTTCAACTGGAGCCACTGCAACATATGACCCTATATATGCGCCTGATTGGTAGCCTCCCTTTGAAGCTTTTTGAGCGGTACCGCTCTTTCCGGCAAGCCTGTAACCTTCTATTTCAGCATTTTCTCCCCCTGATTTTACAACAGATTCCATAAGCTCCATTACTTTTGATGCCGTCGCGGGGGATACAGCTGCTTTTATTTCTTCTTTTTCATGTCTGTGTATTATGTTACCTTTGTAGTCCCATATCTCTTTTATAAGAGTTGGTTTAAGGAGTTTTCCCTCATTTGCTATTGCTGCTACGGAATTTATCATCTGAAGCGGAGTCACCGATATACTTTGTCCAAATGACATGGTTGCCAGTTCAACCTCTCCAGTTTTATTTAGAGGGTATATTATGCCTTCAGCTTCTCCTGGAATTTCTATACCCGATTTACTTCCATAGCCAAATGCTTCAATATAATTTCTGAAGGTTTGTGCACCCAGCCTGTTTGCTACCTGAACGAATACTGTATTTACAGATTCTTCTACTGCTTTTCGAAATGTCAGACTTCCATATGGCCTTGATGTCCAGTTTTTTATAATCCGGTCTTTTACCTTTACATATCCCTTGTCATAAAATACTTCTTCTGAAAAGACTTTGCCTTCTTCAAGCCCCGCAGCAGATGTTATAAGTTTAAATGGCGATCCTGGTTCGTATATGTCATTTACAGCCGGATTTCGCCACATTTTGCTTATTATAGCAGACCTTGAGTCTACATCGACTGCCTTCTCAAGTTGTTTGGCATAGGTTTCAAATTTAGCCTCTCTTGGCATATTTGGATCATAGTCTGGTTTTGATGACATGGCCAGGATTTCTCCATTTTTAGGATTCATCACAATAGAAGTTACACAAACTGCATTGCTGTCTATATAGGCTTGGTTTGTAACTTTTTCTACATGATGCTGAAGCACTTCATCTATTGTAAGTACAAGCGTATTACCATTTTTTGTTTCATTGTACCTTATTTCCGAATTTGGAACTTCACGATTTTCTGCATCTTTTATGACAATTCTCCTGCCTGGTATTCCCTTTAGTTCCGTATTCATATACGACTCTATACCGGCTATACCTTCATTATCATAAGAAACATGGCCTATTACAAATGATGCAAACTGTCCATAAGGATACTTACGCTGTGAATTTTCTTCAAATTTCAGTCCCGTTGCTTGTGTTGACTTGATTTCTTCTATAAGTTCTAATGGTATATTCTTTCTCAGTATGAAACGTTTTGTATCGTCATTGTACTTTTCTTTAAATTCTTCTACAGTCACATCCTCAAGAATTTTAGAAAGTGCGTCTGCTGTTTTTTGAACATCTTTTACATATATTTTTTCCACAAGTATGTCATAAGTAACTATACTCACCGCAAGCTCTTTGCCATTTCGATCAAGTATACTTCCTCTCAGCGGCTGAATTATTTCGTCTTTCTGCTGCTGAACTATGGCTCTGTCTGTATATTTTTCCGGATTAACTATCTGAATGTATCCAAGCCTCATAATTAAAATCGAAATCAGGAAATAGTATACTCCCATACTGAAGCTCAGTCGCCTTGATATTAATCCTTTGTATTTGCTGTTACTTCTCATTTTAGCCTCTTTTGTTAACTAATCTTTATATAAACAGTTTGTTCTTTGGATGGATATACCATATTCAGTCTGTACTTTGCATAATTTTCTATGGTTTCACTTTTGAAAGTACTTTCTCTTTCAGCCTCAAGTTCATTTTTATAGTTCATTTCTTTTTCAATTTCTTTTTTTATTTCGTTAACATTATATTGCATCTGCGCTATCTTTGAGTTATTATACAGTATTCCCATGGAAATACCAATATAAAACACAACAAAGCAGGCAATCAGGAGCGGTTTTGTGTTGCTTTTGATTGCTTGCCTTCTTTGTTCGCTTTTTTCTTTTTTCTCAAACTGCTTGATTTTTTTCAAATCTTTTTTGTTTTGTGCAGCTATTATTTTCTTCTCTGCTGACAATTTTTTTTCATATTCTAATCTTCTTTTGTTTTTCTTTTTTGGTCTGTCTTTGACAAGTGCTTCCGCCCTTGATTTTGTTTTTGGCCTGGATTTTCCTGCTGGTCTGGATTTTCCTGCTGGTCTGGATTTTCCCCCGCCTTCACTTTTGTAATCTTTGTACGACTGATAGTTATTCATAATATTTCCCCTATAATCTTATTGCACATCTCAGTTTCGCACTTCTCGCTCTTGGATTTTCTTCAAGTTCTTCTTTAGATGATATCACAGGTTTTTTTGTAAGAAGCTTTAGTTTTGGAACAGTCTTACATATACATACAGGAAACCCCGGCGGACATGTACAACCATTACTGAGATTTTTAAATACAGTTTTTACTATTCTGTCTTCAAGTGAATGGAATGTAATTATTGCAATTATCCCACCTGGGTTCATTTTTTCTGTTGCTTCATTTATTACTTTTTCTATAACATCAAGTTCTCTGTTTACAGCTATTCTTATTGCCTGAAAGGTCCTTTTGGCAGGATGCAGATTCTCATCTCTTGCTTTTTTGGGAACCGCTGACCTTATTATATCTACAAGTTCCAAAGTTGTTTCTACAGGTTTTTCCTGCCTTTTTTCAACTATAAATTTTGCTATCCTTGCATGCCAGTTTTCTTCACCGTAATTTCTAATTATATCCGAAATCTCAGACTCTGAATAAAGGTTTATTATATCCCAAGCACTTTCTTTAATACTCTTGTCCATCCTCATATCAAGAGGAGCATCGTGCATATATGAAAATCCTCGTTCTGGTGTATCCAGCTGATAAGATGATACTCCCAGGTCAAGCAACAGCCCGTCTATATTTCCTATATTGTATTCTTCGAGTTTTTCTCCAAGATTTTCAAAGTTGGAATGTATCAAAACGACTTTATCCATATATGGCGCAAGTTTTATTTTTGCATTTTCTATAGCATCTATATCTTGATCAAATGCTACCAATTTGCCTTTATCTAATTGTTTTACAATTTCAATCGAATGCCCAGCCCCTCCGAGTGTACCATCAACATAAATACCGTCCGGTTTTATATTAAGGCTTTCCAGACATTCATCTAGAAGGACTGATTTGTGTACAAATTCCATTTTATTATCTCCTACTTCTTCAAGTCTTTTATAATATCTGATTACTCAGTATAAGCGGCACTAATTCCTTTATTTTTTCTATATTTCATAATTGATGCTCCAAGCAATATAAGAAGTACACTTATGACTTGAGCAGTTCTAAGCGGGCCTACCATAAGTGAATCCGTCCTCATACCCTCTATGAAAAATCTTCCAAGAGAGTAAAGAATTAGATACATCGCTGCCATCTGTCCATCATATTTCTTGTTCTTGTATATTTTCTTGAGTACAAAAAATATCATAACATTCCAGATTGATTCATAAAAAAATGTAGGGTGTACCTTAACTCCATCTACCATTATTCCCCATGGCAGATCTGTTGGTCCCCCATGAGCTTCCTGATTGATGTAATTTCCCCATCTTCCTATAGCCTGACCAAGTATAAGATAAGGTGAAATAACGTCTGCAACCTTGAATATATTGAACTTTTTTTTAATTGATACAATATATCCTCCTAAAAAACCACCTATGAGTCCTCCGTGTATTGCAAGCCCTCCCTGCCTTATATTGAATATGTTTATTATATTATCTCTATATATTTCAAAATTAAAAATCACATAATAGGCTCTTGCCCCTATTATTGCCAGCGGAAGAGCAACAAGCATAAGATCCAGTAAGTGGTCACCTACAAAACCTTGTTTTTCTCCATCTTTTATGCTGAATAATACTCCTATTATCATAGCAGATGTTATTATAACTGCATACCACTGTATGTCTATTCCAAATATTGTAAATGCTGTTGGATTCATATCTACCTCTTATTCATTCTCTTTTGGCTTTATTGTCGAGATTACACTCATTTCTTCAACAAAATGTTCTCTCAGTCTTTTATTGACATCTTCTAAAGTTATTGTTTCAAGAGAACTCAGGATATCAAAATAATTTATCCCTTCAAAGAAAGCTCCGATGAAGGAATTTGCTATACCTTCTATGGAATCAAAGTATCTTATGAAACTTCCTATTTTGGTCTTTTTTATCCTCTTGAAATCAGCTTCATCCAGACCATCTTTTTTTAGTCTTTCAAGTTCTGACTTTATAGCTTCTATTGTTTTGTCTATATGACGTGTCTCTCCTGAAATAATAGTATAACCATAATCTTTGTGCGATGAATAGTCATATGAAAGCGGTTCGTAAGTGAGCTGCTCCATATAAAGGTACTCATCCAGATTGCTGCCTTTTTTAAATATACAATCTAAAATTATATCAGTAGTCTGGCTTTTATGAAGTAACTCTTTACCTTGTATTTCACCCTTCATAAAGTCTTTATATCCAAGTGAAAACATGGGTATGGAAACTTCCATTATTTGTGATATTTCTTTTTTATTTATATTATTTGGCTCCTTAGGATTTATTCTCTCTATCTCGCCCTCAAAGCTGTTATCGTCTTTTACGTGTTCCTTAACCGTCTTGATTGTATCTTCCCACTCCAGGTCGCCTATGACAAAAAGCGCCATGTTTGAAGGTGAATAAAAGGAATTGTAACATGTATAGAGTTCATCCCTGCTTATCTTGTAGATACTTTCAACAGTTCCTGCAATGTCTATATTGTTGTGATGATTGACATACATAGCCCTTAGTGTATTAAAAAAAAGCTGCCAGTCCACATTATCTTCATACATTTTTATTTCCTGAGCTATTATTCCTTTTTCTTTCTCTACATTTTCATCTGTAAAGTAAGGGGTCTGAACATAATCCAAAAGATGTGTCAATGATTCATAAAAATTATCAGTTGCAGAGAACATATATCCTGTCATATTGAAATTTGTGAACGCATTTGCATTAGCTCCAAACTCCGAAAATTTTGAAAATGCATCTACCCCATCTGGCTGTTCAAACATCTTATGCTCTAGAAAATGAGCTATGCCTTCATTGAGTTTTATGTGAGATCCATCAAAGGGAGATATAAACTCAAGATCGTTTGAACCGTAATTGCTTGCCAGTATGGCATATTTTTTTGTAAAGCCTTTTTTAGGAATAAAAAACACATTTAAATTATTATCCAGCTTCTCGTGATATAAAGATTCGTTTAAATTATCATTTTTAATTATTTTCATGTCTACTCCCCTTTTTTTGTAAGAAAGTAAATAGTGTCAAGTTTAATATTAGATGATACTTTTTTAATGTCCTCTATTGAAACTTTTTCGATTTTATCTAAAAATTCTTCAACACTTTCATTTCTTCCCTGGTTATTTAAATTGTAATAATAGTCAGAAAGTGACCATATACTGTCTTTTAATGACTGAAAGTTGTTTCTTACGAATTTCTTAGCAAAGTCCAATTCATTATCAGAAATAATACCCTCAGCCATATCATCTACTTCTTTTTTTATAAGTTCTACCGTCTTTTCAAAATTTTCAGTGTCTATCCCGGCCGTTATAAACATTATTCCTTTGAGCTTTTCAAGAAAAGAATTGATCGAGTAACAAAGAGAATGTTTTTCTCGGATATTCATAAATAGTTTCGAGTGAGCTCCACTTCCAAGTATCATTGAATATAGGAACATCGGTATATATTCATCGCTTCTTACATCAACGTTAGTCCTGTAGCCCATAACTATTTTCCCCTGCGAAACATCCATAGCTTCTGTAATATGGTTAACTTCATCTATTTCATGATGTATGTTTTCTCTTGCAATAGTGATAATTTCCCTATTTCTGAAACTAAACTTGTCTTTTATGACTTTTTCTATTTCTAAAACTACATCTTCGTCCACATCTCCTGTTATGGCAACGTCTATTTCTGATTCTGACAAGATCTTCTTATAGTGTTGATAAAGTGACTGGGGTGTTATTTTATCAAGATCTTCTATTTTTCCATCTTCATTTATACTGTAAGGTTCTCCCTTACACATTTCTTCTATGCATCTTTCATGAGCATATGCTCCTTTGTTGTTGATTCTTGAAAGCAGGGATTCTTTGAGTACAGATTTTTCTATGTCTACATGTTTGCTCACAAATCCGCCGTCTTCTATGAGTGGATTTAAAATTACATCCATCATAACCGAAAATGCTTCTGCTGAAACCTTTTCACTAAGATATTTATCATTTGCAAGCACAAGTTTAAAGTTAAGAATCTGCTTTTCTCCAAGTTTTCCAACTCCAACCCCAAGAACACTGCCATAAAGCTCCTGCAATTTTTTGGATATATGTGCCTGAGTAGGGTAGTTCTTGCTTCCCATCTTTAATATTGAGGGTATAAGCGAATTTAGTGTGGCTTCATGTTCATTTAAAGGTCTTTTTATATATAATGATATCAGACTGGTCTTAAACTGCTTGCTCTTTATATTAAGCAAGTTAATATTTCCTGCTATTGGCCTGTTTTGTATTGCTTTCAATTTCAAGATCTCCTCTCTAATCAACATATGTTATTTCTATATTTTCCAGTTGTTTTCTAAAATTGCTTTTAAATTCACTTAGATATTCTTTTCTTAATTTTTGTTGCTCTTCTTTTTCTCCCACAGTAAGACCTTGTGTCTTTGATTTTTGGGAAAGTTGATTTATTCTATCTATTAGTTTCTTATCCATTTTCATTCTCCTGAAGTGTTTTTTATAAAAACGTGTACCTTTATATTTTATCATAAAAAAATAGTCTAGTGTATGGTTTCACTAAACTATTTTATGGATTTATGCTATTTTTTATTAACATAGAAGTTATCTCTATCCTTCCTGTGACTGCGAATCTTCATATAAATCACAAGCATCTGATGTACAAGTTTCATTTACACAGTTTATGCAAGTTATAACTCCGCAAAACATCATTGTTTCTTTATTTTTGCTTATTGCCTGAGTTGAGTTTTTGTTAGTTTCCATTAAAATCCTCCTTATTAATGCAATGTTTTTTATAAACATTTCATTTTCTTTGCTTTTGATAGTGTTCCTGTATATAAAATACCATATTCTGCAAGAATCGTCAATGCAAAATTCATTTTTTTATTTTTATTTTTATTTTTTTTAAAAAAAAAGCAAAAAAAACACCCAAGATGCCGTCTAGTCCAGAAAATTCACCCCCGAGCTTCCTCAGGTGGGTTTCTTGATCTTTATTTCTGATATCCTCGCAAGGAGGCCCGTCATCCATAAAAATACTATCAGAATCCCTTATAATATATGTCGGTTGAATTTAATAAAACTATAACGCACATCCCAGGTGCCTTTATATAATTATACTACAATATCGTTAATTGTTAAAGGCTTTTTTTAAATTGCCTTAGTTTTCTTCCAATTATATAGAACTTTGCCTCTCTATTATCTTGTGAGGGAGAGTTATGTTCTTTTCTTTCATTTCAAATCCTTCTACCTTTTTTATGAGTATTCGTATGGATATTGCACCTATATCATAGAGGGGTTGCTCAACCGTTGTAAGTGTAGGCCTTATTATGTTAGCTATTCTTGTGTTGTCGTATCCAACAACAGAAACTGTTTTGGGAACATCAATGTTATTGTCACAAAGTGCGTTTATTACCCCCGCCGCCATGTCATCGTTGGTTGCAAAAAAAGCATCGGGAAGCTCTTGTCCTGATTTTATATAATCCATAATGAATTCATATGCTGATATTGTATCTGCTTTTATATACTTCAGTTTGTTTTCTTCAAAGACTCTGCCAGATTCTTTGAATGCTCTTCTTACCCCGTCAATTATAAGGGAATTTATGGTTTGCGAAGTATGGTCAGGACTCATGAATATTATATCTTCGTTTTTTTTGCTTATAAGATAGTTTCCTACATCATAGCCTGCCCTTTCGTGGTCGATCCCTACAGAAAACACATCAAAATCCTTTGCATTTTTACTTACATAAACTGAAGGTATATTACTTTTTGTTATTATATCCACTGCTTCTTGTTTGAGATTCCAACTCACAAAAAGTATTCCTGCAACTTGCTTGTTTATGAGCAGGTTTATATATTTAATTTCATCTTTTAGTTCACCATAGGAGTTACATAAAAGAATATCATAATCATACATCTTTCCAATCTCTTCTATGCCATTCAAGATTTCTCCTATTTTGTAATTTGAGATATCTGGAACTATAACCCCTATAAAATTACTTTTTTTCAGTACCAGGCTTCTGGCTATAGGATTTGGAACATAATTTGTAGCCTCTATTATTTCTGTTACTCTTACTCTTATGTCATTTGAAACCGGCTTTGAGTTATTTATTACCCTTGATACTGTAGAAATTGAAACTCCAGCCATTTTGGCTACATCTTTTATTGTAACTGACATATTATTCACTCCCCGAATTATAATTATAATTTGAATACTTATCTATCTTTGCTTTTACTCTATAAATACTTCTACCCATTTTTACAAACTTACTTTCATACTCTGTACTTATTAATCTTTCATCTTTATGGTCCATATCCTGATTATGCAGATCTATATTAATTTCTTCTATCAGAAAGCCCATCATGCTGATTTCACATACAGAAAACTCAAACAAGGATCTGTTATCAGTCTTAAATTCAATATATGAATCCTCTTTCAGGATACTTTGATACCTCTTGAGCATATTGTGATGTGTAAGCCTTCTGTTAGCATTTCTTTTTTTAGGCCATGGGTCCGAAAAATTTAAATATATCCTGGATATTTCTGATTCTTCAAAATAATCTTCTATAAAATTTGCATTGGCTCCTATCAGTTTTACGTTTTCAAGTTCAAGATCTTGTATTTTTTTTGAAGTTCCAAGAAGTAATGGTTCGATTTTTTCAACTCCTACGTAGTTTATATGAGGATTTTTTAATGCATGTTCTATTAAAAAATTACCCTTTCCCATACCTATTTCGATGTATATGGGATTGTCATTTCCAAAGCAGATTTTCCAAAATCCTTTTTGATTTTCTGGGGCTTCAATAACAACGTCTCCATAACACTCAGCAATTTTATCTTTGTAATTTTTGGGTTTTCTGTATCTCATTTATAGCTCCTGTAATTTTATTTTAAAAAAATATTGATTTAATCTTCTTATTGTATTATACTTCTTACGAGGTCATCGTGTTATATTTTATACAATAGGAGGAATTTATGATATTAAAAACGATAAAGAAAATCATAAGCGAGCAGTTAGGAATAGACGAAAAAATTATAAGCCTGACTTCTAACCTGACCACTGATTTAGACGCAGATTCACTTGACGCTGTAGAAATAATTATGGCTATCGAAGACGAGTATTCAATCGAAATACCTGATGAAAGAATCGAGGATCTACTTACTATCCGCGATCTTGTTGAGTACATCGAATCAGCAACTCAGGCCTAGCTTTGACATTAGCTCCGTGATATCATCATGGAGCTTTGTTTTTACCCTTATTTCCTTATCTAGTCTTGGGGAATAAAACCCAAGCTCAATGCAATGAAGTGCCTGTCTGTTTATAAACGCCGTGTTTCCTCCATATAAGTCATCTCCATATAGCGGATGTCCAAGCGCTGACATATGAACTCTTATCTGATGAGTTCTCCCTGTTTCAAGCTCAAGTTCAATAAGAGAAGCTTTTTCATTTCGACTAATCGTTTTGTAGTGGGTGACAGAGTTTTGTCCTTTTTCATCTACAATTCTTCTTATACCATCTTCAGATTTCATTATTGGAAGATTTATGGTCCCGTTTTCATTCGTTGCCCCTTCAACTACCGCAATATATTTTTTATACATATCCCACATAGATGTATCTTTTGTAAGCACGCTGTGGGCATAAGCATTTTTAGCAACTATAAGAATTCCACTTGTATCTCTGTCCAGACGATTTACAAATCTGATTTTTGATTTTATTCCATTTTCTTCAAAATAATTCTTGATACCATTGAGCATAGTATTTTCCTGATAATTTCTCGTAGGATGTACAACCATGCCAAAGGGTTTTTCAACAACAATCAAGTCCCAGTCCTCGTACAAAACCTCTATTTCCATCTTCTGTGACTGATAATCATTGCTTTCCTCTGGAAGCTTTACTTTTATTGTGTCCCCCTTATAGACTTCAGTATGCATTGGAACATATTTTCCATTTAGAGTAACTGTTTTTGCTTTTTTAAGATTGCATAGCATCCTGACTGATATATTCATATTATCAAGCATTTCTGCTTTTAAGGTGTTGTTTTCTTCACAACACCATATTAATTCATTATATTTTTGTAATTCTTTTTTCCACATAAGTTTCTCCATTAATTGTTTTAAGTTTTATATCCCTTTACATCTACTTATAATATCACTAAATTACATGCATTTCAATTTATTTAATTGACTGTTTTCAGCCTCTTTTTGGATTTATTTTATATCTTTAATGTGATATAATTACTTTGGAAAGGCGGAATTCATTATGATCAGAAAAATTGTTGTCACTTCAAATCCTACCGAGAAATCTCAGGAGGTATTTTATGAAATTTCAAACAAGTTAGAAGTACACGGATTTTCTGTGTATAATACTTTTGTCCCCGACGCTGAACTTATTATAATAATAGGTGGCGACGGCTGGTTTATAAAAACTATCCATGACTTTGAGTACCCGGATATACCAATCGTTGGAATAAATACCGGTCATCTTGGATTTTTGCAAGATATCAATCCCAAAGATATAGACTTACTTATAGAAAATTATCTTCAAAACAATTATTCTATAAGAGAAATTGCCCCTGTTACAGTAGATATATATATGAATGAAGTCAAAAAAAACATACTTGCAATAAATGAAGTGGTCATAAGGGGAACAAAAAGCCGGATGATACATCTCAAGCTGAAAATAAACAGTTCATTTATAGAATGTTTCAGTGGTGACGGGCTGATTGTTTCTTCTCCAACAGGATCTACTGCATACAATTACTCTGCTGGAGGCTCTATAATAGACCCTTCTCTTGAAAGTTTGCAAATAACCCCACTTTCTCCCACTAACACCAACGCATACAGATCTTTCACATCAAGCATAATTACAGCCCCTGACTCACGCATTGAAATTGATCCTGAGTACAGATTCGAAAGTTCTCTACTTATAATAAATGATGGGATCGAGAATAAATATAATCATATTTCAAAGGTAATAATAACTACTTGCGATAAGAAAATCAAAATTTTGAGATTACATACTTATGATTTTTGGGCTAAGGTTACCGATAGATTTTTATAGGAGGAATTTATGAAACTTGGAATAATAAGCGACACTCATGGAAGTCTTTATTTTTTTAAAAAAGCTATGGATATACTGAAAGACTGTGATCGTATAATTCATGCAGGCGATGTTTTGTACCATGGTCCAAGAAACGAAATTCCCGGGGGTTATGACCCAAAGGGCCTTTCTGAAAGTATTAATCAACTGGAAAATTTTTATATAGCAAAGGGTAACTGCGACAGCCCTGTTGATGAAATGGTAATAAAACATCCATTTCAGGACCCTTGTTTAATTCTTGAATTTAATAATAAAAAAATATTTGTCAGTCACGGATACACTGAGAGCAAACTCGCAATGATATACAGAGCAAAAGAATCTGGTGCTGATATACTGATATATGGTCATACTCATATAAAAGAACTTACAGCAGGTGATGATATAGTAGTATTAAATCCTGGTAGTACTTCTATACCAAAAGACGGCATCAGGTCATGCGCAATTATTGATGAGGACTCCATAGAGCTTTGGGATATTGAAAACAAAATTATGATTGATAATATGAAATTATAAAAAAATCACAGGCATGAGCATGTCTAATTGCTCATCTGCCTGTGATTTATATGTACGCGGTTTTTTCCATTTTTTTTCGCTATATACATAGCCTGATCCGCTTTAATAACCCCGCTTTCAAAATCCTGAGTATCTTCATCAAACTGAAAAATCCCAAAACTTGCTGTGATTCTGAGAATTTTACCATCATCTAGTATTATCCTGCTTTTTTCAAGTTTTAATCTTATTCTTTCAGCAATTTTTGAGGCAACATCCCAACTTGTATCAGAGAGGATGATCATAAACTCTTCGCCACCATGTCTTCCTGCATAATCAACATTTCTTATATTTGCACATATGACCTCACTTATTTTTACGATAACCAAGTCCCCTGCCATATGTCCATATTTATCATTTATATTTTTGAACCCATCAGCATCTATAATTATGACCGAAATGTTTCTGCCTTCTTTTTTAAATCTTCTAAATTCTGTATTACCAATAGACAGTAATTCCTTGCGATTTAACATTCCTGTAAGATAATCATGTGTTGCATGATAATTTTTTTCATTGTAGTATTTTGAATTTTCAAGAGAAATAGAAATATATTCTGATATCAGTTTCATCTTGAGAAAATCAGAATCATCGTATGCATTTGTATCATCTGATTGTATACCAAACAATCCCAGAATTTGGTCATGTAAAATAAGGGGCATGTATATAAGAGATCCTGGTTTTTGTTCCCCCACTCCCCGGTATAAACCGATCTCCGATTTACCTGCCTCAGATATAATGTCATTTATCATAATGCCTTTTTTGCTTTTAACGCAAGAATCTGCTATATGCCTCTCAATATCCGAAAAGAGGGTCCCATCTTCAATTAAGAGATTTTCAAATATAGTGATTTTGCTACTGTCTATTTTCAAAATTTCCTTCAATTTTGGTGTAAGATCACTGATCATATCTTCGAAATCAAAGTTTGCAGTTATAGACCTGCATATGTCTGATATATTGTCCATATCTGCAAACATTTTTCTGTAATAATTCTCACTTCCTATACTTTCTATGTCGATTGCGTTAATATATTCACAATGTTGGGCATTGAATATAGCATCTATATGTGACGCCATTTTCTCACAATGATAAAGAGCTTTTTCGTAGTCCCCGTCTTCTTCATATATTTTTGAAAGATGCCTGCTTTGTTCAGATAATCTTTTATGTTCTTCAATATTCATATTATCACTTACTCCTGTTAATCATTCATTACTAGAACCATATTCTTCCCATTTTGTTTCGCTCTGTAAAGTGCAGTGTCCGCTCGGGCTATAGATTTTGGAAGATTAAAACTATAAGATTCTGAAATGTCTATTCCTATGCTTACCGTTGCACTAAGTATGTATTGCTTAATCTCAATTACAGTATCTTGAATGATTTTTCTGAAATGTTCAGCGAGTTTGACTACCTCATCATGTGTTTTTCCCGGTATGATTATCATGAATTCTTCTCCGCCATACCTGCCAGAGTATCCCTCCTCATCAAATATGTTTTTTAAAAGTTCTCCTATTTTTTTAAGAACTTCGTCTCCTGTATGATGACCATAGTTGTCATTAATGGATTTGAAATTATCCACATCAAGCATCATTATTGAAATAGACTTATCTGTTTTCTTTAAAGTTTTAGAAATACCGTAGCCTATGGAATGTATCTCTCGCCTGTTATACACCCCTGTAAGTGGATCATGCGTAGAATAATGCCTGGCTGATTTGTAAAGTTTTGAATTTTCAACAGCTATCGATATGTAACTTGTAAGAAGTCTTATGTTGCTCAGATCTTTGTAGCTGTAAGTATTTTCCTGGTAATGCTGCACTGTTACTACTCCAGTTACTTTTCCTGCAAACACCATAGGGCAGTATATAAGTGATTTGGGTAGTATGTCAAACTGAGATGGGATACTTATAAAATCAACTGTAATGTATCGGTTATACTCTATATGAGAGTTTTTTATGAGAAGATCGCAGTTTCTTGTTATACAGTGTTCTGCAAACGAAATTTTCTCACCTATTTTTACCTTGGCTCCAGGAATTTTTTTCCCTTTTTCTATAAATAAGTCATATTCAAGGGACTCTTCTTCTTCATTATACAGACAAATGCCAACCACATCAATTTTCATAAGTTTTGAAATTTCTTTATACAATATCCAATGAATTTTTTCCATGTCTAGTTCAGAAGTTATGTTTTTACCAGTTTCTGATAACATATTAATACTTTCATAAAGCTCTTTGTATGATCTTGCAGCTATCTGACTGTTTTTTTCGCTGGCTCTGTATATGGCTTTGCTAGTCTGAGAATTGAGTATGTCACTTAGGATCTGGTTCCTCATTTTAGAGCAGTCATAAGCTTTTTTGTAGTCCTTTTTAAGTGCATAAAGTTTTGTCAGGTATGCTAATGTCTTTGAAAGCACAAAGCGTTTTTCACTGTTCCTTCCAAAAGATTCGGCTTCTACAAGTTTTTGCTCCGCAGCTTGAAGTTTGCCTTGTTGCAGATAATGATTTCCCCAATTTTTTAAGATTTCATCTTTTCCATGATTTTTGTATTTAATTGAATATTTATATGCAATTTCATAAAACTCCTCAGCTCTTTTATCTTGCTTTAACTTGCTCAATATTTGGGCTTTGGTGAGATAAAGCATGCATTTCAACCCATTGATTTCGTTTTCATTAGCTATAGATATGGTCTTATCAATAAGATTAAGAGCTTCGTCCTCAAGAGACAATGCAAGCTTTATTCTTGCCTTGTGGTTGTTTCTAAGAATTACTGTCTCAGGATTGTAATGTAGTTTTGACATAAAAAATTTTTCTATAAGGCGCTCAGCTTCTTGGTACATTTCATAGTCAATAAATATAGATGCCATATTAATGCTTATAGAAAACATTTTATCTCCAAAATCATTTTCTTCCGCTATTTCCATCCCTCTTATTCCCCAATCGAATGCATTTTCGAATTGACCATAATGATTATATACCATCATTATTCCATTGCAGCAATATACTTGTCCTTCTAGTATGTTTTCTTTTACGAAGAGTTCCTGAGCTTTAATAAAACTATTATATGCAGTCATGGAATTTCCTCTGTCCAAATAAAACCAGCCTGCAAGAGCATTACCCCATGCCAAAGCTACAGTATATCCATTTAACTCCGATATACTTATTATCTGCTGTATAACATACCAAGTCTCCTCAGGATCTTTTCTGTTGTTGGCCTCCAGCATTTCGTACACATATTTTATATACGATTCATCACGCGCCAGTTTCCTGAGATGATAATATATATCTTCGTAATTCTTAAGACTCACATCACCCAGCCCCAATCCAGTCACCTCTTTTTCTTTACATTATCTATAAATAAGTAAAATAAGTACTGTCATCAGTATATTGAATATAAGATAAAAATATTTTGATTTTTTAAATTCTTTTGCATAATCGACTCGGAATTCATCGTTAAGCATTTTCTTGAGTTCTTTCAGTTTTACAACCGAAGAAACACCAGTAAATTTTACCATTATAACATTTTTTGCAAAAAGATTCATGCTGAGCTCAATTTTCGCTTTTGAACCATCTATATATATTACAGGGATTCTGTAATATGTATCTACACCTTTTTTTCTAAATACTTCTTTTACAACTTTATAAAAAGCTTCCCAAGACATATTTATCATAAAAAAATTATTATTTCTAAGGACTGAAACAAGTATTATATATCCTATTATTGCATAATATATTAAATCTAATATTGAAAAGCCATATTTTGCATTAAATGCAAACGAAGCTTTTATGGGCCTCATTATAAAGGCTCCTATAAACACAGATGTCGTAATAAATATGTTTTCATAGTAATTTTTCTTTACTATACATGAATATATTACATATATAAGGTTGACGGCTATGAGCACAGCTACTATAGTGGTAATATTATTACTCAATTAAACACCCCTCCACAGACTTTATTTCACAAGATTCATCTGACTTTCCTGCCGAATATACAATTTCTTCCTTCACGCAAGATACAGCAACAATTACAATCAATGCTCCTATAATCTGTATAAAAGAAAGCTTTTCTTTAAGAATAACAAAACTAAACACAAATGTAAACACTGGGATTAGATTTAAAAACACAGAAGTTATATTTATGCCTAGAATTTCCTGTGAATACAGATATAAGTAAGTGCATAATGCTGAACATATAAGAGTCAGGAACATAAAATGTAAAAATACATTCATGTCCAGCTTATCAAGATGCATATAATCAAGTCTGAGAAATGGGACAAATCCTAATACTCCGAAGAAACTCTGATACATAGTTATGGTCATATGATTATACTTTTCAAAAAGTGGTTTTACTGTGAATTGAAAGATTGACCACGACACAGCTGCCATTATCATAAATGTATATCCACCTATATTAAGGGAAAAACTTGCCCCGCCTATTATAAGGTATATTCCAAATATAGAAACCAGGATACTCAAAGCATTTCTTAGGGTAATTTTACTTTTATAAATAAATCTATTAAATACCAGAGAAAAAATAGGTATCATCCCTATAAGTATGGATGCTTCATTAGAGCTTATTCTAAGCACTGCATTATTTTCGCATGCAAAATATATGGTAACTCCTGCAATTCCAGAAACGGCCATTCTTAATATATCCTTATTGTCGATTTTTTCGACCATATTCATCAGTTTAAGGACAAAAAATATAATAAGCGACGTCAGTATATATCTGTAAAATGCAAGATACAGCGGTCCGAAGACCGCCATGCATATCTTTATACTTACAAAAGAAGCGCCCCAAAACATGGCCGTACTGGTAATTCCTATATAAGCTTTTACCTTATCACTCATCACTTTTCCTCCGCAGTCTTGAATAATTTTTTTGAAATTTTTTCTTGCAAATCATCAAGTATATAATACATAACAGGGACTACAACAAGTGTAAGGACAGTAGAAAATGTAAGTCCGCCTATTACAACTGCAGAAAGAGAAGATTGCATTTCAGCGCCCTGCGCTTTGCTGAAAAACAAAGGTATAAGCCCGATTATTGTAGTCAGGGCTGTCATCAGGATTGGTTTAAGCCTTGTAAGTCCAGATTGGATTACCGCCTCTCTTTTATCCATTCCACGTGACCTAAGTGTGTTTATATAATCCACAAGAACTATACTGTTGTTTACCACGATTCCTACAAGTACTATGACTCCTATGAACGTAATTATACTTATAGGTTTATTCGTAAGGAATATAAGTATAATCGATCCCGAGAGAGCAAAGGGTATGGAGAACATTATAATAAAGGGATACAATAATGATTCAAACTGCATTGCCATTACAATATATACCAGCAATACTGACAGCATAAGCATAATTGCCAGTGATGCAAATGAATCCATCATCATATCATACTGACCTCCGAATGAAAAATGGTAGCCTTCAGGAAATTCATAATTCTCTATTGCTTTTTCCACATCTTCATTTACTGTTTTTATATCTCTGTCGTATACTTCAGAAGTAATGCTAATGGATCTTTCTTTGTTCTCTCTGTTTATAACACTTGGTCCTTTTTCCATATAGATTTCTGCCAGTGATCCAAGTGGTACATACGATCCATTCATGAGCTGTATAGATATATTTTTAATGTCTTCAGAATTTTTATAGTAACCTTCTTTTGTTTTTACCCTTACATCTATTTCCTGACCATCACGACTAAGTTCTGTTGCAACAGTCCCATCTATAGAACTCCTCACAATCGAAGCTATCTGCGATGAAGTCATTCCGTAAGAATTTGCTTTCGCTTTGTCCACCACAACCTGAAGCTCTGGCGATCCATCAGATATGCTGCTCTTAATTCCACGTATGCCTTCCACTTTGGTCATTATTTTTTCTATATCAATAGATATTTTCTTAAGCATTTCCATGTCATCCCCATAAATATTAAGCGAGACTCCCGCCTCTCCCGATGCTCCCATTCCCATTGATTGAGTCTGAGTTACATTTATCTCACATCCTGGTATGTCTTTCACAAAAACTCTTATTTCTTCCGCAACTTCTGGAGTGCTGTTTTTTCTATCTTCTTTGTTATTAAGAACTGCTGTTATAGTTGCAGCGCTTGCCGAACTTACTCCCATATTCGATGAAGAACCCACGACAGCTGAAATCTTATCTACATCCTGATTCCCCATAAGATATTTTTCTACTTTTCTTACTATTTTATCGGTTTCTTCAAGCTGAGTTCCCTTGGGCATCTCGATTGCAACATCTATCTTTCCCTCATCTGACTGAGGCATGAATTCCGCACCCATAAAAGGTAAAAGTGCAAGGGATCCCAAAAATATGGCAACAGCAATTGCCAGAGTCTTTTTTCTGTTGTCTACAGCATATTCTATTGTCTGAGCATAAAACTCTGTAAGTTCGGACAATCCTCTGTCAAACCCAGAAAGTGACTTTTTAATAATATTGGATTTGTATTTTACAGACCCATCTGGGTTTTCAAGTCCAAGAGCCTCTTTTTTACTGTCTATTCCAAGCATTATATAGCAAAGCAGAGGTATTACCGTAAGCGAAACTATCAGAGAAGTTGCCAAAGAAAAACTCACCGTCATTGCAAGTTCTTTAAATATCTTTGCAGCAAATCCACTCAAAAATATTATGGGAAGAAAAACAACTACACTTGTAGCCGTAGATGCCACCACTGCCGAACTTATTTCTGAGGTTCCCTTTGTAACAGAATCAAATCTATCATAACCAAGTGTATGGTATCTGTATATGTTCTCAAGCACTACTATCGCATTATCAACAAGCATACCTATTCCAAGAGCAAGTCCTCCCAGTGAGACCATATTAAGTGTTATGCCTGAAAAATATATAAGTATAAGAGTTGCTATTACAGATATAGGTATTGCGGATCCAATTGAAACTGCCATTTTGAAGTTTTTGAGGAACAACCATAGTATGGCTATTGCAAGAAATCCCCCGAAAATTGAATTTGAAAATACAGTTTGCAGAACCATTTCAATAAATTGTGCCTGATCAAAAAGTATAACCATTTCGACTCTATCTTCCGAATCAGAAATATTTTTAATTTCTTTTTTTATATTATTTATTACCTGTACAGTGTTTGCTGTACTTTGTTTTTGAACAGATATCATTACCGACTCTTCACCATTAAGTCTTGAGAGTGCCGTTTTTTCTTTTGTGGTGTCATTTATCTGAGCAATATCTGACAGTTTTATCTGTCCTCCAGACGCTAATGAAAGCGGAATATTTCTTATATCTTCTACAGACGTAAATTTTGATACAGTCCTGATAGTTATATCTTTCCCGCCATAGGCTGTTTTTCCACCTGGTATATTATTGTTTTCTGCCTGCAGTATACCAATTATCTGATTCTGATTTATGCCGTATCCCAGAAGTTTTTCTGGCATCAGCTCCACTTGAATTTCTCTTTCTTCTTTGCCCTCTACCGATACAGATGCAACTCCGGCAACTCTCTCAATATTTTGCTTTATGTTGTCGTCTACAAAATTGCCCAGTTTTTCTGAAGGCATCTTTGAAGAAGCGCTTATATATAGGATTGGAGCCATCGATGGGTCGAATTTAAGTACCATCGGGTCAGAGACTCCTTCTGGAAGGAAGCCTTTGACCATGTCTATTTTCTCTCTCATCTGAAGAGTTGCAAAATCCATATCTGTTCCATCTTCAAATTCAATCATTATTACTGAACTTCCATCTTGTGATTGAGATGTTATGTTTTTAAGATTACTTACAGAACCAATAGCATCCTCAAGCGGTTTTGTTACCATGTTTTCAACTTCATAAGGACCCGATCCGTTATACTGAGTTATTACAGCCGCATAGGTAAGCCCAAAATTCGGAAGAAGATCAAGTGGTAGTTTTGAAAGTGATACTGCTCCAAAGAGAATAATTATAACTATAGACATAAATACAGTTACTGGTCTTTTAATAGAGAATTTTGTTAAATTCATTGTGATCTCCTTCTATTGAGTTATTACCCTAACTGAATCTCCGTCGTCAAGATAATCCTGTCCTTTAAAAATAACTACTTCTCCACTTTCAAGACCCGATGATACAACCAGGACCTGACCATTATCATCCCCTGTAATTACTTGTTTCTTCTGGACTGTGTTGTCATTTTTCAAAACAAATACATACTTGTTGTCACCATCGTTTATAACAGTATCTATTGGCAGTATTATTGCTCCCTTTATAGATTTATCAAATATCTTTACGTTTGCATACATTCCCGGTTTTATTATTCCAGAAGTGTTTTCTATTGAAATTTTAACTTGATAAAGTCCGTTTGCCGGATCGACAGATGCTCCAATTCCTTGAATTTTACCATTGAACTCTTTGTCTGGTATTACATCAAATTTCACCTTACATATAGAATTTGTATTTATTCTTGCTATGTTTTCTTCAGTTACTCCCAGGTCCAGAATTATTGTCTTGTAATCAACCACTGTCATTGATATCCCCTGTGTTCCACCCGTAATTTTCCCCAGTTCCACCTTGCTTACCCCGATTTCTCCATCTATATCTGCCCTTACAATCATGTCGTCATACTGTTTTTTTGCACTTTCATAACCTGCTTCTGCCTGTTCAAGCTGAGACTGAGCAATGCTTGTATTTACAGGTTTTATTTCTTCAACATAAAGATCGTAACTTTTCTTTGCCGTCTCATACTGAGTTTTTAAAAGTGCAAGACCATTTTCAATCTGCTCAAAGTCTTTTTTACTCACTCCACCGCTTTCATAGAGTACTTTTATCCTGTCATAATTTACTCTCGCATCTTCATAATTTATTCTTGCTGTTTCCGTAGCGGCTTTTAGTTGCTGACTCTGCTGCTCTGCCAATGCACCTCCTGCATTTTTATAATTATTTGCCGCTATTTCATAACCTGCTCCAGCTTGCTTCAGCTGGGAATCTATATCTTCTGTATTCATTATAAAAAGAATATCTCCTTTTTTTACCAGCTGCCCAGGTTTTACATTTATTTTTTCCACTGTCGCTGATAGCTTAGGTAATATGATAGATTCTTTTTCCGGTTTTGAGGTTCCATATATTTCTATATATTTTTCAAACTCAGCTTCTGTTGCCGTCATTACAGATACCGGAACAGAAGTGTCAGTTTCCTCATCCTTGCTATTTAAAAAATTCATTCCCAGCCTGACTGCAAAAGCTAAAATAATTACAGCTATAATAAGCATCATAGCCTTTTTATTCTTTGCACTCATCTGTATTTTATTTTCTTGGATATTTGTTTTTTTCATTATTAATCCTCTTCTTCTGTAGTTGCAGCAGGAATTATTATGGTAATAACTGTTCCTATACCTAATTGTGAATCTATTAGCATAGTAGAATCGTGAAGTTTTAATATCTCATCTACAAGTGCCAACCCTATTCCACTTCCTGGGGAATTTACATTTTCTTTGAAAAATTTTTCTTTTACTCGCTCAAGATTTTTTTCTGAAATCCCAATCCCATTATCCTCAATGATTATTTTGACACTGTCATCGAATCCCTCAACGCTAAGGGCTATCCTCCCGCTTTCTCCTATAAATTTAAGTGAATTTGTGAGAAGATTGATAAATACCTGTCTAAGCCGGTTAGCATCACCGTTTACCATAGTATCTTGACCAATGAGTGTACATGTGAAATCTATACCTTTAGTTCTTGGTAGAAACTGTCTGTAAACACTGTTAACCAGTCTTTTGGGAGATATTATCTGTTTGTTTACTTTCATTGTTCTGGACTCAAGGCGTGAGAAATCAAGAAGCTCTTCAACTATATCTTTGAGTCTTTCAGCTTCACTGCATATTATTTTAAGCCCAATTTCGGCATCAGAGTCTGGTTCAACACTTCCCAAAAGCAGGGTCTCCCCCCAACCTTTTATTGATGTAAGCGGGGTTCTAAGCTCATGAGAAATAGAAGATATGAAATCTTTTTTCACATTTTCTGTCTTAGTTATTTCTTCTGCCATATAATTTAAAGTATCTGCAAGTTCTCCTATTTCATCTTCGTAATATTTTTCTGCCCTTATCTCAAAATCTCCATCTGCCATTTCTCTTGCTATAGCCGTCAGCTTGTGTATTGGATTTACGACAGATTTAGCAATAAGGACAGCCATAACTACAAGAAATGCAAGGATCACTGCAGATACTGAAAGACTTGCAATTATATATTTTTGAATAACAGCGTCAATTTTTTCAAGAGATATTGTATATCTTACTGCCCCATCTATCATTCCATATTTCATCAGGGGTCTGGATATAGACATCATTTTTTCCCCTGTTTCACTATCAGAATCAATGTATGGTTCAAGCTTGTTGTTAAATGCCGCTTTGACATCAGAGGTCTCAATTTCTCTTAGGTCTGAAAAACCATAGGAATCCATGATAACGTATCCATTTTTATCTAACACTTGAACCAGGAATTTCTTATCCGATTCTCCCAGAAAATTTTCAAATAAAAATCTCGCTTTGCCCTGTACATTTGAATAGCTCGCGTAATTATTTATAAACTCTGAGGTTACAATTACCCTGTCTTTTAGTATCTGTTCAACTCCCCCATAATAGTAATTTGATACAAATACTATGAATGACATTTCTATCATAGCTATAGTGAGTGCTACAATTGCACCAAAACTTAAAACTATCCTGTTTCTTATAGAGTTTTTAAAACTCATATCACTTATCAGTTTTTTTATTCTTGACTTGCTAATTTTCATCCTCTTCCCACCTGTATCCAAATCCCCATACAGTCTTCAGGTATAGAGGATTAGCCGGATCTTCTTCAATTTTCTTACGTATTCTTCTCATATTAACATCCACTACTTTGAGGTCTCCAAAGTAGTTTTTACCCCATATCTCATTTAGTATATGGTCTCTTGAAAGTGATTTTCCTTTATTTTTCATAAAAAGTTCAAGAATTTCAAATTCTTTTGGAGTCAGCTCAATCTCTTCTTTACCTTTGAAATACTTCCTGTCCTCTATATCTATTTTAAATATACCGCTCTTTATATATTTTTCATTCTCATCAGAATTTGCCAGCGAAAGCCTTCTTATGAGCGAACGCACTCTGGCTATAAGTTCTGCAGGACTGAAAGGCTTGCTTATATAGTCATCTGCTCCATATTCGAGCCCCATTACCTTATCTTGTTCATGAGTTCTTGCAGTTAGCATTATAATACCAATCTCATCACTTTTTTCTCTAAGATATTTGAGAACTTCAAAGCCGTCTATGCCAGGAAGCATGACGTCCAGGAGTACCAGCCTTATGTCTTCATTTTCCTCAAATATACGTATTGCTTCTTCGCCACTTTCTGCTTCAAATACCTCAAAAAAATCATTTTTAAAACCAAGTGCACCTTCTCTTTTAAAATTTAGCGTGATAAAACTTCTTATTGCATATTCATCTTCTACAATCAGTATTTTCATATCTATCCCCTCTATATATAATCTACTCTAAATTTTTTAATTATTAAAAATTGGCTGGTTTTATAACTGTGGTCAGATTCCTGGCATCATATTTCATCCTGTCATATAAATTTCTTTGTATATGATCCATGTTCTCAGGTTCTTGCATAATTTTTGCAATTACAGCCATGTTTTCCATCTCAGTTATTAACTGATATTCTCCAAGCAATGAATCCAGCTGACTTTTTTCAACTTTTTTAACTACCATAAAAAGTATTGCTTTTTTTGCCTGCTGTGGCGAAAAATAAACAGATATCTGATTCTCACCAGAGATTTTCTCTATGAAGTAATTATTCTTAAAACTCAAAGGGAAGGTTATATTTATATTCATATCTATATCTTCATATACCTGAGATGTTAGCTCCAATTCAAGTTTTTCAGTTATTTTATAATAATTTTTAACAAAGTTATTTGCAGAAGAATTTTCTCTGTCATACCGGTCTATAACCTGCATCTTTGCAACTTCTATTATTCCATCATCATCAATATCAACGCTCTTTATCGGAGTAGTCTGTATTATATCTTTGATATGGCTGTCTTTTATAAGGCTGTACAGTTCCTTATCTTCATATATAACCACATCCGTCTGTCCATAGGTCTGATTTACATACATATCTACAAAAAATGCTTTCGTTCTTCCATTGACTTTTCCAAAGCTGATGCTGTAGACTTCGTTTTCTTTTGGATAGGATATTTCACTTATTTTTACTGGATTATTTCCATATACGTTAAATACTGATACTCTATTGTTATATTGCGTATCAGCAAAATCAGATATGACTATGTCCTGAATTCCATCGTCATCGGCATCAAGTATGTCAAGCGCCAGATATCGCTCTTTAAATATGGACTTGAGCGTATTTTGATCCTGAACATATATATTTACTTCTTTGTATGGATTTGTAATGCCATAATATCCTATAATGATTTCATCTTTTCCATCATTGTTGATGTCTATTATCTTATAGTCTGCCACTTCAAAGACATCAAGCTTTATATCAGTTTTTTTAATCCATGCATCTTTTTCTCTGTCCAGTACAATGAGGCCTATTTTTCTGGTGTTTTTATCGCGGTAAAGTGCAACAGCTTCTTTTTCTCCATCTCCATCTATATCCTTGTTGATAAGCGAACTTTCCTGTTTAAGCCCTTTTACGTAAGGCAACACTATCAAATCGGCATTTTGTGGAAGATAATTCAGAAGTGCATCATTAAGTTTTTTCTTCTCAACATTAAGTTCAGGAGGCTGTATGAGTTCTTCTGGCGTTTTTAACACTCCACAGCCTGTAATACCCAGTGTTAATACCAGCATAATCGTAAGCAAAGTAAAGATTTTTTTCATAACTTTTCCTTTTCTGATTCCTATATGCAAAAAGACTAGAACTTAATCCTAATCTTTTTTTATTTTATGCAATTTTATTATCTCTTTGTTTTCTTTTTTCTTCTTGAATCAGGCTTTGTAAAAGACTTGGATTTTCCAAAAGACTTAGATTTTGTAAAAGAATTCGTCTTTTTGAATTTTCTTTCTCTAACCTGTTCAACTCTCATATTTCTTATATCATCAAAGTTCAGTTTTGCTCTTTCATAGTCACTTCGGTCATAGACTTTTGGTATATTTAATTTTATTATTTTTTCGATTTTTGACAGGTATTTTTCATCATTCTCATCCACAAGAGTTACAGCAACCCCATCTTCACTTTGTCTTCCCGTTCTTCCTACTCTATGGATATAATACTCCGTATCTCTTGGGGTATCATAATTAAATACATGGGTTACACCTTCAATATCCATACCTCTTGCCGCTATATCTGTAGCAATGAGATATGGAAGCTTAAGGCTTCTGAATTTCTTTAATATTTGTTCTCTCTTATTCTGGCTTAATTCACCATGAAGAACTTCCACGTCCGTTATGCCTTTTTCAAGCATGGCATGGTAAAGCTCTTTTGCTCTTTGCTTTGATTTTGTAAATATTATAGCCATGAAGGGATTATATATATCAAGAGCCATTATAAGACTGTCTAATCTTCTGTCTTCTGTAGTCTTTATTACAAGTTGTTTTATCTGGTCCAGCACTACTATTTCAGGGTCTATTTCGATAGTAATTGGGTTTCTCATTATCTTTCTTGCAAGATGCTGGATATTTTCCGGCATAGTAGCCGAGAACATCATAATCTGAATATTTTCTGGAATTTTAGAACTTAAGAGTTCAAGGTCTTCCATAAATCCATATGCAAGCATCTGATCCGCTTCATCTATTATCATATGTTTAAGAAACTTGAAATTTATAGTTCCTCTTCTCAGGTGATCCAGTATGCGTCCTGGAGTTCCTACTACTATCTGCACCTTATTTCTAAGTCTTGATATCTGAGATTCAATATTATGTCCTCCAAAAACTGAAACAACACCTATGTCAAAAGGTTCAGAGAGGATTTTGCAAACTTCTGTTATCTGGTCTGCAAGTTCTCTGGTAGGCACTATTACAAGAACCTGAGTATGCTTGTTTTCCTTATCTATAAGGTTGAAAACTGGAAGTAAGAACGCAAGCGTCTTTCCCGTACCAGTCTGCGCCTTTCCAATTACATCTCTTCTTCCTAAAATATGGGGTATGGCTTCTTCTTGGATTTTTGTAGGAGTAGTAATATAATTTTTTTCTAATACTTCTACATATTTATCATCAATCTTAAAATCTTTGAACTTCATTAAAACACGTCCTTTATCTAATCATATATAATTCGCACACTAATCTACCATATATTATATCATATATATGGCAAATTCATCAAAAAAAAATTTATTCTGATTAAAGCATGAGTTATAAAAAATTCATTAGAATAAAGTTGATATTCTTTAATTATTATTTTTAATATGTATTATTCATTAATTCATATTTCCTATAAAATTTACTCATTATGAATTTTTCACTGTTTACTTTTTCACAAGATTGAATTTTCTGAATAATGAGCAATTTCCATTGTATTAGAAGTTATGTCATGATATAATCAATTTAAATAAATTCTTATTTCGAGTTTATAAATATTTTTTTAAAGGAGGAATTATTATATGGAAGCATTACATGGTGCAATTTTATGGTTAAACGGCATAGTATGGGGTCCCCCAATGCTGGTTCTCTTATTTGGAACACACTTGTATCTGACATTCAGATTAAAGTTTATCCAAAAATATGTTTTTAAGGCAATCAAATTATCTGTAACAAAAGACGACTCAGGAGCCGGTGACATAAGTCAGTTTGGTGCACTTGCAACAGCGCTTGCTGCAACAATAGGTACTGGTAACATCGTTGGAGTTGCAACTGCAGTTTCAATAGGAGGCCCTGGTGCAGTTCTTTGGACCTGGCTTACTGGTTTTTTCGGTATAGCTACAAAATACTCAGAAGGTCTTCTTGCTGTTAAATACAGAGTTAAGACTTCTGACGGAACTATGCTTGGTGGACCTATGTATGCCCTTGAAAGAGGACTAAACATGAAGTGGCTGGGCGTATTGTTTGCGGTATTCACAGTTATAGCATCTTTTGGTATAGGAAATATGACTCAGGCAAACTCTATAACTTCTATGCTTGATGCATCTTTTGGATTCAACCCAGTTATTACAGGAGTTATTGTAACAATCGCTTCCGCAGTAGTTATCCTCGGCGGAGTACAGGCAATAGCCAAGGTTTGTGAGGCACTAGTTCCTTTTATGGCACTTTTCTACATTGTTGGATGCGCCATAATTCTTGTAATAAATGCTTCATTCATACCTCAGGCTTTTGCAACAATCTTTGCTGCTGCCTTTACACCTCAGGCTGCCGCTGGAGGATTTGCCGGTTCTACAATCATGCTGGCTATGAGATATGGTATAGCCAGAGGACTATTCTCAAACGAGGCAGGTCTTGGATCAGCTCCTATAGCTGCTGCTGCTGCTCAGACTAAAAACCCTGTAAGACAAGCTCTTGTTTCTATGACAGGTGTTTTCTGGGATACAATAGTTGTTTGTCTTATGACCGGTCTGGTTTTAGTTACAAGTATACTTAAAAACCCTGATGTAATGAGTGGCCTTACAGGCGCTGCACTTACATCTGCTGCATTTGGACAGATTAAGGGTGTTGGTCCATTCATACTTTCAATCGGTCTTGTTACTTTTGCATTCTCTACAATACTCGGCTGGTCGTATTATGGCGAAAAAGCATTCGAATATCTGTTTGGTAAGAAACCTGCCAAATACTACAGATTCGTATATGTTGCAGTAGTAATGGTGGGTTCTGTAAGTGCAAACGCATTTGTATGGGATCTTTCAGATACATTTAACGCAATGATGGCAATACCTAACCTTGTTGGTTTAATATTGTTAGCTCCAGTAATCGTTGCTGAAACAAAGAAATATCTATGGGATAACAATCTTGATGAGGTTGATACAACCCCAATTCCGCAAATAGGAACAAAAGACGCAATGTAATAATTTACAATAAAACGGAAGATGGCATAATGCCATCTTCTATTTTATTAAATCAAACTATACTCTTGTTTGTACATATGATATAATTATCAAGTGAAATTTGTAAAATAATTAAAATCAAGAAATTTATAAGGAGTTCATAATGAAGGTACATTTTATTGGTGTTGGTGGAATAAGTATGAGCGGACTTGCTGTCATATGTCTTAACCTGGGATACTCAGTCAGTGGATCAGACAGCATTTCAAGCCATATGACTGAAAAACTGGAAAAAATGGGTGCAAAAATTTATATAGGACAATCTGCATCAAACATAGATCCTTCTTATGATCTTGTTGTTTACACTGCAGCTATAGGCTCTAAAAATGAAGAACTTGTAGAGTCTAGAAATATGAATATCCACACCATAGACAGGGCCGAGTTTCTTGGTTCTCTTATGAAAAAATATAAAAATTCAATAGCAGTTTCTGGAACTCATGGAAAGACATCAACTACATCTATGGTTTCAACTATATACAACTATTGCGAAAAAGACCCCACTATACTTGTAGGAGGCAATCTCCCAGGCATAAGTGGGAATGTAAAAATAGGAAATAGCAATTATTTTATAACTGAGGCATGTGAATACGTAGACAGCTTTCTTTCCTTTTATCCTAAATATGAAATTATATTAAATATAGAAGCTGATCATCTGGACTACTTTAAGGACATAGACCATATAATAGCGTCTTTTGAAAAATTTGCATCAAACACTAAGCCCGAGGGGAAAATCATTGCCAATGGAGATGATCTTTCTGTAAGAAAAGCACTCCAAGGATTCAATAACGTTATGTATTTCGGCATAAATCCTGATAATGATTTTATTATTTCAGAAATCGACCTTCATAATGACTTCAGTTCATTCTGTATTAATTCCGAAAAGTCGACTCTTGGGAGATTTAAGATTCAGACCCACGGAATTCACAACATTATGAACTCTGCCGCAGCTATTTTGTGTGCTTATATGGATAATCTGGATCTTGAACAGATCAGAGAAGGAATATATTCTTATACAGGTGTAGGCAGAAGATTTGAATACAAGGGAGAGAAAAACGGCATAAAGGTGTATGATGATTATGCCCATCACCCGTCTGAAATAAAAGCTACACTTTCTGCTGCAAAACCACTTTTAAAAAAAAGACTTTTCGCAATATTTCAGCCTCATACCTATTCAAGGACTCATCTGCTTCTAGAAGAATTTGCAAATAGTTTTTCAGAGTGTGATTATATAATAATATCAGATATATATGCATCAAGAGAGCACGATACAGGTCTTGTTCATTCAAGTGATCTTGTTGAAAAAATAAAGATGCACAGAGACAATGTATATTATATTGGAAATTTTGACGATATTTCAAAATTCTTACTTGCAAATTTGAATTGCGATGACATAGTGCTTACTATGGGTGCAGGAAATATTAATAATCTGGCAGATAAACTAATAAGTCTGTTATAAACAAAAAAAGCGACTAGTCGCTTTTTTTGTTTATCTTACAGAAATTTTTTAACAGCCTTGCCATTTAAATAATCACAGTATATCCCCTGATAAAGTCCATTTTCTGTCATATATTTCTCTATCTCTTCTTTTATTTTCCACCATGACATTGCATAATTGCAAAACAAAGTTTCTTCTTCCGGAGCCCTGCCAACAAGTCTTTGTATTATAATATCCTTATCAAGGTATGACAAAAACAAAGCCGTTCTTTTTATATAATCCTCAACTGTCCCAATAACTATCTCTCCACTTGTATACTGCCTTGCCATTTCCGTGTCTTTTACAATGTATAGAGAGTGTATTTTTACCGAATTTATACCAAGGGCGCTGATTATCTTTGCTGTCTCTATTACATCATCCATGTCGTCATATGGAAGATCCAGTATCACGTGTGCTACTATTTCAAAATCATATTTTCTTATCCGATTTACCGCATCGATAAATTCGGCAAGACTATGGCCTCTGTTTATTTTTTTCAAGGTTCTGTAGTTTACAGTCTGAAGTCCAAGCTCTACAGAAATGTCCTTCTGATAAGTCTCTTGTATCCTGGAAAGATATTCCAGATGTCTGTCGTTTATGGCATCAGGGCGGGTAGATACTGATATTCCCACAACGTCGTCTCTGAGCGATTTTATTATCATGTTTTCAAAAGCTTCAAATGGCATATATGTGTTTGTATAATTCTGAAAATATGCAATAAATTTTTTCGAGTTATATTTTTTACCTATATACTCAATGTTTTTTTCCAATTGATCCTCTACTGACAATTCGTTAGATAAACTTTCAAACCCAGCTCCGACATCACCGCAAAAAGTGCATCCTTCAAAACCTACTTCTCCATCTCTGTTAGGACAAGAAACTGGTATGTTAAGCGGAATTTTGTATACCCTCTCCTTATATTTCTTTTGAAGATATTCAGAATAATTTCTATATAGCATTTAAAGTCTCCTATTCAAATTCATAAGCTAAAACTGTGGCTCCATAAATTGCAGCTGTCTCAGTCCTTAGAATGCGATCTCCAAGACTGACTGTTTTCGCGCCCGATTCAGAAAGTAAAAAACATTCACTTTCTTCCAGGCCTCCTTCAGGTCCAATTATTATCCCTGCCGAAATTATTTTTTCTCCCGAATTATTTATTTTTCTGATATAATCCTTAATCATGAGATTTTCTTCAGATTCATAAAAAAGTATATTTATCTGGTTTGTTTTCATATCCTCGATAATTTCATCAATGCCCATTGTATTTTCTATGACAGGGACCATAATACGCTTTGACTGTTTCGAAGCTTCTTGCGCAATTTTTTGCCACCTTGAAATTTTTTTATCTTCTTTTTCAGATATGTTACTTACACACCTTTTTAGCTGACAGGGTACTATGCGGGCTACTCCAAGTTCCGTTGATTTTTGTATTATAAGTTCCATTTTCTGCCCTTTGGGGATTCCCTGATAAATTGTTATTCTGCAGTCAAGTTCACGTTTTTTTATCATTTCGTCTACTATATCAAGTATTATTTCATCTTTTTTTATTTCCCTTATCTGGGCAATAAATTCTTTTTTGTTACTGGCTATCAATTCTACTTTATCGCCCGATCTTAGTCTCATGACTTTAGTGATATGTTTTATTTCATCTGTATCTGTAATGTATGCCCTGTTTTCAATACAGCTGTCTGCAAAAAATCTATCCACAATATGCCTCCCATGATTACTTCTGCTTTTGTGCTGTTATTGCACACCATTCGCCCTTTGTTTCAACTTCAATTATTTTGAAGTTTTTATCCAAAAGCCCCTCTTCAACGGCTTCTCTCTTTTCTAAAATTATGCCTGACGAAATAAACAGGCCGTCATCTTTTATAAATTCTCTCACGTCTTCAAGGAGTATCAAAATAATATCAGCCATTATATTTGCAACTACAATATCGGCTTTATCTTTTATCACATCTGTCAAATTGCCCTGCACTATATCAATTCTTTCTTCCAGATGATTAAGGATAATGTTCTCCTTTGCCACTCTTACTGCCACGGGGTCTAAATCTACTCCAGTTGCTTTTTGGGCGCCCAGGAGGACTGCTGCCATAGCTAGTATCCCACTTCCACATCCTATATCTATTATTTGGTCTCCATTTTTCAGGTTTTTTTCTATCTGATTTATACACATGCTTGTAGTCTCATGGGTGCCTGTTCCAAAAGCCATTCCAGGATCAATCTCTATTATAATTTCTCCTTCTTTTTTTTCGTATTCTTCCCATTCTGGTTTTACAACTATCTTGTCAGTCACATGTACTGGCTTAAAATACTGCTTCCAGGCCGATTCCCAATCTTCCTGATTTAAATTGCTAAGCTCTACAGTACCAGATCCAATAGACAGGCCATACTCTGTAAGGTTCTTTATTTTTTCTCTTATAGTTATTATTTTCTCTGGAAGATTTATATCTTCTTCTGAAAAATATGCCATTATCTTGGTTTCTTCATTGTTTTTTTCAAGAAGCTTTTCATCTATATAGTCCCAGTACAATTCATCTTCTTTTAATTTTTCTATGTCTATAGGTTCATCTATGGCAACTCCCTGAGCTCCCAGCACATACAATATATCTGTTACCGCTTCTACCGCCTGTGCATCCACTTTTATCAATACTTCTGTCCAATTCATAATATACACCTTTTCCCTAATATTTATATATTTATATTATACCATATCCTTTATAATATAAAAAACAATAATTCCCAGCAAACAGGTGCTCGAAATTACTGCTTTTATATTATAAAACTTATTTCAGGAATATTTTATATATAATTATATTCAGTTTTATTTGTAGGATTTACCAAGTTTTATAGATAGTTTATCAAGCATATCCGATGTCATCTTTGCAATATCATACTCTGGCTTCCATCCCCACTCTGCTCTTGCTGAACTATCATCAAGTGAATTTGGCCATGAATCCGCAATTTTTTGTCTTACTGGATCTACTGCATAATCTAGTTTAAAGTCAGGAATATGCTTTGTAATTTCAGCCGCAAGGTCTTCTGGTGCAAAACTCATAGCCCCTACATTAAATGCGTTCCTATGAATAAGTTTTGAAGAATCCGCTTCCATAAGATCCAAAATAGATTTTATGGCATCTGGCATATACATCATATCCATACTTGTCCCTTCCGCTATATAAGAAGTATATTTTCTGTTCTTGATTGCTTCATAATATATATGCACTGCATAATCTGTAGTTCCTCCACCTGGAAGTGCCTTGTATGATATAAGTCCTGGAAATCTTACCCCTCTTGTATCAACACCATATCTCTGGTTGTAATAATCACATAGGAGCTCTCCTGCAACCTTTGTTACCCCGTACATAGTAGTAGGTCTTTGAATTGTGTCCTGAGGCGTCATATCTTTAGGTGTAGATGGTCCAAATGCTGCAATTGAACTCGGTGTAAATACACCAGCCCCAGTCTCTCTGGCAACTTCAAGGACATTGAACAGCCCATTCATATTTATATTGTATGCAAGTTGAGGCTTTGCTTCACCAACAGCAGAAAGTATTGCAGCAAGGTGCACAATCTGGTTTATACCGTGTTTTCTACATACTTCTCCAAGTTTTTTTGCATCTAATACGTCAACTGACTCATATACTCCTGTTTCTTTTATAAAGTCAGGACAATCCGCTTCAATTGAGCTTGCAACTACATTTTCATTACCATAAACACCTCTTAGCGTCATTATCAGTTCAGTGCCTATCTGTCCAAGTCCGCCTGTTACGAGTATTTTTTTCATATTATCTTCTCCTTAATAATTTTATTTATTGTTATCAAATTTCAATATATAGAAAATCAAAGCTGCAGTTCCGCATACGACATAGCAGTCTGCAACGTTAAAAACAAATTTCCACAAACCCCTGAAGTCTATCATGTCTGTAACAAATCCATACATAGATCTGTCAATCAGATTCCCAAGAGCACCTGCAATTATGAATGTCACTGCAATATTTAAAAATCCTGAAAAGTCATTACTGCTTTGCTTTCTTGCATAATACATAAGGAGAACAATGGCAAAAATCGTCACCACAAGAAAGAGCGTGGTTTTTCCAGAAAGTATACCAAAAGCCGCTCCACGATTCTCTACATATGAAAGATGGAAAAAACCAGGTATCACAGGAATACTTCCTCTAAATGCCAGTACGTTCCTTGACCACATTTTTGTAAGCTGATCAAGTATTAGAAGCAGAAAAGTTATTAATATATAAGTCATATATATCCATTTCTCCTGACTATATTCTTTTTTTAGGTATAAAACCGATTTTTTTGTATACTTTACTTAGCATTTTTGAAGCAACTTCTTCAGCTTTTTGTGCTCCCTGAGAATATATTTCTTCAAGATAAGCCTTGTCGTTCATATATTCATTAGCTTTTTCTCTTACTGGTCTTAAACCTTGTGCAATAATTTCTGCTGCATCACTTTTAAATTCGCCATAGCCTTTTCCCTGATATCTGAGCGCAAGATCCTGAGGTGATACCTTTTCAAATTTAGAGCATATATCAAGAAGATTTTTTATTCCTGGTTGCTCATCTGAATAGTTCACAATACCCACTGAATCTGTGACAGCTCTTTTTACTTTTTTTATGATTACATCATTACTGTCCATAAGGCTGATGTATCCATTTTCATTCTCATCTGACTTGCTCATTTTTTTGCTTGGATCCTGAAGACTCATTACTCTTGCTCCAACTTTTGGAGTGTAAACTTCAGGGATTTTAAAAGTATCTGAATATCTGTTATTAAACCTCTGCGCAAGGTCTCTGGAAAGCTCAAGGTGCTGTTTTTGATCCTCTCCTACTGGCACAAGGTCAGTCGAATAAAGAAGTATATCAGATGCCATGAGCACAGGGTAGGTGAACAGTGCCGAGTTTAAATTCTCTCCACCTTTAGCCGACTTGTCCTTATACTGGGTCATCCTTCCAAGTTCTCCCATATAAGTCATGCTCTGTAGCACCCATGAAAGCTCAACATGCTGTGGCACATGGGACTGTATAAAAATAGTGCTCTTGTTTGGGTCAATCCCCGAGGCAATATACTGAGAAAGAAGAAGAAGTGTATTTTCTCTTAGATCCTTTGGAATCTGGGGAACTGTAATAGCATGCATATCAACTATGCAATAATAATTCTGATATTCATCTTGAAGCTCAACCCAGTTAGAAAGCGCCCCAAGATAGTTTCCGAGTGTTATTTTTCCTGAAGGTTGGATACCACTGAATATAATTTTTTTATCTGACATTTAATCCTCCTATTTGTTTACTTAATTCTATACTTTTTGATTATATTTGACAAGTATTTATTTATTTTTTCATTAGCCTCAGCAGGGTCAATTTCATCATGAATAACCCTGTAAAGGAAGCTCTCATATACATATATCATTATATCATTAAGTTCTATACCTTCTTCTTTGGTAAAAAAACCCTCGTCTATGCACTTTTTAATCGATATGCTGCCTCTTGAGAATAAATCAGTTTCTCTTACCATGGTCGCTATGTCTTCATCCATCTCCGAGGTGTCAATAGGAAACAATTCATAATAATCACGAATATATTCATCTATTGAATTCGATACCTTTGCAAAAAAAATAGAGTAAAAATTTTGTGGATGAAGAAATGAATTCTTGTAAAAACATTCTGCCACAATAATGTATCTTTGAATTGGGTCCCTTACATCCTTGAGGCGTTTAGGTAGCTGATCCACATATTCCTGAAAATAATCCATGGACGCAAACAAAAGAAGGTGGTCTAAATTCTCAAAATAATTATAAAGCGTAGCACTGTTATAACCTGCTATATCTGCTACCTTTCTAATTGTTACAGCTTTGAGCCCTTCATCTTCCTGGATTTGTTTTACAGCATCTATAAAATATTTAATAATCCTTTTTTTTTGTATATATTTTTTGTCACTCATTTTCGATTCTGCATTATTTATATCTATTTCCATTTAAATATATCCTCCGACTGAAATTTTTATTTCATCTTAATTATAACACTAAATGCCCACATTTCAACATTATACTTATGTTAAAAAACAAAAAATGCCAGTAAAACCAGCATTTTTTGTTTTTTAACTTATATTCATTTTATCATGAGTGCATCCAGGGCCACTATATGATTTCCTTTTATTGCGACAGGATTTATATCTATTTCTGATATTTCGCTACCAAGAGTTTTCACTATCTTGCAGAATCTCATGATTATTTCAATAAGCAGATCCATATCCGCTTTCTCACTGCCTCTAAATCCCGTAAAAAGTTTATAAGTCTTAAGTGTTTTCAGTTTCTCTCTTATTTCTTTTTCAGATGCTTCTGGAAGTATAACTATTCTATCTTTAAGAAGCTCTGTATATATGCCCCCTGCCCCAACAATTACCATTGGCCCAAAGGTCTCATCATTTTTCATACCCAGAATTATTTCATTGTCGAAAGATATCATAGGTGCAACTATACATTTTTCCCCAAGTCTTTCAGACATGTCAGCATATGCATCTTCAAGCTCTTCAAAATTCGCAATTCTAAGCTTTACTCCTCCAACATCTGCCTTATGCAGTATGCCTTCTTCCGCTGTTTTTAAAACAAGAGGATATTGATAAAGTCCTTTTTTAGCTTCCAAGTCATCTGCAGAATTTATTTCTACTGCTTTGACCACAGGAAACCCGAGATTTTCTAAAACTGTCATCGCGTCAGTTTCTTTAAGAACACTCTTGTTTTTTATAAGTTCTGAAATCTCATCATTTATTTTCAGCTTATCAATTTTACTTGATTCATATTCAAAATCTCTGAATCCAAGATAATTCTTTACTGCTTTAAGCGCTGACTTAGTTCCAGTAAGTACTGGAGCTGGAATTTGATTGATTTTTTCGGTAAGCTCTTTTCTTCTTACTCCTCCCAGATTCGTAAGAAAAACTACTGGTTTACCAACCTCATTGCTGCCTTGCTCAAGTGCCTGTACACACCCTTCAGACAGGTAGTATCCATCCCGCAGATCCTGAGATATAAGTCCTATAGCTGCATTTTCATCACGGAGCATGCAAGACATAGAGTCACCAAATATTTTTTCAAAATCTATTCCAGTTCCCCATGGATCAAGTGGATTGCTTGCGTGTTGCCCAAACTCTTGAATATTTTCAAGTTTTTCCATTGTGTCTTCAGAAAGCTCTGCATATTCAATTCCCACATATTCAGCATCATCAGCCAGAAGATTCCGTTCTCCTCCAGAATCTGCTATAGCTACCAGCCCTCCCTTTTTTGGAATCTCAGGGAAGAAGCTGAAAATTGCCAGTGTGTTTGCCATCTCCTCCAAACTGTCCACTCTTATTACCCCATAATGATCAAGCACTGCCTGAATAGCATCGTCATCCCCCGCAAGTCCTCCAGTATGAGATTTTGCAAACTCTGCTCCTAGTTCTGATTTCCCAACTTTCATGAGAACAACTGGTGTTTTTTTGTCTTTTGCAAGCTTCAGCGCTTCGACAAATCTCTCCGGTTTTCTCGATGACTCCATATATACCGCCATTACCTTTGTTGTCTTCTGTTCAAGTGCATAAATCATGTAATCTTCAAGACTCGTTATATGGCCTGTGCCAGTTGCTACAGCAAGATTGAATTTTAACTGTGGCTCGTTGTGACATATGGTGCTAAAAACAGATCCGGACTGTGATATCATAGAAATATTCCCTTTTACCCCTTCATCTGGAGCCTCAAATCCGCATATTCTAAGATCCAGATCATTGTTATAATATCCCATCGCATTGTGTCCTAATACCGGTATGCCTGCATCGAGGCATTTTTCAATTATTCTATCTTCAAATCCTTCATCGCCTTGAACTACACAGTTTGCAAATATGGTAAGTGATTTCACTTTATTTTTAACTGCAATGTCTATCTGTTCAGGAAGCCTTTTTGCTGCTACACAAAATACAGCAAGATCTACATTTCCTCCTATAGATTCCAGGTCTGGGTAGCATTTAATGCCGCAAACCTCATCATATTTAGGATTTACAGGATAAATATTTCCACTGTAAGATCCTCTTTTTATCATCTGCACCATATCATGTCCCAGTGATCCCGGTTTATTTGAAGCCCCAATGAGCGCTACGCTTTTTGGAGCCATTAATGATTCTAAATTCATATGCCCTCCTTAAAATGTTTATATAAGTTTTACATGACTCCCATAAAGTTGTTATATGGAATAGCCCAGAATACTATGAGTATAACCATCATTAGTGCCCCAGAAGCTATAAGTACTTTTGCATAAAGCTTATCTCTCTTGAAGAGTTCTGCTGATTTTTCTTCTTCTGGAACAGTAAGCATCATATTTATAAATATTTTCTCTTCTTTACCTATGGTCCCTTTTTTATTACCTATCATAATAGATATATATCCAAACAGCAGTGCAAGGAAGAAAGGATCCAGTATGTTGTTAAGAGGAAGACCCATGAATTCTTTGGCCATTTTTCCAACGAAGAACACTACAAAACCTGTAACCATCCCATAAAAAGCTCCTGTTTCTGTAAGTTTTTTACTCCATACACTCATAAATGCAACAAGTCCCCAAGATGCTGCTATTATAGTACTTGCAAACCATGATATAACCCTTATTGAAGGTGGCATTATATATGCTATGCCAAGAGCAATAACTCCAACTATAAGCATTGTCAGTCTGCTCATTCTAAGTTTAGCCTTATCATCTTTAAAATTGAAATCGTAAATATCATTTGTAAGACTGAAACCAACAACAGAAAGGAAAGTAGATGCTGACGATAGGCCCGCAGCCATTACTCCTGTAAGAACAAGAACTCCCACAAATTTTGGCATTACATTGAAACATGACCATATTATAACTTGCTCACTCGGACTTATCGCTGGATTGATGAGTTTGATTGCTACCGCGATAAAATATAAGAAGGTCAGAAATACTGTAGTACATATACACGCAACAACTCCTGCCCTGAAGGTTACGTGCTCATTTTTTGCCATGAGGTTACGGCTGGCCTGCCAGGGACTTACAGAAACAGTTATAAGCCACACAATTCCCATAGTTATCGCATATATCATTGAATCAAGAGCGCTCTCTCCTTGTCCCAGAATTCCATGGTATGATAGCATGTCATGAGAAATAGCCGGATCCGAAATTACATTTGGTATAACACTGGAAACTCCGCCTGCCGCTTGAAATATAAAAGGGCCTGCAACAATAGTAGCCGATATAAAAATCATAAACATAAGAGTATCTGTCAAGATAACTCCTGATGATCCTGAATACATTGTGAATGATGTAAAACATATAAATGAAATCACCAGACATATCCCAAAAGAAAGTCCAGTAAGCTGCTGCATTAACAGTGCTGTTCCTTGGGTAACTGCCAGCAGATATGCCGTAAGAGATATAACTGTAGTTATACCTGCAAATGACTGTATTCTCCTTGAATTAAATCTTTTCCCATAGAATTCAGGCATTGTTACAACCTGTGATCTTCTCAGATATCTTCCAAAGAACATAGGTCCAATTATATATCCCGAACCACAAAGGACATTCAGCATAACGAGTTTGGTGATATTTCCGTCATATACCCAGCCTGTATCACCCATAAAACCATTAGTGCTCAGCATTGATGCGAATAGAGTTCCTGCTATAAGTATTGTCGTTGCATTTCTTCCACTTACGTAATAATCATCTATGTCTTTTACGCTTTTTCCTGCGTAATTACCTATAATTATGTAGACTATAATACTTATAATAACTCCTATTAAATATATATTCATATTATACCTCCTATAATCCCATTAATTTTCATTTGCAGAAGCCTCTGCTGTGAGCTCTTCTTGTCTGTATTTCTTCTCTTCCTTGCTAAGACTCCAATGCATAAATACTCCAACAAGCATCATCCATCCGCCTATAAATATAGATACTACTATCTCACCCATGAAATACCTTCCTTTCTATTTTTCACTGGCATACAGAGATTTCCGAAAAATTCCAGATACTGTACGCCAGTGTAACAATTATCAAGATATGGTAAATACTATTTCAACTTTTATTATAGGCCCAGTTTTTCAGTCTGAATAGCAAGATCTTCCTTAATTATCTTGCCTGCTCCATGATCAAATTCAGAAAGAGCTTTCATTATAGAAACCAGGCAGTTATCTCTAAGCTGCTCCCACTCACGAAGATTCTTTCCAGCTCCTTGCTCCGCTGTCTGATCAACCATCTTGTCGATTAGCTCATCTGTAAGCTCGGGTGCTTCTACATGAGCCCAGGGTAATTTGAGTGCAGGACCAAATTGCTCCATAAAATGTCTCATCCCATTTTTTCCGCCTGCCAGATAATATGTCATATTAGTTCCCATTATTGCCCATCTTAGTCCAGCCCCATAGATTATGGCATCATCAATTTCCTGAGTTGTTGCAACATCATCGTTAACAAGGTGAAGAATCTCTCTCCATAATGCTTCAAGAAGTCTGTCTGCAACAAATCCATCTATTTCTTTTCTAACCATAAGAGGCTTCATTCCTATAGATCTATAAAAATCTGCAGCTGTATCACAAGCCCCTTTGTCTGTTTTTTCTCCTCCAAGTACTTCTACAAGTGGAAGCAGATAGACAGGATTGAATGGATGCGCTACAACAAATCTTTCTGGATGTTTTAGTTCTGACTGAAGTCTGCTAGGAAGAAGACCCGAAGTACTTGTTCCTATAATAGCATTAGCCTTAGCATATTTATCTATTTCATTTAAAGTAGGTATTTTTATTGTTTCTACTTCTGGCACACTTTCCTGAATATAATCTGCATTTTCAACTGCTTCTTTTATAGATTTTACAAATGTAAGTTTACCTTTTTTGGCATCAGGTACGTCAACTATTTTTTCCATTGCCTGCTCTGAATTTTCTACAACTTCTCTAAGAAGAGCTTCTGCATCAGCTCCTGGATCATATGCACATACATCCACACCTCTATGAAGGCATCTTGCTGCCCATCCTGCACCTATAACCCCTGTTCCAATTATAGCAACTGTTTTTATTTCATTTTTCCCAAGATACATTATTTGCTCCTTCCATTTAATGAATATTTTAACAAATTAGACTGCAATTAGCCTTAAAGCCACCCGAATTATTTTTTAAGCTTAAGTTTTATTCTTGCTTCCTCCGGATTTAGTATTCTAGCGCCCATTCTTTCAACAATTTCTCTGGCATTTAAAACAAGTTCTTCATTCGTTGCAAAATGACCTTTTCCAAGATATATATTATCTTCAAGCCCAACTCTTACATTTCCACCCAGAAGAACCGACTGAGCTGCCCAAGGCATCTGCATCTTTCCTATAGAAAACGACCCCCAGTTTGCCCCTTTTGGAAGAGCATTTACCATTGCTACCATATTATCTGTAGTTGCTTCCGCACCATATGGTATGCCCATACACAGCTGGAACATTGGATCTGGATCAATCAGTCCTTCTTTCATAAGCTGTTTTGCCTGCCATATGTGCCCTAGCTCAAAAACCTCTATTTCTGGCTTCACTCCAGCTGCCTGGATTCTTCTTGCTGTCTCTCTTAGCATATCCATAGTAGCTATGTATGCGCTTGTTGCATAGTTCATGGACCCACAATCAAGAGTTGAAATATCTGGCTTTATAAGCTCTATGTGCCTTACTCTTTCTGCAGGGCTTATCATATCTGAACCTGGTCCGCCCATATTTGGATTTTCTTCATCAGGTACGAAATCAGCACCCATACCCGCGGTAATGTTAAGTATCATGTCTACTCCACTCTCTCTTATGAGCTTTGCAACCTCTTGGTATAGTTTTACATCTCTACTGAAACCTCTTGTTTCTGGGTTTCTGACGTGAACGTGAGCCACAGACGCTCCTGCTTTAGCCGCAGCTACTGCAGATGCTGCAATTTCTTCTGGTGTTACCGGCACGTTAGGACTCTTGTTAGCTGAGTCCCCAGACCCTGTAATCGCACATGTTATTATTACTTCATTGTTCATGGTATACCTCCTGAGTTTTAAATTGAAATAGTTTACTTATATTTTAACTTTGAAAACTGTCTGCTGATCTACATCTGATGTAAGTGCATCAAGGGCCACGCTTACTCTGTGGTATCTGAGTTTCCACTGTTCTTCTTTTGATGTGTTAGGGTTTCCAAGTGGATACGGTATAGATATTGTTGGCACTATCTTGTTTACTCCTACAGTTTCTGACACGGGAACTATGTTACACATGTGAACTACAGGCATACCTGCTTTTTCTATTTCTTTTACCATCGTTGCTCCGCAACGTGTGCAGGTCCCTCATGTAGAAACCATTATTACTCCGTCTACATTATCTTCTTCAAGCTGCTCCAGAATTTCTATCGCCATCCTTGATGCTTCTGCCTGAGTAGTCCCTGTTCCTACTGTAGTGTAGAAATATGGATGAAGTGAACCAAATTTACCCTCTTTTTCAAGCACTCTGAGTGCGTCTACAGGTGCTATTACATTTGGATCTGCATCTGCTGCTGCAGGGTCAAATCCTGCATGTATGGTCTTGTATTTGCCACTCTCGAGCCTTTCTATTCCTTCTATTGAATATCTTCCCCATCTTGTAGCTGAGGCTGACTGTATTCTATCAGGGTTGTCTACTGGTACTATTCCTCCTGTGTTAAGAAGTGCTATTCTCGCTTTTGAAAGATCTTTTATGGGCGGCGCCACTGGAACAAGTTCTTTTTCTGGTATAATAAGTTCTGTCTGATAATCTTCGTTGTTAAGCTTCTTAATGAGCATCTCTACTCCTCTTTTTGCTGCTATCTTGCCGTCTTGTCTCCAAACCTGGTGCCTGATCCCTCTTTCAAAATAACCTTCTTCTGATGCTGGAAACAGGTCTGCTCCAGAAAGCAGCTTGTTTGCATATGCTGCCATTACTTTTGCATCGCTTCTCAGCTTC
>NZ_AUID01000007.1 GCF_000423525.1 Proteocatella sphenisci DSM 23131 | reverse complement strand
GTATAGCTGATGCCAGTTGGAGTAGATTCAAATCAATGATTGAATATAAAGCAAAATGGTATGGCAGGACAGTAGTTTCTGTACCACGAAATTTTGCAAGTTCACAGATATGTTCAGGTTGTGGCTATAAAAACTCGCTTGTCAAAGACCTGAAAATCAGAGAATGGACTTGTCCAATCTGCAGAGAGAACCATCAACGTGATAAAAATGCAGCTGTTAATATTTTGAATAAAGGACTGCAGCAGTTGCTAACTTAGTAATCTGCTTAGTTGTCATACAAAACAACCGCAGGAACTGTGGAGATAGCTTGGTACATTAGCGAATATTGGTTTGCCCTACCCAAGAATCCCCTACCTCTATAGGTTGAGGGAGCGTTCAATTCAGACCTTTGACACCTACACAATACTATAATGAAGGTTATAAGCATTCATCTATTCGTTATTGGTGTGATAAGGATGCGAATGTGCCTGTCCCTGTTTTTCTTGTTTTTGATTTAGAAAAATTGCTAAAGATGCCTGAGACGAGATTTTCAGAAGTGGCACAGTCGGGTTATGGAGATCTGCTTTCAAGTGGAATTGAGGAGTTCGGTAAATTGGATTTTGACAAGATATATAGTAGAGGCTACTCAGCTGATCCAGACATAAAGAAATACAGGCATGCGGAGTTATTGTATCCGAATGCATTTAATATGGATGAAGATAATTGTATAAGAGCCGTGCTGTGCCGAAACAATGCAGAAAGGACAACTCTTCTAAATTTGCTCAAGGACATTAATACAAAGAACTACTATAAATATAAGTCAATGATTAAAGTATATAAAGAAGATGTATTTGAAAATAATGGATTATTTGTCACTGAGTGCAGATACTATGATGGAGATGTGATCATATCTTTTTCAGATACATATTCAAAGAAAAAATACAAAGATAAGCAAATGATGAAAAATGGAGTTAATGATTTGGCGCCCATAGATGCAAAAATAGAGTTTGATTGGGAAAATTCGAAAGGACTGATTCATCATCTTGAAATGGCATTTAACTTGAATTATATAAAATCCAAATCGGTAACCTTTTGTAATTTACCTGTATTCAAGGAAGCTAGAAATATTAAAATCAAAGTTCATTTTGAGGACAAACTAATGTGTTATATCAATCAGTCTATTTCTGAGATTGAATTAATATAACTAAAAAATTAAATCACAAATAAAATGATAATTTAAAATCGTGTATCTGAAAAGGTGTATATTGAACAAAAAAATCCTAAATTATTCGCTTCTCTACATTTTTGTAGGTCTTGAATAATTTAGGATTTTTAATTATTTATTCCGTTTGTGCCTAGCCCTTTGCTGTATCAGGATTGATGCTAAGTTTAATGTAGCGCTCTAGCATGGAAGAAACCTCCGCGCGAGTTGCATTTCCTTTTGGATTAAACCTGTTGTTACTAATGCCCGTCATAATGCCTGCTTGCTGCATAGTTTTTACAGAGTACTTGTAAGCACTGATAATGATTGAGTCATCGGCATAAGTTGTAGCTGTATTAATCATTGGCAAGTTATGCTCACTTGCCTTTGCATAGTTTGCAAAAATTACAGCAATTTCTTCACGGGTAATTGCTCTGTCAGGTGCAAATTTATTGTTACCGATGCCCTGAATTATGCCCTTGCTGTACGCCCACTCAATATACGGACTATATGGGCTGTTTGATTTTACATCTGTAAAGCTGCTGATAGTGTAGGCTTTGGTGTCCACTTCTGATAGTCTGCCAAGTGCTGTTACCAGCATGCCTCGCGTCATAGCTAAACTCGGTGAAAAGGTTGTATCAGAGGTTCCAGAAAGAAGTCCTCTTCCTACCACATAATCAATAGATTCCCTTGCCCAATGGCTTCCTATATCTGTGAATTTTGCTGTTGGTGAACTATAACCGACACCATAGCTTGAGAAATGCCTGGTTGTGAAAATAACATAGCCGCTGTTTGCATCATAGGCAGAGCCTGCAATGCGGGTGGCATTGCCCTTTGCGTCTACATAGACTGCATATAGGCCACCGACTGCTTCGTTCTTGACAGGCGTATATGGAATAGATACTGTTGCAATTCCATCTCCAAAGTTTGATACGTTCTTTTGGATTCCATAAGCAATGGTGATGTCATACACTGGTCTTTTGCCAATCATCTTTTTCGCTGCATCAGAAAGATTTGTTTTAGGTGCAATGGCAATACTTATATTGCCTGAGCTCTGCTTTTGGATTTCAGTAAGGGCCTCTTTGTCGAAGCTTACGGTAACAAGAGAGCTCTTGATTTCAAGATTGCTTACTCCTGAGCTTACAAGGCTATCTAAAGAACTGCGTGTAAGGACGGCTGCTAATGAAGATGATCCCTTTGGCATTATTACGTTAAGTGAAAGGGTGATGTCGTTTGCTGTCTTGCCCTGTGCTTTTGCATCCGCCTGTGCTTTGGCAATGGCATCCGTTACCGCTTTTTCTGGAATAGGTGCATTTGCTACTCCATTCGTCCCTGAGCTTGCTGTAATGGTAGTTGTTGATGTTGAACTTCCAGTAGGAGAAGAGCTGCCACTGGAGTAATCACCGCCGCCAGAAGATGAGCCGCCAGAAGATGGAGTGCTGACAATTAGCGTGCCGTTTACAACATTGCTGATTGTGTAATTGTTTGCTGCATCAGTCGTCAGAATAGGATCTGTCACAGTTATCGTATAGTTGCCTGCTGTTTTGCCATCGGCCACAGTTGTCGCGCTTGCAGGGGTCATAAAAATGCTACTCTCCGAGTCTCCCGTCGTAATGCCTGTATAGCTGATCGTGAAACTTGGGAGAGCTGAGCCCATCATCATGTTTTTATTGTCGGCTATTACGCTTATACTTGCCTTGGTTATGGTAAAGGTCACAGTTTTAGTGCCAATATAGTTATCGTTTTCACCAGTAATAACAACCTGATAGCTTCCAGCGTCCTTTGGAGTGGCATGGGGACTTAAATCTTCCCAAGTTGGAATACTGGTGGAGCCAGTGTTTTTCTGCCACTGATAGTTGTATTTTAGAGCGGAAGTTGAGGATGTTGGAGTCACGCTGACTGCTGAGCCATCGTAAACTTTGTCTGCTATGAAAGCAGTTATTGCCGCTTGTTCCTTATCAATGGAGTTGAAGGTCAGTGTAGCGGTGACATTTTCATAGTTATCGCTGGAAATTATTACTCTGCAAGTTGCAGACTGAGGAACTACAGTGGGTGAGATGGTATACTCGTTGCCACTAATAGTCAAAATATTCCCAGAGTCTTCCGTTTCGGTTACGCTTACGATATTTACGTTCCTGAAGCCTGAGGGCAACGTGAAGTCAGAAGGTGTTACCGTGCCAATGGTGGTTTTATTAACCACGGCGCTGATGTTGGAGCTTATAGCCGTGTCGTATGCTCCCTTGGTGATGGCAGCACCGGTAAAGGTATAGTTGCTGCTGGCGAGCTCATAGTTGCCTGCCTGTGAGCCATACGTCGTTAGAGTCAGATTTACGGTTTTTCCTGTTCCAAATTCCACATCGTCTGCTGCATACATGCCTGGAGTTGCAGCAACAAAAATATCGTCGCTATCAATTTTTCCGCTGAATACTAACATGCCAGTTAAGCTTCCAGCGCTTGAGCTTCCATCGTAAGGCTTGGTGAGCGAAACCGTACCATCACCGGTTATGGTAATCTGCGCAGGGCTAATGTTAACGGTGACGCCGCTTATGTCAGATAGGGTATAGTTTGCTGCAGAGCTGCCAGACAGCACGGGCTTTGTGATTGTGACCATCTTACCGATGCCTGCGTCCGCATCAGTGATTATACCGCTGGAAGGCATGGTAGCGCTTACACTGTCGCTTCCGACCTTTCCGTCCAGTGTGCCAACGGTTAAATCCACGGCAATTGTTCCGTCATAGAGACGGTTTGTAGCTGTAAGATCGGTAATATTTAACTGCTTAGGCGCAATTGTAAAGTTGATTTCATCGCTTACGCCGGTGTAGTTTGTGTTACTGTCCAAAACAGAAAGGACCAGTTTGTAGGAGCCGGCATTGGTAGGTGCAGTGGTGCTGGCATCATAGCTTGTACCAGCGCTACCGGTATAGGTATAAATTAGTGGACCACATTCGCTTGTCATGTCTTTTACGCCCGCATTGCAGGTTGCAGTACCTGTAGGAATAACGGCGTTGCCATTATATGCGCGGTCCGTTACACTGACCCCAGTAATTGTAGTGTCAGCTTTGTTTACGGTGATTCCGCCTACGATGCAGGTCTTTGTAATGCCGCCCTCGGTGTAGGAGAGTTCAATGGAGGTCTGACCAACAGACAGCGCATCGTAGGTAACGAAATTAGTTACGACCATGCTACTGCCGCCAAATTGTTGTGCAGTAACCGTCAATCCAGTTGTATCGAAGCTATCGCCGTAGACATAAGCGGTCTTGCTCGGCATAGTTGAGCCAATCGAAATTTGGGTCAGTCTGTCCGCTGTAATATTAAGAGAGACTATGCCGTCGGCCATCTCATAATTGTCAGTATCACTAGGTGTAAAAAACCAACTGTAGTCGGCGGTGCCAACGGTGAAGGTCGTATCTGCTGACAGCTCGAGTTTTCCATTCGTATTTCCGGTCTTGGATAGGTGAGTATTTACTATATTAAGTGCGGTTGTTGGCAAAATTTCTGATGAACTGTTGAATGATACCGTTCCCACATCAGGTTTAGCTTTCGAAGGGATGAAGGTATAGTTTGCTGTTATATCTTCATAGTCGGCACCGCCGGATTTGGTGGCAATAATGGTCACAGAGCTAGAGCTTGCGGCAATAATCTTGACATTACCTGAGCTATTCACGGTAGCAGCATCACCACCAGAGGTGACCTCCCATGTTACGTCTCCGCCTCCAGTGCCCCCGCTAGTGCCTAACGAAAAATTGTCGCTATAGCTTGTAGAATTGGGTTTGCCTGTAATAATAAGCTTAGCCTGGTCAGGCTTATTAATCTTATAGCTTAGGGCAGGGCTCTTAGCACTATTATAGCTTACACCATTGCCGGTGACTGAAGGAGTATAGATGGCTGTAATGCTATGGTTTCCGCCACTGACATTTGTCCAATCATAGAATACACCGTATGATGTTATAGCAATATTGCTGGCAATGGTGACCTCGCCATCCTTGATGGTCAAGGTGCCGGGAAGTATTTCGTTAGAGGCACTTGACAAGGCAATAAATAGTTTGACCGTACTGCCTTGAAGGGCGCCACTTTCCGGCGTGGGAAACACGGTTACTGTGGGTGTTATTTTTGTGATTGTAAAGGTCATTGTAGCATTAATAGTATAGCGTCCGCCTGCTACATCGGTTATTAAAACGCTAGCAGTACCCGCATTGAGGTTGTTACTGTAACTAACCGTGTACTCACTTGGATCAACAATGGTGCTTCCATCCTTAACGGTAATGGCAGGCTCCTGCGCATTACCTGTGTATGCGAAGCTGGTGCCTGCTATCTCGATGGTCGTGTCCGGTTCGGAGATGACCATGGCATTGCTGGTGGCTTTGGCGGCACTGATGGTCGCCGTTGCTTCGACAGAGGCTACGATATAGTAAGTGCCCGCATTTATGGGGGAACTTGACAGCTTGTTAGCCTCATCAGTACTGTCCTTGTACCATGTAAAAGTTATATTTTCATAAGAAGTGTTTTCCAGAGTAAGCTGGACTTCTGTGGGATTTGCAAGTGCAGTTCCGTCCCAAATTTTGCCTGGAGTGTAACTCTTAAAGCTGATGCGAGCAGGGGTCAGGTTGGTGTATGTTCCACTGGTTGCATGTACCGTCTCACCACTAAATTGTGGGTAGGTGTCCGCTGTTCCGACATCAACGTTCTGATACCAGACCTGCGTTCCATCTTCAACGCTGTTGTTCAAAAAATAGCAGACTTCACCACTGGTAAATTCTGCCCTAGTCTTGCCAGTCGCCGAGGTAGTACCTGAATAAAGGTGTCCAATTCCTTCTGAAACAGAAGAACGGGAAGAATCGAAATAGCAGTTGCTGATTGTGCTTTCACTATTCGCACCTACCACGGCGCCACACCAAGTATTGTTGCTCACAACTCCGTAATTGTAGCAACTCGTTATGCTTGAGTTTTTGTAACTGTCGCCACAGATACCGCCAGCTCTTTGATCTGCGCTGACCGTTCCAGAATTCCAGCAGTTTGAAATCGTTCCCTGATAATTATAACCAGAAATACCGCCGCAATAACTTGCACTCCCCGTCGAAATTGTTGTGGTAACAGAACCTGTATTTACACTCTTTTCGATTGTTGATGTAGAATTACTGCCGCAAATACCGCCCACATATTGATAACCAGAAACGACGGCACCGTTTGTGCAGTTGGAAATTGTGGTACCACCGCTGCTAGACCCACCGATACCTCCTACATAAATTGATCCATATACATATGAATCCGCCAGTTTCAAATTTTTAATCGTTGCGCCTACGCACCTTCCAAAGAATCCTATATAATATTTATCTCCTTCGTTGATGTACAGACCGCTGATGGTATGATTTCCGCCGTCAAAGGTGCCTATGTATTCAGTGACGCCCGAAGTGTACTTACTATTCCCGCTAATTGGCAACCATTCCGTCAGACTGCTTGTATCGGACACCAGCGAACCATCTTCAAGCACTTTTGCATTGTCTGTAATGTCCTTCATTAGAGTAGCACAGGCCGCCGTATTTTTCGCTGTTCCATCCGTCAGCGTGCCGTTGACAACTCCAGCAAACCAGTATAATTCCGCTATTGTTGTAATTTGGTATGGGGTACCAGCAGTGCCGTCACCCATTGCCGGTTTGCTGCTTCCTGATCCTGCTGTCAGAAGCATTGCCGAATACACGGTGAAATGCTCCGCCTCTGCTTCGAGTGTCCCTGTTTCCTGATCCACGGTGGTATCCAGTCCCTTCGCTTCGTTCAAGCTATCATCCATGTGAAAGACCTTTAGCTCCTGCTTTGCTGGACTGTATTCTTTTAGCATAGGTAACTGCGCAAAAGAAACCCTAACTTCGCCCTTGCTGGTGTCGGGCTGAAGCTCGTTGCCATCCGCGTCTGTGATGGTGATGTCAAAAGAAACCAGTTCTTCTGCGGTTTTAGCCGTATCCTCTGCTTTGATTTCTTTGCTGACAGCATCCTCAATTTTTGCCTTGTCTTGGGCACTTGTGACCTTTTCTACATGAAGGAAGGAGCCCACTGGGAAAACATCCTTTTCTGCCTTGACTGTGATTTGGATTCCGTCTATGGTCTTGCTCTCGTTGAATGCCCATTTGCCGATGTCTATAATTTCTACCTGAATCTGGGGCAGGCTTACGCTATCTTCAAGGATATAAGTCTCTGGGAGAACTGGCTCATAGAGAAATGTTGCTCCTGCACTCGCTGAATCAAAGCTATCCAAAGTGCTAAGCTCTTCATTAATTTTCCATGTGATTCCTGTCAACGCCTGCTCGGTATCTGCACTGTATAAATTCACACTGGTTACAGAGCCAGTGGTAATTTCGGTTAGAGCTACCGGGACATTGTCCAATGCCACTGTAGAGTCACTGTATGTAGCTGTGTTATTACCTGCGCTTCCCGATGCGTCTAATGAATAGACGCCGAGTGTTACGCTGAGCGTATCTGGCAGCATGATTTCCGATTCCTGAGTACCAACAGCAAGCTGCTGACTGGCAATCTTACTGGACAGCTCTGCAAAAGCAGTTATGCTTTTTGTATCCTGTGAATAGTCAGAAACGCCATATCCTGTGACTGGGTTTAGCATCAGCACGGCGAGCGTTGCTGCCAGTAGTCGCTTTATCATTTGTTTTGTTTTCATAATCTCCTCCATTTTCTATGCCCTTCTTTTTGAAGTGCTATTACCTTGTGATAAATTCTGTTGTTGCAAGCGGCCCGTTAGCGAAAAATGTTACGCCAAGCCGTTTTGCTTCCGGCTCAAACTCTCTTCTGTCGCACAGCCAAAGTATGGGAAGCGCAATGTTCTGTGTTCGCAGATAATCACAGGCTTTAAGACCCTCGGCTCCGGGATAACCGACAACAGCAAGTGATACCAGCCAACCATCTCTTAGAAAATACGCCAGCTTTACATCGCCGCGCTGCTCCGGATCGTCAAAAAAACTTAGAAAACTGTATTCTCCGCGCTGTTCCAGTGCAGCGGCAAGTGCTTGGTCTATCCCGCACAGTGCGATTGTCTTAGTCATTTTTTGTTTTCCTCTCCTTTTCCAAAAAGCATCAGACATCCTGCCACTGCTTCGCTCAACTTAATATCAGATACTGGTTTACACAAAAATCTGCTTACACGGTACTGATAGCCGAACAGGCTGTAATCCTCATCAGAAATCCACAAAATGGGCACTTCAGGTGCTTTTTCCCAAAGCTGACGCACTGTTTCCAGACCTGTTACACCATTTAACGCAACAATTAGCAGTGAAAATGTTTTTAATTCCAGTATCCTAAGAAGTGCTTGGACGTTATTACAATTTGTAATTTCAAGTTTTTGGGGCAAAGCGGCCACCAGCAGACGGCTTGCCCAGACATCCTCTTCCAAAAACGCCGTACACAATCCAACATTCACGTGACCGCCTCCTTTCCTCAGTTTGATAGTTTGTTTTAACATAACATTTCGTAAATTGATCTTCAATACTTTCTGAACAAGCGGTCGAAAATCTGAACAAGCGGTCAAAAAAATTGCAAAATATGTGATATACTATTTAATGGATAGTTATATGTAAGGGAGGATTTTTAAATGAATGTTGCAATAGTAGATGATATGGCTTCTGAGTGTGACATACTCTTTGGCCTTTTGAAAAAATATGAAACTGATCACAAGCAAACAATACAAATAAAAGTTTTTCGCAGTGGCAGGGAACTGCTTAGCGATTATATACCGGGAAGCTATGATGTTATTTTTATGGATATTTTCCTCAACAAGGAAAATGGTGTGGATTGCGCGATCAGGCTGCGTCAGCTTGATGAGAATGTAAATCTCATTTTTCTTACCACCAGCTCGGAATTCGGGGTAAAAAGTTATGATGCCAGGGCGGCGGATTACATAGTAAAACCAGCCACGCTGGAAAGGATATCGAGGGCGCTCCAATATTGCAAGATTGCGCAGTTACAGAGCGAGCCTACGGTCACGGTTACTACAAGGAATCAGCCACTTGAAATTTCCCTGAAATTTATTCTTTATGCTGACTACCAGAACCGCTCCAGCTGTATTCATTTAAAGGATTGTATTGTTCCGGTATTTGGAAGTTTTGCGGAGATTTCCGGCCAACTTACAGCCTATCCACAGTTCATGTCATGTTTTAAGGGAATTGTGGTAAATTTAATGGAGGTAGGAGAGCTTTTTGGCGATCATCTAATTTTGAAAAATGGAGAAAAACTACCAGTTAGCAGGCGCCTGCATAGGCAGGTACAGAGGCAGCGCCTGAGTCTAGCTGCAGGTTCGCTAAGGGGGGAGGGAATATGAAAATTATACTTACATTGATTTTAACTGTCCTTCTTCTTGGGATGGCACCTGCGCCATGTGTATTTGCAGCAGAAGAATCGGCCTTCCCTGTTTTCGCACAAGTAACTACTCCAGCGGTTGCTGTAACTACTCCAGCGGTTGCTGTAACGACTCCAACAGTTGCAGTAACGACTGAGAAAATAATCCTGAGCAGCTTTGATGAACCCAAACAGACAGACGCTGTTGCATTTGCCGTCGGAACTTCTCAAGATGAAATTATCGACTGGTTTTCCTCTTCTGTTATGGGTTTTTCCGGCTATGACGTGGATGGAAATTATTATGACATGAGTTCCGGAAAATGGAATGTAGATGCGGTGGAGACGGCTGCAGCTGGCATATATTATGCATTTACATCACCCGATCTTGGAAGGGAATATACTCTGGCAGAAGACCTTTCTCTGCCCCGCCAACTTTGCGCGGTTTCTATTCAGGCACTTGGTGAACCAGACATAAACTGCTTTGTATCCGGTCGTGGCTTTGTGCATTTTCCATGGGTACTTTCTGCCGAGCAGGAGGAAGGGCTGGATGAATTTTCTGTGTGGTTGCGGCAGGATGGGGGAGAATGGACAAGTTTAAATGATGGTTTTTTACTTATATCAGATGGGCTCCAGATTTCTCAGCGAGTTTTTACATATGGAAGCACTTATGAGCTTAAGGTAAAGTATCCCGGTGGTCAGACTGGCATTTTGACCTTTAAATATGATGGAGAACTTAGTATTATTAATTATTTAAGTGGTGACAGGGATGGAGGTGACGTAAACGGAACGGTTTCAGGAACAGGCACTCAACCTGCTCCAACCACTCCTCAGGCACCGGATAATCCAAATGGGGATAATAATCAGAAAGGCGATAACTATATGCCCGCTCCGAGCCATTCATCCTCAGAAACAGAGGATACTTCGCATACAGAGGATAATTCGCAGATAGAGGATATCTATAAAGACTATGGGATAAACAGTAATAATAATAATTTACAGATTCAAGTTTCTGTTATAGAAAAACCAGCCACCGAGGACCTTGATGTGGTCGCCGAATCAGCTTTACCTGTGCCTTCCAATACCTTATTTTCAAGTGAAGAGAAAAGCACTTCATCTGCGCAAAAAAATGATAAAATACCCCAGCAGAAGCATAAGGCTCAAGCATTGACAGACCAGATGCCGGATTATAAGAATACGCTCTTTGAGAAAAGTCCCATATTGGATGAATCCTTTCCTGTCATAGAATCCTATTCTCCAGCCCAGACGGTCATTTCAGGTAGACGCCTAAAGGATCTGTGCAAAGAGGGAGAAAGTGTCGTATTTGGGTCCGGTGATTTAACTGTGAGCATCCCAAGCGAGCTGCTTTTAGGACTAAATCTTTCGGAGTCAGATACTTTGACGGTTAGGTTGACCCAGAAGGAAGGCAATCAGATTATACTTACAGTAGGAGTTTCTGACAAATCGCTTATGCTACTTTCGGGAACGGTATTACGGCTTCGATATATTCCGCAGTCGGAAAATGCGGATATAACCATTAGAAACGATTCTGGTGAAGAGATTACAGATATTTCCTATGATGGAGAGCTTCTACGCTTTGCGGCAGATACATCAGGAACTTATACAATTACAGAGCAATTAAGAACACAAGAGATGCAAAAAAGTATGTCGCCCTTGCTGCTTACATCATGGGGATTGATTTTAGCTGTGGGAGGTATCAGATTTTTCAGGAGGAAGTATAATGGATAAAAAACCTTTCGTAATACGGAAGTTTCTGGCACTACTTCTTATGGTTGCCCTTTCATCCGCTATGTTTCTCGTATTATACAACTTTGACAACAAGTACACAAAAACAGCGCACCAAGCCATTAACGGTGCGCTGTATGTTTCGGAAGCAGACTGGACGGACAACCCTGTTCGATATCTGCGCGATGGATGGCGCTACTATTCGGATCGTTTGCTGACACCGGAAACCTTAAAGAAAGAGAGTGACAATTATCAGTACATATCCATTGGAGAAGAGTCCAATTTTGCCATGGGAGACTCACGCCGCTCCCCTCATGGCAGCGTCAGCTATGCCTTAACCCTTTATCTGCCTGAGGAGGTGCATTCCTATGCTATTGAGTTACCGGAAATATATTCTGCCTACCGGTTTTATATTAATGATAAGCTGAAGCTACAAATGGGGGAACCAGACGCAGACGATTATAAAGATCAGACCCAATGTCGTGTCATTACCTTTGAGGCCTCCGGTAAGATTACGCTTTTACTGGCGGTAAGTAACCAATCTTGGGTATACAGTGGTCTTGTTTATCCGCCTGCCTTTGGCGAATCGCTGAATATCTATACAATTCGGGGATTGCGGTTTGGAGTTTGCCTTATTCTGGTCACGGTGACACTGATGCTTGCTATTTTCAGCTTTTATATTGCCATTCGCACACGCAGGGGAAATAATATATGGCTCTTTTTCCTTTTATGCCTTTTGAACGCAGTGTTTACCTCCTACAGAGTTGTGCATGGTATCCTGCCGCTGCCTGTTCAGCCTTGGTATTGGATTGAACTGGTCAGCGGGTATCTGGTAACACTTCTTGTTGTCCTTCTTCACAATCGTATCTGTGACATCAAAAGGATGGCTCGGGTTGTCAGCGGCATACTTGCAGGATCGGTCTGTGTACTGGCGTTTTTTTACGGATTATTTGCCTCTCATCTGACACTGCCTATAATGCTTGCCTTTTCCAATCTAGTTTTCGGATTCAAACTGCTTACAGCTCTTTACCTTTTGTTTACTGGCCTTGTGGCAGTGAGAAGGAATATAGACAAGGCGAGGATACTGCTCTATGCAGATATTTTGTACGCCTGCGCTTTTGTATGGGATAGATTGCTGCCTAAATACGAGCCAATCTTTAGCGGCTGGTTTCAGGAATGGGGAAGCTTTGGTCTTGTACTAGCAATTGGAGTGGTTTTGGGATATGATGTTGCCATGGGTTACCGACACAGTTTTGTCTATGCGGAGGAACATAGGCAGATGAAACGCCAGCTTAGCATCCAGGTAGAGAATTTGAGACAGATAAACGAGAAGGTGGAAGAAAGCGCCAAGCTGAGACATGATTTCCGTCATCACTTACGCACTCTTATGACACTTGCAGGAGAAGAACGCTGTGAAGAATTGGAAAACTATATCCGCGGTATCACGGAAATAAACGAAGGGACCAGGCTTGGCCGTCTGACAGATAACGTCGAGCTAGACGCACTGGTGCAGTATTACAGTAATCTGGCACATTCTTCCGGAATTCAATTTCGTGCAAGGCTTTCCGTTTCCGAAGTGCTACATTTTCCGATTGTCGATCTGTGCGGGCTTCTTGGAAACCTAATGGAAAATGCGGTGGAAGCCTGCCAGCGTCAGCAAACTGGGGATAAGACAATATTTATTGCTGGGCGGACACAGGACGGTCAGATTGAGTTTGTTGTGGACAATAGCTTTAATGGGGAACTGAAAACCAGGGGCGAAAAATATTTATCCTCTAAGCGAAACGGCTTAGGTCTTGGAATCTCCTCTGTCTTGGAAACTGTGCAACGCTATGACGGCGTAATCAATATTTATGCCGATAAAAAAGGATTCCATGCAGAGTTGTCTTTACCGCTTGAAATAGAGCAGGGAAGATTTTAAGGGAACCCGCGGGTTCCCTTTTTTTGTCACAAATATATTATGCCAGTACGCTTATTGCGGCTCCGGTTATTATTTTGTCGATAATTTTTATAAGATCGTTTTTGGGAAAGTGAAGGTCTGTGTCAAACCAGTGCTGGAGCTGACCCAGTATGCCAAAGCTTATGAAGGTAATGTAGTATTCGTAGATTTCCTTGTTGTAGTTTGGAAATTTTGCTTTTATAAACTCGGCTCCATTGTCTGATATGAGCTGCCTGAATTTGGGCATAAAGCTAATGTTGCTATTGGCTTGGAACATGCTGGAGCATATGTCTTTGTTTTCGAGCATGTAGTCGGCTATGGGGTCTAACATAGGCAGAAGCGTTTCCAGCGATGGGTTGCCGGGCATGTGTTCTCCTGTTGATTTGGGTTTGTACTTGTCGATCATATCTTGAAACTCGGTTATTATGTCGTCTTCCATTTTTTCCATGAGGTCGTAGGCGTCCTTGTAGTGAAGGTAAAAGGTGCCACGGTTGAGGTCGGCTTTATCTGTTATATCTTTTACGGTTATATCTTTGAGGTCACAGTCTCGTACCAGCTCAGAGAGTGTACGCTTTAGCAGGTCTCTTGTCTTTCTTATTCTTCTGTCTACTTTTATAGTTTTCATATTATTCCCCTTTTTTTGAATAAATGAACATAAATGATACATTTGTTTATTAGTGAACAAATGCCACCTTATTGATTATTGAAGTATAGCTATAAGAGTATTATAATATACACTGGATTGAAAATCAACACAATGTTTATTAATGGAGGCTGAGATGAAATTAAAGGGTATAGATAAAATTGTTCATTTTATAGTATACAAGGGCACAAAGATAGAAAAGGCGTTCATTGCCATGTTTCTTATCTTTGCCATATGTTTTCCTTTTGTAGGGGTAAATTATGATTTGAGTGAATACTTGCCTGACACAGCGCCTTCAAGAGAAGCCCTGGATGTCATGGAGAAGGAGTTTGGTTATCCGGGTATGGCAAGGATAATGCTTGAAGACGTGACTCTTTATGAGGCAAGGAGAATCAGAGACCAGATTTCTTCGGTAGAAGGAGTGGACATGGTGACGGGAGCTGATACGGCTACTGATGTTTATATGGCCTATCCTTTTGCGACAGAGCCAGATGCCCTGGATGATTACTACAAGGATGGAAAAGTGCTTATGGATGTAGTTTTTGAAGAGGGAAGCTCTGAAAAATCTACTCATGAGGCTCTGGATCACATATATGAGATAGTGGGGGATGAGGGATATTTTTCAGGGTCTGCTGTAAGTAACAAGTCAAGGCAGGAGACTATAGTAAAAGAAGTTGCCATGGCTATGGTAATTGCCCTGATTATAATATTTTCTATACTTGCCTTTACTACTACATCCTGGTTTGAGCCTGTGCTCTTTATTGGGGTCATGGGAGTTGCCATTATAATCAACATGGGAAGCAATATAGTTTTTGGAAGGATATCATTTTTTACTTTTGCAACGGCTGCCATACTTCAGTTGGCGGTATCCATGGACTATTCTATATTTTTACTTCATACTTTTACAGCCTATAAGCAAAAGGGAATGGAGATACACGATGCCCTGGAGATGGCTCTCAAGGATTCAGCCAGTCCTATTTTGGCAAGTGGAGCCACTACTATAGTAGGGTTTTTGGCTATGGCTCTCATGAAATTCAGCGTGGGTAAAGACCTTGGATTTGTCCTTGCAAAGGGTATAGTTATAAGTCTTGCAACGGTTATGTTACTTATGCCGGCCCTTATAATGAGATTTAATGAAAAGATAGAAAAATATGCACATAAGTCTTTTATGCCTCCTTTTGGTTCTTTTGCAGACAAGATGTACAGAGGAAGAAAGGTGATTATAGCGCTTTCTATTATAATTATAATTCCCTGCTACGTAGCCCAGGATATGAACGTGTTTCTTTATGGAGATGAGGCTCTAGGCGAGGGGCCAGGGACTAAGGTATATGAACAAAATCAGATAATAGATGAGGCTTTTGGAAGAAGCAACATGATTATAGCCATGGTGCCGGTGGGATCTGTTGTGAGTGAAAAAAGGCTCACTGAGGATCTGGAAAAATTTGAATTTGTAAACTACGCCAAGTCCTTGGCAGGGGAGTTGCCTTCTGGGGTTCCACAGGAATTCTTGCCGGCCAGCCTTACTGAGAAGATGAAGACGGAAAATTACTCGAGGATACTCATATCTATGAATACGGCAGAGGAGAGTAATTTTGCATTTGAGTGCAGTGAAAAGCTGGATGCCAAGATAAAAGAATACTACCCTGAAAATTCACATGTACTGGGACTTACTCCAACTACCATAGATATGAAAAATATTTTAAATGAAGACTACAGTTTCGTGAATATGCTGTCTATGCTGGGTGTAATACTGGTCGTTGCCATAAGTTTTCAGTCGGCGCTTGTACCCATGCTGGTTATAATACCTATAGAAGCGGCCATACTCCTTAATATGGCATTTCCTTATGTGACAGGAGATACGGTCCTCTTTATAGGATATATAATAGTGAGCTGCCTTCAGCTGGGGGCGACTGTGGACTACTCCATACTGGTGACCAGCAATTATCTGGGAGCAAGAAAGGAAATGCAGCCATCTGATGCGGCAAAAGCCTCTATTGAAAAGAGTGCGCTTTCGGTTCTGACTTCGGGATCTATACTGACAGTTGTGGGATATGGACTCTTTTTTATTTCTACGACCAGAGGGATAGCCCAGGTGGGAAGATTTGTCGGCAGAGGGGCCATGATGAGTATAATTTTGGTGCTTACCCTGCTTCCAGCCCTGCTGGCTCTCTTTGATAAGCATATAGCAAGGCAGCAGCAAAAAGCAAAAGATAAGCGTGAAAAAAGAAGAAGCAGAAGAATTATCATGAGTGATGGAATAAATGAAAAAAAAGCAAACAGGAAGCTAAAAAAATTACGGAGAAAAAAAGCAAAAGAAGATGAAGCGGAGGTCGATTTTGATGAAACTGCATAAAAGGATTGGAGCTATGGTAACGGCAACGGCTGTTATGACGTCGTTTATATGGGGAGGAACTGCTTATGCGGCGGCGCCAACACCTGGACATGATGAGACTATGTATGTAAACCTTAATTATTATGGGGCTATAGATGAAACGAGAATAGTAAAGAGTTACAGCGTAAACGGGGCTGAGAAGATAGTGGATTTTGGAAATTATTCCAAGGTTACCAACATGAGTAATCTTGAAAAACCACAGATGAACAATGGCAAGGTCATATTTAAGGCAGAAAAAGACCTCAAGCGATTCTACTTTGAGGGAATTCCTTATGATCAGTCACCTGTGCTGCCCTGGAAATTTGATGTTGGCTACAAACTCAACGGAGTAGAGATAAAGGCAGAAGACCTTGCTGGGAAAAGTGGACTCATAGAGATGAAGCTCAGTGCAATTCCAAACAAGAAGGCAGGATCTTATTACTCCAACAATATGCTGCTTCAGGTGGCGGCTATGGTGGATATGGACGAGGCCCTGAGCATAGAGGCTCCAGGAGCCCAGATACAGACTGTAGGAAGCAAGAAGGCGGCCATATTTATGGGGCTTCCTGGTGAAGAAAATGAATTTGTGGTAAGGATAGGCTCTGAAGATTTTGAGTTTCCTGGATTTGGAATAATGATAATCCCAGCTACGCTTTCTCAGCTGGAAGACCTAAAGGATCTAAGAGAAACCAAGGATAAGATAGAAGACTCGGCAAATGCAATGAATGCGAGTATGGATGTGGTGCTTAACACCCTTGAGAGTATGCAAGACGGCATAAAGGGGACATCTCAAGGCCTTCGTGAACTCGACACAGCCAGAGAGACTATAAGCACATCAAAGGAAAGTCTTTATGATAAGGCAGACATATCAATAGAGAATCTGGACCAGAGTGCAAGGCAGGTAGAAAAGCTTATTCCTCATCTTGAGGAGGCACAAACCCTTGCAGACAATGTAAATAATCAGCTAAATATAATGGTAGACACCACTAAGACTATAAAACCGAAACTGACAAAGCTTCAAAGAGTTTTGGAAGACCTTAATGATAATCTGGACTCACTAAGTGATATGGTAGAAGACCTGGGAGAAGTGAAATCCTCCTCATCACGCAGAAGCAGGACTCTTGTCATGGCTGTCAACAACAACATAGCAGACTATAATCAAATTGCGGCGTCTTTAAGTGAAGATGTATCAAGTATGGATGCTGCAGGAGATATTGTCGGTGGAGGAGAATCTGGTGGAGGCTCGGCGCCAGTAAGTGATCCAAAGATAGATGCCATACTTGGAGGAGTTTCTCAAGTGGGAAGTGGCCTGAGTGACATGGGAGCCATGCTTGGGGGGCTAAAGAGCGTAGCCGGAGAGTATTCAACTGATATACAAAGCGCTATGGGAAATACAAAGGCCCTTAATGCTACGGTTATTGAGGTTTCTGATATTGGAAAGAAAATGATAGACCAGATTGCAGACCTCAACAAGATTATTGATGAAAATCACCCTGCCCTTGTAGAATCACTCAAGGATTCAAAGGAGAGTATGGAGCTTGCGACAAAGAGTCTAGATGATGCTCACAGCTTTGTAAGAGAGGCAAAAGACCTTATGAAAAAAAGCGGGACTCAGCTTGATGAAGGAAGCAAGAAAAGCCTTAACAATCTTGCGGATGTTTTGGATAAATCGATAAAGGGACTCGAGCAGACAGGGGTTATAAGAAACGCTAAAAACACTGTAAAAAAACTCATTGATGATGAGTGGGAAAAATACACAGAGACTGAGAATCATCTGCTTAATATAGATACTTCGGCCCCCATGATGTCTTTTACATCCAAGCAGAACCATAGCCCTGAGAGCGTTCAGGTTATAATGAGAACTGCAGAAATAAGCAAAGACAGCCCGGACAAGGCCGTAAAAGACCTTGAGTCTGGTGCTGTCCAAGACAGAGGAACTTTTGGAAGCAGGGTAGCTGACATATTTAGAAAAATGTTAGATATAGTAACTTCTGTATTTTCATAGAGGCGCCCGCTTGCCTGTTTATGCCTGGTACTCCAGCATTACTTTTTTTCTGTAGAAATAATAAAAGACAGGAAGTATGAATCCTTTTATTATACTAGTTAGACTTATAGCCCACCATACTCCGTTTACACCAAGGGCAGTTGCGGATAAAAACAGGGCTATTGGAATCCTGGCTCCGGTAAGTAAAATACTTATCATAGCCGGGATTTTTGTTTCTCCAAATCCGTTAAACATTCCTATGGTTATTATTTCTATGCACATGAGAATCTGTGAGTATCCAAGTATACGAAGGTAGTTTACCCCGCTTGGGATGGATGCGGGCTCATTTATAAAGAGCTTGAATATTGGTTCTCCAAAGAAAACAAGTCCAACTGTGGCAAGTGCACCAATAGATATGGATATCATAGCAATAATCCTTATTCCCTTGTCTATACGGTCAAAGTTCTTGCTTCCATAGTTTTGGCCCACGAAGGCACATATAGCTATGGCCAGGCCGTCTGCGGTTATCCATGAAAGTGATTCAATTTGAGAACCAACCTTTTGAACGGCTATCTCGGTGGCTCCAAAATTGGATATTATCCTGGCAAGGAGTATGGAAAATACGCAATACATCGATGACTGGAGGGCGCTTGGAAATCCAATTTTTGCGATTTCTCTTATTTTTACAAAATCAGGTTTGCTGAATATCTTTATGTCCAGATGGGGCTGAGGATATTTTTTTATGTGAAGTATAAATAATAGCCATACAAGCGCCTGAGCACCTGCCGTAGCTATGGCAGCTCCAGCTACTCCAAGCTTTGGAAAGGGTCCTATTCCAAATATAAGCAAGATATCAAATACTATGTTAAAGACAAGTCCGCAGGTATTTAATAAAAAGGGCGTTTTACTGTCTCCTGAGGCATTAAAGATTGCCGAAAGGACAGGAGTGGTGTAGGCAAATATCATGGCAAATCCTACTATTATAAGGTAGATACGGCCCTGCTTTATTATGACTGGGTCCCCAAGGCGGAAAAAGCCGATTATTTGGGAATTAAAAAGCATTATAAATATGGTGAAGGCCCATGCTATAAATGAATTGAGCCACATGGAGGCCTGAGCGTATTCTCTTGCCAGATGAGGCTGTCTTTTCCCCATAGACTGAGAGATGGTTATCTGAGCTCCTATCCTTGATATGGAAGAAGATGCCTGGGCAAACCACATCAGAAATCCAGCGCTTCCTACTGCGGCAACTGCTCCGCTTCCCAGCCTTCCTATACAGATCATGTCTATGAGGTTGTAGGCCATATTTATAAATGAGGTCGCAAGTATGGGCATTGATAAGTATATTATTTTTTGCGGTATACTTCCGACTGTTAAATCTTGTTTTTCGTTCATCTTATCTCCTATAATATAATGTGACAGTTAAGTGGTAAATGGGCTAATTAATGTTTATGTTAATTCCCCATTAAATATTATAAAGCAAATTAGGGTAAATGTCATTGAAATCATGATCAATTAGTTTTTTATGTGTTACCAATGTAACACTTTTTTCACGTGATGCAGTGTTATAATATAAAAAAAGAAAGGTTGGAATAGGATGAAAAATATAGTGGAATCATTTAAAAATAACGGAAAGTATATTTTCATTGTACTTATAATCGCTGGGGCTTTGGCTTCTATCTACATTTATAATGCTAGTATCACTGATAATTCAAGCATTTTTAAGACTGCAGAGGGCACATATGTCAAAGCCTCGGGCACTGTTGAGAACAATAACGTAATTATAAGCAGTGAAGTGAGCGGGAAAATAATTGAGATAGATGCCAAAGAAGGTGAAACACTCAAATTGGGCCAGATAATTGCCAAAATTGAAAATACCGCCCTCGCCAGTCAGTATGAAAAAACAAAAACCAATCTGGAAACAGCAAGGCAAAATGTTACAGCCATTGAAGATAATATATCGACTTATAGTGTACAAAATGAAAAAATAATTGCACAGGCTAACAGCGGCTATCTGGCAGCGGAAGCAGAATATCAAAAAGTAAAAGATGGATCAAGCGCAGAAGAAATCAGTCTTGCAGAAGAAGCTGTAAAGCAGGCAGATATAAACCTAAGCTACATAAAGGCAAATCTGGACAGGAGCAGTGCAATGCTTGCGGCGCAGGGAATTTCTCAGGTAGAGTATGATGAGGCTGAAAAAAACTATCAGATGGCAGAATCTCAATATAAGGCAGCTAAATCCAAACTTGATCTTTTGAAGTCAATGCCAACGGCCTCAAATTTAAAGATTGCCCAGAGCAGGGTGCTTCAGGCAAAGTCAGGGTATGAGCTTGCCGTATCGAGTGGTCAGATGCAGATGGTAGATCTGGAAAATAGGCTTGCATCGGCAAATATTCAAATGAATCAGGCACAAAAAGAAGTAAGTCAGGCAGAAGCTGAGTTTGAAAAAACTCTTATTCGCTCACCCATGGATGGGGTTCTCAATTCTATATTCTTTGACAAGGGTGAATTTCTTACAAGTGGGAAACCCGTTATGGAAATTTATGATCCTGCCAGAACGGAAATCCAGGTATACGTGTCCGAAGCAAACATAGGTCACATTAAAACCGGTCAGGATGTCAGTTTGTTTGTCGATTCACACACTGATCAGGCTTTTGAAGGAAAAGTGGTTCGAATTAATAATGAGGCAGAATTTACCCCTAAAAACATACAGACAAAAGAGGAACGTGTAAATACGGTATTTAAAGTAAAAATAGAAGCTCAGGATTCAAATGGAGTCATAAAACCGGGTATACCTGTGGAAGTCAATATAAAAATAGATGAGGTAGAGGAGGGGAAATAGATGAAACCGGGCATAAAAATCACTTCTCTTTCTAAAAAATTCGGTGATATAAAGGCTGTTGACGGAATAAGTCTTGATGTTAAACACAATACCATCTTTGGACTTATTGGACCAGATGGAGCAGGCAAGACGACTACCATGAGAATCCTATGCTCATTGATGAAACCTGACAGCGGAACTGTGGAAATAGGTGGACTGGATGCAGGCACACAAAGCGATGAAATCATAAAACATTTGGGTTACATGCCTCAGCGTTTCAGTCTTTACGGAGATCTGACCGTCCTTGAAAATATGAAATTTTATTCGGATATATATGAGATTCCAAGAGATGTCAGAGAGAAAAAAATAGAATATCTTCTGAAATTCAGCAATTTAAAGGATCATTCATATAAACTGGCTGACCAGCTTTCAGGCGGAATGAAGCAAAAACTTGCGCTTTCATGTAATTTGATTCATACACCTGATTTTCTGCTACTGGATGAACCCACAATCGGGGTGGATCCAGTCGCCAGAAGAGAGTTCTGGAAGATTTTGTTTAATCTAAGGGACGAGGGCACAACAATATTTATAAGCACGCCGTATATGGATGAGGCTGAAAGATGTGATGAAATAGGCCTTATGGACAAAGGCATGATTATTGCCAGAGATACCCCTTCAAATATTATCGAAAGCTTTCAAAAACACATTATATGCATCTATTCTGACAATAATTATAAAGCCAGAGATCTTGCTATAAAGCAGGAATACGTTGAAGATGCCTACCTGCTTGGCGAAGAGCTTCATATTGTAGTATCGGATTATGAAGGTGCCCGCACAAAGCTGATGGAAGATCTTAAATCAATTGATGTTGAGATAAAAACTATGGAAAAAATAAGGCCTTCTCTTGAAGATGTATTTGTAAATATCATTAAAAGTCAGGAAAGCGGAGGAGGAATTTAGGGTGGAGAATGCCATTGAGATTAAAAACCTTACAAAAAAGTTTGGCGATTTTGTTGCAGTAAATAATATCAGCTTTAATGTAAAAAAGGGAGAGATTTTTGGATTCCTGGGGCCAAACGGGTCTGGAAAAACGACAGTTATAAGGCTGCTTATAGGGCTTCTTGATGCCACTTCGGGTTCTGGAAATGTTCTGGGCTATGATATCATTAAGGACAATGCCGAGATTCGAAAACATACGGGCTATATGTCTCAAAAATTCAGTCTTTATGAGGACATCACTGTAGAAGAAAATCTTGATTTCTATGCAGGTATATATGGAGTTCCTAAAGATAAAATCAATCAGCGGAAGAAAGAGATTCTGGAAATGGCAGACCTGGTCGGAAAAGAAAAACTTATTACAGGAAGCCTTTCTGGGGGTTGGAAGCAAAGACTGGCACTGGGATGCGCAATCATTCATGATCCGGACATGCTATTTCTCGATGAGCCTACTGGTGGGGTTGACCCTATAGCAAGGAGACAGTTTTGGGACATAATATACAATCTTTCTCAAAAGGGCGTGACCATCTTTGTTACTACCCACTATATGGATGAAGCGGAGCATTGTAATACAATAGGTTTCTTTTATTATGGCAATGTGCTCTTGATGGACACCCCTAACAATATGAAGAAACATGTGGGCAGCATTGACAAGGTAAAGCCGTCTTTGGAAGATGCTTTTGTTTTCCTTGTGGACCAGAAAAATAATGAGGTAGAATCATGATGAAATTAAATTTTAGAAGAATTCTGGCCATTATAAAAAAGGAATTCTCTCAGATAAAAAGAGATAAAAGAACCATTGCCATCATAATACTGATGCCTGTTATGGAGCTTTTACTGTTTGGTTATGCAACGTCTACCAGTGTAGATCATATACCTACAGTGGTTTTAAATAATGATATTGGGATTGAAAGCCGGGTACTGCTTGACAATTTTACAAATTCTCAGTATTTTGATATTGACTATAATGCCAATAATTTACAGGATGTACAAGATTATATAGACCAAGGTCATGCAAAGGTGGGGGTCATTATTCCGCCGGATTATTCAGACACTATAAGGCGTGGACAAACGGCCCAGATACAGCTGGTCATTGATGGCTCTGACCCGACAACGGCGCAGACTATATTATCAAGTGCGGGCGCTGTAGTTCAGTCTTTATCGGTAAAGATAATCAGTCAGACTATGGGAATTGAGATGCCCAGGCCCCTGGACTTAAGGACCAGGGTCTGGTACAACCCTGACATGAGCAGCGTATATTTTAATGTTCCAGGACTGATCGGAGTTATTTTGCAAACTGTAACGCTCATGCTTACTTCCTTTTCCATAGTAAGAGAAAGGGAACGGGGCACACTCGAACAGCTTATTGTAACTCCAATCACGAAAATGGAGCTGATGATTGGTAAGATTATTCCCTATATAATTCTAGGTTTTGTAGATATTGTACTTGCACTGGGGCTAAGCATATTCTGGTTTAGGGTTCCGGTCGCCGGAAGTATCACGCTGCTGCTGATGTTCTCTGTAATTTTCCTGTTCAGCGCGCTTGGAATGGGACTGCTGATTTCAACAGTATCAAAAAGCCAGCTTCAGGCCATGCAATTGTCTATGTTTATGATTATGCCCAATATTTTGCTTTCTGGATATATGTTTCCAAGAGAGGCCATGTCGGCTCCAATCTATGCCATAAGCAACTTCTTTCCGCTGACCTTCTTTTTGAATGTGCTTCGTGGAATCATTCTTAAGGGAAACAATTTTGGAGATCTGATTTTTGAATTTTTTGTTTTAGTGGCTTTTGGTATAGGATTCCTTGTACTTTCAACTATGAAATTTAAAAAGAAAATCGAATAATTAGGTCGCAAATCAGACGCGAAAATGATATATTATGTCTGGAAAAATATGGTATAATAAACATAATAGTAAATTTTATACATCGGTGAGAAATATATGAGGTGATATTTTGAAAATAAAAAAGAATAATGTAAAAAAAATGGCGTCGGTTTCACTTGCAGCCCTGCTTTTTTCAGGGATATATGTTCCAGTTGCTAATCAGGCGTATGCAGCAGGTCCGCTTAATCCCCCAAAGATCCAGCCCTACGTTGAAAAAGAACCAGAAGCCATAGTAAAACTTCCTCTTGATTTTGAGACTGCAATAAAAAAAGCGGTTGAGTACAGCATAACTACAAAGATGGCCGAGCTTCAAAGAGAGACTGTCCAGGACAATATAGATGATCTGTTCAACAGATATGACACACTGTTCCTTATAGAGGATCCAGACATGCTGACAGGTACTCTTGCCAACATGGATATCTACAGCACGACGCTTACAACTACCAGAGATCTCCTTAAAAGACAGAAAACTGTGGACTCTGAGAGCCTTAAGATAACTATAGCAGGACTCTTTAATAATATTGTGCAGCAACTCGATACCATAGAGCTGACAAATAAAAAAATTCTTCAAGGCGATGCCAACGTAAGATTAAATCAGAAAAAATATGATCTTGGAATGCTATCAAAAAACGATCTGGATCTTGCCATTGCAGCAAACAAGGCCCTGAAAAATGATCTTATGATTTTAAATATAAAACTTGATGAGCTTTTTGCAGAACTTGAAAAGAATACGGGAATCTTGAAGATAGCCGAGACGTATGAAATAGTACCTCTTGAAATGGAGTACAAAGAGTTTGTGATGGAGGCAGAAGATCTGGTTAGATACAAGGCAAACATAGAAAATTATGATATATCCATACTTGCCAAGAAAAATGAGGTAGAGAAAAAGACTACTACATTCCAAAACTATCCTGAAATATACAACTTTCAGTACCTTTCATATCTTGCGGGCAACCAGCCATCCGCTCCGACAATGGACTACAAGAGCACAAGGGATGAAAAAAATGTGGCAGAACTGGATATGAGTCAGACTATAAAAAATGCCAAGCTTAATGTTGACAAGAACTATGCAAATCTTCAGCAGCTTCAGCAAAATATAGAGATTATGAGCATAGAACGTGAAAAACTTGCATATCAGCTCAAGACCCTTCAGGCTCAGTATAATCTTGGAATGGTTGCAAAGAATGTGTATGAAAATACTATGATTTCAAAAATGGAGCTTGAGAACAAGCTGAGCGGTCTCAAAGTTCAGCAAAAACAGCTTAAACTCCTCTTTGAAAGTCCTTACTTTGCGGGAATGGGAATGTAGGGTTTTCGGTAAAGGAGTTTGATTTCAATTTTGCATTTTGTGGCACTGTTGACAGAAAAATTCAGTTTGGAGCAGATAACACCGATTTTGAAGTGGCATCGGGATTATATGATGAGCAGGATAGAAAGGCTCGAATCCGGGCTTGAAGCGACAATTTTATAAAAATGTAAAGCCCCACCTTCAGCATCAGAGAGGGTGGGGCTTTTTTCAGGATTAATCAGTATTTTTTAAAGCACTGCGTTTTCGATGTCCCTGAGCATAGTGTCTGTAGCTGTGATTCCGCCCTCTGCAAGGTACCATACGTCCGGAGTCAGGTAAACTATGTTGTCGTTTTTGTATGCCTGAGTCTTTTGTACCAGCTCATTATCCATGACTTCGACTGCTGTTTTTGCGCCTTCTGAATTTATGGCTGTATCACGGTCGAGTATGAACAGGTATTCGGGGTCAAGATCCACTAGGAATTCAAAAGATGACGAGTTTCCATGAGTGCTGTCAACGTCCTGGGCTATGTTCTCAAATCCCATCTGAGTTCCTATTAGGGCGCATCTTGAAGTGTTTCCGAGAGTGCTGAGCGAGCTGCTTGACACTACTCCAATTATCGCTGATCTGGAATCCGCGGACTGTGCTATCTTAGCAAGCCTGTCTGCGTATCCGGCAGAGATTTCTTCTGCTTTTTCACCGAGCCCGAATATGGATGAGAAGGAGCTCAGGTTTGAGTCAAAGCTCTCCATGTATCCTTTTTCATAGTCTATTCCAAAGCAGATGGTCGGAGCTATCTTTGAAATCTCCTCATACTGCTCTTCCAGCCTCGTGCCTATGAATATGACGTCCGGCTCTGATGCCATGAGGGCTTCCATGTTGACTTCCTTTACGGATCCAAAATCCTCCAGGTCAGCATTTTCTGTGTATGCGGTGAGGTAGCTAACTGATGATGATTTTGGAACTCCGACTACTCTGTCTCCGAGCTCCATCGCATCTATCATGTCGAGGCTTGCAAGATCAAGGACCGCGATTCTCTGCGGATCAGAGGGCAGCTCTGTGCTTCCGAGAAGGTGCTCCACGGTGACTGTTTCTGATACAGGTGCGGCTGCTGCTTCTTCCTGATCTGAGCCTGCGCATGCTGTAATTGAAAGTGCCAGTACGGCGGCACCTAAAAGTGCTGTGAATTTTTTGAATCTCTTCATTATAATATGCTCCTTTTTTTAATAGTATATGGATAATGGCTTGCCATCTATCTCTCTGATTTCAAAATCCACGTTGTAGATTTCTGAAAGTATGTCCTTACGCATAACTTCTTCGACTGTCCCGAATTTCTCTATCTTTCCGTCCTTGAAGGCGCAGATGTAGTCTGAGTAGAATGCGGCGTAGTTTATGTCGTGCAGAACGAGGATTATGGTCTTTCCAAGCTCGTCGCACAGTTTTCTTATTATCTTCATCATGTTCGTGGCGTGGTATATGTCGAGGTTGTTGGTCGGCTCGTCGAGGAACACGTATTCGGTATCCTGAGCTATGACCATGGCGATGTATGCTCTCTGCCTTTGTCCGCCTGAGAGCTCATCTACGAACTTGTCCTGCATGTCAGTCAGCTCCATGTAGGCAAGGGCTTCGTCTATTATCCTGCTGTCCTCTGATGTAAGGTGGTTTCCGCTGTATGGGAACCTGCCGAATGAGACTAGCTCTCTGACTGTCAGCTTTGCGTTTATATTGTTGCTCTGTGTGAGGATGGCGAGCTTTTTTGACAGGTCGTTGCTCTTCCACCTCAGTATGTCGCGACCTTCGAATTCGACGCTTCCGCTGTCACGCTCTACAAGCCTTGAGACCATCCCGAGCACCGTTGATTTTCCGGCTCCGTTTGGCCCTATGAGTGATAGCACCTTTCCTTTGGGTATCTCAAAGTCTACGTTCCTGACTACGTTCTTTCCTCCGTATGATTTGGAAAGCCTGTTTATTTTCATCATCTGATAGTCCTCCTGCTCTTGAGCAGCAGGTACATGAAGTATAGCCCACCGCCTGTGTTTATGAATACGCTAATGTTTACGTTGAAATTGAACACGTGCTCTATCAGGGTCTGCCCTGCAAGCAGGACTGCCATCCCGGTAAGGGTGGCTCCGGCGATAAGGTATGAATGTCTGTAGGTTTTGAACATCTGCCTCGACAGATTGGCTATTATCAGCCCAAGGAAGGATATGGGTCCCACCATGGCTGTTGCTATTGATATGAAGACTGCAACTCCAAGCAGTAGCTTTCTCACGACTCTGTCATAGTCCACGCCGAGGTTTATGGCCTTAGCCTTACCTAGCTGTATTATGTCAAGGAGTGTTAGCTCCTTCCTCAGAAGGTATATAACCATAAGGATGAGGACGAGCGCGAAGAATATTATCCCTGAATTCACCTTGTGAAAGCTTGCCACGAGAGCGTTCTGCAGTGTAGCGAATTCATTTGGATCCATGACTCTCTGCAGTGTAGAGGTTATGCTTGTGAACATCGTAGCCATGACCGTACCTGAAAGCAGGATGTAGAGTATATTTCTCTTTGTCTTTTTAAACAGCAGGCCGTATATCAGCATTGAGGCTGAAACCATAAGCGCCAGGTCTATGGCAAATGAGATATTCTTGTTCGTCACGAGCACTGATCCTGATCCGAGTGCGAACACTACGAGGGTGTGTATCAGGATATACAATGAATTCATTCCCAGAAGGCAGGGAGTCACGATGACATTGTTTATCAGAGTCTGAAAAACTATGGAGGCGCTGCCTATGCAGAAAGCGGTTATGAGCATCACGGTAAGTTTTGGAGCTCTTATGCTCATGGCATAGTCAAAGTATTTTGTATTAACGGATATAAACTGAAATGCTGCGGCTGCAAGGAGCACGAGCGATATAAGTATCAGGGTCTTTCTGTTGAGTGATTTGTTCATTAGCTCTGCCTTGCTCCTTTCACTGGATTGAGTTTTTTTATGAGAAGCATTATAAAGATTATGCTGCCCAGGACTCCCACGGTTAGATTTACAGGGATTTCATAAGGATACATTATAAGCCTTCCAGCCATGTCGCACATGAGCACGAATATGGCGCCAAAGAGGGCGGTGTCTATGAGGTTTGACTTTATACGGTCACCCTTGAACATGGACACTATGTTTGGAACTATGAGGCCGATGTAAGGTATGGTGCCTGCAGTCACTACTATGCCTGCGGTTATCATCGCGGCTATGGAGAGCCCTGCGAAGAGTACCAGGCTGTAGTTCACTCCGAGGTTCTTTGAAAAATCCTCGCCCATGCCCACTATGTTGAAGTGGTTTGCGAACAGAAATGCCAGTACCACGAGCGGAAGCACTATATATACTATCTCGTAGCGTCCCCTTATTATCAGGGAGAAGTCTCCGACGAGCCAGGAAGAAAGCGCCTGGACCATTCCGTATCTGAAGGAAAGGTATTCTGTCAGTCCTCCGATGATGCTACCAAACATTATTCCTGTAAGGGGCACCATTATTATGTCGTTGAACCTGATTTTCTGCATGAAGTATACGAAAATGTAGGTCCCTGCTATTGCGCTTATGAAGGCGAATACTGTTTTGCCTGCAAGCGTCGAGCTGGGAAGAAATATCATGGCGAGCAGTATCCCAAGCTGTGAGCTTGCTATGGTGGCGCCCGTTGATGGCGAAACGAACTTGTTCATGCAGAGCTGCTGCATTATCAGTCCGGCAACGCTCATTCCGACTCCGGCGAGCACTACCGCCATGAGCCGCGGAAGCCTTGATATCAGGAATACCTGTATCTGGTGCATATCGCCGCTGAGTATCCCGGAGAGCTCTATGGAAATCACCCCGATGAACAGTGAGACTGCAGACAGTATTATAAGTATTGCTGACAGGGTAAGGGTAAGTTTTTTTTCTTTCATTGTTACCTCCGGGGTCATGTTTAAAAATGGTTAGCATTAACTAACTGAATCTCAAATAAAAAGTTAGCTACTGCTAACTAAAATAGATTGTAACATGCAGAATATTTGTCTGTCAATACAAAAGTAGCAATTGTCACGTAAAATAGTTTCGAAAATACCTGCGAAACTGTGTACAGAGCTTGCTATAGACAGATTCTATAAAACCTAAAGAAATTATCTATAAGGTGTTTTTTTAAGCGACATTCAACTGAAACGCAGGATATGATATAATTAAAGAGTTTATGTAGAAAATTATATGCTGAAATTCAGATTTAATAAAGAATGGAGAGTTTATGAAGATTTTGTTTGATTGCGACAATACCTTTGGAGTAGACGGATGCGATGTGGATGACGGGCTTGCGCTTCTCTATCTTCTTGGCATGGATGCTGAGATAATGGGGATTAGCGCTACATATGGAAATAGCGACCTGGACACCGTATTTTTAAATACAGAGCTCATGATAGAGGAGCTGGGACTGGATCATATTCCTCTTCTTCGGGGAGGCGCCTTTGAGGGTGATTATAAAAGCGAGGCATCGGATTTTCTGGCGGATATGGCAGAGCGCTACAGGGGCGAGATATATCTGCTTGCGACCGGATCTCTGACGAATGTCTATGGAGCTTTTCTTAAGGATAGGAGATTTTTTGAAAACCTTGCAGGGTTATGCCTCATGGGAGGCATAACAGATACTCTGTATATAAACGGCAAGGTAATGAATGAGCTCAACTTCTCCTGCGACAGCCCGGCGGCGCTGGGTGTTATAAGGGAAGCAAAGAATCTCAGTATAGTAACCGGAAACAACTGCCTGAAGGCATTCTTTTCACATGAGGGTCACAGGGCCAGGCTCGGAGGCTCAAAGATAGAAATTGCCAGGTACATCGACGAAAAGACTTCATACTGGTATGACTGCATGAAGAAGTATGACATAGATGGATTTTACAACTGGGATGTTGTCTCTGCGGCATATATAATGAAGAAAGAGCTTTTTGAGGACTCTTTTTGCGTGATAAATCCGGACGAAGACTCTATGAAATCGGGGAGGCTGCTTGGAAACGGCGCACCTGTAAGGGTCAATCTTCCGATTATAAAGGATTCTAATATTTTTGAAGATGAGGTATACAGGGCCTACCGCAGCGTAGATATGAATTAAAGCATGGATATTGATAAGAATGATACAAAATTATAAAAAGAGAGGAAAGTAAAGAAATGAAAAAAAGACTTATGGCAATTTTTACGGCGGCGATAATGGGAGTGACGCTCCTTGCGGGCTGTTCAGGAGGAAGTTCATCCGGTGATGCCGAAAAGGCAGCGGGTTTTGATGCATCGGCGGATTTTGAGGAAATAACAGAGCAGGCGAGAGGCACTAAGGTGACTTTTTACGGCTGGGGCGGAGATGACAAGCGAAATCAGTGGCTCGATACTGTAGTGGCGTCCTCGCTGAAGGAAAACTATGACATAACGCTTGAGAGAGTTCCTATGGACATCGATCAGATACTGTCAAAGCTCTCCGGAGAGAAGCAGGCTGGCACTGAAGAGGGATCTGTAGATGTAATCTGGATAAACGGAGAGAATTTTTATTCTGCAAAGGAAAACGGGCTGTTGTTTGGTCCTTTCGCAGGATATCTGCCTAATTATAAGAGTCTTATAGACGCGCAGGATGTTGAGAACCTTTATGACTTCGGATATCCTGTGGAGGGATTTGAGGCTCCATATGGAAAGGCTCAGCTGGTACTCATGAATGACAGTGCGATTAATCCTGAGACTCCAAAGAATACGGATGAGCTCATGGAATATGCAAAAAAACATCCTGGCAAGGTGACATACCCTGCGCTGCCTGATTTTACAGGAAGCGCTTTCGTAAGGAACGTTATTTATGATATATCAGGTCATGAGATGTTTGCTGACATGGAGGCGGACAAGGAAACGGTGAGAGCTGCCATAGCTCCGGCGATGGAGTATCTTAAGGAGCTAAGCCCATACCTGTGGAATGAGGGCAAGACTTATCCGGCATCCTCGACGCTGATGGACAATATGTTCGCTGACGGCGAGCTTGCTATAAACATGAGCTATTCGCCTTATTCAGTGGCGCTGAGCATAGCGGACGGAGTTTATCCGGATACGGCGAGGGCGTTTCTGTTCGACAAGGGAATGATAGGAAATACGAATTACATGGCGATTGCTCAGAATTCTCCTAACAAGGCGGGCGCAATGGTGCTCATAAATGAGATCCTGTCAGCGCAGATGCAGGCGAGCCAGCTTGATGTCCTCAAGACTCTGCCGGTAGTATCGCATGAACTGCTTTCTGACGAGGAAAAGGCGCTTTTTGATGCTGTGGACACAGGAAAGGGAACTGTAGCTCAGGATGAGCTTCTTTCAAAGAGGCTTCCTGAAATGCCTGCAAAGCTTGTTCCGATAATAGAAGAAATCTGGCTTGAGGAAGTAGCATAATGAAGAAACTGTATCCATATCTGCTCCTGTCTCCGCTTATTTTTCTGGGGGCAATATTTGCTCTGGGTGTGTGCAATGCGCTCATCCAGAGCCTTGGATATATACCGGCATTTGAGATGAGAGAGCTCACGCTGGATTACTACAGGGCAGTGATTTCTGATCCTGCGCTTTTTGCGTCTGTAAAGACCAGCCTGCATACGGCTCTTGTGTCATCTGTAATTTCAGTGGTTGCAGGAGTCGCAATCTGCAGCATGCTCGTGTCCCTTAGAGGGAGATCTTCAGGCAGGATTTTTGCGAGGATGACTGACATAATAAGGATTCCGATACTGGTGCCGCATACTGTTGTGGCATTTTTTGTCATAATAATATTTTCCCAGAGCGGGCTGCTTTCGAGGCTGATGTATGCAGCCGGAGCGGTGTCTTCTCCTGAGGATTTTCCGATGATCCTGTTTGGAAGAGACAGCGCAGGGGTCATAATTGGATATATATGGAAGGAAGCGCCTTTTGTGGCGTATTTCGTGCTGTCGTTCATGGCGAGCATAGATGACAGGCTTGGAGAGGCTGCGAGAAACCTGGGGGCAAGCCCTCTGCAGTCTTTTTTCCATATCGTGCTGCCGCTGTGCCTCCCGGTCATAAACAAGGCCTTCGTTATGATATTTGCCTTCGCTTTTGGAGCGTACGAGCTGCCGTTTCTTCTGGGAGCGACAACGCCGAGAGCGCTCCCTGTGCAGGCGTATATTGAGTACATGCATCCGGATCTGCGCCACAGGGCATATGCTATGGCAATGAATGGCATAATACTTATAATCACGCTGGGGATTTCGGTAATATATTACTGGATGACGAAGAAGGCTGAGAAGATTGAGGGGAAGCACTATGAATAGGAAGTTATCATGGATAAGAGAAAACAGGGCTGCAGGGCTTGTACTATATTTTGCCGCAGTCTGTATACTGGTTCCGCTTCTCATTCTTCCTGTATGGATATTTTTTGGAAGGTGGCAGTGGCCGGAGCTGTTTCCGTCTGCATTCTCGCTGAGGGCGCTGAGGATGATCTTTTCGGATGTCGGAATTCTGAAGGTGATTTTCTCAAGCATACTGCTCTCCGGCTGCGTGGCTGTCCTGGCGACTGTCACGGGAATAATGGCGGCAAGGGCAATAGTACTGCATGATTTCAGGGGAAAGAGGCTGGTCACGTTTTTCAGCATGCTTCCCATGATAGTTCCGGCTGCGTCCTTTGCGATGGGGGTACATGTTGTATTTCTTAGGATGGGGCTTGGAGATACCTGGACGGGGCTGCTGCTGGTGCATATGATATATTCGGTGCCATATACGGTGAGCATAATGACTGACATAACGGCCATGGCGGGAGACCGGCTCGAGCTTCAGGCTCAGGTCCTGGGAGTTAGTCCGCTGAGGGCTTTCTGGCACATCAGCCTGCCTATTATGATGCCGGGAGTACTGTCGTCTCTGAGCATGGCCTATATAGTCTCGTTCAGCCAGTATTTCCTTACGCTGCTGATTGGCGGAGGAAGGGTAAGGACACTTTCTGTCGTTATGGTGCCATATATCCAGAGCGGGGACAGGACCGTGGCATCGGCGTATGCTACGCTGTTCATAATGACGCTGATGATTGTATTTGGAGTGATGGAGTTTTTTGCGAGGAGGAAATATGAGCAGGCTTTTGCTGACTGATATAAATGTAGAGCTTGGAAAGAAACATATACTGAAGAATGTCAGCCTGGAGGTAAAAACAGGTCAGCTGATATCGCTTCTCGGGTCTTCGGGATGCGGAAAGAGCACCCTGCTCAAGACTGTGGCCGGGATAATAGAGCCGTACTCGGGTGATGTCATGATTGATGGAAGATCCGTGCTTGGCGTGCCTGTGCACAGGAGAGGGGCTGTCATAGTGTTTCAGGACCTGAGGCTCTTTCCTCATATGAGCGTGGCTGAAAATGTGGAGTTCGCTCTTAAGATGAGCGGCATGAAAAAACAGCAGTACAGGGATAAAGCCCGGGAGCAGCTTTCAAAAGTAAGGCTTGAAGGGCTTGAGGACAGGCGCATAAGCCAGATATCCGGAGGGCAGATGCAGAGGGTAGCCCTGGCGAGGGCTTTTGCAGTAAATCCTTCTGTGCTGCTCCTTGATGAACCTTTTTCGAGTCTTGATGAAGAATTGAGGCTGGATATGGGAGAACTCCTCCTTGAGCTCCAGAGAGAATCGGGGCTTACTACGGTTATGGTTACACATGATACTAAGGAGGCGAAAAGGCTGTCTGATGCCATAGCGTATATGAAGGACGGCGAGATAGTCAGATATGAGGAAGATGTTCAGTGTGACAAGCCTTAATTCTCCACAAATTCGTCTGAGCATAATTCGTATAATTTGGGCAAGTTTAAAAATGTATGTATCTTAAGATACATTGGAGGCGTAAAAAAAACACCAGTCGATTCGACTGGTGTTTTTATGTCAATTTATGATTTTGAAATCTGTGACTACAGTACTCGAACTCCGTATGAGAAGTTTCTGAATTGTGATAATGGAGATATTTTTACACTCTGCCCTGGTTGTGGGGCATGGATGTAAGATCCTCCGCCTACATATATTCCAACATGTCCTGGTCCGTATACCAGATCACCTGGCTGCAGATTGGACGCTGATATTCTTGTACCTGCTTTTGATTGTGAATATGATGTTCTTGGAAGTGATACTCCCAGCTGTCTGTATACATATGATGTAAAACCTGAACAGTCAAATCCGCTTGGAGTGGTGCCACCCCATCTGTATGGTGTTCCAAGATACTGCTTTGCGATTCCAACTACCCCGCTTGCAGTACTTTTTGTTCCGTAAAGAACTACTTTATCTTCTGGTTTTTCAACTATTTTCTGTGTAAGGACCTTGTTTTCTACAGGGTTTCCGTTTAGCATTGTTACGAGACGGTTTACTTCTCTGACACCGGATTTTCCTTGTGATTTAACTTTGGTCTCTCCAAGTTTCATTGTAGGATCTGCTACTTTTGTAACTTGAAAGGGTACTGCTATTGCTTCCTTTTTTTCATATGATGTCTTTATATCGAAAAGTTGTGAAACTTCATCTGTCTTTGGAACCAGGCTTCTTGTAAGTTTTGAACGTGATACTGTGGCACTTGGATTAACTGTTGCAAGTGCTTCATGTGATTCTAGTATATTTGCTTCTGAGACTTTTTCAAGCTTAAGTATTTCTACGTCTTGTATAAAGTTTACTCTCACGTTGCTTATCTTGGCTGAGTCTGAATTTATGACGTAGGGTTGTTTTACAGCATTAAGTACTTTTTGTGCCGTTTCTTCGTCTTTAACTGCCATTACTGCTTTGCTGTCAGATTTAATAATGTATGCTGGCATTTTGATGTCAATCGACTGTTCAAAATTATGTTTCATTACATCTGCACTGGTGAATTCTCTGTTATCCATTTTTCCTTTTTGATAGCTTACACTAAGGTCGTATGTTGCAGTTTCACCTTTTTCATCTCTTATTTGTGTATTAAAGCTGTTTACTGTTTGTTCTGCCTGGGCCTTTGTTTTTATATATCCGACATGTTCTCCGTTGGAAATAATCTCATATCCAACACCTGGCTGATAATAAAATAAAGTGCCGACTAAGCATACTAAAGATGCTAGGATGAATAGATAGGGGCTGCGTAACATGGAATGCTTCGTCTTACTGGTTTGAAGCTTTATCATTTGCTGTATCCTCCATTTCTCTTTCTTAACATTACCAATTATAGCATGGTTTTTTTGGATTGAAAAGCTTTTTATTACAAAATAGTTACAGTTTCATTTTACCTGTTTAAAGTGTCGACAAAATGGTAAGTGTATAAGTTGATTAAATCAGTGGGTGCAAAAAGAAAGAAAAATTGATGTGTCTGTGAAAAATTACAAAAAGTTTACAGATAAATTACCCCATTAAACCATATTTGCCAGCTTACATTGGCATAAAGGCGCGTTATGTTTTGATTTATTAGCCTGGCCGTGATATAATTGTAATGTTATATTGTAATATGCTTGTCATGGAATCGTTAAAATTATTTGATAAAATGAAATAGGATACATATATAAATATTTTAGTTTTTTGACATGAAAATGTATAATCTGGAGGTATATAATGAAGAGATTTTTGAGTATCTGTACTGCGAGCTTTGTATTTATGGCTGGAGGAGCCTTTGCGACGCCTGGATACGCGCAGTCCAAAGATAATGTTACTGTGATTGTGGATGAGCTGCCTATGAATGTCGTAGGACACCCGGCGGTACTTGATGAAAAAGCCAGCAGGGTAATGATTCCTTTTAAGTCACTGTTTCTGGCTATTGGGGTTGCGGAAAAGGATATAAAGTGGAATGCGGCTACAAGCACGGCTAAAGGGACCAGAGAAGGTATTGAAGTAGAACTTACAAAGAACAGTAATAAGGCAAAGGTAAATGGAAAATCTGTAGATTTGGATGCCCCACCTGTAATTATGGGTACAAGTATGATGGTACCTCTTTCATTCGTAGCTAACCAGATGGGTGGAGGAACAAAGTGGGAAGGCAATCCTTCATATAAAGTGGATATAAGCATGGGGTCTGGACTTTTTCCATCTGAACCAGTAAAGCCTGTAGAGCCGACTAAACCGGTAGAACCAGTAAAGCCGGTAGAACCAGGCACTGGAACAATTACAGTTCCTTTAAAGGATACGGCAGCTTCTAACAGCCAGATCCACGGAACATGGGCCATGCAAAGTGTAAGTAATGTCAAGTATGCGGTTCAGTTCAAGGCAGACAAGACTATGGACATAAAAAATATTTCTTCAAATAAAGTTGCAAAAGGAACCTATACTATAAGCGGAGACAATTTGACTGTGAAATCGGATGTCTTGAGTGGGACTTACAAACTTGAAAAAACTACTTACAGTGGTACGGTATATTATATTTTAAACAATACAGATTCTACAAAAACACTAGCTGTCACAGCGGTAAGCTATGATGAATTTGCAAGTGTATATTAAACAGGAGGTATTATATGAAAAAATCAATACTCAGTTTACTTGTGGCATTTATGGTACTTGGAAGCACGGTGACTTCTTATGCTGTGAGTTTCAGCGATCTTACAAACTCTAAGGGAGCACCTCACTGGAGTTCTGTTTATATCAAAGATATAGGAGACAAGGGACTCGTAAGCGGATATTCTGATGGGACCTTTAGACCAAATAGTCCGGTTTCCAGAGTGGATGCAATAGTATTTATGTCAAGACTCTATCCAACAGACATCATAAAAGATACTTATACTGACAATAAGGCCAAGTGGACTACTAAACTCAATACTTACAATATACCTGAGTATGGAAGGCCTGCAATAGTTTTTGCACTTGAAAACAGCTGGTTTGGAGAGGCCTATCTTAAAGAATTTATAGATTCTAAAAAGAAGCAGAAAGAAGCTCTCAGATACGAATTTTGCGTGTACCTTGTGAGAGCCCTCAACTGGGAGACCCAGCTGAGCAATGCTGCAGTTGTCAAATATAAGGATGCCAATACTATAATAAAACAGGCGGTGGCTTATATAGAACTTCTTGGGAGAAAAGGCATAGTAGCGGTCTCTGGAGAATTTATGCCCAACAAGTCTGTAACAAGGGGCGAGACTGCTAAAATGCTTTCTATATCATACCCAAGCAGTGAAAGAGCTAAGGAAGATTCTGGAAATACTGACCCTGGAACAGGGACTCCAACTCCAACTCCAACCCCAACTCCAACCCCAACTCCAACTCCTGACCCTGGCAAAATAATAATGCCAAGTGGAGTTATAGTAGAAGGTATTATTAAAAGTATAAATCTTGACGATAATAATATGGTCGTTACGATTGAGGATTCCAGGGGGAATATCCTTGGTTTCTCAAACAAAGCCAGCGGTGTAGTGGTAGCTGTGGATGGAAAGAGCGCAAAGCCTGAGGATGTAAAGGTGGGTTACTCTGTAAAACTTTATACAGACAGTACTACTGTAAAAGGTCTGGAGGCTGTTAGCAAACTTGACGTTAACAAGACTGAGCTGGCAGAGATAGTAGAAGCTACTTCTTCTTATATAGAGATAAAGCTTTCAAACGGAAAAACAGAGCAATATGACATAGGATCAAAAGCAGATGTACAAAAAAATGGAAAGTCTGCTTCTGTTTCGGACCTGGCATCTGGGGACGAGGCCAAGATAAAGATTGAAAAATCTATTATAACTGAGATTGAAGCAAAGAGCATAAAGCGTACATTAAAAGACGTCATCATAAAAGGCGTAACTATAAATTCCAACTCCAGCGCTCTAGTGACTTTTATGGATGAAGACGGGGCTATAAGGAAGATGAATATTACAAACTCTTCTGTTATATATATGAAAAATTCAAGGGCTGGCATTTCTGATATAAAGATAGGTTATGAAGCTGATGTATATGCAAACAGCAATGAAATTCTGGATCTTACTCTTTACACTCAGACAAAGGGTGAAGTTTTTGTTGGGACTATAACAGATGTCAATACTAAAGAAGATTATTTCTTTATGAAAGATTCTGAGGCAAAGACTATTAAGGTAATGATGGACTCAAAAACGGATATATATGATTATATTACAGGCAAGGCTCAATATGTAAGGGATCTTGAAAAAGGCCAGAAAGTAATTATAACTGGTTATGAGGGCATTGATGTAATTGAAGCGACAAGGGTATCTTATTATTATTAGAACAAATCGATGTTAAACTTTATGATTTTATATATTTTGGGAGGATTTATTGATGGATGATCGCAACTTGGCTTTGGAACTTGTCAGAGTAACTGAAACAGCAGCGCTTGCTTCTGCAAAATTTATGGGCAGGGGAGACAAAAACGGTGCTGACGGAGCGGCAGTTGAAGGCATGAGAATGGCCTTTGAAAGCGTTAATATAAGAGGTGAAATTGTAATAGGTGAAGGTGAACTCGATGAGGCGCCAATGCTTTATGTTGGAGAAAAAGTAGGAAGTGGTTTTGGACCAAGTTATGACATAGCTGTTGATCCGCTTGATGGCACGGCTCTTATAGCAAAGGGTCTTCCTAACGCAATAGCAGTAATTGCAATGGCAAATCAAGGCTGTATGCTCAAGGCTCCTGATACTTATATGGAAAAGATAATAGTAGGACCTAAGGCAAAAGGCTGCATAGATATAAAAAAATCTGTATCTGAAAATCTCAATGCTGTAGCAGAGGCGCTTGGGAAACCGGTAGAGGCTATAACGGCTACTATACTTGACAGAGAACGTCATCAGGGTATAGTGGATGAGATAAGAGAAGCTGGAGCCAGAATAAAAGTATTCAATGAAGGTGACATAGCAGCTGGTATTGCTACATGTTTTGAAAATACTGGTGTAGATATAATGTTTGGCATGGGTGGAGCGCCTGAGGGAGTAATCGCTGCGGCGGCTGTCAAGATACTTGGCGGAGACATGCAGGGCAGACTTTGCCCAATGAGTGAGCAAGAAATTGAAAGATGTCACGAGATGGGCTTTAGTGATGAAGATATAAACAAAGTGCTTACGCTGGATGATCTTGTATGTGGAGATGAGATATTCTTTGCAGCTACTGGAGTTACTTCGGGAGACTTTTTGAGAGGCGTGGTTTATGATGTAGATAACAGAGCCACTACTCATTCGGTAGTAATGAGAGCCAAGAGCGGCACTATACGTTTTGTGGAAGCTACTCATAAACTTGACAAGAATGATATACTAAGAAAGCTTATGAAAGCTTATGGAAACAGATAAGAAAGATCGGTTTTGATTATCTGATGAGGATGTTGAGAAAGGGAAATAATTAAAATGCTGTCAAAATTTTTGAAATTACAGAATGGCACTGATATCAGAGGTATTGCATTGGAAAACGATAAGTATGACGTTAATCTGAGCTGTGAAACGGTGCACTCTATAGCACTGGGGATACTCAAATGGCTTGAAAATCGTGAAAATAACTCCTGTGAAAAATTCAGAATTGCTGTAGGGATGGATTCGAGAATATCGGGTCCAAAAATCAAAACTGAGATTATCAGGACTTTTGAGAGCTGCGGGGTAAATGTTATTGACTGTGATATGGCGACGACGCCTGCAATGTTTATGACTACTGTCATGGACCAATATAGCTGCACAGCGGCCCTTATGGTAACGGCCAGTCATCTACCGTACTTCCATAATGGAATGAAGATATTTACAAAAAAAGGCGGCGCAGAAAAATCTGACATAAGTGAAATATTAAAGTTTGCAGCTGAGACAGATCCATCTGAAACAATGAATGAATTTACCGGAAGGGTAACAGAGGCAAACCTTATAGAAGACTACTCAAAGTTTCTGGTATATAAGATAATGAAAGATACTGGAATGAGCAGACCCCTTGATGGTCTTAAGATAGTTGTGGATGCAGGAAATGGAGCAGGTGGATTTTTTGCGAAAAAAGTTCTGGCAAGTCTGGGTGCAGATGTAAAGGGTAGTCAGTTTTTGGAGCCAGATGGAATGTTTCCAAACCATGCCCCCAATCCTGAAGACAAAGAGGCTATGAAGTCTATATCAGAGGCTGTACTGAGAAACGGAGCAGATCTTGGTATTATATTTGATACAGACGTGGACAGGGCGGCAATTGTCTCTGATGACGGTGGCGAGATAAATCGGAATTCTCTTATAGCACTTATATCAGACATAGTGCTGAGAGAACATCCAGGATCTGTCATTGTTACAGATTCGGTTACTTCAAATGGGCTGAGTGAATTTATATCCTCTCGTGGAGGTATTCATCACAGGTTCAAAAGAGGCTACAAAAATGTTATAAATGAAGCGATAAGAATAAATGCAGAAGGAAGCGACAAGGCTTATCTTGCAATAGAGACTTCGGGACATGCAGCACTTGAAGAAAATCATTTTCTTGATGATGGGGCTTATCTTATAGTCAAAATACTAACAGAAGTTTCCAGGCTGAATCAGGAAGGGCTCAAGATACAAAGCCTCATATCTGATCTTAAGCAGAGTGCGCAAAGCAGGGAGTCCAGGATAAAGATAAATGAACCTGATTTTGCTGATTATGGAAAAAAAGTACTCAAAGATTTTGAGGCTTTTGGAGAAAGAACACAAGGGCTTGAAGTGGTATTTCCAAACCACGAGGGGGTAAAGCTTAAGACTGATTACGGATGGTGTCTTTTGAGGATGTCTCTGCATGAACCTGTCATGGCGCTCAATGTTGAGTCAGATGAAACGGGCGGAGCTGAGCGTATAATGGATATTATCGGGGCTTTTTTAAGAAACTATGGGGGATTGGAATTTTAATGACTTGTAAAGGAATAGTGGATGAAGCCGGAAAGAGTTGATTTATATACAAAAGAAGAATATTCGGACATGATAAACGATGAAAATGCCCAGCTTTCAGAAGGGGTTCTGGAAATTCTTCCCGATGGATTTGGTTTTTTACGTGGTGAAAATTATCAGTCTACAGAAAATGATGTTTATATCAGTCCTGCGCAGATAAGACGATTTAATATGAAGACTGGGGACAAGGTTTGTGGGATAACCAGGGATCCTAAGAACAATGAGAGATTTAGAGCAGTGCTTTATGTAAAGCTCATTAATGACCTCAAACCTGAAGTTGCTGCCAACCGCAGAGACTTTGACAGGCTTACTCCTATTTATCCAAACCAAAGACTGGTACTTGAAACTGAGACGGAAAACCTGTCATCTAGAATAATAGATATAATGGCGCCTATTGGAAAGGGCCAGAGGGGGATTATAGTTGCCCCGCCAAAGGCAGGAAAAACAACTCTTATCAAGAAGATAGCAAAGGCTATAGAAAAAAATAACCCCGATGTGGAACTTATAGTCCTGCTTGTAGATGAAAGACCTGAAGAAGTTACGGATATAAAAGAGTATGTGGAAAGTGATGTTATCGCTTCTACATTTGATCAGGAACCAACAAATCACATCAAGGTTGCCGAGATGGTCCTTGCCAGAGCAAAATCTCTTGTCGAACATGGCAAAGATGTGGTAATATTAATGGATAGTATCACGAGGCTCTCAAGAGCATACAATCTCACCATAACCCCAACTGGCAGGACTCTTTCGGGAGGACTCGACCCTGGGGCACTCTATGGGCCAAAAAAGTTTTTTGGTTCGGCGAGGAACATGAGAGAAGGCGGATCGCTTACCATAATAGCTACTGCGCTGGTTGATACTGGTTCAAGAATGGATGACATGATATATGAAGAGTTCAAGGGAACTGGTAATATGGAGCTTCATCTCGACAGAAAGCTTGCCGAGCGAAGAATATACCCGGCTATTGACATATTCAAATCTGGTACGAGAAAAGAGGAACTTCTGCTTTCTGAGAAAGAAATGGAAGCTGTAGTTACTTTGAGAAAATACTCCTCGAACAAGAGTCTGCAAGAAGTAGCAGAAGATGTCATTTCAGTAATGAAAAACACAAAGGATAACAGAGAATTTATGGATGCTGTAAATAAAGCTATGAAACAGTAATTGTAAAGAAGGTAATTTTGACTTGAAATAATATAGTCCATATGCTATAATGTACAAGTTAAATTATGATTTTATGTGAGGAGAGGTGAAAAAAATGAAACAAGGAATTCATCCAAAGTATAATGAAGTTCAAGTACACTGTGCTTGTGGATATACATTTACAGCTGGGTCTACAAAGAACGAAATACGTGTAGAGACTTGTTCACAATGCCATCCTTTCTATACAGGTCAAAGCAAGAGTATAGAAAAAGGCGGAAGAGTTGAAAAGTTCAACAAAAAATTCAACAGAGGCGAATAGCATTAAATGGACACGGGACTTTATATCCAGTGTCTTTTTTTTTGCGTTGATTCTAATTTCTGGTTTATTTTATATATAGAATCTGATATAATAAAGTTGTAGAAGTATGACTTGGAGGAAAAAAATATATGTATAGACCCAGTGGACACGGATATATAGAGATGGTTGTAGGACCCATGTATTCGGGCAAAAGCGAGGAGCTCATAAGAAGGCTCACAAGAGCAAAGATAGCAAAGCAGGAGGTTATAGTTTTTAAACCTTCGATAGATGACAGGTACAGCGTGAAGGACGTGGTTTCGCACAGCGGGATTGCTATTCAGGCGGTGGCTGTAAACGATCTTGATACAATATGGGATTTTATAACTGATAAAACTCAGGTTGCAGGATTTGATGAAGTTCAGTTTTTTAATCAGGGAATAGTTGATATTGTAATAAAACTTGCAGACATGGGAGTACGGGTAATCTGTGCAGGTCTGGATATGGACTTTAAGGCGATCCCTTTTGGGGTTATACCAGAACTTCTTGCGAGAGCTGAGTTTGTGGACAAGCTTCAGGCTGTGTGCGTAAAATGCGGAGATCCTGCGACCAGGACTCAAAGAATAATAGATGGAAAACCGGCCAGATATGAGGACCCGGTTATACTGGTGGGCGCGACTGAAAGTTATGAGGCAAGATGCCGAAAGTGTCATCAGATAGGAGTGTAAGTTATGTATATAAAGGATAAAGCAAGAATTTCTGCAGGCGGTCAGGCTCTTATTGAAGGAGTTATGATGAAATGTGGCTCAAGCAAGGCCATAGCTATAAGAAAGAATGACGGAACGATTGAGGTAAAGAGGCATAAACTTACTGTTGCAAAAGATGGAAGCTTAAAAAAACTGCCTTTTGTGAGAGGAATGTTTATGCTGATCGAATCTATGGTAGAAGGTGGCAAGGACCTTACCTATTCTGCAAATCTTTTTGCTGAAGGATTTGAAGACGAAGAAGAATCGAAATTTGACAAGTGGCTCAAGAAAATTTTTGGAGACAGGCTCGACGATGTCATAAATGTGGTATCGGTAGTGCTTTCTGCTGTTATAGCCATAGGACTTTTTATAGTGTTGCCTACGGTTTTTGCAAAGGGGAATTCTGCGGACAGGACTTTTACTGTAGCCCTTAGAGAAGGCGCTCTCAAGCTTACGATTTTTGTGGGATATCTTTTTATTATGTCCCAGATAAAGGACATAAAGCGAGTTTTTCAGTATCACGGTGCTGAACACAAGAGTATATTTGCGTATGAGCAGGGAATCGAACTCAATGTTGAAAATGTAAGAAAGATGGGAAGACTGCATCCAAGATGCGGAACCAACTTTATGTTCGTGGTTATAGCTATTTCTATTGCTATATTCAGTTTTGTGGGTATAAGAAACGTATGGCTCAGAAGTTTGTTAAAGATTGCAGTATTCCCGCTGATGGCTGGAATATCCTATGAGGTAATAAGGTTTGCAGGAAAGCATCAGAACTTTTTTACAAGAGCTATGGTATGGCCAGGGCTTATGATGCAAAAAATAACTACAAAAGAACCTGATGATTCTCAGCTTGAGGTCGCGATTGCATCTCTAAAGGCTGTGCTTGAAGATGAGGGTATAATAGAAAGAGAATTTTCGACTAGGGCTGAGGTAATAAGTCCGGAGACGATTGTATAAAGGGGTGCGGATTTGTCGGTAGATAAAAAGTTTTTGCCTGATAGCAGGTTTTCGCTTGGAGATATAGCAGCTATCGGACGGATCCTGCTCGTGGAAATGGGACTGGATTATTCTGCGGCTGCTCTTGAAACGGATCTGATAATAAGAGAGGTAACCGGCTTTGACCGGATTCATATAATGATTAATTCAGATCAGGAGATTGAGCAGGGCTTTTATGACAGGATAATGGAGCTCCTTAATCTGAGAAGGACTAATATGCCCATGGCTTATGTACTTGGGCATCGGGATTTTATGGGGCTGGATTTTTACTGTGAACCAGGAGTTCTCATACCAAGGTCTGACACTGAAGTCCTTGTGGAAACAGCTATTGAAAAGCTTGGGAAAATGGATACCTGTAAAAGCATCTATGGCATAGAAATAGGTCTTGGAACAGGAATTATATCAGTTTCACTGCTCAATCACTTTTTGCATCTCAGTATGGTTGCAGGAGATATTAACCAAAAGGCCATTGATCTTTCGAGGAAAAATGCGCTTTATGCAGACAAGCAGCGCCGGGAAATGTCTGGAAAAGACATGGTCAGCGTAAGCAAAAGGCTGAGCGTAATATATTCAAACCTCTTTGATAATATAGAGCCTTTGAAACTTTATGACAGGGATAATCACGGAGATCTGTATGACTTTATAGTGTCTAATCCGCCCTATATAAGAACTGAGGTCATCGAGACTCTCATGAGCGATGTAAAGGATTTTGAACCTCGCAACGCTCTTGATGGGATGGATGACGGTCTGTATTTTTACAGGCAGATTATAGATAAAGGGTATCTTATGATAAGGCCCGGAGGATTTGTGGCATTTGAAATTGGCTTTGACCAGGGAGAGGAGGTAAGTGAACTTATGAAAAAAAGAGGGTATAAAGATGTGGAGATACGTAAGGACCTTGCCGGACTCGACAGAGTGGTTACGGGATTCAAGTAGCTGAGCTCCCAATACAAGGCAAAGTTTGATTTATGAATGAAAATAAAAAATACGGATATAGGATGAATATGCGAGAGAGAGGTTAGTTATGTTTGATAAATTAGTTGTACTTGAGGATAAGTTTGAAGACCTGAATATGAAGGTTTCGGACCCGGAGATAATTTCAGACCAGTCCAGGTGGCAAAAGCTTATGAAGGAGGTTTCGGATCTGGAACCTATAGTAAGCAAATACAGGCAATATATGAAGACTAAAGAAGATATAGAGGCGGCAAAAGATATTATTGATACTTCTGGTGATGAAGAGTTTCGTGAGCTTGCAAAGATGGAGCTTTCTGAAAAAGAAGAAGAAATGGAAACCATACAAGCTGAGCTTAAGATACTTCTGCTTCCCAAAGATCCTAATGATGAAAAGAACGTTATAGTAGAGATAAGAGGCGGGGCAGGTGGAGATGAAGCGGCCCTCTTTGCTGGGGTACTTTTCAGAATGTATTCTATGTATGCATCAGGGCGAAGATGGAAGGTAGAACTGCTTTCTTCAAATGAGACTGGAATAGGTGGCTACAAAGAAGTTGTATTTATGATAAATGGAAAAGGTGCATACTCAAGACTCAAGTTTGAGTCCGGAGTTCACAGGGTTCAAAGAGTTCCAGACACAGAGTCAAGTGGAAGAATACACACTTCTACGGCTACGGTTGCCGTGCTTCCTGAGGTTGAAGAAGTAGAAGTAGAGCTGAATATGAACGATGTAAGAGTGGACGTTTTCAGATCTTCTGGTAACGGTGGACAGTCGGTAAATACGACTGACTCAGCAGTAAGACTTACCCATGGGCCTACTGGTATAGTAATATCTATGCAGGATGAAAAATCTCAGCTCAAAAATAAGGAGAAGGCATTTAAAATTCTTAGAGCCAAGCTCTATGATATAGAGCTTGAAAAGTCTCAAAAGGCAACGGCTCAAGAGAGAAAGAGCCAGGTTGGAACTGGAGACAGATCTGAGAGGATAAGGACTTATAACTATCCTCAGGGAAGAGTTAGTGATCACAGAATAAACATGACTCTTTACAAGCTGGAGCAGTTTGTAAACGGGGATATAGATGAGATGATAGATGCTCTTATAACTACTGATCAGACTGATAAAATGCAGTCTATATAAGGTATAAGGTGAATAAAATGGGTGCCAAAATAGCAAGAGTCTCCCAGGGAGGCTCATCGGAATCTGAATTAAAAAATCTGCGCGAGGCGGGCCGGATTTTAAAAAACGGGGGGACTGTAGTATTTCCTACAGAAACCGTATATGGACTGGGTGCAAATGCACTTTCTCCTGATGCAGCCAAAAAAATATATGAGGCCAAGGGCAGACCTTCTGACAATCCTCTTATAGTCCATATATCAAGACTTGACATGCTCTATGAGATAGCTGAAGATGTAGGAAGTGACGCGCTCATGCTTGTGGATGCTTTTTGGCCGGGACCGCTGACTATGATTTTTAAGAAAAAAGATATTGTGCCCCTGGCTACGACAGGAGGTCTTGATACAGTTGCAGTAAGGATGCCCAGCCATAAGGGGGCTCTAAAACTGATTGAGGCTGCAGGAGTCCCTATAGCGGCGCCTTCTGCCAATATATCAGGAAGACCCTCTATAACCAAGGGAAGATACCTTCTTGATGAGTTTGAGGGTAAGGTAGACATGATAATACTGGGTGAGGATTCTGAAATTGGGATAGAGTCTACGGTTGTGGACATGACAGAGGAGATTCCTCTGGTACTCAGACCTGGAAAGATAAGCCAGAGTGATATTTTTCAAGTTATTTCGACGGGGGATTCACAAAAGTTGAAATTTCTGGAAAAAAAACTGGAGGACATAAGTGGAAGGCACTGCGGGAAACCGGCAAGATCTCCGGGAATGAAGTACAGGCATTACAGCCCTAAGGCCAAGGTTATACTTGAAGGTCCACAAAAAAGTGCTGAGCAGGTTTTAAATGAAGCTATGTCTATGGTGACTGAAGATGGCAAGCTTCTTTATGAAGAACCAGAAGTTATGGTCCTCTGCCTTAAAAAGAATGAAGAGCTCTATGGAGACCATGCTTATGTACTGGGAGAAGACAGCGAAGAAGTTGCAAGAAACCTCTTTACCAGTCTTCGCATGATGGATGATATGGGCGTAAAGCTTATAATAAGTGAGTTTTTCAGTGGAGATGAGCTTGCTTGCGCAGTTATGAACAGGCTTGTCAAAGCTTCATCAAATATATAAGAAATATGGAGGATAATATGAAAATTGGAGTAAGTTCTGACCACGGGGGTATTAATCTAAAAGAAAAGATAAAGCTTCATCTTCAGGCAAGAGGAATGGAAGTGACAGATTTTGGGACAAATTCTCTTGATTCTGTAGATTATCCAGATTATGGAAAAATTCTGGCTGAGGCAGTGATTAGCAAAGAAGTTGACTATGGCATTGCAATTTGTGGTACTGGAATAGGCATATCACTGGCTGCAAACAAGGTAAAAGGCATAAGATGTGCAAATGTGTCGGATACGTTTTCAGCGAGAATGGCAAAGATGCATAACAACTGTCAGATGATAGCGCTTGGCGAGAGAACAGTGGGACCGGGCCTTGCTATGGATATAGTGGATGCGTTTCTAAACGCTGAGTTTGAAGGTGGCAGACATGGAATGAGAGTATCTAAGATAATGGAAATAGAAAAAGAGGAGATATAATATGTCTAAAGTTGTAATTTTTGATCACCCGCTTATTCAGCACAAACTAACTATGATGAGGGATAAAAACACAGGATCACTGACTTTTAGAGAACTCGTAAAAGAAGTTGGAACACTCATGGTATATGAGATTACAAGGGATCTTCCTCTTGAAGATATAGAAATCGAAACTCCAGTTACAAAAATGACTGGCAAGGTAATTGCTGGAAAAAAACTGGCAATAGTACCTATATTAAGAGCGGGACTTGGGATGGTAGAAGGCATACTTGAACTCATTCCGGCTGCAAAGGTTGGACACATAGGTCTTTATAGAGATCCGGTGACTCACAAGCCTGTTGAGTATTTCTGCAAGCTTCCACAAGATCTTGCGGACAGAGATATTTTCGTAGTTGATCCGATGCTTGCTACGGGTGGTTCGGCAGAAGCTGCAATTACTATGCTTAAGGACAAGGGAGCAAAGAAAATTATACTTATCTGTCTTGTAGGATGCCCTGAAGGTGTTGCATTTATACAAAAACATCATCCGGATGTGGATATTTATCTTGCGGCGTGTGATGAAAAACTTGACGAAAATTGTTATATAGTGCCTGGTCTTGGTGACGCAGGGGACAGAATATTTGGAACAAAGTAATTTGCTCTGATTTTTATTTGGGTAAACCTTGATTCGCGGATAGGCTCTGTGGATTGAGGTTGCCTTTATATAAAGAGGTTGTAACTATTAAGAAAGGAGTTTTATGAAAAAACGAAGACTGCTGTATTATTATTTATGGATAATTCTTCTGTTTTCATTTTTTATAGTATGTGGAGCCTGCCTTGAGCCTCCTGGTGAGATTGCAAGAGGACTCTACAATATAGTAAAGGATCCTTCGGTGCTGGTATCTGACTACCTGGCTATTGGAGGAATCGGAGCGACGTTTATCAATGCGGGGCTTTTGGGGCTGATATGTACGGGGATAGTAATGAAGCTGGATATGAAACCTAACGGGTCTATATATCTTGCGCTGTTTTGTGTATTTGGTTTTGGGTTTTTTGGAAAAAATTTACTTAACATTTGGCCATTACTTTTTGGGGCTTACATGTATTCGAGAAGAAAACAACAGCCGTTTCGTAACTACATAGTAATAGCCCTTCTCAGCACGAGCCTTGCACCGGCAGTAAATCAAATTTTTGTGCTCATTGAAGGTCCTACTCTATCTGCTATGATACTTTCTGCTACTTCGGGAGTTTTGCTTGGCTTTGTAATGCCTCCTATAGCGTCTCACTGCGTAAGGATGCATGAGGGATTTATACTCACAAATTCTGGATTTGCAAGTGGTTTTGTAGCTATAATGTTTGTATCGCTCTTCAGGTCTTTTGGAGTGGAGCTGAAGGGAAGAGAAGTCTGGTCGACAAATTACACAAATGAGCTTGCAGCTGCAATAATATTTGTTATGATTGCTATGATTTTTGTGGGATTTATAAAAAAGGACGAATCCTCAAGAACTCTTGTAGAGCTTAATGAGGAAACTGGGCGTCTGGTTACTGATTTCTTTGTACTTTATGGAAATCATATACCCCTTATAAATATGGGCATGCTTGGAATAATATACACTGTGTTTACTCTGGTATGGGTTGGGGAATTAAATGGACCCTTTGTGGCAGGGATTTTTACTATAGTAGGGTTTGCAGGATTTGGCCTGAATGTAAGGAATGTCATTCCTATTACAGTTGGAGCAGTTATTGGGTCTATGCTCAATATATGGCCTCACGACTCAAATACGCTTATGCTTATAATTCTTTTTGGTACGGCGCTTGCACCTTTTTCGGGATATTACGGACCAGTATGGGGAGTGGCAGCAGGGTTTATACATATGTGTATTGCACTTAACCTGAGCAGTATAACTGCCGGGATAAACTTATATAACAATGGATTTATTGCTGGAATTGTGGTAATATGTCTTTTGCCAGTGGCTTCATCGCTGAGAGACGATTATTGATTTGGAGGTATTTGGGATGAACAGACGCAAAACTACGCATGTGGATCACAGACTCATCAGTATAATTGATGAGATGCTGACTTTTTTTTACAGCCTAAGGGTTGAGAATTTAAAGATGGATATGAACATAGAAGATACTTATACAGAGCTTTGTTTTAGTGCAAAGATAAAAGAACCTATTGACCCGAAAAGGCTTGCCAAGATAAAAAAGTTGCTTGCATCTCCAAGAGCACATGAGATGGAAGAATATTACTGGGGTCTGACGGGAAACGACATGACTCCAAGTACAGAACTTAGTCTGGTGGGCATGATGATAGATGAATTTGCCATAGAATATGTTGATGGAAGTGATGATTTTTTTATAAGGATGAGGCGTGATAATGTACGAATGAGGTAAAAAATAAGGGAATTTGGAAAAAAATAAGGGAATTTGGAAAAAAACAATTTAAATTTTTATTACAAACCTTTTCCTGAGTTGACAAATATCCTGAAAGGGTATAAGTTATATGTTAAGGAGTTTATTATGGCTGTTTTAGGAATAGGGACGGATATTATCGAGATAGGAAGAATCTCGGACATTTTAAGCAGAGGAGACAAATTTCTTGAAAGAGTGCTTACATCAAATGAGCGCAAACATCTGGAGGATAAGGGTATGAAGCAGGAATCTGTGGCATCTATGTGGTGTGCCAAAGAAGCTGTTGCAAAGGCCCTTGGGACAGGAATCAGGGGATTTGAAATGAGAGATATAGAGATTTTGCACGATGAGCTTGGAAAACCACTGGTAATGCTTCATAAAAATGCAGCAAAGACTGCCCAAAGGCTTGGGGCAGGAGATATTTCGCTTAGCATTTCGCACTGCAGAGATTATGCGGTAGCTATGTGTGTAATCGAAAGGAAAGGAGCTTTATGAACACTTATATGCCTACATGGGCAGAAATAAATCTGGATAATATATTACATAACTACAGGAGCCTCAGGGCTCTTACTAAAGAAGGAACTAAGAGCTGCGCAATCATAAAAGCCAATGGCTATGGCCATGGCAGCGTGGAACTTGCCAGGGTGCTTGAAGAAGATGGATGCGACTATTTTGGAGTTGCCACAGCAAATGAGGCACTTGAACTGAGAAAGCATGGCATCAAGTCAGCGTTGATGTGTCTGGCTTACATAGAAAAAGATCTTTATGGTGAATTTATTGAAAAAGATATCGACATACCCCTCTTCACCTATCAGAGCGCAAAGGATGTTTCTGATAAGGCGGTCGAACTTGGGAAAAAAGCCAGGATTCAGGTGAAACTGGACACTGGAATGTCAAGGGTTGGATTTCAGTGTGAGGATGAGACTGTAGATGAGCTTGAAAAGATAAGCAAACTTCCTAATCTGGTTTTGCAGGGCATATTTACTCATTTTGCAAAGGCTGATGAGTGGGACAGATCAGAGACTGAACTTCAGTACAGTAAATATGATAAAATTGTTAAGGCCATAGAAAAAAAGGGTATAAGATTCAATATCAGACATGTATGCAACAGTGCAGGAACTATTATGTATCCTGAGTATCATCTGGATATGGTGAGAATGGGCATAAGTCTGTATGGTCACTATCCTTCTGATGAAGTGGAAAAAGAGAGAGTTGATCTAAGACCAGCTATGGCATTGAAGACAAAAATCTCACATGTAAAACTGCTCGAAGAAGGCAGAGGCGTGGGTTATGGTCACAAATACATGGTAGAAGATGGAAGTAAGTACATAGCTACTGCGCCAATCGGATACGCCGATGGTTTTACACGTATGCTCAGCCAAAAAGCAGATGTAATGATAAATGATAATCTTTATAATCTGGCAGGAAATATCTGTATGGATCAGAGTATGTTCCTTGTGGATGAAACAGTTTCAACTGGAGATATTATAACCATTTTTTCTGAGGATGAAAAAATTAGAGTGGAAAGGTTGGCCAAGCGACTTGGCACAATCAATTATGAGATTTTATGTATGGTTCAAAGAAGGATTCCCAGATTATATATAAGGAATGGGAAAATTTTGAAGACTGTAAATTACCTTATTGATTGATGGTCAGTTTGATGGCAAGGATAAAATTATGGAAATAAGTACGATTATTAAGAGAGGCGAAGTTTATTATGCCGATCTTAGTCCAGTCGTAGGTTCGGAGCAAGGTGGAGTGAGGCCGGTACTTGTTGTGCAAAATGACATTGGGAACAAGTACTCGCCAACCATTATTGTAGCGGCGATAACATCTCAGTTGAACAAGGCAAAACTGCCTACACATATTGAAATTAAATCCGGAAACTACGGTCTGGTCAAGGACTCGGTATTGTTGCTGGAACAAATCAGGACAATTGACAGAAAAAGACTAAAAGACCGAATAGGAAGGTGCGATGCGGCGTTTATGAAAAGAGTTAATAAAGCGCTGTCTATAAGTATTGCACTAAATGAAGAATAGTTTATACATATGCCAGTCGTTTGATAGAACGACTGGTTTTCTGTTGTGCAAATGACATGGAAATGATATAATATTATCGTATGTAAAAAAAAGAAAGAGACTTGAAAGGAACGATTATGAAGATAAACAGAATCTTGGCTGCAGCGATGGCTGTGGGGATTGCGTTTTCTGCGATTCTCTCACTGCAGAGGTTTGACACAGAATCAGACTATAAGACGTATGAAGTAAATATGTATTATTCAGAGCTTGAAAAAGTGGCATCACAAGAAGGCAAGAGCATGGATACTGTGCTCCAGGAAATGAAGGGTACAGGCATAACAAATATGCTTATAAAAGAAGATACCATTCAGAGTCTAAAGCAAAATCCTGCTGTCAGTCTCTCAACCAGGATGGATGGATATGATCTTATTATAGAATCTGAAGACAGCGCACTTGTTAAGCGTATATACGCAGCTTTTATGGATGTCAAAAAAGATGACAGGACCGTAAGTCTTGAAAAAGAAAACACTATAAGAATTGAAGGAAACTCACTTGATTACATAGAAGGTCAGGTACTGACCGTGGGATCATACGGGCAAAAAAATACAACAGCTACGGTGTGGTCGGGGTCTATGCTTGAAACAGTAGGGCTTGGATATGATGATTCGGCCATAGAACTATCTAAAAAGCATGGATTTGGAGTATCGCTTTCTCCTAACTACTATGCTGATTTTGAGTCCGCAGACAAGGCGGTAGATGCATATTTTGAAGCGGTAGACAAAAGCGAAATTGATCCGAGTCATATAATTTTTAGTGGGAACCAGGTTCTTGCCTATGACTATAGTGACATAAAGAAAATGCAAGATGAAGCAAGTGAAGCGGGAGAGAAAAAGTTTGTATACCCGCCACTTGAAAAATTTGCAAGAGGACTTGAGGACAGGGATATAGCAGTGGCTATGATTGAATCGAGTTCTCAGGGGGGATACCTTAAGACCGATGGAATGATGGATCTTCTAAAGCTCATGGATTTTGATGCTGTAGGTTCTTATCTGACGTGGGATTTTGTTATTAACAAATATGACTATGAGATACCATTTCATCACAACGGTGAAGAAATAGCCAATATTATGTTCAGGGGTATAACGACTAGAAATATAAGAGTTATATCTATAAAACCTTTTGTTAAGGAGGGAAGATATATTGCTGACCCTCAGGCCTACAAGAATGTCCTTGATAATATAGAAAAAAGACTGGAAATACTAGACATCAATCCTGGCAGGCTTAAGACAATGGGACTTTTTGATCCAAATAAACTTCTCAGAATCCCCGTTGCAATGGGTATAATTGCAGCCTGGCTCATGATAGTGGACAATATATTTGTTGTAAATAAGAAAAAAACCATGTATATACTACTGGGACTGGGAACTGCAGCTTCGGCGGGATTGATAGCTTCTGGCATAATGTCTGTGATTGTGGAGCAGGGGTTTGCGCTCCTTGGAGCAATGACATTTCCTTCACTGGCAGGCTGCTGGATAATTTCAAAACTAAGGAAGATAGAGAAAAATGAACTTTATTATTCAAAGACAAAAGCCTTTTTTAAAGCAGAGATAATTACAGTCTCAGCCATGCTGATTACTTTTGGAAGTGTACTGTTTGAGGTAGCAATGCTCACTCACAGTAAATATCTGCTTGGAATAGACACTTTTGCAGGGGTTAAAATTTCACAGATGGTACCCATGGCAATAATAGTGCTTATGTATCTTTCATATTTTGGATACAAGAGAGAGCCGGGGACACAAGTTACTGGAATAACTGGAGCAGATGCCCTGAGATTTGCAAATGACACTATAAAGATGTGGCAGGTGGTAGCGGCAGGTATATTTGGAGTTGTGCTTATGATATTTATGGCAAGATCTGGAAATGCGGCGCCAGAACCTTCTGCAGTAGAAGTTCTCATGAGAAATTTCTTTGAGTTTATCTTTCCGGCAAGACCAAGAACCAAGGCTATATTTGTAGGTTTTCCTTTTACAGTGATCATGTTTTACCTGGCACACACAAGAAGAAATCATAAGATGAATATTGCCTTTATAGTACTTTCAAGTATTGGACTTGTAAATACTGTAAATACATTCTCACATACCAAGGCAGCGCTTACAGTTTCTGTATTCAGAACCGGGTCAGAGATATTGGTTGGAACAATGGTAGCTGCTCTAGGTATTATGGGTATAGAGCTTGCATTACATGTGTATAACAATTTAAGAAAAAAAATAAAAAATGAGAAAGGCAGTGTTGTAGATGGGTTATAAGATTCTGCTTTCGGGTTATTTTGGATTTGACAATGTTGGGGATGAAGCTATCCTGAGCGCTATGGTCAAGGGTATACGAAAGGAAATGGCGGATTCGGAGCTTGTTGCCATGTCGGCAAATCCGGAACTTACGGCAAGAAAAAATGGAATAAGAGCCATAGACCGTATGAGTATATTTGCTATACTAAAAGAAATGAAAAACACTGATCTTTTTATAAGTGGGGGTGGATCACTTTTTCAAGATGTAACCTCAAAAAGATCTATACTTTATTATCTGGGAGTCGTGTACCTTGCCAAGGTAATATTTCGTAAAAAAGTCATGATATATTCTCAGGGCATAGGACCTGTCAATGATCCTAAGAACAGAAGGCGCATGGCAAAGCTTTTCAAAAAACTGGACCTGATAAATGTAAGAGACAATCAGTCAAAGCTGGAGCTAAATTCTATGGGTGTAAGAGAAAATATCAGAGTTAGCACTGACTCAGTATTTTCTCTTGAAAAGCCGGACCATGTTATTGGATCTGAGATACTTTCAAATTACGGGGTGGATACCACCAAGATGACACTTGGAGTTTCAGTTAGAAACTGGAAAGATCACACAGCAAAGATAGTTGAAGAAGTTGCAAAAACAATTGAAGCTTTGAAAGACAAGGATATGAATGTAGTTATTCTTCCTTTTCATTTTCCTGATGACCTTGAGCTGAGTGAAAAAATACATGATAAGCTAAATATGAAAGATCTGGGAGCGATTAAGGTCTATACTATAAAAAACCTGATGGGCGAACATGAATTTCTTTCTGTTATGTCTAACATGGATATAATGCTTTCTATGAGGCTTCATGGGCTTATATTTGCTACGGTTTGCAATGCTTATCCTATAGGTATATCATATGATCCCAAGATACAGAGTCTTCTTGAGGAAATGGGCAGAGAAAAAGCGCTTGAAGTGGAGGACATAGATGCTAATATCCTCGTTGAGCAGCTTGAATATGCAATGAATAATCTAGAAGACCTTAAGGAAAAGACGGCGGATACGGCGCATATGATGAGAGAAAAGGCGCTGCTTAATAATAAGATGGTAAAGGAGCTGCTTACAGATGAGAATATTAGGGGTTAGGATAGATCATGTGGATATGAAGGGGGCTTTGAAAAAGGCGACTGAGAATATAGACCCTCTCAAACCTTTTGTTATAGTGACTCCAAACAGTGAGATAGTAGTAAAGGCCAATCAGGAGAAAGAACTGCTTAAATTCATTGAAAATGCAGGAATGGTAGTGCCTGATGGCATAGGACTTGTAATCGGGTCAAAGCTGGTAAAACAGCCTTTAAAAGAGAGAGTAACAGGTATTGACCTTATGGTTGAGCTTGTAAAGTATGCGAGTCTCAACAAGAAGAGTGTATATTTTCTTGGAGGAAAACCTGGATTTGCAGACCAGGCTGCGGACAAACTCAAGGAGCAATTTCCAGGCCTTGAAGTTGCCGGAACCCATCACGGATATTTTAAGGGAATTCATACTGGAGCCAAGGGACACTCTGAAGAAGTATCTGTTATTGAAGATATTAAATCAAAAAAACCAGACATGGTCTTTGTAGCCTTTGGAGCACCCAAACAGGAATACTTTATTGATGCCTACAAGGATGTGCTTGGGGCAGGGCTCCTCATGGGGGTTGGAGGTTCGCTTGATGTAATCTCTGGAAATGTAAAGAGAGCTCCGCAAATATATCAGAAGATGGGAATGGAGTGGGCATACAGGCTTGCCAAAGAACCATGGAGAATAAAAAGGGCGGGAGCGCTTCCTATTTTTGCCCTGAATGTGCTTATAAAAAAAGACAGACCCATGTAGGTCTGTCTTTTTTTGGGGTGCTGGGCATGGGCCAAATCCAAGCATTTTATAATTTTTAGCTTATATTTTTTTGAGTTCTGCAAGTACGGTTTCTTTTAGAATAGCCAGTTTTTCTTCTGCTTTTTCTTTAGTATCGGCCCTTGTACAAGCGTAAATCTTGATTTTTGGTTCTGTACCAGACGGTCTAAGTGCATACCAGCTGCCGCATTCAAACTGGAATTTCATGGCGTTTTGTTTTTCTATATCTATTTTAGATATATGTTCTGAGCCAATGTCCAGTTCTTCTTGGAGTCTGTAGTCTATATATTTGGATAGCTTCATGTCTGCAATCTGTTTTGGATATGCGCTTCTGTACTCTTCCATAATTTTTGCTATTTTTTGCTGGCCGGTGATACCTTCCATAACAAGAGATACTGTATCTTCTTTGTGGTATCCAAATTCTTGGTAGAGGTCGTCTAAAACGTCTACAAGGGTCTTGCCCTCAGCTGAATAAAATGCAGCGGCTTCGGCAAAGAGCATAGCTGAGGTTACTGCGTCTTTGTCTCTTACAAAGGTGCCTACTGCGTATCCTATGCTTTCTTCGTAGCCCATTATCATGGTCTTGTCTTTTGTCTTGTCAAGTTCGTTTTGGACTGCGAATATGTTTTTGAAGCCTGTCAGCACGTTGACCATTTCAACCCCATATTTTTGAGCTATGAGGGTTCCCATTTCTGCAGTTACTATAGATTTTACTATTATGGAATTGGGCTTTATGAGGTTTTTGCTATCCATCTGTGACAGGATATAGTGTATAAGGAGGACTCCTGCCTGGTTTCCATTTATCTCCTGGTATTTTCCCTGGTATTTTACCATGATTGCAACTCGGTCGCAGTCTGGATCTGTGGCGATAAGCAGGTCGGCATATTTTTCTTTTCCAAGTTTTATAGAGTATTCAAAGGCCCTTACGTCTTCAGGGTTGGGGTATTCTACAGTAGGGAAATTTCCATCTGGAAGCTCCTGCTCTTTTACTACATATACATTTTCAAATCCTCTTTCTGCAAGGATCCTTCTTACAAGTATATTGCCGGCTCCGTTAAGGGGAGTATAGACTATTTTTATATTTTTGTTGAGTGAGTCATCGTTAAGAGACTGGGCTTTTGCCTTTGCAATAAACTCATCATCTATTTGACTTCCTATATATTCAAGCAGGCCGTTTTCAAGGGCATACTGCTGAGTGTATTTTTCTTTTTGGGCCAGGAACTTTATGTCTTCAAAGTTTGTTATCTTTTTTATTTCTGCAAGAATCATGTCTGCTATATCATCTTTTATCTGAGAGCCTTCCTGCCAGTAAACTTTGTAGCCGTTATAGTTTTTGGGGTTGTGGCTGGCGGTTACGTTTATTCCACCGGCAGCGCCGAGTTTTCTTATTGCAAAACTTAGCTCTGGAGTTGGTCTTAAGGCATCAAAAAGGTAGGCCTTGATTCCATGTGAAGCTAATACAAGGGCGGCGGTAAGTGAGAATTCTTTTGAAAAAAGTCTGCAGTCATAAGCTATAACAAGACCCCTGGATGCAAATTCGTCTCCAAAAGATTTGATTACTTTTGCAAAGGCATCTGTTGCCCGGGCTATTATATATTGATTCATGCGGTTGGTGCCTGCCCCCATTTTTCCTCTAAGTCCTGCTGTTCCAAATTCGAGGTCCTGGTAGAACCTGTCTTCTATTTCATTTTTGTCGCCCTCTATGGCTCTGAGCTCATTTTTTGATGTTTCATCAATTATTGTCGAGTTGAGCCAGTTTTGATATTGCTGGTCGTAAAGTGGTTTTTCCATGATAAAAATCTCCTTTCAATTGTGAGGTTTATATTTATCTGATTCCTGTGTCTGGTACTGGTGAGGAATCAAAGGTCATCATATTGGTATATATGTGGTTTGCAGCTTCTATGAGATTGAAGAAAAGCACTGCTCCGCTTCCTTCGCCAAGTCTCATGTCCATATCCAGTGGAGCTTTCAGGTCAAGCATTTCAAGTGAAAGTGCTGAAGCTGGCTCTGCAGATTTGTGAGAGGCCATCATGTACTGGGTAGACTGAGGACAAAGCTCTTTTGCAAGCAGGGCGCCTGCGTAGGATATAAATCCGTCAAGGACTACTGGTATTGAGTTTGCAGCGCAGCCAAGAATGGTTCCTGTAATTGCTCCTATCTCAAAACCACCTACCTTTGCAAGTATGTCGACAGGGTCATTTTTGTCGGGGCGGTTAAGCTCTATGCCTTTTCTTATGGTGTCGATTTTGTGCTCCAGTCCACAAGGCAGGGTGCCTGCCCCAAGTCCTGTGACTTCACGTGGGTCTTTTTGTGAAATTACTGATATTATGGCGCTGCTCGGCGATGTGTTACATATACCCATTTCTCCAAGGCCTATAACTTTGTAGCCTTTTTCTATATACTCCTCAGCAAGTTCAATCCCGGTAGCGATTGAAAGAAGCGCTTCTTCGCGGGTCATGGCTGGTCCTTTTGCGAAATTTGAGGTAGATTTTCTTATTTTTTTGTTAAGGACTCCTTCAAGGGCCTGGTCTGTATTTATCCCCATATCGACTGCCAAAACATCGCTTCCCTGGAGTTTTGATAGAATTCCTATAGAGCAGGTTCCTTTTGCATAGTTTGGAAAGTGAAGAGCGGTTACTTCTTGGGGCTGTTTGCTTATGCCTTCTTCGTATATGCCGTGGTCCCCTCCGTAGGCTATTACTATTTTGGGGTTGGTCTGGAAAAACTCACTCCTGTATATTCCGGCAAGGCTTATACTTATATCTTCAAGCTTTCCAAGTGATCCTGGAGGTTTGGCAAGATTGTTTTGTCTGTCTTTTGCTATGGATATGTATTCCTGGCTTACAGGTTTTATTCTGCTGATTGTAGAATTTAATAAATTTCTGTTTGGATCAGTATTTTTCATTAATTTTGTGCTCCTTTTCATTTAGGCTGGTACTTTATTATTATAACAGATTCGCCAAAGTTTTTCACCATTATAGGGTATGGATAATTGAGTTTTTGTGTAGTATAATTGAGTAAATGTATTAGATGGAGGAAACTATGCAAGTAATTCAAAGTGGAAATGCTATTGTGCTCAAAGGAGCAGAGGAATTTGAACCAAAAAATATTTTTGAAAATGGTCAGTGTTTCAGATGGACCAAAGAAGAAGATGGGTCTTATACTGTAGTTGCCATGAAAAGAGTAATAAACGTAAAAAAAGATGGCGATGAGGTAATCATTGATAATTGCAGTATAGATGATTTTAATGATATGTGGCACAGGTATTTTGATTTTGACAGGGACTATTTTTCACTCAGAAAAGAGCTTTCGCTTGTGGATGACCACCTCCTTGCTGCTACTGAATTTGCCCAGGGACTCAGGATACTGAGGCAAGATGTATTTGAGATGGTAATTTCTTTTATAATCTCGGCCAACAATCAGATACCACGCATAAAAAAGGCTGTGGATTTCCTAAGTGAGCTTTGCGGAGAGCCTATAGGAGTCTACAGAGGAAAGATGAGATATGCATTTCCATCTGTGGAGGCTGTTGCGAATATAAGTGATGAAAATCTCGCTGCTATAAAGATTGGATTCAGGGCTCCTTACATCGTAAAGAGTGCAAGGATGATACTTGATGGAGAAGTGGATCTTAAATCTTTGGATAAACTTGAATATGAAGAGGCCTGCAAGGAACTTGTAAAGCTTGTGGGAGTAGGGCCAAAGGTGGCTGACTGCATACTTCTTTTTGGAAATGGAAGAGATATTGCCTTTCCTGTGGATACCTGGGTAATAAAGTTTATGAATGAATACTATCTGGAAGAGAGCGACAAAAATATGAACAGGATTAAAAAAAGAGGGATTGAAATATTTGGAGAAAAAGCTGGATTTGCCCAGCAGTATCTTTTTTATTATGCAAGGAGCAGATAGCTCGCAGTAACTGGGGGTAATTTATGAATTTTTCTATGATTGATTTTTATTCAGGAGCTGTATTTTGGTTCTGGCTTACACTTTTTTCTATCGCTTTTGTGATATTCTTTGAAAGAAGGAATCCATCGACCACGATGACCTGGCTGCTTATGCTTATAGTTTTTCCTTTCGTTGGACTGGTCATGTACTTTGTATTTGGAGAGAACTTGCGGAAGAAGAACAGCAAAAAAATTCAAAAAATGAAGGAGGCTCTGATTTCGGCTGATGACACAAGATCGGCATATGACTTGGTTTATTTGATAGAGGAACAAAAGAGGTGGCTGGATTCTGATGAAAGTGATAGTTTTTTTAACAAAGATGATAAACAAGCCATAAAGCTTTTACTTAATTCGGGCAATACTCCGGTTACTATGGGGAATGATATGAAGATATTTGAAGAGGGGATATCCAAGTTCGAAAGCCTTCTGGAAGATATAAAAAACGCACAAAAACACATACATCTGGAATATTATATAATAAAGGATGACAATATAGGAAACCAACTCAGAGAAGCTCTCATAGAGCGAGCTAAGGCAGGGGTAAAGATAAAGCTGCTCTATGACCCTATTGGCTGCTATCCCCTTGTTACAACCAGGAGACATTTTATAAGCAGTATGCGCGATGTGGGGATAGAGGTACTTGCCTTTATGCAGGACAAAAGACTCTATTACAGGAATATAAATTACAGGAATCACAGAAAAATAGTGATAATTGATGGTAAAATTGGATATCTTGGAGGAATAAATATAGGGGATGAATATGTTCATGAGGATTCTAAATTTGGGTTTTGGAGGGATACTCATCTGAGATTTGAGGGCAATGTTGTTGTTATGTTGCAGATGGTGTTTTTGCAAGACTGGTATCACAGGACCGGAAGGTCTGAGTTCAGGAAGTCATATTTTCATGTATTTGAAGAATCCAAGGGTCCGGCAATTATCCAAATTGCGGCATCTGGGACAGATTCTGAGCACCCCACCATATATCAGTCGTTCTTTTACAACATAACGCATGCTCAAAAGTCTGTCTATATACAGTCTCCTTATTTCGTTCCTGACGAGGCCCTGCTTATGGCTATAAAGTCGGCTGTGCTTTCGGGTGTAGATGTAAAGATAATGTTTCCTGGCATTGCAGACCACTTTACGGTCCATCATGCATCTCATTCATATCTTGCAGAAATTGCAGAGCTTGGAGCCAAGGTTTATATCTACAAGAATGGGTTTATACACTCCAAGGTGATGATGGTGGATAATGAATTTGCAAGTGTGGGAACGGCTAACATGGATGTCAGGAGTTTTAAGATAAATGCGGAGATAAATGCTCTTATATATGATGATGAGTCTATCTCTAAGCTTTATGATATGTACGAACGTGATTTGAAAAACTGTGAGAGGCTAGATCCAGATACTTATCAGAAAAAATCTATAGGTACACGTTTTATTGAGGGTGTATGCAGACTTTTCTCTCCTATATTATAAAAAAATATGAAATAAATAATAAAAAAATCAGGTCTTCCAACTTTTAGGTTAGAGGGCCTGATTTTTTATGGGTATCTGTAGTTTTAGTTGATAAGTTTTGAGCTGACCATGTGGAGTTGCCTGGTGGCTACCATGTCACAAAAGTCATTGTCATGTGATATAACTATTATGCACATCCCTTCTTGAGCCAGGTCTCTGAGGATGCTGGCAATGCCTTGCGTAGTTTTGTTGTCAAGGGCTGAGGTGGGTTCGTCAAAGCACAGGACTTTGGGATTTAACATACAGGCCCTCGCTATTGCAACTCTTTGCTTTTGGCCACCGGACAGCTCAAAGGGGTAGTTGTTTTCTTTGGAGTCTATGCCCAGCTTACTAAGGAGCTCTCTTGCTCTTTTTTGGGCCTCGGCCCTGGTCATTGCCTTTTGAGAAACCGGGGAGATGGTGAGGTTGTCGATTATACTCAGGTGGGGAAAAAGATTAAAACTTTGAAAAACCAGACCCACTTTTTCTTGGACAAATTCACTTCTGGAATCGCCATCTATTGTTATTTCCCCACTGTCATAAGTTTCAAGGTTACAGATACATCTTATAAGGGTGGTTTTCCCAGCTCCGGACTCTCCTCTTATGCAAAGGATCTCCTTGCTGTAAGCCTTGAGTGATACATCTGTCAGTACCTGCAGCTTTCCAAATTTTTTATTAAGATTCTTTACTTCAAGCATGAGATCCTCCTATTCATAATATCCAAAGTGTTTTTCCATAAGGTCAAAGGCTCTTGACAGGACAGCTATGACTGTCAGGTATATAAGTCCGACCATCATGAATGGAATCATGGATGAGAAGGTATTTGCAGCTATCTTGCCTGCTCTTAGCAAATCGCCCAGGCCAAGGATGTACACAAGAGAAGTATCTTTTATAAGGGTTATAGTCTCGTTTCCCATGGCTGGGAGTATGGCCTTTATGACCTGTGGCAGCACTATCTTAAAGAAGGTGTTCTTTTTACTCATGCCAAGTATCTTTGCAGCTTCGTACTGGCCCTTGTCAATTCCCTGAAGTCCACCTCTTACGATTTCAGCAAAGTAAGCGGTGTAGTTTAGTATAAAGGCAAGACCTGCTGCGGTTTCTCTTTGAAGGACTATATTCATGTAGGGAAGGCCAAAGAATACAAACATCAGCTGAAGTAGCAGCGGGGTGCCTCGCATTACGTATATATATGCTGAGGTAATATATTTTAAAGTTTTAGCTCTGGACATCTTCAGGAGCGCCACTATTACCGATAAGGGCAGAGATACAGCCAAAGTTATTACTGACAGTGTCAGGGTGGTTTTAAGGCCGTCCAGCATTGAGGGTAGTAGCAGTATTATAGTTTCCATGTTTCCTCCTGTTTAGATTATATTAATTTTCTGAGAACCATTTATCATTTATTTGTGTGTAGGTTCCATCTGCTTGCATTTCTTCAAAAGCTGCATTGATTTTTTCAAGAAGCAGGGCATCTGATTTTCTTATACCCACTGCGTACTCTTCTTCACCAAAATTATCTTCTAGTACTTTGTAGTTTTCCTGTCCTCTAAGTTTCATGTAGTATCTTGCCAGTACTTCGTCAACTACTATGGCATCTGTTCTTCCAGCTTCAAGATCCATGAAGGCTTCGTTGTTGGTATCAAACTGGATTGGCTCTGAGTCATTTAGTGATGCTGTAAATTCGGCATCTGCAATTACTGCTTCGTATGCGCTTGATTCTTTTTGAACGGCAACATTGAGTCCTGCAAGATCTGATTTTGTATTTACCGGGCTGTCTGCAAGTGTCACTATAATCTGTCTGTTGTTGAGGTATGGGGTTGAAAAGTTGACTTTTTCTTTTCTGGCATCTGTGATGGTATATCCGTTCCAGATTACGTCTATGTTTCCTGCGTTAAGCTCTGTTTCTTTCATGGACCAGTCTATGGGCTGCATCTTTACTTCCAGGCCTATTCTGTCTGCGACTTCTTGAGCAAGGTCCACGTCAAAGCCTGTAAGGTTTCCGTCTGCATCTCTAAATCCCATTGGGGCAAATGTATCATCGAGTCCCATTGTAAAGTATCCCTGGGCTTCAAGGTCTGCCCATGTATCGGCAGAAGCTGTTTGGTCTGTACTTGAACATGCTGTGAATCCTGTTACCATAGTTAATACTGCTGCTGTTACTGCCATAAATCTTTTGATTTTTTTCATGATTTTTCTCCTTTTTGAGTTTGCTTTAATTAAATTAAGTGGGGTTAACAATAAATGTCAATTTTTAATCGGTATTAAAAAAAGCCCTCATCCTATGACTATGTCAAAGGACGAAAGCTTTTGCTCGCGTGGTTCCACCTTTATTTGCAGATTCTTCACAAAATCTGCCTCTTAAAGTACGTAAACATCAGATAAATATGATATAAAGATACTCCAGCATTTGGTAACGGATGCATTTACCGGTTCAGTCTACTCTGCGCAGGGCATTTGGGTGAACAGCTCAAAGATGTGTTCAATATAATCTATCCAGTTCTTTTCACCAGGCAGAACCTCTCTTTAGGAATTAATTATATCTACTATTTCTTATCAAAGCCTTTAAATTTTTGGACAATTTAGTTTTTTATCATCTTACACTCGTATCTTGTTTTTGTCAATACTTTTTCAAAAAGAAATTTTTAAATTTTTGAGATTTTTTTTATAGATAGGCGTAAAGCAGCTTTGCAAATGCGCCAAAAGCCATGACAAGAAATACTGGTTTTATAAGCTTGTAGCCGTTTTTGACTGCTGCTCTTGCACCGAGCTGGCCTCCTGCTATCATTGCAATTGCCACGGGTATTCCGATAGTATATTTTATTTTGCCACTTATTGCAAAAGTTATAAGTGAGGCTATGTTACTTGTGAGGTTTAAGGCCTTGGCATTGCCGTTGGCATGGACAAAGTCGAATTTGAATATGTACATAAGTCCAAATATTATAAATGTGCCTGTACCTGGACCAAAGAAACCGTCATAAAAGCCAAGCAGGAAGGCCAATAGCATTCCGACTGCTGTGCTTTGTTTAGTTGCTCCCCTATAGTGGTTTGTTCTTCCAAGGGACTTGGAAAACATAGTATATAATCCAACAAAAAGAATCATAAGCATTACTACTGGTCCAAGAAAACTCTGATCTATCAAGAGTACAGATTTTACTCCCAGCACTGCCCCTATGAATGAAAGTGGGACCATGAATTTAATAAGGGAAAAGTCTATCTTTCCATCTTTTGCAAATTTTGCTGTGGCAAAAAGAGATCCCCAGGATGAGGAGAACTTGTTTGTTCCAAGGGCCATGTGGGGAGGAAAACCTGCAATCAAATAGGCGGGAAGGCTTATTAACCCCCCGCCACCAGCTACTGCGTCTATAAATGCTGCTACAAAGCAGGCTATTATCAGAAATATAAGACTGGCCATATATGATATCCTTTTTACTTGTTATACTTTTATAAACTGGTCTACGTCAATAACGAAGATAGTTGCGCCACCTACTGTAACTTCAAGAGGAAGCCCTATATGAGACCCTGCGTTAAAGAACTCTGATATTGGAGATGCCACCAGTTCGCTTCTGGTTTTACATATATTAGTGATTGTGTCGAGGGCTGTCTGCAGGCGTTCATCTTCTACACCTATAAGAAGTGTGGAGTTTTCGGATTTAAGAAAACCACCACTTGTGGAAAGTTTGGTAACCCTGAAGTCGTTTTCTATTAAAGAAATACGGAGTCTGTGAACATCATCGTTGTGTACTATGGCTATTATAAGTTTTGACATATGAAACCCTCCTCGTGGATGCTTTAATTTTCTATATATTCTAATTATAACACAAAGTTTGAATTCCTAATCAAAATTTTCCACTATATTTAGTAGTTATGGAGAAAATTTTCTTTTTGATCATTGCGCTGCCAGGCTATACATGCATCAAGATTTATGTTTTGTGCGGATTTGAAAATAGATTTTTCCACGTTGGGATTGGTCTTTTTCATATTTTCTATAAGGTCTTTGATTTCATATCTTGTGGTAGCTATTTTTCCGGCGGCAACTGCACACCCGCAGTTCATTGCAAGGATGCCATTGTTTTTGGTATATCTTTTTATGGCATCTTCTCTTATATAATAAAGGGGTCTTATTATTTCCATGCCTGAGAAATTTGTGGACTTGAGCTTTGGCATCATGGTCTTGAAACTTCCGGCATAGAGGATGTTCATCATAATTGTCTCTATTACATCGTCATAGTGATGGCCCAGAGCCATCTTGTTGCATCCCAGTTCTTCGGCTTTGTTGTAGAGGGCTCCTCTTCTCATTTTTGCGCACATATAGCATGGGTTGTCTCCTGCAATTTTCCCTGCAACCTCAAATATATTGGTGTCAAAAATATTTACGGGGATTTCCAGATGGTCGCAGTTTTTAAGAAGCTGATTTTTGTTTGTATCATAAAATCCTGGATTCATTGCTATAAATTCGAGCTCAAAAGGAATCTGGCTATGGCGGTGAAGCTCCTGGAAGAGCTTGGCCATTATGAGACTGTCTTTTCCACCTGATACAGTTACGGCTATACGGTCGTTTTCTTTTATCATCTCAAAGTCTCTTACAGCTCTCATAAAAGGAGACCAAAGATGCTTTCTGTATTTTTTTATTATGCTGCGCTCTATGTCTTTTATGTCCTTGAGATCACACTCTGGAATCATTAGTTCGCAGCCTTTTCCTGATAATATCATTCGTATCCTCAATTCGTTTTAAAATTAATTATTATTTGCTCTTATAATTATAGCAAATTTGCCACTCCTTTTCTACAAATTTTATATCACAGTTTCTATTTTTGTTATATAATATCATATTAGGGATGTTATATAAAAATAGAATAGTTTTAGGAGAATAAAATGAAATTAATTCACAAATTCAGACAAAATGCTTATAATTTTTTACTTGATGTAAATTCGGGTTCTGTTCATCTTGTAGATGACATAGCATATGATGTGCTCGACTATTATGAATTGGGAGAAAAAGCTGCACTTGAAGGGCTTTTAAATAATTATAAATCAGAAGATATAAAGACTGCATTTGAAGAACTAAAAGAGCTTGAAAAAGCCGGAGTTTTTTATAGTGATGATATATTTCCGAACACGGATTTATTTCTTTCAAGAAAACCTGTAGTGAAAGCTATGTGTCTTCATATGGCCCATGACTGCAACCTCAAGTGCAAGTACTGTTTTGCAGGCCAGGGAGATTTTAATGGACCTAAAGGCCTTATGAGTTTTGAAGTGGGCCAAAAAGCGCTGGATTACCTTATTGCCAATTCTGGAAACAGGAGAAATCTGGAGGTGGATTTTTTTGGAGGAGAACCCCTTCTTAATTTTGAAGTAGTTAAGCAGCTTGTAGAATATGGAAATTCCAAGGCCGAAGAAAATGGAAAGAATTTCAGATTTACCATAACTACAAACGGCGTACTTTTGGATGATGAAAAAATAGAATATATAAATAAATATATGCATAATGTAGTGCTGAGCCTGGACGGAAGAAAAGAAATCAATGATAATATGAGGCTTACTTTGAACGATAAAGGAAGCTATGACCTCATAGTTCCCAAGTTTCAAAAGCTCATAAGTCAGAGGTCAAATGATAAATTTTACTATATAAGGGGAACTTTTACAAGGCACAACATGGATTTTGGAAAAGATGTACTTCACTTTAGGGATATGGGATTTGAACTGACCTCTATGGAGCCGGTTGTGGATCATAATGACAATGAGTATGCTCTGAAACCGGAAGATATTGAAAAAGTTAATGCTGAATACGACAGATTTGCAAAAGATTATCTGGAAATCAGAAAGACAGACAAAAATTTCAAGTTTTTCCACTATATGATAGACCTTAGTGGAGGCCCTTGCGCTATAAAACGTATCTCTGGGTGCGGGGCTGCACTTGAGTACCTTGCCATAACCCCTGATGGAGACATATATCCTTGTCACCAGTTTGTTGGAAATGAAGATTTTAAAATGGCAAATCTTTTTGATGAAAAGATAGATTTTCCTGTACAAATTACTGATCAGTTCAGCGCATGTAATGTGGAGACCAAAGAAGACTGCAAGACTTGCTGGGCCAAATTCTACTGCTCTGGCGGATGTCATGCAAATGCATACAACTTTAACGGGACTGTAATGAAGCCCTACAGGCAGGGATGCGATATGCAGAAAAAACGAATTGAATGTGCTATAATGGTTGAAGCGGCTCTAAAGCTGGAAGAAATGGAAAAAGAAAATTAATTGTATATTATTATAATAGCTCGAATGTGATATGTGACATTCTACAGGAGGCGGCGTGGTTAGCAGGATAAAGAAGAATTTAAACTGGATTGTTCTGGCACTGGTGATAATAATTATTTATAAGGGCGTTGAAAACTACCAGTGGGTATTTAATAATTTTAAACATCTTATAAGTATACTGATCCCATTTTTCTGGGGTTTTGCCATAGCTTATGTGCTAAATCCGCTCATGGTCAAACTGGAGAAGAAATTCAAGATGCATCGCGCACTTTCCATGGCTATATGCTATCTCTTGTTCTTTGGGGTTATAACTCTCTTTATAATTATTGTAACACCGATAATACTGAGAAATCTTTTTGATATAATAGAAAAACTTCCAGATTATATACAGAATCTCCAGCTCTGGTTTAACACCACACTGCTCAAACTTTCGCTTGTGGAACGTCTTAACCTTCAGGAGTATATTCAGTCTAATATATCAGAGATATCTGCCATGCTCCTGGAGTTTCTAAACCTTACCATAAATGGGCTCCTTACAAAGGTCATAGGAATTACTTCTGGACTGCTTAAATTTATTGTGGGTATAATTGTTTCGGCTTATGTCCTTGCTGAAAAGGAAACATTTGCTCTTGCAACCAGAAAACTTATACTTGCTATGGCAGGCCAGAAAAGATTTTCTAAAGTTATGGATTTTTTTGAGCTTTGCAACAAGGTTTTTTCTAACTTTTTCATTGGAAAAACCATAGATTCCTTTATAATTGGAATTATCTGTTTAGCGGGACTAAAGCTCCTAAATGCTCCCTATGCAATTCTCCTAAGTACCATAGTGGGCGTAACCAATATGATTCCTTATTTTGGACCCTTTATAGGCGCTATACCAGCTGTACTTATAACTCTTTTTATAAGTCCGGTCAAGGCGCTTTGGGTGGCAATCTTTATACTGGTGCTTCAGCAGGTGGACGGAAATATAATTGGACCCAAGATACTTGGAGATAAGGTGGGGATTTCACCATTTTATATAATACTGTCTATTCTTATCGGTGGCGGATTTTTTGGAATGCTGGGCATGCTGTTTGCAGTACCCATGTTTAAAATAATCAGCATACTTTTGGTCAGATATCTGGACGCAAGGATAGAGAAGCAGAGGGCTGTAGATATTGTATAAAAAATCATTTTAATATTAATAATAATATGATATAATATATAACTGCAGGTATAATTTTACTTTAGCAAAAAAGGAACGATTTTAGATAAGAATATTCGAATTTGAAAGGATGAAATTCGTGGCATATATAGTTGTGAAAGAGAGCAAGCCTCTTAGAGGAACAGTAAGAATAAGCGGTTCAAAGAATGCCGTACTTCCAATAATTGCAGCGACACTGCTCGTAGATGGAGTGTCTGTTATAAAAAGTGTACCTGATCTTCGAGATGTCAGTGTGATGTCGGATCTCTTGAGATACCTGGGTGCAAAGGTTGAGTATGATGGAGAAACACTTATAGTTGATGCCAGGGAGATAAAAGATACTGAGGCTCCTTATAACCTTGTGAACAAGATGAGAGCATCTTTTCTGGTTATGGGATCGCTTCTTTCCAGATTCAATACCGCGAAAATTTCCATGCCTGGAGGATGCGCTATAGGAACAAGACCTATAGACCTTCACCTAAAGGGTTTCAGAGCTATGGGAGCTGAGATTGTTTCAGATCATGGATATGTAGAAGCCCATGCGGAAAAACTTTCAGGAAGCAAGATATATCTGGACTTTCCTTCTGTGGGAGCTACTGAGAACATAATGATGGCAGCTGTAAGAGCTGAAGGCATAACTACTATAGAAAATGCGGCTGAAGAGCCAGAGATAGTTGATCTTGCCAACTTCCTAAACAAGATGGGAGCAAAGGTAAGAGGTGCTGGAACTAACACTATAAAAATAACCGGAGTTGAAAAACTCGAAGCTGTAGAACATACGGTTATACCGGATCGAATAGAGGCGGGGACATATATGGTCGCTGCTGCAATGACAAAGGGTGATGTTTTTGTGGACAACGTTATAATTGACCATATAAAACCGGTAGTTGCAAAGCTTATTGAGGTTGGATGCACAGTAGAAGAGCATGAAAATGGGGTAAGGGTAATAGGCACTGATAAAATAATGCCTACAAATATCAAAACGCTTCCTCATCCTGGATTTCCAACTGATATGCAGTCGCAGTTTATGGCTATGCTGTGTATGGCAGAAGGCAAATCTACTATTACTGAAACTGTGTTTGAGAACAGGTTTATGAATGTGCCAGAGCTAATCAGAATGGGCGCTAACATAGAGATAAACGGCAAGTCTGCAATCGTAGAAGGCAGAGACAAACTTACGGGTTCTGAGGTTATGGCGACAGATCTTAGAGCGGGGGCAGCCCTTGTAATAAGCGGACTTGTAGCTGAAGGTGAAACTATTGTAAAAAACATATATCATATAGAAAGAGGATATGTTGACCTTGTAGGTAAACTATCCAGACTTGGAGCGGAGATTTGCAAAGTTGAGGAAAGTGTTTAATTTAAAAAATGATTATTTAGAACCATTATTTAGGAGGTAAAGAATGACACCTGAAATAGGTATTGATTTAGGGACCGCATCGGTGCTTGTATATGTAAAAAACAAGGGCATCGTTATGAATGAGCCATCTGTTGTAGCTATAGATACTACTACTGGCAATGTACTTGCAGTAGGAGAAGAAGCAAGGTTGATGATAGGAAGAACACCAGGAAGCATAATAGCCATAAGACCTTTGAGAGAAGGGGTTATATCTGACTATCAGGTAACTGAAAAAATGCTCAAGTACTTTATCGAGAAGGTAACTGGCGGAGTGAGCATGTTCAAGTTTTTCAAGCCAAAAGTGATGGTATGTGTGCCATCAGGGGTTACTGAAGTTGAAAAAAGAGCAGTAATAGATGCTACTATGGAAGCTGGAGCAAGAGAGGTATTTCTTATAGAAGAACCTATAGCAGCAGCAATTGGAGCTGGAATAGAGATTTCTAAGCCAAACGGATGCATGGTGGTAGATGTTGGTGGTGGAACTACTGATATAGCAGTAATATCACTGGGTGGTATAGTAGAAAGCACTTCAATAAAAGTAGCGGGAGACACTTTTGATGAAGCTATAACAAGATATATGAGAAAAAATCACTCAATGCTTATCGGAGAGAGAACAGCAGAAGAAATCAAAAAAACCATAGGAACTGCATATCCAAGAGAAGAAGAAGTGTTTATGGAGATAAGAGGAAGAAACCTTGTGACTGGACTTCCTGAGCTTAGAGAGATAAGCTCTACTGAGATGCTTTCTGCGCTCAAAGAATGTGTTGTTCAAATCGCTGATGCGGTGCACTCGGTTCTGGAAAAAACACCTCCTGAGCTTTCTGCTGACATAAGCGACAAGGGAATTCTTATGACTGGTGGAGGATCTCTGCTTTGGGGTCTGGATAAACTTATACAAAAGAGGACTGGAATCGAAGCATATGTAGCAGAAGATACAGTATCATGTGTTGCAAGAGGAACGGGAGAAGCCCTGAATTCGCTTAAATACATGAGCCACAACTCATACAAGAAGAAATACTAGGACGTGATATAAGGGGAAAGGCAGAGAAATCTGTCTTTTTCTGTGATTTTATGACAGGAGATTTTATGTTTGGATATGTAAGAACCAACAAAATGGAGCTGAAGCATAGAGAAATCCTGACCTACAAAGGATATTACTGCGGCATATGTATGACGCTGAAAAAAGAATATGGAAATCTAAGCAGACTTTCGCTCAATTTTGACACTACTTTTCTTCAGATACTTCTGACCTCGCTCTATGAACCAGAAGATCATGGAAAAATGATGCGCTGCATATCACATCCCCACAAAAAAGAAGCGGTTATAACTAACGAAATATCGAGTTACTGCAGTGCGATGAATATAATACTGACCTACTACAAGCTCAAAGACGACGTAGAAGATGAAAACTCTGTAAAAGCAAGAGCACTCATGTCACTCCTTAAAGGGGCATTTGAAAAAGCTAAAAAAGCTTATCCTGACAAGGAGAAAGCTGTAAGAGAAAATCTGGAAGAACTTTTTAAACTTGAAAAAAGCAAGAGCAATGACGTGGAAGAGATGGCAAATATATTTGGATATATAATGGCAGAGCTCTTTGACTATAAAAAGGATGTATTCAGCAAAAATATGTATCAGGCGGGTTTTTATACTGGCAAATATATATATATACTTGATGCATTTGAAGATCTTGAAGAAGACATCAAAAAAGGCAGCTACAATCCGTTTTCAGACAGGCTTGCAGATGATGATTTTAAAGATGATGACTTTAAGGAAGAGATAAAACAGCAGCTGTTTTTCCTGCTTTCCTGCCTGAGTGAAGAACTCGATAAATTACCACTCCTCAGGAATAAGGGGATAATTGATAATATAGTGTATTCTGGAATAGTACAAAGACTTAATAAGGCAATGAATGAAATGTGTGACGAGGAGGATATTTTTAATGGTAACTAGAGATCCATACGAGGTATTAGGTATACCCAAAACAGCATCAAAAGACGAAATAAAGAAGGCATATAGAGATTTGGCGAAGAAATACCATCCAGATGTTCATTCGGACAATCCGCTTGCCGATCTTGCAGAGGAAAAATTTAAGGAAGTTCAATCGGCATATGACCAGATAATGAATGAAGAAGAAGCCAGATCGGGATTTAATACAAGAAACTCGAGAAATTCTAATTCTGGAGGATATAATTCTGGTTCTGGCGCTTCATCGTCTGGGAGCGGAGGCTACAGTTACGTTGGGATAAGGACTCTCATAGCAAGAAATGATATAAGAAACGCAAGAAAATCTCTTGATTCAATTGCCCTGAAGACTGCTGAGTGGTATTTTCTTTCAGGAGTGGTATACAGCAGATTTGGAAATTCGGGACTTGCGCTTAAGGATATGGCAATGGCAGTAGAGATGGATCCGGGAAATACAGAGTATGTAAATGCATATTATTCTCTTCAAAATCAGAGCCAAAATTATCAAAACACCTACAGACAGTATAATTCTGGAGGAAATTTGGGGAACTTGTGCTGCCAGCTGTGGTGCATGGATTCTTGCTGTGAATGCGTAGGATGTGATCTTATATCATGTTTATAAAAAGGGACGCAAATACCAGGAGCTCGGATATAGCTTTTATGGGAATTATGCTCGCAATAAATCAGATACTGCTTTATTTTGCGGGGATAATGTCTTTTAATGAGACTATATTCCTAGGGCTTGCCAGTGTAATAATAGGCATAGTCATAATTGAGAAGGGGATAAAAAACGGTATAGTTTTTTATATATCTTCGGCTATGATGGGGGCGGTGCTTATGCCAAATAAGCTCAATGCCCTGGGATATATATTTGTACTTGGGCTTTACACTGTCGTAAAATACTATATCGAGAAATCGGGAGAAATAAAAAAAGAAGTTATCACTAAAGCGGTATATTTTTTTATAATTTCGCTTGCAGCTGCAATTGCAGGGAGCAAGTTTATCTATGCCAGCAGTGCTATAATTATTCTTCCCATGTTTGTGCTTATAATGGCTGTATATGATTACAGTGCTACGGTAATACTCACTGCCTACATAAAGAACCTGGGTGGAAATTTAAAGAAAGGCTAGGGAATGAAAGATAAATTTAAGAAATATAAAAACCAGCTTATTGTAGAAAACCATCAATTGATTAGTTTTAGCCCTGTATTTGCTAAAAAAATATCTAAAACAAGGTTGGATGCAATGCGAGGAGATGGAGAGCAAAATGAAGAAAATATCTTTTTCCCGGGATGTTCGCTTATGAGCCTTGGTTATGATGCGGTCATAGAGCTCTATGATATACTTCTTAAAATGGATCCGCAGATGGGAATATCCGGATTTTGCTGTGGAAAACCTTCCAAACATATATGGGAGGGAAAAAAACTTTCGAAAAGAACTGAAAAGATAAAAAAAAATCATAAGGCTAAGATATATACGGCGTGTCCTAATTGCTTCAAGACTCTTGGAGATGGGGGAATGGACGTAGTTTCTATATGGCCTTTAATAGATGAATACTTTCCGCAAAACAAAAAAAATATATACGCTGGGGACCACATGATGATTCATGATCCTTGCACAGCGAGGCATAATGTTTTGGATCACGAAGCGGTAAGAAGCATAATGAACAAGCTTGGAATAAATGTCCTGGAATTTGAAAATAACAAAAAAAACACCCTCTGCTGTGGAAAAATGAATATGACCATGGCCCTTAATCCTGAAAAAGGGATGAGGATACTTGAAAAGAGGGTATCTCAGTGCACTTCTCCTAAGGTTGTCAGCTACTGCGCTTCGTGTGTGCATTCTTTTGGAATGGGAGGGTGTCAGGGAATGTACGTATCAGAACTTTTTCTCAAAAAAAAGAAGAAGCCTTCATGGGCAAACCGTATAAGATTTGTCATGAAACTTCCTCATATTCAGGATTAAGGTATTTATTTTTAATGAGTATGCCAGCTATAGTAACGATTACGGCTAGGACAGCGGCTGTCAGATAGTATTTCCAGCTGTCTTGTCCAGCTGTAAGCCCGGCGGCTCCTATAGTAAAAAAAGATACTCCTGGAAACATGAATATGAAGGTATATATAGTATATTCCCAAAATCCTATGCCTGTTATTCCGTAAGCAAAATTTTGAATATTATAGGGAAACAGCGGAACCATCCTTGTTATCATGAGGATGACCAGGCTGTTTTTTTCGTTGTCTGAAAAGAGGAGCTTTTGTAGCAGCTTATTTTTTTCAAGTAGAGGCTTTATACTGTCTTTAAGAAAGAACCTGCTGGCAAGAAAGGCTATGCATGCCCCAAGAGTGGTGGCAAACAAACAGGCAATTATACCAAGCCATGGACCCAACATTATCCCGGCCACCACTGCAAAGGTTACTCCAGGAAGAGCGAATACCACTGACCCTACTACTGTAAATGCAGTGTAGCTTACAAGGGCAAGAATCGGGTTTTCTTTTACCAGCGTGCTTAAAAAAGCCAGGTTATTTGCATTGCCCAGGTATGAAGACCACTCAAAGTGGTGGTCGCAGGCTGCAATCATTACTATGATCACAGCAAATATTATTAGTTTATATTGTTTTTTCATACTTTCATTATATCATCGCCTTAAAATGCTTTCTAATCGAAAATAATTATAAGCGAGATAGAGAAAAGTTATAATGAAGCTTCTTATTCTTCGAGCATAAAATGGAGCGCTTCCCATTTTTCAAATGTTTGAGCAAGGATATTTTCCAGATTTGCCTTGTCTTCTGTGACTTTTTTTGCCATTTCGGGATTGGAATATATTTCCTCCAGGCAGAGCTTTTGGTCGCATTCTTCTATTTTAGATTCCAGATCTGTTATGGTTTCTTCGATCTGTGTGATAGTGTTTTTGAGTTTTCTTACTTCTTTTTCTTTATCGCGGTCTTTTTTCTGCTGGGCCTTTATCTGGGTTTTGGTAGTGCCGGTCTGGTCTGCTTCGTTTTGAGCCCTCTCCTTGTCTTCTTTTTCGTGCTGGAGTTTTTCCTGGTAATAATCATAATTTCCGAGGAATTCGCGTATGCCGTTTTCAGAAAGCACTAAAACTTTGTCTGCGAGTTTGTTTATGAAGTAACGATCATGGGATATGAAAAATACGGTGCCTTCGTATACATTGAGGGCGTTTTCGAGGACTTCCTTTGATTCTATATCTAAATGGTTAGTCGGCTCGTCAAGGAAGAGAAAATTGGCTTTTGAGAGCATGAGCTTTAAAAGCGATATTCTTGACTGCTCTCCTCCGCTGAGTGAAGAAATCTTTTTGTAGATATCGTCTCCTGTGAAAAGGAAGGCTGCAAGCATGCTCCTTATTTTTGTTTCGTTAATTGAAGGATATTCATTCCAGACTTCATCTATTATAGTCTTGGTCTGATCCAGGTCTTTTCTTGTCTGGTCAAAGTATACTGGGTGAACATTGGTTCCGTATTTAATTTGGCCTTCATAATTTTTGTCTTTTCCAAGAAGTATATTGAAAAGAGTGGTTTTTCCTATTCCGTTTGGTCCAAGAAGGCCAACCTTTTCGTTCCTGAATATCTCTACATCTAGGCCTGAAAACAGGGTTCTGTCGTCAAATGTTTTGCACAAAGACTCGGCTTTCATAACTTCATGACCACTTGTGATAGAGGGACTGAAAGTTATAGATGCTTTTTTCTTTGCAAAATCAGGCTTGTCTACAACTTCCATCTTGTCGAGGAGTTTTTCACGGCTCCTGGCCCTCTTTACCTGTTTTTCTCTTCCAAAGGCTTTGAGCTGGGTTATTATATCTTTTTGTCTTTTGATTTCGTCCTGGTTTTCTCTATATTCTTTTTCCATGAGTTGCAGGGCAGTTTCTCTTTTTTCCAGGTAATCGCTATAGTTTCCGCTGTAGTGTGTAAGGATTTTATTGTGGATTTCGAATATATTGTCAACTATCTTATCCAGGAAGTAACGGTCGTGGGAAATTACTACCACATTGCCCTTATATTGCTTCAAATATGTCTCCAGCCATTCCACAGCTATTGTATCGAGGTGGTTGGTTGGTTCATCAAGGAGAAGGACATCTGGTTTTTTGAGCAGGAGTTTTGAAAGCATGAGCCTGGTCTGCTCCCCGCCGGAAAGTAGTTTAACTGATTTTTCAAAGTCTGATTCAGAAAATCCAAGTCCTTTAAGGATGCCTCTTGCCTCGGAATTGTAGGAATAACCATTCATATTTGTGAATAGCTCGGTTTTTCTGGAATATTCGTTCATAAGAGAATCCAGTTTTTTGTCATGGGCAGATGCTGAAATACTGTGTTCTAATTCACGTATCTCATTTTCAAGCTTTATTACGTCTTCGAAGCAAAGGAGAGCTTCGTCTAGAAGGTTGTTTTCTGATTCGGTTTTTACATTTTGTTCCAGGTAGCCGATTGTTATATCTTTACCAAGGAAAATCTGTCCAGAATCTTTTTCCAGCTTTCCGGATATGATTTTAAAAAGGGTGGTTTTTCCTGCCCCGTTGGACCCGACAAGGCCTATTTTTTCTCCTTCGTTTATTGCGAAAGAAATATCTTTTATAATTGTTTCAATACCATAAGATTTGGTTATATTATTTATTGAGAGTGTAATCATTATTTTCTCCATCACTTATTATTTGTGTAAATTTTTAGGTATATTTGCGCTTTCAATATAGATTATATCATATTATGTCGAAGAAATTCTGTATATTATTTGACATTTTTGTTAAAATTTGGTTTAATTAAATATTATAGGGTTAAAATAACAGAATAAAATAGGACGAGGTGGATTAATTGAGCAAATCAGACAGAGACATTTCTATGGCGGTAATAAGAAGATTACCAAAGTATCATAGGTATTTAAAAGACTTGATAGACAAGGAGATATATAGAATATCTTCCAAGGAACTGAGTGAGATTATTGGCTTTACAGCTTCTCAGATCAGGCAGGACCTCAACAATTTTGGCGGGTTTGGTCAACAGGGTTATGGTTATAACGTTGAAGAACTTTATGATGAGATTGGAAAAATACTTGGACTGGACCACGAGTACAGCGCTGTTGTAATTGGAGCTGGAAATATGGGGCAGGCACTTGCAAATTATCCATGGTTCCAGAAAAAAGGCTTTGCGGTAAAAGCTCTTTTTGATGCAAATCCAAAGCTCATAGGGCTTAGGATGAGAGAACTACAGATTTATGATGTAGAAGAGCTGGAAGAGTATATTGAAAAAAATTCCATTAAGATTGCGGTTATATGTACACCAAGGGAGCATGCACAGGCAATAGCAGACAAACTTGCAAAAACTAAAATCGAAGGAATCTGGAATTTTGCTCCCATAGATCTGGATATCCCATCAAGAATAATAGTAGAAAATGCTCATTTGAGTGACAGTTTATTTGTACTTTCTTATATGCTTAATGAAGCACATACTCACAAGGACGAATAAAGCTTATCTTTGAAATTTAGACGTATAATCTTGAATATCAAGTTTATACGTTTTTTACTTTGCGAGGTCATATTATGAAAAATGGATTTTTGAAAAGAAAAAATATTGAGATTTCATTTAAACGCTACCTTACAGACGCCCTTGGAAGTATGGCGCTCGGACTCTTTGCTTCGCTTTTGATTGGAACTATATTTAATTCTATAGGGCAGAAGCTGGGCATAGGTCTCTTTACTGATGTGATAGCTCCTCTTGCAAGAACTGCAACGGGGCCGGCTATTGCTGCGGCTATAGCCTATGGTCTTCAGGCGCCGCCTTTGGTGCTTTTTTCAACTGCAATAGTAGGTCTGGCTGCAAATGAGCTTGGAGGACCTGTAGGGGTCTACTGCTCTACTCTCATAGCGGTAGAGCTGGGTAAGCTTGTTTCCAAAGAAACCAGTATTGATATTATAGTAACTCCTGCTGTCACTATACTCGTTGGGGTAATTACGGCTCAGTTTGTAGGGCCCTATGTGTCTGCTTTCATGACAGGTCTGGGCGCAATCATAATTAATGCCACACAGATGCAGCCGTTTTTGATGGGCGTCATTGTGGCGGTTGTCGTTGGGATGACTCTTACCCTGCCTATAAGCAGCGCTGCAATATGTATGATGCTGGGCCTTGGGGGTCTTGCGGCGGGGGCAGCTACGGTAGGATGCTGTGCAAATATGATAGGTTTTGCTGTTATAAGCTACAAGGAGAACGGGTTTGGAGGATTGATGGCGCAAGGAATTGGGACATCCATGCTTCAGATGCCCAATATAATAAAAAATCCCAGGATATGGATACCCTCAATTGTAGCATCAGCCATACTTGGGCCACTTTCCACTATTGTTTTTAAGATGGAAAATATACCTATAGGTGGGGGGATGGGAACCTGTGGACTGGTTGGTCAGATTGGAACTGTGAGTGCCATGGGCGGCCGATCTGAGGTATATATGGCTATGGCATTGCTTCATTTCATACTTCCGGCTGCAATATCGCTTATTGTTGCGTCAGTACTTAGAAGATGGGGATGGATAAGACCAGGGGATATGAAATTAAATCTGTAAAAAAAATTGTAACCAAATCTTAAATTGTATTGTCAGCAAAAAAAGAATATAATAGATATGTATCATAAAAAAACAAGGGGAAAGGAGGTAGTAATAATTATGGTGAAAAGATTATTAAGAGCTATTTTTACATTTGTAGGTATAACCACGGGTTTTGCGACCTATCTTTATGTGAATGTAATAATAGACAGGCTTTATAATGTGTCTAAATTAGTTGAAGTTGCAGTGTTTACAGCTTTGACACTGGGCATGGGGATGCTGTTTTTTTTACTGACGCCATATTTTATCAAGGTGGGACAGAAGATAATATTAAAGATTGAGAAAGAATCGGCATCGGTGGGGACCTTTGACATGCTGGTTTCTCTTGGAGGAATTATAATTGGACTTATTGTTGCATATTTTATAAGTAGTTTTGTAACTCAGATACCTGTAATTGGTTCAGCTATTTCGGCTGTGGTATACATTTTTCTCGCATTTCTTGGATACAGACTTTCGACCAGAAGAAAAGAAGAAATCCACAGTATTGCAGTCAACTTAAAACTTAGTCAGCACAAAGAAAAAGGAAGTAGAAAAGTTATTTCAGGTGTGCCTAAAGTACTAGACACCAGTGTCATAATAGATGGACGTATTGCAGATATTGCAAAGACTGGATTTATCGAAGGAAAATTTATTGTTCCGACTTTTGTACTTGAAGAGCTTCGTCATATAGCAGATTCTGCAGATGATCTTAAGAGGATTAAGGGAAGAAGAGGACTCGATATCTTGAATATTATGCAAGAAGAGCTAAAACTGGATTTTGAAATATCGGATATGGACTTTGAAGATATTACAGAAGTGGACATGAAGCTGCTCAAACTGGCCCAGACTGTTAACGGAAAGGTCCTTACCAATGACTTTAATCTAAACAAGGTAGCTCAGTTTCAAGGGGTTAAAGTACTTAATATAAACGAACTTGCCAATGCAGTAAAGACTGTTGTAATTCCTGGTGAAGAAATGTTTGTAGTGATTATAAAAGAAGGTAAGGAACATAACCAGGGAGTTGCATATCTGGATGATGGAACTATGATAGTAGTTGAAAATGCAAAAAAACTTATAGGACAGCAGTTTACTGTAGTCGTGACTACGGTGCTCCAGACAGCTGCCGGAAGAATGATATTTGCAAAGATGAAAAATTAATTGAAAAATAAAATATTAATATATATAAAAAGCTGAGACCTCAATTTTCAAGGGTCTCAGCTTTTTATATATATTAAACATCGTGTCTGTCTTTTTTGAGTCTTCTTGCAATGATGTTTCTTGAAATTTTTCCAAATGATGAAACAAGCATGATACCTATTGCTATTGCACCAGCTACTGCAAGGGTCTGAAGTCCTTTGGCCAGAGCATTTTCTATCTGATTCTGAGTGAAATAATACATAGTCATGTAAAGTGAGTAACCAGGAGTTATAGGAAGTATACCTGGTATAACAAACATGGTCACAGGATTTTTGCTTATCCTGGAAAAAATCTCGCTCATCATGGCTACGGCTATAGCAGCGGCAAGGTTGGAAAATGCTATGCTGGCTTCTGCCTGGGTCAGTGCTACGTTTACCATCCAGCCAATAGCTCCGGTGAGGCCGGCATAAATCAGGAGTTTTTTTGGAAGGTGGAAAAATATTGCGTAGCCTATAGTGGCAAGGAGTGAGTATGTGAAATGGGCTATCATAGGCATTAGATAACACCTCCATACTTGATATATATACTTAGGACTGAACCTGCTGATATGGCAATGGCTACTGCAAGCACCGCGGCTTCAAATACCTTGGACATACCTGAAATAAGGTCACCTGCAATAAAGTCCCTCAGGCCGTTGGTGAATGAAACTCCCGGAAGAAGCGGCATTATGGATCCAACTATTATCATGTCCATGTTGTGGCCTATTCCACTTTTGAGGCTGAGTATTGCAAGGATTGATATGATTACTCCGCTTACAGCATTTGAAAGAAAGGAGTTGTTGTCCAGATCGTACATCTTCATGGATGTAACGGTAGCAATAATGGATATTACAAGAGCGCAGACAAGGTCTGAGGGTGATCCTCCAAGCATTCCTGTAAACATGGATGAAGCTATACCGCATAAGACGACCCTGAAGGAATCGGGGTATTCTGATCTTTTCAATATAGATTCGAGCTCTACTATTGCCTCATCAAGGCCTATGTCATTATTAACAAATTCTCTTGAAAAATTATTAACCATGGCCACTCTTTGCAAATTGGTAACTCTGGTGTCAATGCTTTTCATAAAGGAAAAGCCGTCGTGGCGGTCATCAGCTATTATTATTACCGTGGGCGTGACAAAGGCGCTCACATGATATATATTTCTGGAGTGACATATTCTGAGTATGGTATCTTCAACTCTGTATGTTTCCCCGCCGTTGCATAACATTATTTCACCTGCAAAAAGTGCAAGCCTTAATACTTTTTTCTTTTCCTGCTCTATTGTGGCAGTATCCATAAAATCACCTCCTGGTTTATCTTTTCGACCATCAAATAATATCACATTATAGGATAAAAATAAACCTGCTTGAGGTTAAATAATTGTTAAATACCAAATATAATGATATAATTAGTACATTCAGTATTTAGAAGATAGAGGTGGATATATGAAACAGAGAATTCTTGTCATAAAAGAAATATTTGGAGAAAGAAATGAGCTTGCATTTGTGCTCGTAGAACCATATATAAGAGAAAGACTAAGCGAAGGAAGTCTGGTGAATGTTCATGAGACCCATCATACGGTTCTTCGGAGCTTGCTGGAGGAAGAAGAAATTTTTCAAGAAGATATAACTCAGGAAGAAATAAATCTTATGTTTAATATAAATACCTATGACAAGGTAATATATGTCCCGCAAGATGCGCAAAAATCTACGGACATTTTGGTTTATGATCCTGATATGATAGATAAAAATATGATATTTTATCACATAGGAAATATGAATGTAGTGGAAGCTTATGACAATATAGAAATAAAAGGAGATCACCATACTGAAAATCCCGAGCATGAAAGTGATGTGCTAAGTGAGCTACCAGTTGATGAAGCGAGATTTTTCTGGCTCATGGTTTCGCTTATACCCTGGCTTATATTTTTACTTATGAATCTCCTGGGTTATGGAAATGTATCTGCACTGCCACTGGCAATAGCTATAATTTCACTCCTGCTTAAAAAGAAAGCCAAGAAAAAAAAGAGATACAGGGAGTTTTTTTCAGAATATACCAATGTTGGATTTTTTGTATTGCTTCTTGTTTTAAATTATCAAAATCCTTCATGGCTTTATAATATAGCTGTAATCATTACAATTATGGGGATGCTCATAATGCTTCTTATGAGTTTCATAAAAGATGAAGAATAATAGTGACTATATAAAGGTCGGGATTTAATCCCGATCTTTTGTTTTTGAGTCAAATTGAGAAATTTGAGAATTGTCAAAAAATTCTGTTGCATATTTGTGTAATTATGTATATAATAAGTAAAGATTAAATGCAATTATTTGTTTATTATCAAGCATCATTCAAAAAATTGAACAGGAGGTTTACTATGGAAAACAAACAAAGGGGTCAGTTTGGAAGCAGTTTTGGATTCATAATGGCTGCAGTAGGTTCGGCGGTAGGGCTTGGAAACCTATGGGGATTCCCCTACAAAATGGGTAAGGGTGGAGGATTTGCATTTTTATTTCTTTATCTGATATTCGTTGTAACGGTAGGATTTATAATAATGCTGGGAGAGCTTGCTATTGGTAGAAAGGCAAAGATGGACGCGGTGGGTTCATACAAGTCTATCGATAAAAAAGCAGGATTTGTCGGGGGGCTTGGAGTGTTTGCGGCCTTTGTCATCCTTTCGTTTTACTGTGTACTGGGAGGATGGGTACTTAAATATGCAATAACATTTATTGGAGAAATGTTTGGAGCTGGCTTTGGTGGAGTAGCGGGGGCTGATTATTTCGTCGCATTCATCACAGGTACTACTGAACCAATACTGTGGTTCGCACTCTTCCTTGGTATATCATGCTTTATAGTGCTGGCAGGAGTTGAAAAAGGTATCGAAAAATACAGCAAGATAATGATGCCGGCGCTCTTTGTCATGCTGATTGTAATAATAATAAGAAGTGTTACTCTTCCAGGAGCAGTTGAAGGACTTAAATTTATGTTCAAACCTGACTTTTCAGTATTCTCAAGTTTTGAGTCTACAGTTGCAGTAGCAGGAACGGCGCTTGCGCAGATGTTTTTCTCGCTTTCTCTTGGTATGGGAGCTATGCTTACTTATGGAAGTTATCTTGGAAAAGATGAAAACCTTCAAAAAAGTGCACTTATAATACCTATTCTGGATACTCTTATAGCTATACTTGCAGGATGCGCTATAATGCCTGCAGTATTCGCATTTGGCCTTGACCCTTCTGCAGGACCTGGACTTATGTTCATAACTCTTAAAGAAGTATTTGCATCAATGCCTATGGGAAGTTTCTTCGGATTCTTGTTCTTTGTACTTGTATTCTTTGCAGCTGTAACTTCATCTATATCACTTCTTGAGGTTATATGTGCATACTTTATAGACAGTAAGAAAATGAAAAGAAAAAATGTTACTATGATGGCGGGTCTTGCAGTATTTATACTTGGAATACCAGTTGCACTTAGCCAGGGAATGCTTTCTGGAGTAAGGCCTATAATGGGTATGGATATACTTGACTCTTTTGACTTTATCGCAGAATATACACTTATGCCTCTTGGCGCACTGTTCATGTGTTACTTCGTAGGCTGGAAGTGGGGAGCTAAGACTATTACTGATGAGGTAGCATCTTCTGGATATCCTTTCAAATTAAAGGGATACTTTAGCTTCATGATCAAATGGGTTACTCCATTACTGGTTGCTTTTGTTCTTTATTCTGCATGTATATCACCTATAGTTAAATATTTTGCAGGTGGTGGACAGTAAAAATAATAAATAAAAATAAATATGATATTAAAGCGGGCCACTCAAAAATGGTCCGTTTTTTTTATTGACCAGGGTCCTAATGTGTTCACAAAGCCGCTAATGTGTTGTATAATTAAATATCAGGGTATTTAAGGAGAGGGAGAAAAATATGAAGGCGACAAAGGTATTTACAATGATCGATGATATTGTAAAAAAGATAGAGAAATCAGATGATATAAAGAGTTCTGATGGAGAAAAAATGATTGTCCAGCTCAAGGAGCTGGGACATATATACAGGGATATTGAAATTCCAGAAGATAATATGGCTGTATATGATGCACTAAAGCAAAAAGGGGAGTGGCTCAAGAGTCAGTTCAGTGCAAAAAAATCAAGTGACAAGATAAATAAGGAAATAAACCACTATATAAGGCTGCTCAAAGCTTCTCTTGCTGATTTTAGAAAAGAGTCGGGAAAACTTATAGAGTTTCACCGTATGTTCGTCTTGCTATGCCTTTTATTTCTTACACTAGCACCTCGGCTATATGGTCCATTGATGTCAGCCATGCTTATTATACCAGTTTTTGGGGCACTTAGAGGCATAAGAGACAGGAGAAGAACAGGGATTTACCTTTCTGCAATTATAATTCCCCTGGCCCTGGTTACTGGTATAAACTGGGTAAAAGCTGGACCAGGCCTATTTTCAGTTCTTGGGGCTGTAGTTGCAGTTTTTGCCATATTTATGATTTATAAGATATATAAAATTAAGGATATGTTTGTCTAAAGGAGTAAAAGATGAAGAAAAAAGTTGTGCTTGGAATGAGTGGAGGTGTGGATTCTTCGGTAGCTGCACTCATACTCAAAGAACAGGGATATGATGTAGTAGGTATTTTTATGAAAAACTGGAATGAAGAAGATGAAACGGGAATATGTACTGCGACTGAAGATTATGAAGATGTTGCAAGAGTGGCGGCTCAGCTTGGAATTCCATATTATACAGTAAATTTTGAAAAGGAATACTGGGACAGGGTATTTAGTTATTTCCTTAAGGAATACAGAGCGGGAAGAACTCCAAACCCTGATGTAATGTGTAATCAGGAAATAAAATTTAATGCATTTTTAGATTATGCGCTCAAACTGGATGCAGATTATATAGCTATGGGCCACTATGCAAGAGTAGAGGAGAAATCGGGCAAGTTTTATCTTAAAAGAGGCGTGGATTCAAACAAAGATCAGACCTATTTTCTTGCAAGAATTGGACAAAAAGCGCTTGAAAAAGTCCTGTTTCCAATAGGAGATTTACCTAAATCTGAGGTAAGAAGAATAGCTGACGAACATGACCTTGCAACTGCAAAGAAAAAAGACTCTACAGGAGTTTGTTTTATAGGCGAGAGGGATTTTGACGAATTCCTGGATAAATACCTGCTTTCAAAGCCGGGAATTATAATGACGGTTGAAGGAAAAGAAATTGGAAAGCACGACGGACTTATACATTACACATATGGGCAAAGGCGTGGAATTGGGATTGGTGGAATCGGAAGTGGAGAGCCCTGGTTTGTGTGTGGAAAAAACCTTGAAAAAAATATATTGTATGTAGCTCAGGGAGAAAACCACAAATCACTCTTTACAAAGAGTCTTATTGCTGATGAGATGTTTTGGACTCTGGATGAACCCTCAATCATGCCACTTAAATGCACTGCCAAATTCAGATACAGACAAGAAGATATTCCAGTTACTGTATATGACATGGGAGAGAAGAAAATCAAGATAATATTTGATGAGCCTGTAAAGGCTATAACTCCAGGCCAGGTGGCTGTGCTTTATGACAATGATATATGTCTTGGAAGCGCTATTATAAACAGTGCAGAGCCAATAGAGCCAGAGTACAGATTTCTCTATGAGAGCAAGAAAAACAATTAAGACAAGTAAAGTGCTTGATATAAAAGACAGAGTGAGTCATTCGAAAGAAAAAGAACCGCTCTGTTTTTACATAAAAAAAGATAACAAGCTGGCGGGGAACCAGCTTGTCATTAAGGGGTTTTTTACTATATGTTCTGGTTGATTGTAAGGTATTTGGGAGAAAACCTTAAATCAATGTCTACAACTTCATTATAATGACAAAATAAAGAATACCTATAAAAAATATGTGTGAAATATGTAAAAAAATGTTACAGTTGTTTTTCAAAGTGAATTTTTGAAAAGGAAAGGGTCCATGAAAACTAAGACTATATACAAATGTATGAGCTGCATGAATGAAAGCAGCAAGTGGAGTGCAAAATGCCTGGAATGCGGTTCATTTGGGACTGTTGAAGAGATGACTGTTGCAAAAACTTCAAAAACCAAAGCAAATTCCATGCTGGCATCGGCATCAGCTGCTTCTGTAAATCCGCTTCTCAGGCTGAGGGATGTAAAAACCGGGAACAGTGACAGGATAGTCAGCTCCCTCAATGAATTTAACAGAGTTATGGGTGGGGGCATAGTTAAGGATTCAGTAAGCATAATAACTGCAAAACCTGGAGCTGGAAAATCTACGCTTCTGCTTCAGGTGGCAGATGACCTGGCTTCAAAGGGTTATAAAGTACTTTATGCTACGGGTGAAGAGAGTGAAAGTCAGATAAAAAGCAGGGCTGACAGGATACTTAAAAATATAAATCAAAATATATGGGTAGTCCCTGACAACAGCATGAATAATGTCCTGGGTCATATAGGGGCAGTAGATCCAGACCTCATAATAATAGACAGTATCCAGACTTTTACCCTCGAAGAACACTTTCCTTCCAGGGCGGGTTCGCCTACTCAGACTATGGAGTGTGCAAACGCCATGGTAAGGATTGCCAAAAATCCTTCGAGACCAAGGGCTGTAATACTTGTGGGCCAGATGAACAAGAACGAGGAGATGGCAGGGCTCAGATCGCTTGAGCATCTTGTGGACACTGTACTGGTTATTGAAGGAGAAAATGAAGAGCAGCTCAGAGAACTCCAGTCTACCAAAAATCGTTTTGGAGGCACCGGAGAAATGGGATTTTTTTCGATGACAGAAGAAGGGCTTGTGTCTATTGACAACCCATCTGAGTTTTTCATGACTATAAGATCTGAATCTGACCGTGTTTCGGGGTCTGCACTGACTGTAGTAAGGGAAGGAACAAGGCCCATAATACTTGAGATAGAAAGCCTGGTGTCGACTTCATTCATGCCATATCCTTCCAGAATTGGGGAAGGGCTCAGAAGGGATCATCTAAATATACTGGTGAGCATACTGGAACAGAGGGCCAAATTTAATCTCCTTAACAAAAACGTGGTTATAAAGACTACAGGCGGACTCAGGGTAAAGGAAAATGCTATAAACCTGGCTATACTAATGAGTATAGTTTCTTCTTTTTCTGAAAAGCCAGTGCCGGGAACCTATGTTTTTATTGCGGACGTGGGTCTTACTGGAGAACTTAAAAAGGTTCCTTCGACAGAGCAGAGGATAAGAGAACTTGACAGGATGGGTTTTGAGAGGGTTTATATAGCGCCGGGAACATTTTCGAGAAAAATTAAATTTGAGAATATAAGAGTGGTAGAGAAAAAGACCCTTATTGAAGTTATTTACGACGTATTTGGAAGTCTTGAGAGATTTAGTAAGTAGGGGGAGCTTTTAGTAAAGGGATTGGAAAGGAAGTTTTTATGAGTGCTAACAAAAGAAGGGCGGAGATACTTGAAATTCTTAATGGGAATCCGGTAAGTGCATCAACTCTGGCTGTTAGATTTGGAGTAAGCAGGCAGGTTATAGTTTCAGACATTGCTCTGCTCAGAGCATCGGGCCACCGCGTGATCTCTACTCCAAAAGGTTATGTAATAGACATCATGCAGGAAAAAAAAGAAGGAATACTAAAGGTCATTATGTGCAGGCATCTTAATGAAGGGCTTGAGGAGGAACTCTTTACAATTGTTGACAATGGGGCGACCGTTATTGATGTAATAGTTGAACACAGCGTATATGGGCAGATACAGCTAAATCTCAATCTTTCCTCAAGGTATGACTGCGAAGAATTTTTGAAAAACCTCAGGGAGAGCAATTCGTCTCCGCTTGCAGGGCTTACTGATGGAGTCCATTTTCATACTATACTATGTCCGGATGAAGAGTGCTATGAGAGAATAATTGCAGATCTGAAAAAACAAGGGATTTTAACGGAGGAAAAGATTTAGGCTTGACACGCCACTTCATAGGGAGTAATATGTATATGCAGGTGTAAAGACACCTGACATTACTTATTCGAGGAGACTTAATATGAGAACGGCTACAAGATCAAAAAGTACAGAAAGCGTAGTGTTGGCAGGACTTTTATGCGCTACTGGAATTATAATTCCTATGTTTATGCCCAAGGTGGTGCTGGAACCTGCATCATTTACCCTGGCCAGCCATGTGCCTGTCTATATTGCAATGTTTATATCGCCACTGGTAGCTTTTGCTGTGGCTATTGGGACTACCCTGGGATTTCTCATGAGTGGGCTCCCTATAATAATTGTAATGAGAGCCTTATCGCATGTGGTTTTTGCAACTGCAGGGGCGCTTTGGCTGACGAAATTCAATCTTAATTCTGTTTCAAAAGCAGCAACTTTTGCAGTAGTAACTTCTTTGCTTCATGCTTTTGCAGAGTTTGTGGTTGTGTCTACATTCTATTTTGGAGGCAATGTTTCGGAAAAATTTTATGAGAATGGATTCTTGAGATCTGTTATACTTCTTGTTTTTATAGGGACGTTTATACATAGTATGGTGGATTTCACTATAGCTTATGTGGTAGCAAAGCCTCTTTGTAAATCTGGTGTAAGGTTGAAAGCTTTTCAAGGTTAAAAACTGGTATATTAATTGAAAATATAAAAACAAGCATAAGTAAAAACCCACAAGGCTACGAATAACTTTTAGTTAGTAGTCTTGTGGGTTTTTAAAGATTGCTATAGGTTTGATTATATTATTTCAAGGAATCTCTGTATTTTACTATTGTAGCAAGATTTACATTTTCTATTTCTGAAAATGAAGAGGCTGCCTGGGATGGAGAGGAAAGGTTTTTGTCTGGTTTGTACCATGATTTTTCCATGAAATAGTCATAGTATTCTCCTCCAAAATCAAAGTGCCATCCTTTGCGTGCATACATTTCGTTTATTACAAATCTTATCTCAGCCTTGTCCATTCCTGAGAGGTCTTCTTCTGCAAGGTATTGCACATCTGAAGGAAGCAGATATTCTTCACCAGTGGTTTGCTCGGACTCGAGATCAGTCGCAGCATCTGGATCAGTCGCAGTATCTGGATCAGCCGCAGCATCTGGATCAGCCGCAGCATCTGGATCTGTCTGCGTATCATCTGGAAGTGGAACACCTATGCTTCCTCCTTGATCTTCTTGCGAAGACTGTGGTTTTTTTATGGAGTCCATAAGAGAATCAAACAGACCTGTCTTAAATGCCGCAAATATGGATACTGAGATAATTATTACAGCAAGCAGTGACAAAATAAGAGGCATAGGTGATTTTTTCTTTTTTCTCGATTTTGATTTTGCTTTCGATTTTGATGAGTTGTTTTTTTTCTGTGGTCGATCACCTTCTGATTGAGGAGGTCTCTTTTTGGGCTCTTCGGAATTTGAAAATTCGAGCTCTGTCACTCTTCCCCCTGATTTACTTACCTGATGCTTGCTTACGTATGAAGACGAGTTCGTTTTTCGAGAAGGATTTTCACTGCCAGAAGGTATCTTTGACTTTTCTGTCTCTGGAGGTTTTTTTTCTATTTGGGGTCTTACTCTTTTGTTGGCTGGTATGGTAGTGTAGACTGTAGTGTTATCAAAGTCGTCCTTTGGGCCATATATCTTCTTTTCTTCAGCTCTTACGGCTTCTTTGAGCTCAGACGGGACAATCAGAGGCTGGCCTATTGAATTAAGAAAATCTTCTTCAATAGATATTGACTTGTTGTCTTTTTGTTTTGGCGCTGATGGAGCTTTTGCAGCGGCATCTATGTATTCGCCTATAGTATCTTCTGCTTTGATGCTTAATCTCTCTTTTCTGGAAGCGAGAGCTGGGCTTTTGTTTTTTTCTATGTGGTAGGATTTTAAAGTGGCATATACCTCAGGATCTGTATGAAGCTCGAGCGTGGTTCTGTATTTTATGAAATTTTCGTCAAAAAGTTCGGTATTCCCGTCAACTTCGAATATGTCGAGCATAAAATTCACAATTGAGCCCGCATATATTTTATTGAGGGAAAGTTGTTTTCCTACATTGAGGACAGCTCCAAGAAGATCTTTATTGTTTTCGATTTCAGAGAGTGCCTGATCATATGCTTTATTTTTGTAATAGTATTCAATTTTTTCAAAATAAAAAGATGCTCTTTCCTTGGTAAAAAATGGATTTCTTTGCAAAATTTGACACCGCCCTCTAGTTTTATTATGTACGTTTTAATTATATCATAAATGAGTGAGAATTAAAGAAAAAAATATAAATATAATTTAAAAATATTTCGCAATATCAGTATTTATGTTAATATGTATAGGTGTATTTACACTTGGATGAAATTTTGTGTAAAGGAGAAAGTATGTCGGAGATAGTTAAGGTTGAAAATCTGATTTTTAGATATGATGATGAAATAATTACGAAAAATGCGGTAAATAATGTCTCGCTTAATATAGAAGAAGGGGAGTTTGTTGTGATTATAGGTCACAATGGCTCTGGTAAAAGTACGCTTGCAAAACACTTCAACGGAATATTTTACCCTACTGAGGGAAATGTATACATCAAGGGGATGAATACAAGAGATGATTCTCTTATCTGGGATATAAGGCAAAAAGCGGGAATGGTATTTCAAAATCCGGACAATCAGATAGTGGCTACTATTGTAGAAGAAGATGTTGCATTTGGTCCTGAGAATCTGGGTATAGAAAAATCCATAATAAGGCAGAGGGTGGATGAAGCGCTTGCACTTGTAAATATGACCGAATTTGCCAAGAAACAGCCACACAATCTTTCGGGAGGCCAAAAGCAAAGAGTTGCCATTGCAGGGATAATAGCAATGAGACCTGACTGCATAATATTTGATGAACCTACCGCTATGCTGGACCCAAGCGGAAGAAAAGAAGTTGTGGATACTGTTTTAAAGCTCAATAAAGAAGAAGGTAAGACAATTATTCATATAACTCACTTTATGGATGAGGCTATAAATGCAGACAGGGTCATAGTAATGGATGAGGGCACAATCACTATGCAGGGAAAACCCAGAGAGATATTTGCTCAGGTTGAAAAGCTAAATGCACTTGGCCTGGATGTACCGCAGATGACTGAACTGGCACATGAACTGGGCCTTGAAGGTATAAAGCTTAGAGAGGATATACTTACTGTAGAAGAAATGGTGGAAGAATTATGTCAATTATTATAAATAATCTGAGATACGTATACAACGAAGGTACTCCTTTTGAGAGTATAGCTATAGATGATGTAAGCATAGAGATAAAAGATGGAGATTTTGTGGGCCTCATAGGGCACACGGGCTCTGGAAAGAGTACTCTTATACAACATCTTAACGGACTGATAAAGCCCAGTGGGGGCACTATAAACATAAATGGTATGGATATAACAAAAAAAGGGATATCGCTTGTAGACGTAAGAAAAAAAGTAGGACTTGTGTTTCAGTATCCGGAGTATCAACTTTTTGAAGAGACTATCTATAAAGATATTGCATTTGGTCCTGAAAAACTGGGACTTAGCGAATCTGAAGTTGAAGAAAGAGTCATAGAAGCCATGAATATGGTGGGACTGGATTTTGAACGCTCAAAGGACAAGTCGCCTTTTGAACTTTCTGGAGGGCAAAAACGAAGAGTGGCAATAGCTGGGGTAATAGCTATGAAACCTGAGGTCTTGGTACTCGATGAACCTACAGCTGGACTTGATCCTCATGGAAGAGATGAAATACTGGACCAGATCAAGGAAATACATGCAAAAAACAAGACCACAGTAATACTTGTTTCACATTCCATGGAAGATGTGTCGAGGATGGCAGACACTCTGATTGTAATGAACAGGGGTAAAATAGAATTAACGGGAACACCCAAAGAGGTCTTCAGGCATGAAAAGAGACTTGATGAGATAGGCCTTGGCGTTCCTAAAGTTGTGACACTTATGAATGAACTCAGAAGCAGGGGTTATGATATTGAGCCTGATATAATAACCATGAAAGAGGCAAAGGAACAGATTTTGAGATTGATAAGGAGTAAAAATAATGCTTAAGGATATAACGCTTGGGCAATATTACCCAACAGATTCCAGAATACACAAGCTTGACCCAAGGGTAAAGATAATGTTTACATTTGTATTTATGGTAACTATATTTATGATAAACAAATTTTATCCATTTGTATTTATAGTGGCATTTCTTATGCTGCTGTCAAAAAGTTCCGCTGTACCTGGTAAGTTTCTTATAAAAGGGGTAAAGCCACTATGGCCTCTGCTTTTGATAACTTTTTTCATAAATGCACTTTTGACTCAGGGAGAAATTTTGTGGTCGATTGGATTTTTAAAGATTACTTATGAGGGGTTAAGGCTGGGAATGTTTATGATAATAAGACTGGTGCTTCTTATAGTTGGAACATCACTTCTTACGCTAACTACTTCTCCTATAGAATTGACTGATGGAATAGAAAAGCTCTTGAATCCCTTCAAAAAAATCGGGCTTCCGGCTCATGAAATCGCAATGATGATGACCATAGCACTAAGATTTATTCCTACTCTGCTTGAAGAAACAGACAAGATAATGAAGGCTCAGATGGCAAGGGGAGCTGATTTTGAGAGCAGAAATATTGTTGAAAGAGCAAAAAGCCTTGTTCCGCTCCTGGTTCCACTTTTCATAAGTGCATTTAGAAGAGCTGATGAACTCGCTATGGCTATGGAGTCCAGATGCTATAGAGGTGGAGAAGGCAAGACAAGGATGAATGAAATTTCAATGTCCAAGTCGGATTACGGAGCTTTTATATTAAGTACAGCTATAATGATAATGATAGCATGTACAAGATTTTTGAATTAACCAAATGCAAAAAAAAATAGTTCTGTTAATATTTGAAATAATTTGGTATAATCGTTTTATTAATAATATAATTAAGGTGGTATAAAAACGTGACTGAAAAAAGAAAAGCGATGCTGCAGATAGCGGCTATAGTAGCAGGATTTGTGCTGCTGGTTGTGGGAACTATATTTTACAAAAGTTTATGGCTCAAGATTCCTTTTGGAATAATGGCTATAGGTGTTGGTGTACTCCTTGTAAGGATGTATCTTTCTTATAAAAGGAAAAAATATGCAATTGAAGGCAAAGTACTTACAATTACGCCTCCAAAGAACAGATTCAAATTAGGAAAGTATACAGTTATAGTAAAGACTGGAAAATCCTCAAAGAAACTTTATTCATGGCAGAAACTGAACATGAAGATAGGTAATTCATATGCCATATATTATGAAGAAAAATCTAATCAGATAATAAAGTATGAAACTATGAAGATAAATATGGCGGCGAGACCAAAAGGTAATATACCTCCTCAGTTCAGATAAGAAACGGTGAAAAAATGTATAGACTTTTAGGAAATGATGTATTAGACACTGAAGAACTTTCAAAAGCTATTGAATCTTTGACCTTGCTCCGTGTGAGAGAAGATATAAGCAACGCAACAAAAAGAGATGATGCTGCAGCGCTTAGACTCGAGCTTGGCATAAGTATCCTGGGTTATGATGATTCGCTTGAGTACGAAGACGAAGAAGTCATGAATGAATTAATGGCCAAATCTGATGAGTATGTGAAAGCCCAACTCAAGGATGTTGTTTCGAAATTTGGGGAATATCTGGCTTATGACGCATATTCATACACTTTTGATGAGGTGTCAAAATCTACACTTATTGTTATGGCTGTAATGAGTACTCAAAATTCATACAGAAAAATGAGAGACGTAATAAAAAGACTGTTGACAGTATAAAAGAAAATATCGGCATAGTCGTGTAAAGCGGCTGTGCCATTTTTGATAAAATAGAGTGGATTTATGGAGGATTAAGATGTTTGTCTAATGTGAAAGGAGAATTTTATGGCTTTAGAAAACAAATTGGGCATTACTGAATCTGCAGAACTTGCACGTATTGAGGAAAAAATCAGCAAGAAAAAAGCTCTTGAACTGTTTGAAATGGGCTTTTTGGATACATTTGAAATTGGAACATTCAAGGGATTATCTCAAATTCATAAGTATCTATTTGATGAAATTTATGATTTTGCTGGAAAAATACGTAGTGTGAATATTGCAAAGGGTAGTTTTCGTTTCGCACCACTTATGTATCTTGAACCTGCGCTTGATAATATCGGAAAAATGCCACAATCGACATTTGGCGAAATCATAGAAAAATATGTTGAGATGAATGTGGCTCACCCATTTAGAGAAGGAAACGGTAGAAGCACAAGAATATGGCTTGACTCAATATTAAAAAAAGAATTGCAGAAAGTCATTGATTGGAACAATGTAGATAAAGAGGATTATCTGCTTGCAATGGAAAGGAGCCCCATTAAGGACGTTGAAATCAAGGCTCTTCTAAAATCAGCCCTTACTGATAAAATAAATGATCGTGAAGTTTATATGAAAGGTATTGACGCAAGCTATTATTATGAGGGATACAAGATATTTAAGACGGAAAATATCAAAAATGAAAAGTGATTTGGATAATTCTGGGGGATTTTGCTGCCTGCCTTTTGTTGTAACATTAAAGAGAAGAAGGTGGCTTAGCTAAGAAAAAGAGATGTCAATCTGGCAACTCTTTTTTTAATGAACAAAAATCTTTATAAATGACGATGATCGCACTGTTAATTTGACTAATAATGAACCAGAGCTTAGTTTTAATGTCACAAATCAAAGCGGTTCAAATATGATATTTTCTATTGAAAAATGCGAAGAATTATGATATCTTATATGAAACAGGATATTATAATGCTTGACGCAATATTCGGATTAAACTGTTAATTGCGAGAAAAGTGCTAAAATTATGCATGGGAGGAGATTTATAATGAAAAGAAAACTAAAATCAGGATTTGCTTTACTTACAGTTCTAGTAATGGGGATGTCACTTGCAGGATGTGGTGGTTCTGGAGATACTACAGCTGCTACAGATGGAGAGCTGACTAACAACGGTAACTACATTTTTGCTACAGGTGGAACATCTGGTACTTATTACCCGCTTGGTGGGGCTATGGCAACTATAATAAACGGCGCGGTTGAGGGAACTAACATAACTGTTCAGTCAACAGGAGCATCAAAAGAAAACATAATGCTTGTTTCAAAGGGTGAAGCGGACTATGCAATAGTTCAAAATGACGTACTTGACTATGCTGACAAAGGGGTACAGCTTTTTGAAGGAGAACCTATAACGGGAGTAAGTACTGTTGCATCAATATACCCTGAGATAGTACAGCTTGTTGTTGGAGCAGACAGTGGAATAAATACAGTAGCAGATCTTAAGGGTAAGAGAGTATCCATAGGTGATGCAGGTTCAGGAGTTGAGGCAAATGCACTTCAGGTTCTTGAGGCATATGGAATGAGCGTGGATGATATAAAGGTAAGCCGTCTTTCATTCAAAGAGAGTGGAAACGCATTTAAAGACAATCAGCTTGATGCATTTTTTGTAACAGCTGGAGTTCCAAATACTGCTATTGTTGAGCTTGCGGTTACAAGACCAATACAGCTTCTTAATATAGATGGAGCAGAGGCTGACAAACTTGTAGCTGATTATCCATTCTACACAACTATAACAATTCCTAAAGATGTTTATGGAACGGCTGAAGATATAAATACAATAGCGGTAAGGGCTATAATAATATCCAGAGCAGATCTTAATGAAACGGAAGTTTACAACTTTACAAAAGCACTATATGAAAATCTTGATACACTTGGACAGTCACATGCAAAAGGTAAAGAAATTCTTCTTGAACAAGCAACAGACGGAGTAACTGTAGCATTACATCCGGGTGCAGCAAAATACTATTCTGAGGTTGGAGTAGGGTAATGAAATATAATATACAGATGGGGCTCAGGGCCCTGTCTGTTTTATTGATTATCATGATGCTTCTTTTTATACCAGCTACAAAAAGAGTAAATCTCAGGACATCGCAAGGTAGTCTCATAGGGAGTTTCAGTCTTGGAAATGGCGAATATTTTGATATTGTATTCAGGCACTCAGTAAACAAAGGACTTATAAGAGAACGATATTATATGGATATGAAAACACAAAAAATCAATCTGACAAGTGGGTGGTTTGAAAACTACGGTGCAGGGATGATGGATACTATAGATGAAAATATGAAAATGACAGAAGATGGAGATATGCTGAGGATAGATTTTGCGCAAAACTGGATGCAAAGCGTAAACTATGCATCTGCAGGCATAGCCAACCATGTTTTCATATATGGAGACAACAGGGTAAAACTATATGATTTGCAGCCTTATAAGACTATAAATATAAGGATTGAAAGAACATCTTACTATGAAATTATAAAGACATAAAAGAAAGGAAGTGCAAATTTGAAATTTGGAAGAAAAAAAGACGGGGAAAATCTGACTGGCAGTTCTCAGGTTGAAGAGGGCTTGGTCCAAGATGATGAGGTTATAGACAAAGATGAGCTTCTAGCGAAACTGGATAAGGAATCGGCATACAGAAAACTCGATGGAATCTGGAAAAAAATCACTACGGTAATGCTGTTTTGCTTTACAGCTTTTCAGTTATACACCGCACTTATGGGAACTTTTCCGGCTCAGCTTCAAAGAATGATACACCTTGGTTTTGTAATAACTCTGGCATATCTGCTTTATCCTGCTACCTCAAAAGGAAGCAGAAAGAAAATTGCTTTTTTGGATTATATATTTTCGGGGGCATTTTTCTGTATAGTCGCTTACTACATAATGAATTATGAAGCGATAATAGGGAGGTCGGGATCATATAATCAAGTTGACGTAATAGTTGGTGTAATTGGAACCATACTTGTTATGGAGGCCTGCCGAAGAGTTGTCGGATGGCCTATAGTTATAATAGCAATGGTTTTTATTTCCTACGCATATTTTGGAAGAAATATACCTGGATTTTTTAACCATAGAGGTTACAGCCTTGAGCGTATAGCGACTCATCTCTTCTATACTACTGAGGGAATAATAGGACTGCCGCTTGGAACTTGTGCTACCTATATATTCCTGTTCATACTTTTTGGGGCATTCCTTGAGAAGACCGGAATTGGACAGTTCTTTATAGATGTTGCCAACTCGGTAGCCGGTTTTGCTGCGGGAGGACCTGCAAAAGTTGCGGTACTTACTTCAGCGCTTCAAGGTACCATATCAGGATCATCGGTTTCCAATACGGTATCTACAGGATCTTTTACAATACCACTCATGAAATCACTTGGATACAAGCCTGAATTTGCTGCAGCGGTTGAAGCAGCTGCATCTACAGGGGGACAGATAATGCCTCCTATTATGGGAGCGGCAGCCTTTCTTATAGCTGAGGCTGTTGGAGTTCCATATCTGGAAGTTGCCAAGGCAGCTATAATTCCAGCTCTGCTTTATTTTACTGGAATATGGATGATGATACATCTGGAAGCAAAAAAAATTGGACTTGTAGGAATTCCAAAAGACCAACTTCCAAAAGTTGGCCCTATTTTGAAAGAAAGAGGACATCTTATACTTCCGATAGTTGTGATAATAGTGCTTCTTGCTATGGACAGATCGCCTATATATGCTGCAACCAGAGGTATTTTGGCAGCTGTTATAGCGCCTTATCTTAGAAAGAGTACTTACGTTCCACTTAGAGATCTTTTTGATGCTCTCATAAATGGAGCAAGAAATATAATAAGTGTTGCATGTGCCTGCGGGGTTGCAGGTATAATAGTTGGGATAGTAACCCTTACAGGGCTTGGACTAAAACTTGGTGGAGGCCTGATTTCGGCGGCGGGTGGAATGGTTTCACTTACGCTTTTCTTTACCATGATAACATCTCTTGTGCTTGGAATGGGAGTGCCAACAACTGCTAACTACCTTATAACATCGACTATAGCAGCGCCAATAGTAATGCAGCTTGGAGTACCTCCTCTGGCAGCCCACTTATTTACATTCTACTTTGGAATACTTGCTGACATAACTCCTCCTGTTGCACTTGCAGCATATGCGGGATCAGCTATAGCAAAAGGAAACCCCTTTAAGACCGGGGTCCAGGCTACAAAACTCGCCATTGCGGCCTTTATAATACCTTATATATTTGTAATGAATCCGGCACTGATACTAATAGATACCAATTTCATTGAAGTAATTAGAATAACGGCTACTTCACTGGTGGGCATGTTTGGTATAAGCGCAGGGATGACGGGCTGGGTATATGGCAAGGCAAGTAAGTTGGAGCGCCTGCTTCTTATAGCTGCAGGACTCATGCTAATAAATCCTACCGTGATGACAGATATCATCGGGACGGGTGGTATAGCACTTATGATAGCTTATCAACATATAAAATACAAAAAGATAAAACCTGCTAAAGTAGCATAGATTTTTTCAGCGGCACCATAATGGTGCCGCTTTTTTGTAGTGGAAGTGTAACCACTATGTAATTGTAATAACTTGTTAATAGGGTATAATTTAGAAAGGGGAGAAATTTGAATGATTTAGATTTAGGTGAGGAGTAATATGAAAAAATTAACTTTAAAAAACAAGTTTAGAAAAATAATTGTAACATCGCTAATTGCGGTTCAGTGCTTTTCGAGTTTCAGTTATGCAGAAATGATATATGAAAATTCGTATCAAATAACTGTGAGTGATGGAATAATACACAAAAATATAGTTCAGACATATGAAAATGGAGTACAATCTATAAATCTCATAATTGCGGATATGTCAAAACGAGGAGTGGATTTAGAGATCTTGTATAATGATGTGTCGGGATTTATGAACAGAGAGACTCTCAGCAAACTGACGGCGCAAAAGCCAAACACTGTCGCATCAGTAAATGCAGATTTTTTCTCCATGTCCAGCCCAAGTTATTCTATGGGACCTATGGTGGATGGCGGGAAAATAATATCTTCGCCTTATTATGACAACGGCAAGATGGCAAGTTTTGTGATGGATGAAAATCAGCAGGTCTTTATCGATTATCTTAGATCTGGGGTAGTAATCAAAAATGAAACGACTGGTACGAGCTCAACTGGTTACAGCATAAACAAACATTCTGGCACTTATGCTTCCCCGGTCATAATAACTAGTGAGTACAGGAAGGTTTCGCCTGGGCAGTCATCTGTAACTGGGGCGGTATTGAGAGAAATAGTGGTTGAGAACGATACTGTAAAAGAGGTCAGAACCAGTAAAGCTGGTACAAATGTTCCAAAAAATGGATATGTAATCTCAGCAAGCGGGGCAAGGGGGGACCTTTTGGCTTCGTCATTTTCAGCAGGTGACAGTGTGCAAATGAGTACTTCTATGAAAGACAGCTATCCCGATATGAAAGAGGCTGTGGGTGGAGGAACTATGATACTTAAAGGGGGTATGCTTTCTCAGATAACCCATAAAATTTCAGGAAGGTCGCAAAGAACTGCCATAGGAATAACTTTTGACAATAAGATTGTATTAATGACTGTAGATGGAAGGAAAAGTCCATATATAGGTATGACAGAGACAGAAGTTGCTGACTTTTTGAGAACACAAAATGTCAAAGACGCCATGATGTTTGATGGCGGGGGATCAACGGAAATGATAGTAAATGGGAAAATAAGTAATGACCTGGCGGCTGAAAGAAAGATTGTAAGTGGAGTAGCGCTTGTTAATAATAATTCGAGAGGATATTTAAGCAAGCTTGAAGCGGTACTTGAAACTAAGAATATAGTTCAGGGAGACAGAGTAAAATTATCTGTTCAAGGCTTTGACTCAGGCATGAATCCTGTTTCAACAACTGGAATTACTGTTGCTGGAAGTGGCCTTAGTGTAGACTATAAAAATGGCTATGTAACGTTTTTGTCTGGAGGAAATGGAAGTATCACTGTCAGATCAGGCAGCGCGAGCTCGGTAATGCAATTAAGTGTAGCATCTGTAAATCCAAAGGATTCAAAGAGGACTGACTCTATGGCAAATTACGATACTGTGATAGTTCCAGATGCGCTCAAAGACAAGAAGGATGTATTTTCTCAGGCGATAAATGGCTTGCTTGTTGACAAAATTAATAATAATTCAAATCTGGCTGTAAACTATTTTAACAAAAATCAGGAGCTGAGCGATGCAATCAAGATATCCAAAGAGTCTGTATACAAGGGGGCGCAGTTTGCAGAAAAAGATTCTGTAAGGTATGTGGGCCTGGATACAAATTCGGGAATAAGTGGTACTAGTGGTCAGTGGAAGGCGATTAAAGATGGACTTTCGTCTTCTAATAAAAATATAGTTATAATGATGAATACTTCTATGAATCTTTCGGTATCTGAAAAGACGGTTCTGAGAAATCTTTTGCAGGATGCGTCTGCTTCAAAAAACATATTTGTTATAAGTAAGGGAGCCGAGTATTCGTCTTATTCTGAAGGAAATGTCAGCTATATAACACTCAGAGATTTTTCTAATGTAAAAGCAGGCAAGGAAGAAGATTACAGATTTTTGACATTCAAGAAAACTGATAAGGGCCTTGTTTACGGCTTTCAGAGTTTACTGCAATAAAAAATAATATGTATTTTGGAAAAAGTGGTTGACATGCGCTATGAGATATATTAAAATGAAGCAAATGAATATTCTTGATACCTTATCAAGAGCGGTGGAGGGATTGGCCCTGTGAAACCCGGCAACCAGCAGAAATGTATGGTGCTAATTCCTGCAAAATTTAGTTTTGGCAGATGAGGTTTGTTAATGACAAAAACATTAATCCTCTTTGCTGTTGCAAAAAAAAGGTTAATGTTTTTTTATTTATTGTATAAAAAGGAGAACAGAAGAAAAAATGAGAAGACTATTCACTTCGGAATCAGTTACAGAGGGGCATCCAGATAAGATTTGCGATCAGGTTTCAGACGCTATACTTGATGCGATTTTTGCTAAGGATCCAAATGCCAGAGTAGCTTGCGAGACAGCAGTTACAACAGGTATGGTAATGGTTATGGGCGAAGTATCTACAAACACATATGTAGATATTCAATCAATAGTAAGAGAAACAGTAAAAGAAATAGGTTATGACAGAGGAAAATATGGATTTGATTCTGAAACATGTTGCGTTCTTAATGCAATACACGAGCAGAGTGCTGATATAGCTATGGGAGTTGATCAATCTCTTGAGCATAAAGCTGGTGAAGTAGAAGAGTCGGGTATAGAGACTGTAGGTGCAGGAGATCAGGGAATCATGTTCGGTTTTGCATGTGATGAGACACCAGAGCTTATGCCACTGCCAATATCACTTGCTCATAAACTTGCAATAAGACTTTCCCAGGTAAGAAAAAACGGGACTCTTGATTATCTAAGACCAGATGGAAAGACTCAAGTTACTGTTGAATATGATGACAATGGGCCAGTGAGAATAGATACGGTATTAATTTCTACTCAACACGCAGAAAGCGTTACTCTTGAGCAGATAAAAAAAGACCTGATGGAAAATGTTATTGTTCCTGTAATAGACCCAGCATTGCTTGATGAAAATACTAAATATCTTGTAAACCCAACGGGAAGATTCGTAATTGGCGGACCTCATGGTGATGCAGGAGTTACTGGAAGAAAGATAATTGTTGACACTTACGGCGGATATTCAAGACACGGCGGCGGAGCATTCTCAGGAAAAGATCCTACAAAGGTTGACAGATCAGCAGCATACGCAGCGAGATGGGTAGCCAAGAATGTTGTTGCAGCAGGAATTGCAAAGAAATGTGAAGTTCAGCTTGCATATGCAATAGGTGTTGCGAGCCCGGTTTCAATCCTGGTTGATACATTTGGAACAGGAATCGTTGGAGACGACAAAATAGCTGAAATAATAAACAAAAACTTTGACCTTAGACCAGGAGCTATCATAAAAGAGCTTGACCTGAGAAGACCTATATACAAGAAAACAGCTGCATATGGACACTTTGGAAGAACTGACATAGATGCACCATGGGAAGCTCTTAACAAGGTTGATGCTTTGAAAGCGAGCCTGTAATATGAAAAAAATCGTAGTTTTTGGAAGTCAGCATTGACCAGGCTGCGAGCCGGTAAAAGAGTTACTTTTACAAAACGATATAAAATTTGCATATGTGGAAATTACACAGAGCATGTTTGCACTCAAGCAGTTCCTTAAATACAGAGACACCAGAGAAGAATTTGACAGAATAAAAAATGTGGGAGCTGTTGGTATACCATGTATAGTTGTAGACAGTGAAAATTTTTATTTTGAAGATCAGATTGAAGAATTTCTTGAATCTGTAAAATAAAAGATATAGATGACCGAAAATGCGTGCCTTATTACGCGTTTTCGGTTTTTTATTGCCGAACGGCTTGCAAAAAGTACTCTCAGTAGTATAATAGTAGTCAGAACAGAAAAATATAATTAAAATTCAGGAGAATTTATTTAATGGACCAGATAACAAAAAATTACATAAAAATAGGACTTGCAGGAGTATTTTGGGGGACGCTGGGTTTTTTTGGGAAAACTTTAGAAGCTTATGGTATGAGCTCTGAGATGATAGCTTTTTCAAGATTGTTTTCAGGGTTTTTAATTTTGTTTACTATTTTTGCATTCAAAGACCCTGGTGTGCTTAGGATTGATAAAAAGGGACTGTGGAGCGCAATGATAATCGGGATAGTATCCCAGGGAATATTCAATCTGGCATATTTTGGGTCTATAAAACTTGTCGGAACATTTACGGCAGTAGTACTCCTTTACGTTTCACCTGTTATAATGTTTCTTCTTGGAACTTTTATGTATAAGGAAAAGTCGAGCAAAAAGAAGGTGTTTTCCGTTACGCTGTGCCTTGTAGGGTGTATATATGGGGTTACGGGAGGAGATTTTTCGACCTTACAGAGCAATATATCAGGAATACTGCTTGGACTATTAGCAGCACTTTGTTATTCGCTTATGCCGGCGCTCAGTAAAAAGACGACAGCTAAGTACAATCCTTTTACAATAATAATATACAGTTTCATGTTTGGAGCACTTATGCTCATACCCTTTGCAAAACCCCTGACTTGGATAATGGGAGTGAGAGACAGGTCGGTGTTTCTTACCATAGGCCTGTTTGGACTTGTAGCCTCAAGCATACCCTACTGCCTCTATATACCTTCGCTTTATAATGTCCAGGTTTCAAAGCTTGGGGTAATAGCATCTATAGAACTTGTAGTTTCTATAGGTATTGCTGTGATTTTTCTCAAAGAACCCTTAAATCTGGGTAAGATTGTGGGAGCTTCTATAATAATGATAGCTATACTTGTAATGAATACCAATATAGAAATGCCCCGTCTTAACAAAAAGTACAGAATTGTTAAAAAGAAATGAAAGGAGATACTATGAAAGTCATTGATCTTACACATACGATTGAAGCCAATATGCCTGTGTTTCCGGGTACAGAAAGGCCAATTCTGGAGCAAGCAAATACAATAGAAAAAGATGGATTTAAAGAGACTCTGCTTACCATGTTCTCTCATACGGGAACGCATATGGATGCACCTGCCCACATATTTAAAGATGGAAAAACCCTGGACGCATATGATGCTCAGTATCTTACTGGCAAAGGACTGGTGGTTGACTGCAGTGGAAAAGGTGAGGGTGAAGTTATAGTGCCTGAGGACCTTGAGCCATATATAAATAAAATCGAAAAAGCAGATTATGTACTTTTTAATACAGGCTGGACCAGGTTTTGGGGACAAGACAGCTACTATGGAAAATTTCCTTGCCTGCACATGGACACAGTAAAGCTTTTAATAAAAAAAAATATAAGAGGAATAGGGCTTGATGTCATATCTCTTGATCCTATGGAAGATACAAATCTTAGCAACCACAAAGAAGCGCTTGGCAAAGGTCTCCTTATTATAGAGAATCTGTGCAATCTTGAAGAATTAAATGGAAAAGAATTTACTCTTTGTCTTATGCCCCTGAAATTTAAAGATTCAGATGGAGCTCCGACAAGGGTTATTGCAATTACAGAAGGATAAAAAATGGAGATAATGCTCACACAAGAGCTTTCAAAAATATATAAAAAAGTTCCTGAAGGACAATGCTCAGGATGCGCAAGATGCTGTCACGAATCTGTAGGGGCCAGCTTTGCAGAGGCACAAGTAATCTATAAAGACCTTAAAAACATGCCTGAAAAAAAAAGAGAGGCTCTAGTAGATGCCTTACTTGAGTATTATTTTGATGTGTATCAGTTAAGAAAAAAATGTCCCTTCCTTAATAGAGAAAACAGATGCGAGATATATTATTCAAGACCGCTTAACTGCCGAATATATGGTCACTGGAATAAAAAAGACTACAACGACAATCTAAACAGACTGGATATTCAAAATAGAGAGATTGCACAGATTTTATCTGAAGAATATGGGTATAAAGTTAAAGGGAATTATCTGGATTTTTCAATAGAGTACTGCAATTCATTCAAGGGCAAAATCCTGAGCAAGAGCGAGAGAAATGAGCTTTATGATGCGCTTATAGTTCTGGATTCAAAGATGTTTGTGAGCAGGGGGATAAAGCTCGCTTATGAAGATAAAGGCATTGTTGAACATCTTGTAGACAAGCTGCTTTCAAAGGAAAAAATATTTGAGATAAAAATGAGCAAAAAGCTTTCTTCAAGGATGAGAAAGAGGCTCAAAAATATAGCAAAACTTAGAATTGGAGTCATATAATGTCGGAAATAGTTATAAAAAAATGCGATGATTACGATTATGATAATGTAAAAGAAGGTATTTACGGGATTTTGAATCAGGCCCAGGTATGTGCCAAAATTAAGTCAGGTATGAACGTTGTCGTTAAGGCAAATCTTCTTTCTAAAAAAACTCCAGACCAGTGCGTTACTACAAATCCGGAAGTTATAAGAGCTGTATGCGAATACATAGCATCATGCGGAGCTAAGGCCATAATAACTGACTCACCAGCAGGGCCTTTTAATGAGAATGCCCTAAAAGCCATATATGGGGCAACGGGTATGGCTATGGCAGCCAAAAACTCTGGTGCACAGCTCAATTATGATACGAGTTATAAGAATGTAAAGCTTGCAAATGCCAAAACTCTGGACAAGATAGATATTATAACAAGTGTCGTTAATGCGGACATGATAATAAATGTCGCAAAGCTCAAGACTCATGTTATGATGACCTACACAGGAGCTGTAAAAAATCTCTACGGGGTAATACCAGGCCTTACCAAGGCGGCATATCACATGAAGCTTCAAGAGCCTGACAATTTTGCAAATCATCTTATAGACATATGCGAATTTGTGAAACCGGATTTTTCTATAATTGACGGTATTCATGCAATGGAAGGGGATGGTCCCAACAGCGGAGAAAAAGTGGAGTTTGGATTTCTTCTTGGAGGTTCTAACCCTTATGAACTGGATTCTGTGGCAAGCACAATGATAGGAATGAAAAAAACCGAAGTGCCAACTCTGGTAAATGCTCAAAAAAGAGGATTGGTAGATGACAAAAACATTACCATAATACTCGATGAAGAGGACGAAGAATATGTTGCCATAGATATGGATGAATTTACAGAATATGTCTCCATACTGGAGCTGAAGCCATTCAAGAAACCCAAGATTGCAAGTGTGAACTTCCTTTCAGGAAGAGTGCCTAAAAGTATTGAAAAATACCTTGTTGAAAAAAGTAAGTCCAAGCCTTATTTTATAAAAGATAAGTGTATAGGGTGTGGTCACTGTGTTAGAAACTGCCCAGCTGAAATAATTCATATTCAAGATGCTAAGGCTGTGGTAGACCTCAGTAAGTGCATAAGTTGCTTTTGTTGTCACGAAGTTTGTCCAGAAGATGCAGTTGAAATAAAGGTACCTTTTATAGCAAAGATGCTTTTTAGAGAAAAATCAGGTAAATGATATAGATTTAAATTAAATCATATGGACAATATCTCAAAAGAGGTATAGAATATAATATGTAAGGGTCGTTTTTGGGTCCTGATAATATGTAAATTGTAAATATAATTGGAGGAAAAAAATGGAAGATGGCGTCGGGCGATTTATTAAGAATTTTTTTAATAGGCCTGTAGGTATTGTTGCTTCAAACTGGAGCACCAAAAAGAAAACTACAAAAATCACTGTTCCTGAAGATAGAGACAGGCAGGAAGAGAGTGCAAAGGAAGAGTTTATAAACAGCTTTGAAGATGATGAAAGAATGAAGCTGTACGTGAATGATTTTGAAAGGAATATGATAACGAAGGTGCTCAAACTTTACGATCTTAAAGCGAGAGATGTTATGATTCCAAGGACGTCGGTTTTTGCAGTAGACATTAATGACGACATAACAGATATACTCGATGAAATAATTGAGGAAAGATATTCACGTGTGCCGGTGTATGACAAAGATATAGATAATATAATTGGGGTGCTTCATGTAAAAGATGTGTTTGCCCAGGTGAGAAAAGGAAATCTTGAACTTGTTAATCTGAGAGGACTGATGAGAGAGCCGTATTTTATACATGAATACAAGCCTATAGACAAACTTCTCATTGAAATGCAAAAAGACAGAAATCATATGGGACTGATTATAGACGAGTACGGAGGATTTACCGGAATACTGACCATAGAAGATATAATAGAGGAAATAGTGGGAGACATCGACGACGAAGATGATGAACCTGAGGCTATTCCTGAAATACAAAGAATAAGCGATACTACTTATCGTATAGACGGACTTACCAGCATCTCTGATGTCAATGAGGTTCTTCATCTGGGCATTCCTACTGGGATAACAGAAACTATAGGAGCTCTGCTGCTTGGAGAACTTGGAAAAATTCCCCTGGAAGATAAAGATAAGAGTAGTGCTATTATAGGCAACGTAGAACTAAAAGCTATAAAGGTCAACGAAAAAAGAATAATAAACTTACTTTTAAAAATAAGAAATTAATAAAAATAGTTAAAATGCCCTCAAGCTCAGTTGTATAAACAACTTTGGCCTTGTGGGCGTTTTATATTAACTAATGTAAGAAAACTGCAACAATTAGAAAGTTTAAATATATATTTGCCGGGTATATTATTAATACAAGAAAGAATAAATAATAAAAACATTTATTCACTTGTTATTCCCTCGGATCAAGGGAGTATAAACAAAATGGCCATTGTAATAAAAAATGTTTTACGGAAGGACAGGTGTTGCGAAATCGAAATCAGTATTCCAAAAACAAAAAAGAGGTTTCAAAAGAGGTATGATTTATCATTAAAGCTATAAAATAATATAAAAGCCGAAGAGTATTTTTATAATACTCAGTGCGTAAAGAAGAGTGTATTTGATTTATTGTACTAAATTTGAAATCAAAGAAAATTTTCAATTCAGAACGTAAGCTTGAAAAGTAAACGTAACTGAGAAGTATGGTTAAACGAAAAAAGATTTAATATTTAACCTGAGTTGAAAAGGAGTACCGGGATGTAAAATTAATCGGTAGTTTCTCAAATGAGTTTGTGAGAACCAGGGAAAAATTAAATTGAACAAAGATTTAAAAGAACAAAGATTTAAAAGAACAAAGATTTAAAGAATCAGCCTAAAAGAACCTGATTCAGAGATTCAAAGATTCAGAGATTCAGAGATTCAGAGATTCAAAGATTCAAAGGCAACAAAGAAACAAAGTTTGTATCTGATACGAAAGAATTTGAAGTAACAATTTTGGTGCTGTTATAGCAGGTTGATATAAGAAGAAGTGTACAGTTTTAAATTTGACTAAACGTTTCTAATTTATCAAAATTATGGCCGTAAGAAAAGATAGGAAAGAACAATTGAATATGAATGAAAATATGATTTAAGGGCTGTTGATGGAGTACATCGGCAGTCCTTTAATCGCGTCAAAAATAAGGTTATATATAATATGCAGATGTGATATAATGAACTTAATAACTACATTATACAAGGAGGGTGTTATGACATCAAAATTACTTTTATATCTGTCTTTGCTTGCAGCAGGTCTGCTACTTGGAAGGGCTGGGGTCTTTGGAAAAAAGGTGTATTCATCGCTTGATCATCTTCAGATGATGTGCCTGATGCTTTTACTGCTGATGATGGGAATAAATCTGGGATCTGATAAAAAAATAGTAGAATCACTTGGGACCATAGGGTTAAAAGGGGTAATGTTTGGCTTATCCACCATTTTATTCAGTATTATTTTTGTTAATATCTATTCGAGGTTTGTTGTCAGCAGAGGAAAGCGAGGCGCAAATGACTAAGAAAATTCTGGCAGCAGTTATAATAGGAGCTCTTTTGGGATACTTTGTCATTCCAGATACATTTTTGCAATACATAGGTACGATTATGGATATAGGACTTTGCGCATTACTGTTTTTTGTAGGTATAGACCTTGGAAAAAACAAAGAAGTCTTTGTTCAGATAAGAGAACTGGGTATGGGCATATTAGCGCTTCCATTTGTGGTAGCAGCGGGAAGTATTTTTGGAGCTATGATAGTTGGAATTTTTGCCGGCTATGCTCCCAATGAGAGTGCCGCTATAGGATCGGGTTTTGCCTGGTATACACTGGCACCTATAATAATTGCACCCTATTCTGCAGAAATAAGTGCAGTGGCATTTTTGTCAAACGTAACAAGAGAAGTTTTTGCAATACTCCTCATTCCAATTATTGCACAAAAAATAGGATTTCTTGAAGCCGTCTCTACTACTGGAGCGGCGGGAATGGATACTCTACTTCCTGTAATATCAAAAGCTACAGATTCAAAAACTGCAATCATATGTTTTGTAAACGGAGTGGTACTTACCATGCTGGTGCCGGTACTGGTGTCTTTCTTTATACAGTTATAGGATTTTAGTTTTATATACAAAAAGAACCCCTGTTAATATGTTTCCCTCCAAAGGCGGATATTAACAGGGGTTCTTTTTTTCTGATTAAATTATCTAAAGTGCTTTTATGGCCTCTACTATTGCAGGGACAACTGATCTGTCAAGAGAGCTTGGAAGAATATACGTCTTTGATAATTCTTCATCTTTTACAACTGATGCAATAGCTTTTGCTGCGGCTATTTTAATTTCTTCTGTAAATGCTTTCAGACGAAGGTCAAGTACTGCTCTAAAAAGTCCTGGGAAGACAAGGACATTGTTTATCTGATTATCAAAGTCTGATCTGCCTGTCCCCACTATGAATGCGCCTGCATCGAGGGCGTCCTGAGGAAGTATTTCTGGAGTAGGATTGGCCATGGCGAATATGATTGGGTTGTTCATACTTTTAACCATGTCTTTTGAAAGCATGTCGGCTGCCGATACCCCTATGAAGAGATCTTTTCCTTTTATTACGTCTGCAAGTGTTCCGCTCTCACCATTTACGTTGGTAATTTCGGCCATCGCTGCTTTTGCTGAGTTAAGATCTGTTCTGTTTTTGCTTATGGCGCCTTTTGTATCGCAAAGGATTACATTTTTTATTCCTGCGCTCTGCAGAAGTTTACATATAGCTATTCCGGCTGCACCTGCTCCATTTATTACGCATTCTATGTCTGTTATGTCGCTTTTTCGCAGTTTAAGAGAATTTATAAGCGCTGCGAGTACAACAACTGCTGTTCCATGCTGGTCATCATGAAATACTGGGATGTCAAGTTCTTCGATAAGTCTTTTTTCTATCTCAAAACATCTTGGTGCAGATATATCTTCGAGGTTTATACCGCCAAATACTGGGGCAAGTTGCTTTACTGCTTTTATTATTTCTTCGGTATCTTGAGTATCGAGGCATATGGGGAATGCGTCGACGTCTCCAAATTCCTTAAAGAGTATGCATTTTCCTTCCATCACTGGTATTGCGGCTTTGGGTCCTATGTTTCCAAGCCCAAGTACTGCTGAACCGTCGCTTACTACGGCAACGAGATTTCCTTTGGAAGTATATTTGTAGACATCATCTGGATTTTCATGTATTTTTCTGCATGGTTCTGCTACTCCGGGAGTGTAGGCAGTGCTAAGATCGTCTTTTGTTTTAAGCTCTATCTTACTTTTTATGGCAATTTTTCCTCTGTTGTCTTCATGCATTTTTAAAGCTTCTATATTAAAGTTCATATATTTCTCCTGGCTCTTATTATCTTATAAAGTTAGTCATGATTTTTTTACGTCCTTTTGGTGGAGGAACTGCTTCTTTGGAATATTCAAGTGAGTTGAGCATCCATATCATGTTTTCACACATTACCTGAGTTGCCTGCATTCCTTCTGCGTCCTGGCTTATTTCGCCTGGGGTGGTACCATGGACAACGTTCCAGTAGTTTGATGCTGGAATTATCATTTCTGAAATAAGCAGGTAATGGTTTAACTGGTCAAAAGCGGGGATTCCTCCTGAACGCCTTACTGCAACAAGAGCAGACCCTACTTTATATCTCATTATATTTCCGTTGGCGCCACATGTATAATAAAGCCTGTCCAGAAATGATTTCATATTTCCGGCTATACCTGAATAGTGGACTGGAGACGCGAGTATAAGACCATCTGCTTCTTTTACTTTTTGGATAGCTTCATTTACGCTGTCACCCTTGATTATACATTCTTCATTTTTATTTTTAAAGCACATTCCACAACCCATACATCCTGCAACTGGCTTGTTTCCGACATGAAAAATCTCAAATTCGATACCAGCGCTTTCAAACTGCTCTTTTGCAAACTCAAGAGCTGAAGCTGTATTTCCCATCTTGTGGGGACTTCCATTAAAGGCTATTACTTTCATGATTTTTCTCCTTGTTTTAGATTATTGTATTAACTCAGTTTATTATACCATAATTACAAATGGAGAATACAAATTCTTATGGATGTACAAATTACACTTATATTGAAATACTTTAACTGTAATATTGATATAAACTGAAAAAAACAGCAAAAACAAGATATTTATGTAAAAAGTGTTAGATATTTATTGATTTCGTGGTATAATTAAATATACAAATCTATTGAGAAAAGGGTGACTGTATGCTTGGAGAAAGAATAAGAAGTGTAAGAAAAGCTAAAGGTTTCAAATTGGGAGATCTTGCAGAAATTACAGATTTGTCATCTAGTTACATATCACAACTTGAAAGAGGTCTGATAGAGCCATCGTTAACGTCTTTGAGAAAAATATCAAACGCGCTCAATATTCCAATTTACCTTCTGATGGATGATGTGGCAAAAGAAAATCCTGTTGTAAAGAAGGACGAAAGAGTAAAAATGTTCTTTCCTAATTCAGCGGTTTCCTATGAGCTTATGACATCTGTTGAGAATGGAGAAAAAAGCGGAGCTAAGATGCTGGCGGCAAAGTTTAGTTTAAGGCCAAAAACATCAGAATCTGAGGAATATACTATTCATGAAGCAGAAGAGATTCTGGTTCTGGTAAAGGGTGAACTTGAAGTAACGCTTGGACAGGAGAGCTATCAGCTCAAACCCGGAGACACTATATACATCCTTGGAAATGTTCCTCACAAAATAACGAATTTTGGAGAGAGTTTTGCAGAAGGATATTACATAGTTTCGCCACCTCAGATTAAGAATTTTTAAATTTCAACTAAGCAGCGCTTTTCATTGGAAGGGCGTTGTTTACGTTGTAGGAAGTGAAAGGGAAAATATGAATATAAATAATATGCTAAGGGATGAATTTAAACTTAGAATCGAACAGGTACAAAGTGCAACAGAGCTTATAGATGAAGGAAAGACCATACCCTTTATTGCCAGGTACAGGAAAGAGCAGACGGGAGAGATGTCTGACGAGGTGCTAAGAGATTTTTTCGACAGGCTAAAATATCTGAGAAACCTTTGCGACAGAAAAGAAACTGTAGTAAAATCTATAGATGAACAAGGAAAATTGACTCAAGAAATTGAAAAAGCGCTTGAATCTGCCATGACCATGGTGGAGGTTGAGGATATATATGAACCTTACAAGAAGAAGAGAAAAACAAGGGCTAGCCTTGCGGTTGAAAAAGGACTGGAAGCTCTGGCTTTAATAATTATTGGAGGGAATGGAGATCATGAAACAAGAGCGACTGAATTTGTAAATGAGGATCTACTAGTGAATTCTGAAAAAGAAGCCCTGGATGGAGCATCTGATATAATTGCTCAGATGATAGCGGATGATTTTGAGATAAAAAAACCTGTAAGAGATATTGTTAACAGAGAATCTCTTATAGAAACTTCTCTTAAAAAAGATGGGGATAAAAAAGAAACTGCCCTTACGTATTCTATGTACTATGAGTTTTCGGAGCTTGCTAAAAATATGCCAGCTCATAGAATTCTCGCTATAGACAGAGGAGAAAAAGAAGATGTCCTCAAGGTTAAAATAATTCATTCGCAAGAAAAAATAGAATCAATAGTAAGAAGAAAGTATATACAGACAAAGAATCACGAGCAAATTATGGCTTCTATTATAGAAGATGCGCTCAAGAGGCTTATGCTGCCTTCGCTTGAAAGAGAACTCAGAAGTGAAATGAGCGAAAAAGCCGGGGAAAGAGCAATCAGTGTATTTGGTAAGAATCTATCTAATCTTCTTATGCAGAGCCCTCTTCATGAAAAAGTGGTGCTTGGATGGGACCCGGCGTTTAGGACTGGATGCAAAATAGCGGTAGTAGATCAAACTGGGAAACTCCTTGATACTGCCACTGTATATCCTGCCAAACCTCAGGAACAAATAGAGGAAACAAGAAAGACAATCCTTTCCATGATAGAGAAAAACAAGGTCGATGTAATAGCTATAGGAAATGGTACAGCGTCAAGAGAATCAGAAAAAATAGTGGCAGATATAATAAAAGACAGCAGTCGGGATGTGAAATATATAATAGTAAGCGAGGCTGGGGCTTCTATTTATTCGGCTTCAAAACTTGGTACTGAAGAATTTCCGGATTTGAATGTATCTATAAGAGGGGCTGTATCTATTGCAAGAAGGCTGATAGATCCCTTGGCAGAGCTTGTTAAGATAGACCCGGAGCACATAGGAGTAGGCCAGTATCAGCACGATGTAAACCAGGGAAGACTAAAAGAGGCGCTCAACGCTGTTGTGGAGTCGAGTGTAAATAATGTAGGAGTGGATCTTAATACTGCATCAGTAGCGCTGCTTTCTCATGTGTCGGGGATAAGTGCTTCAATTGCTAAGAATATAATAGAATATAGAGAAGAGGCGGGAAGATTTAAATCCAGAAAAGAACTTCTCAAGGTCAAACGTCTTGGAAATGGTGCTTTTGAGCAATGCGCAGGATTTTTGAGGATAAAAGATGCAAAAGAAGTACTTGATAATACTTCGGTCCATCCTGAAAGTTATATCAAAGCAAAACAGTTGATGCAAGAACTTGGGGTAAGCAGTGAGGAACTTCTGGCTTCTTCAAAAGATGCGGTATCAAAGCTTGAAGAAGCTGCAAACAGAGAAATGGCGCAAAAACTCGACCTGGGCCTTCCTACGCTCAAAGATATAATCTCGGAGCTGAAAAAACCGGGCAGAGATATAAGAGAAGCCCTCAACGCTGTAATACTAAAGTCAGATATATTAGATTTAGATGATCTCTCAATTGGGACGACCATGCAAGGGACTGTAAGAAACGTAGTAGATTTTGGAGCTTTTGTAGATATAGGACTTAAAAATGATGGGCTGGTTCATATATCAGAACTTAGCAACAGCTATGTAAAAGATCCCATGTCTGTAGTTGCGGTAGGAGACATTGTGGATGTAAGGGTCATAGGAATAGACAGGGAAAGAAACAAAGTAAAGCTTTCGATGAAAAAATAAGTATTAAAAATATAATAAAAAAAGTAGGCCCCTTAAAAACTGATTGGTGAAGGTGGCCTACTTTTTTTATTATTAAATTTCTTGAATATATTCAGCTTGGAAATTCTTGGTACGATTGAGAATTGCGTTTACTCTGTCTATTATCATGTGAAGAGCCACGGTGTTATTGCCGCCCTTTGGAACTATGATATCTGCATGTTTTTTTGTAGGCTGTATAAACTCATCGTGCATAGGCTTTACAGTGCTAAGGTACTGGTTTATAACTGAGTCGAGGGAACGCCCTCTGTCTTTTACGTCTCTGGTGAGTCTTCTTATGAACCGGATATCATCGTCGGCTTCAACAAATATTTTTATATCCATGAGCTCAGCGAGGGCCTTGTCCTCAAATATAAGGAGTCCTTCCACTATTATTATGGGAGATGGAATAACTGTTATAGTTTCTTCCAGCCTGGTGTGTGTGACAAAGGAGTATTCGGGTCTTTCAACAGGAAGACTTTGTTTTAGAAGCTTAAGATGCTCGACCATGAGCCCTGTTTCAAATGCATTGGGATGGTCATAGTTGAGCTGAACTCGTTCTTCAAAACTTATGTCTTTGTTATCCTTGTAATAAAAGTCATGAGACAGTATTATTGAATTTAAGATGGAGTCTTTAAGATTGTTTGCAAGGGTGGTTTTTCCAGAACCGGAGCCTCCCGCAACTCCAATGACAAAGGGGGTATTGTACATAAATCTCCTTTCAAGAATATAGTCAAATGTATTTCGCTTGTGATTCTTGAAAAATTATAACATAATAATAAGACTATGTCATTAATCCTCGGTAAATCCCTGTTAAAATTTCTCTTATATAAAGATCTTTGTCTTGCATATCACTATTTCTTGCCAGCTCTGCAGCGAGTCTGTTATCATAAGGTACGCGGACAAATGAGATGCTAAGAGGGGAAGATTCCTTTGAGTCTAGCTGGCCTTCTATCATTAAATAAGAGGCTGTTGTTCCGTCAAAAGGCTGACCGACACTTCCCAGATTGTAAATTTGTCTTCCTCGAAGATTGCTTATGGCATTAGCATATTTTATGCTGAAGTCAGTGAAGTTGATGCCCAGAAGATCCTTGTATTCTTGAAATTTGCTTAGAAAGTAAGTGTCATCAAAAGTCACATGATAGGTATGATGGATGTCTCCATATATGGATATGTCAGACAGCTCAGGGGATTTGTAGCAGCTGAGATTTTGATTAAACATGAACATCTCAAGAAGTGTATTGAGATCAGAAAATTTATAAACTCTCCTATATACATTGAAGGGATGAGCATGAAAAATCCGTATTAGACGGCCACTCATGTAGAATTCTATTCCATATCCAAGAGATTTGAAATAATCAATATGACTTTGAGTAAGCTGGTTTCTGTAGAATCTTATGGGATTTTCATCTATGCCAGAGTTAAGTAGAAAATCCTCCCAGTTTCCAAGTATGGAGACATGACATCTTTGCATGGAAAGATCGATGACCTCTTTAGGGCTTGGCCCCTTGCCTATAAGGTCGCCAAGATTATATATGAGATCTATGTTGTTATTGTCAATGTGTTTTAGAACCGCTTCAAATGCCGGTAAATTTCCGTGTACGTCAGATAAAACTGCAATTCTTATTTTAATCACCTCATTTGTAATAATCTATTTGTTTATGTTATAATTATTATACCATAAATCAGAGAGCGCATAACAAAAAAAAGACCTCAGGCAAGGCTTGCGCATGAAAGGACAATATGAACTGGACTTACACTATACTTACATCAATTACAGTACTTAACGCAATACTTCTTATAGTACTTATCAATAAAATTGGAGGATTATCCTCTGCTGATTCTCTTTCTGAGCTCTTTAACAAAGAACGTGAAAATCAGCATCAGTTTTTTGCTGAAGAATTTAGAAACAATAGAATAGAGATGAATCAAGAAATAAGAGCTTCCATAGATAGTCAGAACAAAATAATATCCAGTAACACTATAGAGACTGAAAAAAAACTCGACGCAATAAGACTTTCTATAGAAAACAGGCTAAGTTCAATTCAGCGTGAAAATACAGTTCAGCTTGAAAAAATCAGAGAGACAGTAGATGAAAAACTTCAAAAGACATTAGAATCAAGAATAAGTGAATCCTTTAAAATGGTAAGTGAAAGACTTGAACAGGTATATAAAGGGCTGGGGGAGATGCAGACTCTGGCAATAGGAGTAGGAGATCTTAAGAAAGTCTTGTCTAATGTAAAGTCCAGAGGTGTGCTTGGAGAAATTCAACTTGGAGCAATACTGGAAGAAATACTTACAAAAGAACAGTATGAGTCTAATGTAATAACAAAAAAAGGAAGCCAGAATTTTGTAGAATACGCCATAAAACTACCTGGAGATTCAAATCCGGTTTATCTTCCAATTGATGCAAAGTTTCCAGCAGATGCTTATTCAAAACTGATAGATGCATATGAAGCTGGAGAAGCATCCGAGGTGGAAATCAGCAAGAACATTCTTATAAAAAGACTTAAATCTTTTGCCAAGGATATTCATGACAAATATATAGATCCGCCCAATACTACCGAGTTTGCCATTATGTTCCTGCCCTTTGAAGGGCTCTATGCAGAAGCGGTAAGGCTGGGAATGGTAGAAGAATTACAAAGACTCTACAAGGTAAACATAGCAGGACCTACGACTACAGCAGCTCTGCTTAATAGTCTCCAGATGGGATTTAAGACGCTTGCAATTCAAAAGCGTTCCGGCGAGGTATGGGATGTCCTGGGAGCTGTTAAGACTGAATTTAATAAATTTGCATCAGTTCTTGAATCAGCTCAGAGCCGTATAGAACAGGCAAACACCGAATTAGATAAGCTTATAGGGGTAAGGACCAGGCAGATAAAAAGAAAGCTAAAGGATGTGGAAGCAATTGAAAATTCTGAGGCCTTTATAGGAGAAGAGGCTGAATAATTCTTTGAAAAAATATATTGACGAAATGCATCCTAGATGGTATATTAATATACGTCCTCAAAAACGGATTGAAAAGACCCATCGTCGAATGAGGCAGTTCAAGACTTGAAGATGAAAAAAGTGTTGACA
>NZ_AUID01000006.1 GCF_000423525.1 Proteocatella sphenisci DSM 23131 | reverse complement strand
AATTAAACTCCGCTCGACTTGCATGTGTTAAGCACGCCGCCAGCGTTCATCCTGAGCCAGGATCAAACTCTTAAATTTAATGTTTGACTGGCCGGATTAAACATCCGACATATCTATTTTTGTTATCTCAATTAATTGAAATTACGGTTTGTTTCTTTTTGTAGATGATTGCCTTGCGGCTCACACCTATAAATGGTTTGTATATTCTGCTGTTTAGTTTTCAAGGTTCATGTTGCGCCGCTCTTATGTTGTTTGTCTTATTGTGTTTCGGCGACTTTTATTAGTATACTAAACTTACATAATAAAGTCAAGCCTTTTTTTATTTTAAATTCTATTTTGTCTTTCTATTATTTTTTCAGCCATAACTTTGCTTGAAAGAGCTTTGGTAGCAGCTCGAAATACTGGAACCGATTCATCCATTTCTTTAAGTCCTTCGATCATAGACTTTTCCAGTTCATGACAAAAAAGATCATAGGATTCAGCTTCTCCCATTTGTTGATTGCAATGCACCACCGCCTCTTTAATCTCATTCATGGAAAGTACTTTCTTAAGAATTGTTATCATTATAAGGTTGGCAATATTGCTTTTATTGTATTTCTTTTTTACTGGGGCTTTGATAAGACCCAGCTTAACATAATTGTTAATCATGGAATTTGTTATGATTTTCTCTTTTTCAGATGTTCCAAAAAGTTCAGTATGTTTTTCCAAAAATCCAAGGATCTGATCCATATATAATTCAAAGTCCGGGAGTTCGCTCCATCTTGGAATATGATACGCTTCGACTCCTGATCTAAATTCTGAATCTATCTGTTTTAATCTATCTACATTTTTACTGTCAGTTTTCATAAGATTCCTTCTCTCTTTTATTTCTATTTATTCTTTCTTTCTTTATGTTTTATTATATGCTGTTTTTGATATTTTCTCAAGCTAAGCTTCTTTGATATATCACATTTTATCATTTTTATGGTATTATTAAATTGTATGTAAATATTATATTCAAGGAGAACTTATGAGAGAATTAGATAGAAATATAATAACTTATTCTATAAAGGAACTATGCATAAAAGCAAACTATATTTTGCCAGAAGATGTGAGGAAATCTCTAAATACTGCTTGTGAAAACGAAACTTTTCCTGTTGCAAAAAATACGCTTGGTATAATTATAGATAACTACAAAATCGCCGAAAGTGAAAACATTCCAATATGCCAGGATACTGGTCTTGCCTGTGTTTTTATAGAAATAGGTCAAGATCTTCATATCAATGGAAGTCTCGAAGATGCTATTAATGAAGGTGTCCGTCAGGGCTATGACCAGGGTTATCTGAGAAAATCCTGTGTATCTGACCCTATAAAAAGAAAAAACACCGGCGATAATACTCCAGCCATGATATATTATGAAATCGTCAAAGGAGACAGACTTAAAATAACCTTAGCCCCCAAAGGTTTTGGAAGCGAAAACATGAGCCAGATTAAAATGCTTCGTCCCTCTGATGGTATAGATGGAGTTGTTGATTTTGTTCTCAAAGTTGTTGAAGAAGCTGGGCCTAACCCTTGCCCTCCAATAGTTGTAGGAGTAGGAATAGGCGGAACTTTTGACAAGGCTGCTCTGATTGCAAAAAAAGCTCTGATCAGAGACCTGGACAAACGAAATCCTGATCCCTTCTACAAAGAGCTTGAAGAGGAACTTTTGAAAAAAATAAATAACCTTGGCATAGGGCCCCAAGGATTCGGCGGAATCACCACGGCCCTTGCTGTAAATATAGAGACCCTTCCTACTCATATAGCCGGTCTTCCATGCGCTGTTAATATTAACTGCCATGCTACAAGGCATTTCTCAATAACTCTCTAAATTAACACTATATGTAGAAAGGATAATTATGAATTACAATATAAACCTGCCCTTTACGGATGCAGACGTCTCAATGCTGAGAGCCGGAGACATAATTAATGCAAGCGGAATAATCTATACCGCTCGTGATGCGGCTCATAAAAGATTGACTGAACAGATAAAAAACAAAGAAGTTCTCCCCTTTGAAATAAAAAATTCCATTATATATTATGTAGGTCCCACTCCCGAAAGAGACGGAAGACCAGTTGGCGCTTGCGGGCCAACTACAAGCTACAGGATGGATTCATATTCTCCTCTCCTTTTGGATCTTGGCCTTAGTGCCATGATAGGTAAGGGCAAAAGAGACGAAAGCGTCAGGCTTTCTATAATAAAAAATAAAGCGCTTTACCTTGGTGCTATAGGAGGTGCCGGTGCATATCTCAGCAAATGTGTAATCAAAAGTGAAATTGTTGCATATGAGGACCTGGGTAGCGAGGCAATCCGAAAATTCACAGTAAAGGATTTTCCGCTTGTAGTCCTTATTGACAGTCTTGGAAATGATTACTATAAAAAAACAGAAAGGAATTGACATGCTTAAACGTTTAGCCCAGTATTACAAACCACACAAGAAACTGTTCATTATAGATTTTAGTTCTGCATTCATAACATCTCTTATGGACCTTTTCTTCCCCCTGGTTGCAAGTTATGCTATCAATACCCTGCTTCCACAAAGTCGTATAAACGAGTTTTTCAGGCTTTTGGCAATACTTCTCCTTCTTTACATGGTTCGATTTCTTACTAACTATTTAGTTCATTATGTAGGACATGTAATGGGAACTAGAATTGAACACGACATGAGACGTGATCTGTTCAACCACATTCAGACACTTTCCTTTAATTATTTTGACAACGTCAAAAAAGGAAAAATAATATCTCGGATAGTCAATGACTTGAATGACATATCAGAATTTGCCCATCATGCACCCGAAGATATTTTTATAACGTTTACAACAATTACAGGTTCTTTCATTCTTATGTTTATGATAAATCCTCAGCTCGCAATTGTTACATTCGCACCCATTCCAATCCTTATATGGTTTACTGTCTCAAAAAATATCAAGATGAAAAGAACCTTCAGGAAGATGCGTGAAAGAATTGCAGATGTCAACGCTCAAATCGATGACTCCATATCAGGGATAAGAGTAGTCAAGGCCTTTGCTAATGAAGATTATGAAATAGAAAAATTCGCAAGAGGAAATTTGTGTTTTAAAGAGACTAAAGAAGAATCATATAAAATAATGGCTGAATATTTTACAGGCGTAGAATTTTTATCAAATATAATAAGTCTTCTTGTACTTTCATACGGAGGATACCTGATAACAAAGGGACAGGCAAAATACGGAGATGTTGTAGGATTTCTTTTATATGTTAATATACTCCTTACTCCAATAAAACGATTCGCAACCCTGATAGAGCTTTTCCAAAAGGGAATGAGCGGTTTTGAGAGATTTTGTCAAACTATGGATATACACCCTGACATAGATGATGATGTAGATGCCATAGATATCCCCCATGTAAAAGGCGCTATCGAATTTAATGATATATCTTTTTCGTATGATGACTATAAAACTATAATAAATGATTTGTCTCTTAGTGTTAAACCAGGAGAACAGCTAGCTGTAGTAGGACCTTCAGGCTCAGGAAAATCAACACTTTTAAACCTTCTTCCCAGGTTCTATAATCTAAACAAAGGAAGTATTACAATCGATGGAAACGATATAAACCACATAAAACTCGCTTCACTCAGAAACAGCATAGGTATAGTGCAGCAGGACGTAGTAATGTTTGCAGGAAGCATAAGAGACAACATTGTCTATGCAAAGCTCGATGCCAGCGAAGAAGAAGTTTATGAAGCAGCAAAAAAAGCCAATGCTCTCGAATTTATCCAAAAACTCGAACATGGTTTTGACACATATATTGGAGAACGAGGCGTAAAGCTCTCAGGAGGCCAGAAACAGAGAATAGCCATCGCTCGTATATTTCTTAAAAATCCAAAGATTCTTATACTTGACGAAGCTACGTCTTCACTTGATAACGAATCAGAGCAGCTTGTTCAGTCCGCTCTGTTTGAACTGTCAAAAGGAAGAACAACTCTTATAATTGCCCATAGATTAAGCACCATAAAAAGGGCAGACCGAATAATAGTTCTTACCGAAAGCGGAATAGAAGAAGAAGGAACTCACGAACAACTCCTTGAAAGAAAAGGACTCTACAATAATCTTTACATGATGCAGTTCAGGGATAAAAACTAAAAATACAAAAAAATACAGATCTGAATTAATTCAGATCTGTATTTTTTTTATATGAATTTAATATTTTAAAGTAAAATCTATTCTAAAAACTCTGCTATGAGCCCAAATGCCATTTCCGTCTCTTCACAATCAAAGGACATAAAGGCATGGGGCATATTACAGTATTCATGGTGCTCAAACTCTACTCCATTTTGAGCCATAACTGTAGCAAAGTTTCTGTTATCATCTCTTAAGATATCCTTGTCTGAAGATATCATAATAACTTTGGGATATTGAAAAATAAGTTCTGATTTAACTGGCGAAAGATATGGGTTCCCAAGAAGATGAGGCGCTTCTATCCCTGCTTCTCTTTCAAAATATGGAATATAATATCTAAGCATCTTTGTCATTGCATCAAGCGTCAGTGTTTTTCCATTGGCATTTTCAAGTGCTGAATTAGTGTAATCTTCCATAAGGACCGATTCAATGTCTGTGAGTGGATATTGAAGTACTAAAGCAGATGGAAGTACACCTCTTTTGTTTCTTCGAAGACACATCTCCATCACTCCAAGTGCCAGATTCCCTCCTGCGCTCGTACCTCCAATTGCTATGTCTTCCTGTTTTATCATCAGAGCTTTGTGATTCTTGCATAAGTAATAATAAACACAATAGCAGTCTCTTATAGCTGAAGGATATATATGCTTTGGTGAAAGTCTGTATCCCACAGAAGCTATTATCCTGCCTGTCTTTTCAGCCATTTTTGTACATATTTTATCATGAGTCTCTATACTCCCCATGACAAATCCTCCGCCATGAAGAAACATAAGCGCTTCATGAAGTTTTCCATCGTTTCTGGTATTTCCAGGATAGTAAAGCCTTACAGGAATTTTTCCAACAGGAGAATTTACCTCCAAATCAAAGATTTCTATCCCGTCAGGATTTATTCGCACCATTTTTTTGAATTTATCATACACGCCTTGCGTATATCTTATAAGTTTTAGATTTCTATCATTTATTTCTGGTATTTCAGGTAATTTTTCAATTGTATAATTTTCTTTCATAAAATCCTCTTAACTATAGTTTCGCATATCTGTAAATTAGGATATGGTCTTAAATTCTGTTTCAGGCGAAGCTTTTGCTCTGTCTACAAGTTCTGACTTTATAAGCGCATAATCCTGATCTCTTTTGGGGATAATTTCAGCACTTCCTTGCTCTGATATAAGGTATATGTACTTGGGACTCTCTACAAGCATCTTTATATCTTTCCATGTGTACTTAGTCTTTTCTTTCTTTCCTTTTATTACTATCCCTGCATCACTTACTACTGTTGTCATAGAAGTATTATTAAGCTGAAGGTGCCCTGCTGTTATAGACTTTTTAACTCTTCTTTTTACTGAGTGTTTGTAGTATTTGTCAAAACCAAGTGAATACAGGGCTGCAATGAGTATGCCAAATATAGCGCCCTGAACGCTTCTCATAAAAAAGATTATCATAAATGCTACTATAACCACAAACCCATATTTAATTACTCTCATCTGTTTTGCAAAGTTGGGTGATATCTTTACATAATCAAGATTTGACTGTATAAAATCTTCTTCTAGCAGCTCATACTTAAATTCTGTATTCATATTTGTCCACTCCTTTTTCTGATAATTTTTTGCAAAATCTGCAGAATATATCAGAAAATCACTGCATCTGATGCTATGACGCAGTGATATCCCTAAATATCTCACAGAAATCTCAAACTATTTTCTGTTAAGACCCATCATTTTTCTTGCTTCTTGAGGCGTAGCTATTTCACGTCCAAGTTCTTTAGCTATTCTTACTACTTTTTCAACAAGGTCTCCATTGCTTTTTGCAAGAACTCCTTTTTCTACATAAAGGTTATCTTCAAATCCTACTCTTACGTTTCCACCCATAGCTATTGCCACGGCTGCAAGCGTAAATTCACTTCTTCCTATTCCTGTAGCAACCCAAGTTGATCCTGGAGGAATTGATCCTACCATGAAAACAAGGTCTCTTGCGGTTGCAGTCATAGCTCCGTTAACTCCAAGTACAAAGTTGAAATGAAGAGGATAATCAATAAGACCCTTGTTCGCAACTGCGATCGCTGTGTCTATCATTCCTTTTTCAAATACTTCACACTCAGGTTTTACATTATATTCTTTCATTGCCGTAGCAAATTCCTTAACCATATTTACAGTATTTGTGAAGACATCATCTCCACCAAAGTTGCAGGTTCCACAGTCAAGTGTAGCTATCTCAGGGCTTAGAAATACTGGTTGAAGTCTTTCTTTAGCTGTCATTCCAACAGCCCCGCCTGTACTTGGCAATATTATTATCTCTGGAAGTTCTTTTCTTATAGCCTTTATTGCTTCTTCGTATCTGTCTTTGCTTTGTGTAGGTGTTCCATCATCTTCTCTTACGTGAAGGTGGATTACCGCTGCTCCTGCATCAGATGCGCACTTAGCTTCTCTTACTATTTCCTCTATTGTGTATGGTACCGCCGGGTTTTGTTCTTTTGTAACTTCTGCTCCGCATATCGCTGCTGTTATTATTAATTTTTCCATTATATCCTCCATTTTTTTGAAGTCATAATCAGTAGAATATGTGTCCAGAGTCCTAAATACTGATTTGTATTTTAAAAGTTCTCAAGGATTTTCTCTTCAATATATTCAATCAGATTTTTGCCTTCTATAGTTGTTATTTTTTCGTCCATAAGATCAGGTGTTACTTTAAAGAAGTTTATTACAAGTTTGTTTCCCTTGATAATACATTCTTCCTTATTTGCAGGTATAAATACTACCTCTATTTCTTCCTGAGCTATATCCTTTTTACTATTTATGCTATCTATCAAAGTGTCAAGGTTAAGTTTTTTCAGGGGGTCTACCATCATTCTCATATAATCCATGTCTTCCATCATCCACATGTTATTATTCCAGAACTGTCTTTCTTTTTGAGTCCCGCCATTGAGCATTTCCCTGTTGGAAATGGCACTTAGAGATTTCCTTACTGATTCAGCATTAAAATCATCATTATACAGTAATTTCATCTCATCATATTCACTGAGTGTAACTAAGTAATTCTCGCCTACTTTTTCTTTTTCTTTGGTTGCCTGCCAGAAATAAAGCATAGACTCTATTACATTTAAGTTCTTGCTTATTGTTTTAATCATCTTACATCCTCCCCAGAATGTTATTATTAAATTGCACCTTCATTATAACATTAATTTTTGTATTTGATAACAGTATTAATAAATTATTATATTGCTATCCCTTCTTTATTATCTGTCTTACATTTGCCTTGTATTTTTCTACTCCAGGTTGATCAAATGGATCTATATCTCTAAGGTAACAACACATAGCGCATGCCTTTTCAAAGAAATAAATCATAAAACCAAAAGTATGCGCAGTCAGATCTTTTATATTTATCTGTATGGTTGGAGTCATGTTTTCTTGTCTGTGCGCCTGTATAACACCCTCAGCAATTATCGAATTCAGCTTTTCCATGGTCCATGAACTGTCATATCCAAGCTCTTGTGGTATAGATATGTGAGCCCCGGTATTTTCTATATTAAGGACAGTTTCAGCAAATATCTGCTGACCCTCTTGAAGATACTGGCCCATAGAATGGAGCTCTGTAGTCATTTCCACTGTAACTGGAAAAAGTCCCTGGCCGCATTTTCCTTCGCTTTCTCCAAAAAGCTGCTTCATCCACTCTGTAAGATTTTTAAGTTTTGTCTCATAAAACTCATAGCATTCTATATCCTTGCCAAGTTCAGTATTGAGCAGATATCTCGCCACCCCATACCTGTATGCATCATTATCTTTCAGGTCTGCGTTCTCATACATTTTATATGCATGGCGATTTCCACCTATAATTTGTCTTATATCTATTCCTGCAACCGCTATAGGAAGCAGTCCAACCGGAGTTATAACTGAATATCTTCCACCCACTGAATCTGGAACTTCAAATGTCCTATACCCGTTTTTTTCCGCTTCAGGCCTTAAAACTCCTTTTTCTATGTCCGTTATTGCAATTATTCTGTCTGCAAATGAATCCTTATATTTATCTCTTAGAAACTCCTTGAATATTGCAAAGGCTACGCTTGTCTCTATGGTAGTCCCTGACTTTGATATTACGCATACGGTGACGTCTTCTCCTTCAAGCACTTTCAATAGTTCAAGATAGTAGGCGCTGCTCATGTTGTGTCCTGCGTAATAAATCTTTGGAGTTTCTGATTTTATCTGATTATGAAAAGTATTTCCAAGCATGTCTATACAGGCTCTTGCTCCAAGATACGATCCTCCTATTCCAAGAATCACAAAGGCTGTACATTCCTTTCTTATATCTTGCGCAGTTTTTTCAATTTTTGATATAAGCTCTTCACTAAGGTCCACTCCATAATCTACCCAGCCAGTGTAGGCTTCTTCTCCAGAGTGAAGCTTTTTATGTATATCCTTTGCTCTGCTCTGAAATTTCAATATAGAGTCTTCACTTATCTGGCTCTTGCTAAGATCCAAAGTTATTTTCTTTTCCATAAGAACTCTCCTTTTCAATTATTTAAGATATCTATTTTATATAGTCTCCCAGTCTTGCCGCGCCGATTATTCCTGCTTCATTGCCTCTCGCCGCCACCCTTATTTCACTCAGTTTTGCCTGTCTGCAAAAAACATTTTCTGACGCATATTTTATAACTTTTGGAAGAAAATAATCAGACGATCTGGAAATTCCTCCGCCAATTACTATTACCTGAGGGTCCAACATGTTAATTATATTTACTATGCCTGCTCCAATGTATTCTATAAATCTTTCCGTCAGCATCTGGGCATCTGGGCATCCTTTTTTTGCAGCTTCAAATATATCTTTTCCGTTTATTTTTCCATTTTGAGAGACAATTTGGGCTATACAGCTTTTGGGATTATCTGAAGCAAACCTTGTCGCATCTCTTATAAGGGCAGTAAATGAAGCGTATGCTTCAATGCAGCCTTTTTGCCCACAGGTACACTGTTCTCCTCCAAAAACCAGAGTAGTATGGCCAAACTCGCCTCCCCCATATGTAGCCCCATCGTACATATGCCCATTAAATATAAATCCAAAACCAACGCCAGTTCCAATTGTTATCATTGCCATAGAATCTACATTCTTATCTTCAAGACATAAGAATTCTCCAAGCGCTGCACAAGCCCCGTCATTTCCGACGTATACTTCTTTTTTTAATCTGCTTTTAAGATATCCGCCAAGTTCAACATTTTCCCATCCTAAATTTCCTGAAAAATATATTTTTCCACTTTTTGTATCTACCGCTCCTGGGGATCCTACTCCCACATATTCTATATCATCCATTTCTAAATTATTTATAATCAGAAGTTCTTCTACAAGCTTTGCAATGTCTTCAGCAACCGCTTCAAATCCTCGCTCTACAACTGTATCTATGCTCTTTGAATAGATAATTCTATTCTCCCTGTCTACAATTCCTCCCTTTATGGTCGTTCCCCCAAGGTCTATTCCTGCAAAATATTTCATATGTTATTTCTCCTTTGCATAAGGGTTTTTATATTTTTGACTATTATAACATAAAACCTTGAAAAATAGCTATATTGAGACTATTTTTCAAGGTTTAGATTTATTTTGCCATATCTTCTTTTATTTATGCCATCACTGTATTTAACTGACTTACGATAAACTGCTTTGATGACATGAAGATTTCTTCATTTTTTGTGAGACAATAATCATTTAGTGCACTGTATGCCAGATTCATCAATGTAATCAACGCTCCTGAATCTTTTTTGTGTTGATCTGCGTATTCTTGTATATCAGCTTCGAGCTTCTTGCTCATTTCCTTTACTAATGGAAGCACGCTCTTAGAGTATACTGGATGAGAAATCACCTCCATCATAAAGCGCTGTTCTGCCGATGTCTTTTTTGTATAATTAAAAAGCTTTTCCATCATTTTTTCAGGATCCACAAGATTTTTCTTAACTATATCAAAACTTCCATTTCTGTTCTTCTCATACTGTCTGTTTACACATGCTACTATAGCTTCATTCTTATCTGAAAAATAATAATACAAAAGCGCCTCATTAACCCCTGCTTTGGATGTAAGTTTTTTTGTTGATGATTTATCTAAGCCAAATTCCATGAATGCCTGCATGAACGCATCTAACATTTCTTCTCTTTTTATATCCGCTTTCATTCTTTTACCTCTTTTCTTTAATATTATTAATTAAAATTAATTTTTATTTTGAATTTGCCCCTGGAGACAAATAAACAAACATGATATTTATTACTTCTTATGATTTCCTTGTAAATAAGCTACGTATTTTTCTTAAAAACTCATTTATGTCTGGCGCAAACCCTTCAGGTATATAATCACTATTAATTTCAGTCAGTAGCGCTCTGGCCTCTTCGATGAATATCTCCTGGGCATTTATTCGGCTTCCCGAGTCCCCAGTTACTCTTATATAGTTTCCATCTTTCCTAAGTTGTCTTAGTTTTACATTATCCGAAAGTATTACTTCCAGTGTGTTTTCTATTTTTTTTCTTAGCTGATAATCCAGTATGGGACATGCAATTTCTACCCGTCTCGTAAGGTTTCTGGTCATAAGATCTGCCGAAGATATATATATTTTTCTATCATCTCCCTGACCAAACATGTAAACTCTGTGATGCTCAAGAAATCTTCCTACCAGGCTAAATACCTGTATGTTTTCTGTATACCCGTCTATGCCCGGTAATATACAACAAATTCCTCTGATTATTAAATTAATTTCAACACCAGCCTGCGATGCTTCACTCAACTTATCCATTATACTTCGCTCTGTAAGCGAGTTTGCCTTCATAACTACCATTCCAGATTTTCCAGCTTTAACTTTATTTATTTCTTCATCTATAGCTATTATTATATTATTTTTCAATGAATTAGGTGCAACCCACAACCTGTTATAAATCCCATAGGGGTTAGATATCATCATATTCTTAAAAAATTCATTCGCATCTTTTCCTATTTCTGTATTTGCTGTCATAAGACTATAGTCAGAATAAAGCGTTGCTGTTTTTTCATTATAATTGCCTGTACCCACTTGAGTTATATAGTTAATGCTTCCACCATCATTTCTCGTAATCAGGCAGATCTTGGAGTGGACTTTAAAATCTTCCAGTCCGTATATCACATTGCATCCAGCATCTTCAAGTCTTTCCGCCCATGCTATATTATTTTGCTCATCAAACCTGGCTTTAAGCTCCATTAGGACATGAACTTCTTTTCCATTTTCCGCTGCTTCGCACAACTGCTCTGCTATTTTTGATCTTAGGGCCAACCTGTAAACTGTTATCTTTATACAGAGTACATTTGGATCACTGGCACTTTCTTTTAAGAGACTTATGAAGGGTTCCATCTGTTCATAAGGATAGTGAAGCAATGCATCCTTGTTTTTTATCTGGTCTGTTATCCTTATTTTCTTATCTTTGGTGAAAGAAGAAGGATACTGTGACTCAAACACTCTGTCACAGAGCAGTAGTTTTTTTTCGACTGAAATTTTTTCCGCAAGTTCAAACGCATGACTTAGCTTTATTGGAAGTATACTCTGAAAAATCTGTTTTTCTGTAATATCCAGTTTTTTAGTCATAAATCTGGTCTGGTCTGCAGACAATTCTCCCATCACCTCAAGTCTTACCGGTAATAGTCTTCCTCTTTTTTTGAGGAGTTTTTTCATGAAGTGCCTGTAATCTTCACCGTCATCTTCTTCTATCTCTTCATTTAGGTTAAGGTCAGCATTGCGAGTCACTGCAATAACCGTTTTTTCTTCAGCCTGATACTGTCCAAACATATTTTGAGAATATCCTTGTATAATCTCTTCTATCCTTATAAACCTTACTTCATCAATTTTTATAAATGACTCAGGATCTTCTATATATATTACACTTGGAAGACTCTCTGGCACTGGGATTATACCAACTTTTATGCCTTTTGTACCCTGGTCACCTTTGAGTGTAGTAAGTACATAAAGCTGCTTGTTAGCAAGGTGTGGAAAGGGGTGCTGATTATCTATTATCATAGGCGAAAGTATAGGCTGAATCCTGTTTTTAAAATAATTTTCAATATATTTTTTTTCGTTTTTGTCAAGTTCATTAAATTTGAGATTGTATATACCATATTTCCTGAGCTGCTCATCTATGTCACAATAGACTGCATCTCTTTCTTTTATTAATTTTTGAGTTTTTTCAAATATAGCTTCGAGCTGCTCTCCTGGAGTAAGATTGGATTTATCGTTCCTTACTTCTACCTTTATTTTATTTAAATCATTGAGCCTTCCTACTCTTATCATGTAGAACTCATCCAGATTGGTCATGAATATTGATACGAATTTAAGTCTTTCAAGCAAAGGCGCCATTTTGTCTTCGGCTTCCTCGAGTACTCTTTTATTGAATTTTAGCCATGATATCTCTCTGTCTTGAGTATAAAGCTTGTTGTTTGACTTTTCCGCAACTTCTTTTTCCATTAGACCCATCCCCCTTGCATATTACTGCTTGAGTACATTTTTATAGAGATATCCTTCTCTTGCACCGTAGCTGCTCACATAAATCTGCTTTGCATCAAAATATCTTATTACAGTATTAAGTATTATCATGCCTGGCAAAATAGTATGAATTCTCTCAGGAACTATCTTGAGGATCTTATCTATAGTTTGTTTTTCTTCGCCCTCAAGCTCTTTCATTATTTTTTTTATATCTCCTGAATCTATGTCTTTTTCACTACTATCCTTTCCAGTTATTTCTATGCTCAGTTTTCTTGCAGCTCTTAGTGTTCCCCCAACTCCACAAATTTTTTGCTGTTTTTCTGGATTTTCAATATTAAGTTTTTCCATTTCTTTTTTCACTTCATTTGCTATGGCCCGCTTTTCCACCTTGGAAGGCAATAGTTTTTCCACATATTTTTTGTACATGTTCAGTGATCCCACAGGAATACTGTGGGCACATTTTATTACTCCACTCTCAAAAATAACTATCTCAGTCGAACCACCACCAATGTCTACAAGGACTCCTTTGTCTATCTTTACAACTTTTGTTGCCCCTATAAAATCCAGTATCGCTTCTTCTTGCCCGCTTATTATATCCACTTCAAATCCTGTTTCTGATTTTATTCTCTCCAGTACTTCATTTGCATTTAGTATATTTCTAAGCGAAGCCGTTGCAAATGGATACACATTCTCAATAGCCAGATTGCCAAGCACTCTTTTGTATATTTTCATAGCGTGACATGCTTTTTTTATACCTTTTTCATTCAAAACTTCGTCTTCTACATAACCTGCGAGTCCTGCCATTATCTTGTCTTTAAACTGTATATATATCTGTCCGTCTTCATCATCATGTCTGTAGACGCTGAGTCTGATGCTGTTTGAACCAATATCTATTATTGCATATTTCATAAGCACCTCTTGTCTCTTTTATCAAATAAGAAATTAGTTTCCTACTTAATTTAATATTATACCCAATTATTTAATTTTTATATAGGTTTTTTTAATATTTTTTTGAATATTTCCAATATTCCATCTTGATAAAAAAAAGCATCTGATTATTCTCAGACACTTTTAATTCTTTATCTTGCTGCATTTATTCTGTTTATGGCTTTTTTAAGTCTATATTCTGCCATCTTAAGTTCATTAACATTATCCCTGTGCATCTGCATTTTTCTTTCAGAGTCAGCTCTTGCTCTTTCTGCCCTGTCTAAGTCTATATGATCAGACCACTCTGCCGCTGTAGCTATTACAGTGGTGACTCCCTTATCATTTTGGAGTATTCCACCTGCTATTGCAGCTTTTTTTATAGTTCCATTCTGTTTGATTCCCGCAATGTGGATGTTGATGTTAGATACAAAATCTATATGATCTTTTAGTATGGTAAGCTCACCTTCAGTCGTTTTTACAATTAAAGCTTCCACTTCTTCATCCATGAATAACTGATCTGGGGTGACTATGCGTAAACGAAATTTGCTCATCAGCTTATTCCCCCTTCTTTGCCTTCTCCACTGCTTCTTCTATTCCTCCAACGAACAAGAATGCTGACTCAGGAAGTGAGTCATGCTTTCCTTCCATTATTTCTTTAAACCCTCTTACAGTTTCCTTGAGTGGAACATATTTACCTTGCATGCCTGTAAACTGTTCTGCAACTGTAAATGGTTGTGAAAGGAAGTTTTGAATTTTTCTAGCTCTTGAAACAGTCGTCTTGTCCTCATCTGAAAGCTCGTCCATTCCCAGTATAGCGATTATATCCTGGAGCTCCTTGTACCTTTGAAGAGTTCTTTGTACTTCTCTGGCTACATCATAATGTTCTTTTCCAACTATGTCAGGAGACAGGATTCTAGAAGTTGAATCCAGCGGGTCAACCGCAGGATATATACCCAAAGATGCTATGTTCCTTGAAAGAACAGTGGTAGCGTCCAGATGGGCAAATGTTGTTGCCGGAGCCGGGTCAGTAAGGTCGTCTGCCGGTACATAAACTGCCTGTACAGATGTTATAGAACCTTTTTTTGTAGAGGTTATTCTCTCTTGAAGTGCACCCATCTCTGTTGCCAGCGTTGGCTGATATCCAACCGCTGAAGGCATACGTCCAAGCAGCGCTGAAACCTCCGATCCAGCCTGAGTAAATCTGAATATATTATCTATGAACAAAAGCACGTCCTGCTCTTCTTTGTCTCTGAAATACTCTGCCATTGTAAGTCCGGTAAGTCCAACTCTCATCCTTGCTCCAGGCGGTTCGTTCATCTGTCCATAAACAAGCGCTGTCTTCTTTATAACACCTGACTCTGTCATCTCGTGATAAAGGTCATTACCTTCTCTTGTTCTTTCTCCAACTCCTGTAAATACGGATATACCACCGTGCTGCTTGGCTATATTGTTGATCAGCTCCATTATAATTACAGTCTTGCCAACTCCCGCTCCTCCGAAAAGGCCTATTTTACCACCTTTTAGATATGGTGCGATAAGGTCAACTACTTTTATCCCTGTCTCAAGGATTTCCGTACCTATTTCCTGTTCTTCATATAGGGGTGCAGCTCTGTGTATAGGCCAGCTTTCCTCTGTTTTTGGAGCCTCTATTTTATCAACTGGCTCTCCAAGTACATTGAATATCCTTCCAAGAGTTGCTCTTCCAACAGGTACCGTTATAGGACTTCCTGTGTCTACCGCCTCTAGACCTCTAATTAGTCCATCTGTCGAACTCATTGCAATACACCTAACTGTATCATCACCTATATGCTGCGAAACTTCGACAACCAATTTTTTACCCTCATGGTTTATTTCTACGGCATTTAAAAGGTTTGGCAGCTTTCCTGCAGAAAACTTTATGTCCAGTACCGCACCGATGATCTGCACTACCTTCCCTGTATTTTTTTCCATAATTCGTCCTCCTCATCCTTATGACAGGATTATCTTTACTTTATTGCTTCTGCACCACCAACAATTTCTGTGATTTCTTGTGTGATGCTCGCTTGTCTCGCTCTGTTATAGAGCAGACTTAGCGAATCTATCATATCGCTTGCATTGTCACTGGCTGATTCCATTGCAGTTCTTCTCGCGCCCTGCTCTGAAGCAAAGGCATCTACTATTGTCGAGTATACAATCCCTTCCAAGTATCTTGGTATTATTTTATCAAATACTTCTTCAGGAGATGGTTCAAACTCAAGTGAAGATATTATATCCGCAGGGTTAGCCTGCAGCTGCAGAGGAAGAAGCTTCATAATCTTAGGCGTCTGAGTCAGCGCAGAAACAAATTCAGTATAACATACATATACTTCATCAACCTGCCCTTTTCTGTAAAGCTCATCCGCAAGTGATGTAATCAAGGCCGCATCAATAAAATCAAGCGACTCTGCTACATTCAGATAATCTTCCGCTACATCATAACCTCTCTTGCCAAAATACTCCGACGCTTTTCTTCCAATCGGAATTATCTTTGGGTTTTTTCCTTCCATCTCGGCTAATGAGGCTTTAATTATATTGGCATTATAGCCCCCTGCAAGTCCCCTGTCCCCAGCTATCACAATATAAAGTGAATGTTTCACTTCTCTTTCTTGTGTATAGGCGGACTTGAGAGACTTAGTATTATCAAGAATTTTTTGGATTGTTTCCTGGAGAATGTTGAAATATGGTCTTGATTTCTCAACTTTTTCTTTTGCTCGTCTAAGCTTTGAAGATGAAACCAGCTCCATGGCTTTTGTTATCTGCATTGTACTTTCGACACTCTTGATTCTTCGCTTTATGTCCTTCATACCTGCTCCGGCCATGCGCGTACCTCCCTCTGAGTTTATCTTGTCTCTTTAAATTTCTTTATGCAATCCAGGATAGCTTCTTTAAGCTTTTCTTCATTTTCTTTTGTAAGTTCTTTCGTTTCAAGTATACTTTTAGCTATTTCTGGCCTAACTTCATCCATATAGCTGTAAAGCTCTAACTCAAATTCTCTTATATCAGCCTTTGCTATATCCTTGAGATAATCATTGTTTACTGCATACATTATCATAACTTGTTTTTCAACTGATATGGGCGATGAGTTAGGCTGTTTTAGAACCTCAACTATCCTTTCACCTTTTGCAAGTCTTGATTTTGTATCTTCATCCAGATCGGACCCAAACTGTGCGAAAGACTGTAGTTCCTTGTATTGTGAATAAGCCAGCTTGAGTGTTCCGGCAACTTTTTTTATTGCTTTTATCTGAGCATTACCGCCAACCCTTGAAACTGATATACCCGGGTTAACAGCAGGTCTTACCCCTGAGTTGAAAAGATCACTTTCAAGGAATATCTGACCATCAGTTATAGATATTACATTTGTAGGTATATAGGCCGAAACGTCGCCTGCCTGAGTTTCTATTATAGGAAGTGCAGTAAGTGATCCTCCCCCATTTTCATCTGAAAGTTTTGCTGCTCTTTCAAGAAGTCTTGAGTGAAGATAAAAAACGTCTCCCGGATAAGCTTCACGACCCGGTGGCCTTTTAAGAAGCAGCGACATTGCCCTGTATGCTACTGCATGTTTTGACAAGTCATCATATATACACAGCACATGTTTTCCCTGATGCATAAAGTACTCACCCATTGAACATCCGGAATATGGCGCAAGATACTGAAGTGGCGCAAGCTCAGAAGCAGTTGCAGCTACGACTATAGTGTAATCCATCGCTCCATTTTTCTCAAGTGTATCAACCAGTTGTACAACTGTAGATCTTTTTTGACCAATTGCTACATATATACAGATTACGTCTTCACCCTTTTGGTTAAGTATTGTATCTATGGCTATCGTAGTTTTTCCAGTTTGTTTATCTCCAATTATAAGCTCTCTTTGTCCTCTTCCTATAGGTATCATAGAGTCTATTGATTTTATACCAGTTTGAAGCGGCTGGTGAACAGATTTTCTTTCAATTATTCCTGGCGCCTGAGTCTCAACTGGTCTAAATTCAGAAGTTTTAATATCTCCCTTACCATCAATTGGCTGCCCCAGAGCATTCACTACTCTTCCAAGCATGGCTTCTCCAACTGGAACCTGGACTACAGTCCCTGTTCTCTTGACAGTATCACCTTCTTTTATTCCTTCGTCAGAACCCAGAATAACCGCTCCTACAGTTTCTGATTCAAGGTTAAGTGCCATTGCGTACTCACCGTTTGCAAATTGAATAAGCTCCCCTGCCATACATTTTTCCAGTCCATGGATCCTAGCAATACCATCTCCTACGAGTATAACAGTGCCTACATCCGCAACTTGAAGCTCCTGACTATAATTTTTTATCTGTTCTTTTATAATAGAACTTATTTCTTCAGGTCTAAGATTCATCTATTTTCACATCCCTTGCTAATAGTTTATTTGCTTATTGCTGCCTCTAAATTTTTGAGACTATTAAGCACTGTTCCATCAATTTCTTTCTCGCCTATCTTAACCAGCATACCTCCAAGGATATTTTGATCAATTTCATTCTTAAATATTATTTTTTTGCCAGTTTGCTTTTCCAGCTTTTCAATCAGCTTTTGCTGCTGAAGATCAGTCATTGGCAACACAGTATATGCAGTAGCTTCTACCATATTAAAGTGTTCAAGCTTTAGTTTATGATAGTAAGTATCTACCGCAGGCATTGCGTCTGTTCTTCCGTTCTTTATAAGAACCTTCAGAAAGTTTTCAGTAGTTTTTGATACCTTCCCTCCAAATGCTTTGTCCACAAGCTCAATCTTTTCCTGCTTTGAAACAAGAGGTGTAATAAAAAAATCAAAAAAACTCTTTTCAGACTTTAAAATGCTGACAATGGCTGTCATTTCTTCACCTATGTCTTCAACAAGATTTTCCTCAACCGCGATATCAAACAAGGCTCTGGCATAGTTTCTAGATACTAGCTCGACCATCTCTCATCACCTATTTCGTTTATGACTTCATCTATAAGATTTCTATTAGTATTTTCATCAATTGTTTTTTTGATGATTTTGCCCGCCGCCATTACAGCAATGCTTGCAACCTCACCTTTTAGTGATTTAGAAGCACTCTCCTTCTCCAGCTCTATATCCTTATGAGCTTTTGACTTCATACGCGCAATCTCTTCTTTTGTCTCAGAAAGTATTTCCTCAGATTTTCTTTCAGCATTTTTAGTAGAATTTCTAACGATTTCTCTTCCTTCTTCATGCGATATCTCGAGTTTTTTGCGATATTCTTCGCTCAATCTGTCCGCTTCCTTGTTTTTCTCTTCAGCCGCTTCAACAGATTCTTGAATGGCTCTTGTTCTTTCATCCATAAAACTTTTTACCGGTTTAAACAGAAAATGTCTAAGTGCAATAAACAAAATAATTGTATTTGTTATATTAAAGACTATCTGCCAGACATTTAAATCTATCAGTCCTGCCATAAATACGCCCTCCTTCCTTTTTAATGGCTTTGCATTTAAGTTCCGCTCGTATTTATTATCCTAATAGTTTTATTAATGGGTTAGCAAATAATAATATCAGGGCTATAACAAGTCCGTAAATACCTGTTGTCTCTGCTACCGCTGCTCCAAGAAGCATTGTCTTAATTATATCGCCTTGTGCTTCTGGCTGTCTTCCAACAGCTTCAGCTCCCTTACCTGCTGCAAATCCCTGTCCAATACCAGGTCCAATACCCGCGATCATCGCAAGACCTGCTCCAATTGCTGAACACGCTAATACTAATGCTTTTCCTGTGATAGGTTCCATAATTTTTCTCCTTCTATTTTTCAAATATTTTTCTATTTTTTGACTAAAGCATTTATACATCCAATTAAAGTTTTCGAATATTCACTATAAAAGATTCATCAGTGGATTCGCAAACAATAAAACCAATGATATTACAAGTGCATAAATTCCTGTTGTCTGTGCAACAGCCTGGCCGACAAACATAGCCTTCATTATAGTAGACTGAAATTCTGGTCTTTTACCGACCCCTTCAGCTCCTTTTCCAGCAGCATATCCCTGACCTATACCAGGTCCTATTCCGGCTATCATGGAAAGTCCAGCCCCAATAACCGAAGCCGCAAGCACAAGTACTGATCCCTGTTGCGAAACCACCGGATTACCAAACAGCAGTATCAGTGCAACAACCAGTGCTAATATTCCTGATGTTTCAGCTACAGCTGCTCCAAGTAACATCATAACAGTGGTCTGTTTGGACGTCTTTGGATTTTTTCCTACCGCCTCAGCTCCTTTTCCAGCTGCGTATCCCTGCCCTATGCCAGGTCCTATTCCGGCCATCATAGCCAGCCCAGCTGCTATAGCAGACGCTCCCAGAATAAGTGCTTTTCTATCAAATGATACAAGCCAGTAGAGAAATCTGGTTATAAAATCCATCTCCTGCATCAAAACACCTCTTTCTCTTTACTATTATTTCATCAATTTAATCCATAGCTCCAGAAACAAACACCATCGTAAGCATAGCAAAGATAAATGTCTGAAGCAACCCTGAAAATACATCAAAGTACACATGAAGTACTGCAGGGATTCCAAGCTGGAATATCGGGATATTCATGCCAAACAGCGCAGTGGTTAATGCTGCAAGCGCAGAATATACAAGTGCCATGATTATTGTTCCTCCGACCATGTTTCCGAATAGACGAAATGATAAAGATATCGGTGTCGCAATTTCACCAATAATATTGATTGGTGTAAGCAGGAAAAAAGGTTCTGTAAAACCTTTCAAGTATCCCAGTATCCCTTTTCTTCTAATCCCATTAAAATGAATCATAAAAAACGTCATCAACGCAAGAGACAGGGTCATATTGAGATCCGCTGTCGGAGGCCTGATTCCCAGCAGTCCAACAAGATTGGCCACAGCCAGATACATCATCAATGTACCTATATAAGGCGCAAAACTTACCTTGTCTTTTCCCATTGTACTTTCAGTCAGATTGTAAACGGTTCCGACAACAGTTTCAACGATGTTTTGAACTCCACCAGGGATTCGCTTTAAATTTCTGGTCAAAATAATAGATCCTATTATTAGAATAGCCATGATTATCCAAGTCGTAGTTATAGTTTCTGTAATAGGCACACCCCCAATAATAGGAATTTCTTCACTTATAGTGAACATTATTTTTGCTCCAAATCCTCCATCACCCATTAGTAGTCCTCCTTTCCCAGTTAATTCTTTACTTTTATATATTAATACTCTTTATTTACCGAGTAATAATAACATTATTTAAAATTACTTAGAATTGCCGAAATCACTATAGACATCTTAATGCTGGAAAGTCCTAAGATTGTACCAATCACATTTATGTAGTCGGCCTTTATAGAAATCAGTATTACCACAGCATATATTACAAGCCTTATAAAATACCTTGAACCTGCAAATATCTGAGCTTTTTCAGGAGGAAGACTCACCGCTTTAACAATGGATCCAGATAGTAATTCAAAACAAAGTATGGATATAAGTAATCCAAATACCAGCCCCGTAATAAAAGCAGTCCAGTTATCAAAAAATACTAGCGAAGCCACCATCACAGCTGCCATCAAAAATATGGCATTCTTTACTACTTTTAGTTTTGTAACAAATAATTCATCCATAATATCAGTCTCAATTCATTGTCTATTTTTTATCAAAAATACCCTTGTATTCTAATTAACCCGGTTTAATTTATATTTAAATTAATTCTTTTTTTTACTCTTGTCTCCACTTTCGAAATAATTTCTCAGAATTTTGTAAATATTCAGAAACCCAGCTGAGATTCCCAGTAAAATAGCAATTATCATAATCCCGTCACCCAGATTATACTTCTTTATCAGAAGGTTTGCCACAAACATACAAAGTCCCACCGGAGCCAATATCATAATACCCATTTGCGTTACTAATGCGAGGTTTTTACCGATATCTCCTATGTTTTTAGAATCACGCTTCACAAAGTTTCTCCTGACTCTATTTATTATTAACCACATTTAAATTATGACTGAACCACCAAATATATTCTCATTTTTCATAAATTAAAAAATTCTTTACTTTGAAATAATATTACTATATACTGTTTAAAAAGTCAATTTAAAATATATTCATTTCAGAATATTCTAAACAATTTTTAACAAATAATAACTTTTAAAGCTGAGATTTCAAATTAAATACATTTCATCTATTAAATTTTACAAATTTCTTTATCATTCTGTTATTTTTTTATCTACTTTGTCCTCTTATTCATAAAATTTTATATTTATAAAATCATTATGTTGACAACTCTTGATTTTTTGGTTAAAATTTAGTATGCAAGAATAAATTAAGCACCTATAGCTCAGCCGGATAGAGCGACAGTTTCCTAAACTGTGCGTCGGAGGTTCAAGTCCTCTTAGGTGCACCAAAAAAATAATCAAAAAAACAGATGAAGGATACATGAATTCAGCTGTTTTTTTTTGTGTATAAAAACATATTGACATATGCTGCTTATGATACTATAATATTAACATAATCAATTGTGTACAATTTAATTTTAAGCAATATTTCAGGAGAGCTAAACTATGGAAAAATACGAATGCCTGAAACTGGAAAACCAGCTCTGCTTTTCACTTTATGCCCTCTCAAGAGAAATAATAAGGCTTTACAAGCCATTTTTAGACAAATACAATCTGACATATACACAATATCTTACTCTGCTTGTATTATGGGAAAATGAGAGCATGAACGTAAAAGAAATAGGCAAAGAGCTTCATCTTGATTCTGGAACATTAACCCCGGTAATTAAGAAACTCGAAACAATGAATCTTATTTCAAAAAAAAGAGCTTCCAGCGATGACAGAGTAGTAATTGTTGAACTTACTGAAAAAGGTTACCATCTTAAAGATAAAATTAAAGATATACCCCATCTTATATCATGCGAAATTGGAATAAGCTCTAAAGAACGATCAGAACTTAAAGTCCCCATTGAGAAACTTCTTGTCAGACTTATGAAATAAATCTACTTTAATAATCCAAACAGGAGATAAAATATGAATAACAGATATGATATAGCAATAGTTGGCAGTGGAGTTGCTGGTCTTTCAGCTGCCCTCAATGCCAAAATCAGAAATAAGAGCTTTATTGTTTTTGGAAGTCGTGAAATGAGTACAAAGCTTATCAAGGCCCCATCTATAAACAACTACCTGGGTTTTCCTGGAAGAAGTGGAGAAGAGCTGCGAGGCGAATTCGCTAACCACCTTGAATCTATGGGAATCGAGATTACTGAAGAAAAAATAAACAATATATATCCCATGGGTGAATATTATGCACTCATGGCTAACGATAAGATGTATGAAGCATCCTCTCTCATATTGGCAACAGGAGTGAATTTTGGAAAACCATTTTCAGGTGAGGATGAGTTTTTGGGAAGAGGAGTGGGCTATTGTGCAACATGTGATGCCCCGCTTTACAAAAACAAGACCGTAACTATAATATCTTACAACAAGCATGATGAAGCTGAAGCGAATTATGTTTCAGATCTTGCCTCAAAAGTATACTACGTACCCATGTACAAAGATAAAGTCGAAGTGAATAAATCAATCCAGGTAGTAAATGATATTCCCCTGGCAATAAGAGGTGAAAACTCTGTAAATAAACTTGTTATGAAAAACAGCGAAATAGAAACCGATGGCTTGTTTATACTAAGAGACAGTATATCTCCAGGACAACTCGTTCCAGGCCTAAAAATAGCCGATAATCACGTCGAAGTTGACAGACTGATGAAAACCAACCTTCCAGGCTGTTTTGCCGCGGGTGATGTAGTAGGAGCTCCATATCAGTATATCAAAGCGGCAGGAGAAGGCAACATAGCCTCATTGTCTGCCGTTTCATACCTTAACAACTTGAAAAAGTAATAATTTAAAATTTATATACAATAAAAGGAGAAAATAATGATAAAAGTAATAGGATCATCAGAATTTGATACAGAGGTTAAAGATGGAGTAGTAATCGTTGATTTTTATGCAGACTGGTGTGGACCATGCAAGATGCTTGCCCCAGTTTTCATGGACCTTGCCAAAGAAATGAAAGACACTGCCAAGTTCGTAAAGGTAGATGTTGATGTTACACAAGACATAGCTGCAAGGTTTCAGGTATCTTCAATCCCAACAGTTGCCATATTAAAAGATGGAAAAGAAGTTGACAGGATAATCGGATTCATGCCAAAGCAGGCAATAGAAGCAAAAATAAAACAATATATATAAAAAAACAATATATATAAAAAAATAATATATATAAAAAAATAATAGTATATATGACAAAAACAGGTATCGCTTAAAACGGTACCTGTTTTTGTATCACTAAAACTGCGCAAAGCTTTTTCCAAATTCTTTGCACTCTTCGAGTCCATCGCTGTCTGGGGTCTCATTCAATATAAGTCCCTCTTTGAACAAAACAGCTCCCTTTGACTCTACTCGGTCTTGCCAGTCTCTCATCCACTCTCCATCGCCCCATCCGTATGATCCAAAAAGTGCGACCTTCTTGCCAGAAAGCTTCTGCTCTACAGCTTCAAAAAACGGTTCGAATTCCGATTCTTCAAGCATTTCCGATCCCATTGAGGGACAACCGAATGCAAGCTTTTCGTATTCCGCAGCCTTGTCCTGGCTTATGTCAGATACTTCCATCAGGTCCGTCTCTGCGCCTGCTGATTTTATTCCTTCTGCTACGGCCTCTGCCATTGCCTTAGTATTTCCGCTTCCACTCCAGTAAATAACGCCAATCTCGCTCATATCTAACCCTCCTCAATAAAAAATAAAGTTAGTTTTAACTAATTAATGCCATTGTACATCTCATTTTAATACAGGTCAACAATTTTTTTAAAGAATTATCAATAATTTTTGTTGACAAGTACACATTCAAATGATAATATTTAGACATTAGGTTAGCTTGTGCTAACTTTTTATTTGAAGTGCAGTTAGTTATAGCTAATTTTGTAAAATTTAAGGAGGTCCAATATGCCACTTGCCATGGTTCGTATCGGAGAAATCAGTTTAATAGACAAGATAAACGGAAAAGATTCTACAAAAAAGTTTCTTGAAAACTTAGGATTCGTGGCCGGAGAATGGGTAACGATTATTTCAGAACTAGGTGGAAATATAATAGTATCTGTAAAGAATACAAGAATAGCCATAGATAAATCAATGGCTCAAAGAATAATAGTGCAGAGGAGATAAAAATGAAAAGTCTTAATAATGTGGAATGCGGCAACAAGGTAAATGTAAAAAAACTTCATGGCCAGGGCCCACTGCGAAGAAGGATTATGGATATGGGAATAACAAAAGGAACTGAAATTTCCATCACAAAAGTGGCTCCACTAGGCGACCCTATCGAAGTAAACGTTCGTGGTTATGAGCTTACAATTAGAAAATCTGATGCTCAACTTATAGAAATTGAATAAAAGGAGGAAATGAAATGAATTTAAAGATAGCACTTGCGGGTAATCCCAATTCGGGAAAGACTACAATGTTTAATGCACTTACAGGAAGCTCGCAACATGTTGGAAACTGGCCCGGTGTAACTGTAGAAAAGAAATCCGGACTTTTTAAAGATGATAAAAATATTGAAATAATAGATCTTCCAGGCATATATTCACTGTCTCCTTACACACTTGAAGAAGTAGTGACCAGGGATTATCTTCTGCGTGAATCTCCAGATGTAATAATAAATATAATAGACAGCACAAATATAGAAAGAAACTTATATCTCACCAGTCAAATAATAGAGATGGGAATCCCTGTAGTAATAGCCCTTAACATGACTGATGTACTCAAAAAAAGCGGAGATACTATAGATATATCAAAGCTCAGCAAAATGCTTGGCTGTCCTGTGATTGAAACTTCTGCTATAAAAGGACAAGGTTGCAAAGAAGCCGTAGAACTTGCAAAAAACAAAGCGCCTTTAAAAAATTTGAATCACATATTCTCAAAACCTGTTGAAGATACAATTTCAAAAATCAGCGAAATTATAAAATCTAATACTTATGAATCTTCATATACCCAATCAGACATCCCACTTAGGTGGTATGCCCTTAAAATATTTGAAAAAGATGATAAAATAATAAAAACTCTTCCTTTTTATGAAAAAATAAGACCAGAAACTGACAAACTTGTAGGTCTTCTAGAAAAAGAAATGGATGATGACGCCGAAAGTATAATCACTTCTCAAAGATATAATTTTACAGGAAATATTGCTCAAAAATGTGTAAAGAGAATATCTGCTGGAAAATTGAGTCTTTCCGATAAAATCGATAGAATTGTTACCAACAGAATACTTGCTCTTCCTATTTTCGCTCTGGTAATGTTTATGGTTTATTTTATTTCGGTCTCAACTTTGGGAGCCTGGGCTACCGACTGGGTCAATGATGTAGTTTTTGGCGAAATAATACCTCCTGCTACGGAATCATTTTTGAAATCTGTAAACAGCGCACCCTGGCTTTCGTCTCTCATATTAGACGGTATAATAGGAGGAGTTGGGGCTGTACTTGGGTTTTTGCCTCAGATGCTCATACTTTTTTTTGTACTTGGCTTACTCGAAGAATGCGGCTACATGGCCAGGATAGCATTTATAATGGACAGGATTTTCCGTAAATTCGGACTTTCTGGAAAGTCATTCATACCTATGCTTGTAGGAACAGGATGCAGCGTGCCTGGCATAATGGCTTCACGGACCATAGAAAATGAAAATGAAAGAAGAATGACTATTATAACCACTTCTTTTATACCCTGCTCTGCAAAGCTCCCTATTATAGCCCTTATTGCAGGTGCACTTTTCCCCGGATCGGTGCTTATAGGTCCCTCTGCATACTTTGCAGGAATAGCGGCAATAATAGTTTCGGGACTAATATTAAAGAAAACGCGCGGTTTTTCTGGTGACCCTTCTCCATTTGTAATGGAGCTACCACCATATCATATACCCTCACTCTCAAATGTTTTTCTTCACATGCTGGACAAGGGAAAGTCTTTTGTGAAAAAGGCAGGAACCATAATATTTCTTGCCAGTGGAACCATATGGTTTCTAAGCTCATTTGACTTATCTTTCAACATGGTAGACACATCAGATTCAATACTTGCTTTCCTAGGCGGCCTTGTTGCACCAGTATTTGCACCCCTGGGATTTGGTGACTGGCAGTCTGCAGTAGCAACAATTACAGGCCTTATAGCAAAAGAAAATGTCGTAGGAACATTTGGAGTACTGTTTGGATTTGAAGAAGTCGCAGAAAACGGATCAGAAATCTGGACTACCATGGGAAGTTCTTTTACTCAGATATCTGCATATTCCTTCCTTTTATTCAACCTTTTATGTGCTCCATGCTTTGCAGCCATAGGTGCCATAAGAAGGGAAATGGCAAGCGCCAAATGGACATGGTTTGCAATTATTTATCAGACCGGATTCGCCTATACAGTTTCATTCATATTCTATCAATTTGCACTCTTTTTTACAAGAAGTCAAGTGACTTTAATGAGCATATTCTCACTTATGGCATTCGCCGCTCTTTTATATATGATCTTTAGAAAGCCGTCTTCGCTCGATACAAGAAACAGAACAAGATCATCAATTGCTCCTCTGGGCACTTCAGAGATTTAAGGAGGTTTGTATGGCAACAATAATTATTGCTTCTATAGTGTTCGGACTTTTCGGACTTGCAGCATACAAGCTGCATCAAGACAAAAAAAATGGCAAAGGATGCGCCGGTTGTAGCGGCAGCTGCAGTAGCTGTCCAAGCGCCGCAAAAATGCACAGCAAATAACATGTCCATGATAAATAGGTAAAAAGGAAGAGGAACTGGTTTTTATAGACCCAGTTCCTCTTCCTTTTTTTATACAGTCCTTATGCAGTAATCCGAAGTCGATGGAGCTAACCTGAAACCATTTGAAACAAGACTATTCTTTATTTCCTCTATGTGTTCAAAGTTTTTCGTTTCCATGGTTATCTTGAGCAGACAGGCATTGATGGCCATATTAGGTTCTGCCTTATCATGGTGAACCGCAATAACATTTCCGCCTTTTTGGGAAATAGTCTTTGCTACCCCTTCAAGCTGTCCTGGCTTGTCTATAAGCTCGAGTGTAAGGTCTGAAAGTCTTCCACTTGTTACCAGGCCCCTGGTTATGACTCTTGAAAGTATATTGACATCTATGTTTCCTCCAGATACTATGCATACGGTATTTTTGTCTTTAGTATCAATTTTATCAAACATAACTGCCGCTACCGCAACAGCCCCCGCTCCCTCTGACACAAGTTTTTGTTTTTCCATAAGCATGAGTATGGCTGCTGCTATCTCATCATCTGTTACAGTAACTATCTGGTCTACATATCCACAGCATATATCAAAAGTAAGCTCTCCTGGTTTTTTAACAGCTATTCCGTCTGCAAAAGTGGAAGCACTGCTCAAAGATACCTTCTCTTGAGATTCCATAGACCTGTACATGCAAGGTGCCCCCTCTGCCTGAACCCCATATATCTTGCATTCTGGTTTCAGACTCTTTATTGCATAAGCTACCCCAGATATCAGCCCGCCTCCGCCTATAGGAACAACTACGGCATCCACATTGTCAAGCTGCTCTAAAATTTCAAGACCTATAGTCCCCTGACCTGCAATTACATCTATATCATCAAAGGGATGTATAAATGTCATATTTCTTTCTTTTTGAATCTGACACGCTCTGTTATAGGCATCATCATAGACTCCATTTACCAGCTCTACCTGGGCTCCATATCTCCTTGTTGCCTCTATCTTTGAAATAGGTGCCACATCGGGTATGCATATGAGTGATTCAATATTTTCTGTGGTTGCAGCCAGTGCAACTCCTTGCGCATGGTTTCCTGCTGAGCAGGCAATCACTCCATTGGCTCTTTCTTCCTCAGTCAGCTGTGATATCTTGTAATAAGATCCTCTAACCTTAAAAGATCCTGTCAGCTGAAGATTCTCTGTTTTCAGGTAAACATTACTGCCTTCCTTTATATTAGGAGCATGAATAAGATCTGTTTTCCTCACTACATTTTTTAACACAAAAGCTGCATGATATATTTTATCAAGTGTAAGCATATTCATTTTCTCCTTTGCCTAATTATCTATTCATTTATTTCTACTGTTTTTGCTATTAAAAGATTCAGCATCGAAAGTGCTGCTGTAAAATAAAACACATATTGTGGTCCTATACTTTTCCATATATATCCGCTTAACATGGCGCAGCATATTGAAACTACGTGGTCCATACTTATCCCGAGCGAAATGGTCTGGGTAAGTTCATTTTTATTAATACTTATATTCTTGAGATACATCGTCCTTACCATTCCAAGGTTCATGCTCATCCTGTCAAATATGAACATCGTCCCCCCAAGTATCATCCCAGTCTTTAGAGATACAGCTCCGGCTATTATGGCACTGCATAGCATTCCATAAAGCGCATAAACAAAAATAAATGAAAGTGCGTCTGCATAAAGTATCTTTCTTATTCCCAAAGTATCCATGCATCTTCCTATAAATGGAAGAAAACCCATCCCCAGAAGTGAAGTAAGAATTACCAGCAGCGACATTGCGTCAGCTTTTGCCCCCAGAAGATCTACAAGAACCCATGGTCCAAAAACTATCATAATCTGTTTTTGTACTCCATTTAGTATCGCAAGTGCATAATAATATCTGTATTCTTTTCTGAGTACTATTTTCCCAGGCAAAGTATCTTTGTGCGGCACTTTTACAAATCTGCAAAGATATATAAGTACAAGGGCTCCCAGAACCGATGTCAAGGCCACAAGTAAAAACGGGATAATGGGATTAGTGAAGCTGAAAAAACCGTACCTGAACCCTATAAAGGTCACAACCGAAGCTACCATAGCACTCGCCACTTTTACGCCGCTTAACGTTCCAAGAGTCTTTCCCTCTTTCCCTTTTTCAGAAAGAGATACGGCTATTCCATCATGAAGCGGCATATAAATGTGCTGTCCCAGCGAAAATATAAAGAGAAATACCAGCATAAACCCAAAGCCCGGGCTAAACAATCCCAGTATGGTCATACCTAAAGCCATCAAAATCTGTGCAAGTACGGCTATCCTTATATCTCCCATGAATCCAAGTCCACTTATCACAAAAGCTCCCAGCACTCCTGGAAGTTCTCTTGGAAACTCTATAAATCCCCTCTGAAATGCAGTCACATTATATGCTTCTTTAAAATAATTTGCCAGAATCCCATCAATCCCTCCAGCAAATCCTATAAAAGCTACTGCTATTGTAAATATCTTCAGCTCTTTTTTCATACGCTTTTTACGCTCCCGTTTAATGTTAAATAGTATATCCTACAAAATATGTATATTCAAGAATTTTCTATAAATTCCAAAAATTTTGTTTTAAAAAAACATTTTCCTCATCAGTTTGTATCCTACTGTCTTACATTATCATAAAATAAACGTCTGTGCATCAATTTTTAAAGAGCAGCATTTCTATAAAAGAAATACTGCTCTTTAACTTTTAAATCAACTTTTCCAATAAAGAATCTAACTCATGAAAATATGTCCCGGAAATCGCCTTCTCAATATCCTCACAATTATAGGTTTTCAGGCTGTCAGAATATATTTTTACACTTTTTATTACTCCGTCTTCTACTTTGGCAAGAACTTGAAAGTTCCCAGAGTCTGTCTTTTTTTCAAATATGGCGTCATAAACCGGACTTTCTCCATAAGTCCACTTAGTGTCCCTATACTTGTCCATCTGATCTGGAAGGCAATTTTCTTTTCCATATTCAGTAAACCCCTTGCAATCTCGATATTCTATTTCAAAGCTTTCTTTAAGAGAATCACATAGTGCTTCAGCTGTAATATCTGAACATAGCTCTTTTAAATTTACCACTCTGCTTTTAACTGAAGTAATGCCCTTAGACTCCAGTTTGATTCTGGAAGGCTTTAGCAAGTCTCCCAGTACAGATTTGTCCACATCTATCATCAAAGTCCCATGATGGAAGCAGTTTGAGTCTTCATTATAAAATGCGTGCCCAGAAAACTTTTTCCCCTCACAGATAAGGTCGTTTCTTCCTGAAAACTCGGCTTTTATTCCAAATTTTTCTACGGACGCCTTAATAACTTTCAGCTGACGCTCTACATCACTTCGATTTTTTTTTGAGACAAATGTAAAGTTGAGATTTCCCATATCATGATATACTGCTCCACCACCAGATATTCTTCTGACAAGAGTAACCCCTTGCTGATTCATCTTTTCAATGTCACACTCCAAAAAAGGATTCTGATTTCTTCCAATTACAACAGTCTTGTTATTCCTCCAAAGATACAGTATCACTTGATTATCATTTACATTTCTAAGCAGGTCTTCTTCGAGAGCAAGATTGTAGCAAGGATCTGTCTCTTTTGAAACAATTATCCTATTCATGATAATGAAGCGCTCCTATACCCAGTCCAAGAACTGCTTCATGGATAGCCTCACCTGTTGTAGGATGAGCAAAAACAGTGTGTATAAGCTCTTCCTCGCTTATATGGCTGTTTATCATAATAGTAAGAGAACTGATAAGTGCCGATGCCTCCGGACCAATTATAGCTCCTCCTATTATTTTATCGCTATCCATATCTTTGATCAGCTTTACAAATCCTTCCGGTTCTCCCATTGTAAGCGCCTTTCCATTAGCACCAAAAGGAAATTTGCTTACTTTGATATTAAGACCGGCCTTTACAGCAGCATCTTCTGTAATTCCCACATTAGCAATTTCTGGTGATGTGAATATTACATTTGGAACTACGCTGTAATCCATATCCGCTTTTTTACCAAGTATAGTATCAACTGCGACTATTCCTTCATGAGACGCTACGTGAGCCAGCTGCATCTTTGAATTTACATCTCCAATTGCATATATATTCTTAACTGAGGTTCTCATGCTGGCGTCAACTGCTATCCCTCTGCCATTTTCATTAGCAGCTATTTGTGTATTTTGAAGCTCAAGACCTGCCACGTTGGCTTCTCTTCCCGTTGCTACAAGTACTTTGTCACTTACTATGAATTTTTCTTCGCCATCAACTTCAAAAAATACAACAGCTTTTTTATTTTCATCTTTACCGATTCTAGTTACTTTTGAGCCAGTGTATATCCCAATGCCCCTTGTTTTTGCAATACCGCATATCTCCTGAGATACATCGCTGTCTACCATTGTAAGGACCCTGTCAAAATATTCAACTACATTTACTTTCATTCCAAAATTTGAATAAATAAATGCAAATTCCATACCTATTACTCCACCCCCGATTACAGTTATAGACCCAAAGTCTTCTTTACAGTCAAGAGCCTGAGTGCTGTTCATGACAAATTCATTGTCCATACCCGGAATTTTTGGAGTAGATACATTGGAGCCTGTTGCTATTATTGTATCTTCTGCTTCAATCGTATATTCGTCCTTACCAGACTTTACCAAAACTTTTCCATCTTCAAGAAATGATGCGCTTCCTTTGATGACTCTGATTTCGTTTTTATTCATAAGATAGTCTATACCTGATACAAGCGTCCCTGTTATGGCATTTTTTCTAGCTATAACCTTGTCCATGTCAGCTCTGGCTTCTTTAACTTCAATACCAAAGTCATTAGCATTTTTTATATGACTAAAAACCTCAGCTGACTTTACAATGGCCTTTGTAGGTATGCATCCATGGTTGAGACAGGTTCCTCCCATAGCATTTTTCTCTACAAGTACCACTTTTTTTCCATTCTTTGATGCATAGATCGCTGCAACATATCCCCCTGGGCCACCACCTATAATAAGTAACTCTGTGTTTACATCTTCTTTTTTCCCTTTTATCATCCCTGCAAAATAGTCTGGCTTGGGTTTTGCATCCTGGCTGGAATCAGATTTTACATTAATAAGTATCTGACCAATTTCCACCGTCTGGCCTTCTGATACAAGCACTTGTTCTACCAAGCCGCTAACTTCTGATTTTACAGGACTGTTTCCTTTTTTAGTTTCCAGTTGAAGTATAGTCTTGCCTGCTTCAATTTGATCTCCAACTGCTACATTTATCTTTCCCACAACTGCAGTTTTGTCATTGCCAGTGATAGTCTTTAACTTTATTTCCATTTTTATTTTCTCCTTATTTTATGGCCCTGGACTTTTTTTCAAGTCCAGGGCCATATTGCTAAAAATATAATTATATTAAGAATTTCTTATTTAAAGTCATTTTCAAATTCGTCTATTGCGTCTTTTAAAAGTGTAACAGAATAAGCCATTGTAGGCCCTCCGCCAAATGCTACAGAAACCATTGCTGATTCAATAATTTCTTCTCTTGTTGCTCCTGCTTCAAACGCCTTATATACATGAAACACTATGCAGTATTCACAACGGCTGTATGTAGCTATTCCTACACTTATCAGTTCTTTTGTTTTAACATCTACTGCTCCTGGTGCATAATTTGTTCCCAAAAGATTCATAAAAGCATTTACACTTTCCCCATTTGTTTCTGACAGTACTCCAAGTCCACCTGTAAAATCATTTAGCATTTCTCTAACATCTTTTTTCATATTTCCTCCTAATTTTAATTTCCACAAAAGCGTGATATTTTTTGATTGCCATAGCAATGTTTGCTATAGCAAGTATCTGTTTAAAAAGATGATACCACTAATTTATGGTATCGTCAATATAATTTATAAATTTTCAATCATTTTTTCTAATACTTTTTTAAATACTTCTAATTCATCCGCTGACAATTCTCTGGTTACATCATTTTGAAATTCTTCTGCAAGAGGTATTAGACTCTTTCTCAAAGACTTACCTTTGTCAGTTAGAAATATTCTTGTAGTCCTTCTATCTTTAAGATCCTTGGTTCTTATTGTAAATTCTTCTTTTTCCATCCTGTCCAAAAGTCTGGCTATGGAAGATTCGTTTACGTCCATCTTATTAGAAAGCTCTCTTTGAGAGATTCCATTATTTTCCCCAATATAGTAAATTGCTATCCAGTTTACTCTTGTAACCCCATAGGATTCAAGCCTTCTGTTAAATTCCTCTGAAAGTTTTTTAGATGCAATGTTGGTTATAAAACCCATACAATCATTCAAACTAAACAAAATACGCCTCCTCAGCTTTCTCTATTATTATTTCCACTATATCAATAGTACAACAAAATCTATTTGCTTTCAATCAAAATCACCTTAATTCTTCCTGTGATTCTTTATGATTGTCTTTTCACAAAAAAAGAGAGCATTCGCTTATACGAATGCTCCCCTTATTATTTTATCTGTGTATATGCATTATGTGTTCATTATCTTTGAGAATTCCTTCATAAAGCTCATTCATTACATAGTTGTCCTTAGAACGCTTAAGCTTTTTCTTTCTGTCTACACTGTAAAGTCCAGCTGCTCTGTCTTGCCTTGTCTGTTTTGCAGGTGTTTTGTTTACAGGCTGACCTCCTCCTGATATACATCCGCCTCTGCAAGCCATAACCTCGATAAGATCATAATGTCTCTTGCCTTCTTTTATTTCTTTAAGAATCATATCTGCATTCTTAAGTCCATGAATAACAGCCATTCTTATTTCCGCGCCATCAATGCTTACCGTAGCTTCTTTTACTTCTTCAAGTCCTCTGACATTTTCAAAAAGAATCTCAAGCTCTATTTTATCAAATTTATCGCTCGCCACGTCTCTTAGTACAGCTTCGGTAACTCCACCCGTATTTCCAAAGATTATACCCGCTCCAGATGCTACTCCAAAAGGCATATCCATGGAATCTTCTTCCAGGTCTGCAAAGTTTACTCCCATTTCTTTTATCATTATAGCCAGTTCCTGAGTAGTTATGACTACATCTACATCAGGTACTCCATTTTTTGTAAATTCAGGTCTTGTAATCTCTTCTTTTTTAGCAGTGCATGGCATAACTGAAATCAGAAACGGCTTTCTTTTGTCTTCATTTTCTCTATTGGCATTTTCAATTTCTTTGTAAACTGAACCAAAAATCTGCTGAGGAGAACGCGCCGTAGAAAGATTTTGTACAAATTCAGGGTATTTGTTCTCTACAAATTTTACCCAGGCAGGACAACATGAAGTAAAGAGTGGCAGCCCTTGCCCCTTTGTAAATTTAGATAGGAATTCGCCTGATTCTTCTCTTACTGTAAGGTCTGCAGCTATGGCAGTATCAAATATCTGCTCTACTCCCATCTTTCTCATGGCCGCAACCATCTTTCCAAGAGTCATAGTTCCAGCTGGAAGTCCAAATTCTTCTCCAAGGGCTACTCTCACAGCCGGAGCTATCTGAGCTACCACCTTTGTGTTATCATCAAATATAGCATCCCATACTCTCTGAGTATCGTTTTTGATTGTTATTGCTCCTGTAGGACATACGATTCTGCACTGGCCACAGTTTACGCAATTACTCTCTGCCAGTTTTCTTCCAAATGCAGGGGTTATCTCAACTTCTGAGCCTCTATGTGCAAATCCAAGCGCTCCAACGCCTTGGACATCCTCACATACCATAACGCAGTCTCCACATTTTATGCATTTGTTTGGGTTCCTTACAATACTTGGACTCGAATTATCTATTTCTTTTTCCTGGAAATTGTTCTCAAATCTGGATTTTTTTACTCCATATCTGAGCGCCAGTGACTGGAGCTGACATTTTCCCGTTATCTCACAAGATGTACAGTCCTTATCATGGTTTGAAAGAAGAAGCTCCAGGATAGTCTTTCTATACTTCTGAACTCTCCTAGTGTTTGTAGATACTACCATTCCATCTTTTGGTCTTTCTGAACAAGACGCAATTATGTTTCCCCTCTGGTCTTCTACAGAACACATTCTGCATGCCCCATATATACTAAGTTCTGAATGATAACAAAATGTAGGAAGATCTATGCCTGCATTCCTTATTACCGCCAGGATATTTTTTTCATCAGTATAAGGCACTCTCATACCATCTATAATCATAGCCTTGCTCATATTATGCCTCCTTTATAGCATCAAATGCACAAGCTTCGATACAAGCTCCACACTTGATACATTTTTTTGTATCTATGGTAAACGGTTCCTTAATCTTTCCTGAAATAGCATCCGCCGGACAGATTCTTGCACACTTGCTGCATCCTCTGCAAAGAACTGGGTCTATTTCCAGTTTCATAAGGCCTTTACAGTTTTTTGTCGGACATATTTTATCTATTACGTGAGCTTCGTACTCATCTCTAAACCACTCCAGTGTACTTAAGATAGGGTTTGCCGCAGTCTTTCCAAGTCCACACAGAGCTGTGTTTTTTACAGTGTCAGCTATATCTTCAAGAAGATCCAGATCCTCTGGCTCTCCGTTTCCATTTACTATTTTTTCCAAGATTTCAAGCATTCTTTTTGTACCTTCTCTGCAAGGTATGCACTTTCCACAGCTTTCAGTTTGAGTAAAGTTCATGAAGAACCTTGCCACCTCAACCATACAGGTATCTTCGTCCATTACAACCATACCACCAGACCCTATCATTGCTCCTACTTCGCTCAAAGAATCAAAGTCAAGCTGCATGTCCAGATGCTGCTTTGTAAAGCAAAGGCAGCCTCCCGATGGTCCGCCTATCTGTACTGCCTTGAATTTCTTTCCTCCTGCAATACCTCCACCTATTTCAAATATTACTTCTCTGAGAGTTGTTCCCATAGGTACTTCAATAAGTCCTGTGTTAACGACATTTCCTGTAAGGGCAAATGCCTTTGTACCCGGGCTTCCTGGAGTTCCAAGCTTTCTAAATTCCTCTACTCCCTTAAGAAGTATTACCGGAACGTTGGCAAAGGTCTCTACGTTGTTGAGTACAGTCGGTTTTGCCCAAAGTCCTTGCTCAACAGTTCTAGGCGGTTTTACCCTTGGCATTCCTCTTTCGCCCTCAATAGAAGCTGTCAGTGCCGAACCTTCCCCACATACGAATGCCCCGGCTCCCTGGTTTATATGAATCTCAAAACTGAAATCGCTTCCAAGTATGTGATTCCCTAACAATCCACATTCTCTTGCTTTATCTATGGCTATCTTAAGCCTTTCAACTGCCATAGGATACTCTGCTCTTACATATATATATCCCTGATCTGCTCCAGTTGCAAAACCTGCTATCATCATTCCTTCTATTATCTTGTGAGGATCTCCCTCCATTACGCTTCGGTCCATAAATGCTCCAGGGTCACCTTCATCCCCGTTACAAACTATATATTTCTGACTTTCTTTTTGCGCAAGTACTTGTTTCCACTTTGTACCGGCAAGAAATCCTCCACCGCCACGTCCCCTAAGACCTGATTCCACAAGCGTATCGCAAATTTCCTGCTGAGTCATCGTAGTTATTGCTTTTGCAGCAGCCTGATATCCTCCATGGGCAATGTATTCTTGTATACTTTCTGCATCCATATGTCCACAATGCTCTAGCACTACTCTGTGCTGACGTTTATAAAAAGGTATTTCTTCTTGTGTTTTATAGGATTTGCAGTCAAGCTCATATGTCAGTCTGTCCACAGATTCGTCATCAAGTATGGACTTTTCTATTATTTCTTGACAGTCGCCAACCTTTACCTTAAGGTAAAGATAATTTTCAGGCTCTATCCTTACAAGAGGCCCAGCTTCGCAGAATCCGTGGCATCCGCTCTTTTTGATGCCCACGCCTTCTTCTTCTTTTTCAAGGTCCACGTCTACAAGCAGTCCTTTTTCTTCAACCAGTCTTTTCAGCTCTGCATATACATCCAGAGATCCTCCAGCTATACATCCGGTACCTGCACATACAAGTATCTTTTTTCTTTGCTTATCCAGAGACGATTTATAAAGCTCTGACAGTTCTACCAATTTATCATAACTATTTATCAGCATTTTGCGCCTCCTCTACCTTTATATTATTTATGATCTCGACTACAAAGTCTGGAGTTACCTTTGGGTATACCTTATCATTAATGGTTATTACAGGAGCAAGACCACATGCTCCAAGGCATGATACTGTTTCCAGAGTAAACATCTTATCATCAGTTGTTTTCTTTTTTTCTGTGAGCACAAGCTGTTTCCTCAGTGCTTCAAGTATAGGTATTGACTTTCTTACATGACAAGCAGTACCATCGCATATCTTTATTACATATTTCCCTTTTGGATTCAGTGAAAAGTTCTCATAAAATGTAGCCACTCCATATATTTTTGCTTCGCTTATTTCCATTTTTTCCGATATGTATTTTAATGATTCTTCTGGCAGATAGCGATACTCTTTTTGAATTGCCTGCATTATGTTTATAAGCTGAGCTTTTTCGCGACCAAATTCTTGCAGAATTTCATCAACTTTTATTGTCATCTCTGTGTTGTTCATAATAATCTCCTTTTTATATTGTTAATTATGTGACATAATAATGATATTCTATCCTAATTCCATTACAATTTCAACCCCTTTTTAATATATTTTTTTTATTTCATTAAAGCATTTAGCTTTATTTCAAGTGGTCTTTGTTAGAAAATTCGGAACTATGTAAGTCCCGTAAACATGGGATTTTTTTTATTATATCTTTTTTTGTTTGCGATTTAATCAAAGCATTGGTTTTTTTTGTAAATCCAGCATTTTTGTATTGTTAAACTATAAACTATTTTAAACTTGTTTTCACAAGACAAACATTTATTCATTTTCTTTATAAAAAAGTATTTTTTCGTTCAATTCCAAATTTTGCAGGTAAAATGTCTTTTTATGAATTTTTATAAAAAATTGCTCTGGAATTTTTACTTTCCAGAGCAATTTTGTTCTTTTAGCTTACTTGTTCATATCCGTTTCAAATACATGAAAGAAATCAAAATCATGTTTTACTATGTGACCTACAATCATATCCTGAATAAGATATTTTGCCACATCTACAGAGTTTACGTCTCCATCATTAAGATTTTTTTGTACTATGAGCGCCTTTTGGAGAAAATCTTCATGAATATCCTTATGTTCCCCAAGTCCCTCATAATTATACAGCTTCAATATATCTTCTTCATTTTTAAAATGTTTATCCGTAAGGTCAATTAGCTTGTCAAAGAGAATTTTTGTAAATTCCTCCCTGTGATCCAAAAAACAATTGCGAATAATTTCATTTGATATTACTATCAATTCGTGATGATCCATATCTATATTCACATTTCCACTTCTGAAAAAAGCTCCCCATTCTATATTTGACGGTGCTTCATTTTGCAAAATTGTAATTTCTTCATCAAAAACCACCTTGTTACGCCCCGTAAGCTTTGCAAGATAAAGAGAGTTATCCATTCTTCTGAATATTTTCTCCTGATTATCACCGACTTGCCACTGAGTCACTCCAAAACTCGATGTGATTGTATTTATATTTTCAAACACATGGCTTTCAATCTCTCTTCTAAGTTTTTCTGCGACAATCAGAGCCTTTTCCTTGTCCGTACGCGAACACAAGATCAAGAATTCCTCTCCACCCCACCTGCATATGGTATCTGATGCTCTGAGATTTTTGTTTAATATTTTTGCAATTTCGCTCAGTACGTAGTCCCCCTTGAGATGTCCATACTGATCATTTATGGATTTAAAATGGTCAATATCCATCAATATAACCGCGAGTGGTTCTCCGCTTCTTATAGATTCTGAAGTTTTCTTTTCATATAACTCCAAAAAATAATTGCGGTTGCACAGGCCTGTAAGCATATCTTTGGTAGCCATATTAAACAATAATTTGCTTTTATCTACATTTTCCTTATTTAACTTTTGCTGTCTTATACATGAAACTATTCTTAACATAAAGAGTTTTATATCCAAAGGTTTTAATATAAAATCATCCGCACCAATATTGAGTGAATGAGTTATTATCTTCTGACTTTCATGACCCGTCACAATGATTATTATGGCATCGAGGTTTTTTTCTCTTATCTTGTATATAAGGTCTTCCCCATCAAATCCTGGCATAACATAATCTATAATATATATATCATAATGTTTTTCAGTTTCCATGAATTCATATGAATTCTGAAAGTAATCCACATTTTTTATGTCATACCTGTTGAAAAAACGACTTATAACTCCCAGTGAAAAACTGCTGTCATCGACTACTGCAATACTCAAATATTTGAGTTCATCTATTAGACTGAGATCATTCTTTATGGTTTGAATATATTTTTCAAATCTCTCATTTGAAAAAGGAGACTTTGTCAAATATGACATTATCCCCATATCAAAATACACCGATTTTTTATCATAGTCCTGCTCATCTGATATAACTATAACTGGTGTGACTGTACTTTTTTCCAATTGAAGCTTTTCTATAAAATCTTTACATGAATAATCACCTATCTGCTCCGCTATTATAAGCAGGTCCACCTTTATATCCGTAATTATTTCATATGCCTTTTCATAAGAATCCGAAGAAATATAGACAACATCATTATCCTCAACGATTTTTTTGATTTTTTTCGAAAACATTTCATTATTATCAATATGCAGAAGCCTCATTTTACCTCCAGGTATGTCTGTTTTATTTTATATCTCCAAAGTATAACAAAGACTCAGATGATAGTCAATAACAATCATCTGATGCCTTGCAATATTAGGGGCTTGACTCTATAATGTATGCATAAGTCAAAAATATACTGAAGGAGTAGATAATGAAATATGTGTTTTTATCAAACAGAGCCGACCTTAAACTCAAGGAATTCTTGACAAGCCTTGGAAAAATTGTAATAGAAATAAAAGATTCTGGTAAAGTTTATAAAGAAATCTCTGACCACCCGGACATATATTTATTCCTCATAGATGGCAATCTAATTGTTGCAAGAGACCAAATTGAAAACATTGCTGACCAGCTTGGACCTGGCTTTGAGTCTCTCAATATAATCCCAGGCTCAAAACCTGTCGGCGAGATATACCCTGCCAGCGCCATCTATAACGGGGTTCAGGTGGGAAGATTTTTTATTCATAATACAAGCTATACCGATGATTCAATAATAGAGGCAGTAAAAAAATCCGACTTAAAAATCATTGACATAAAACAAGGATACGCAAACTGCAATATAGTGGCTGTGGATAATAACTCTATAATAACCTCAGATGCTGGCATATTCAGGACTATCAGAGAAAATTATCCTCAAATCGATGTACTTAAAGTATCTCTTGGCCATGTAAGGCTCCATGGTTTTGAATATGGATTTCTTGGTGGCAGCTCGGGCCAAATAGATGATTATATAATCTTTAACGGAAACCTCGAAGATCATCCAGACTTTATAATAATCACAAATTTCATAAAATCCAAAAATCTAAAACTCAAATATTTCAAAGAATATCCGCTCACAGACATTGGTTCAATAATTGGATTGTGAATTATTTATCCTCGTATACCAGTGCTCTCATGGAGTTTATTACCGCAATAAATGTAACTCCTACGTCTGCAAAAACCGCAGCCCACATATTAGCCAATCCTGCAGCTCCCAGAATCATTACAAGGGCTTTTATGGCAAGTGCAAATATAATATTTTGTTTTGCAATTCCTAATGTTTTTTTCGAAATCTTTATTGCATCTATGACCTTAAATGGTTCATCTGTCATTATAACTACATCCGCTGCTTCTATTGCTGCATCCGAACCAAGACCGCCCATGGCTATACCTATATCGGATCTTGCGAGTACTGGCGCATCATTTATTCCGTCTCCCACAAAAACAAGCTTGCCTTTTGTGGATAAGTCTTTCATTAACTCTTCTATTTTATCTACTTTATCCCCAGGAAGCAGTTCTGAATATACTTGATCCGCTCCAAGCAAGTTTGCGGCTGAATCTGCTGCTGATTTTGAGTCTCCCGTCAGTATGACTGTTTTTTTGATTCCTGATTTTTTCAGTTCTTCAATAGTAGCAATCGAATCGTCCTTTAATTCATCTGAGATCATTATGTGACCTGCATATCTTCCATTTATAGCAACATGAACCACCGTTCCTGCTATATCTTCACTGTCAAATCCTATTTCGAAAATCTCCATCAGCCTGTTGTTGCCTGCATATACAGTTTTGCCATCAACCATAGCCTTTACTCCATGACCGGCAATTTCCTCAACTGTACCTATTCTCTTTCTGTCAATTGTATTTCCATAAGCTTTTTTGAGAGAAACTGAAATCGGATGATTTGAATAGTTCTCTGCGTATGCTGCAAATTCAAGCAATTCTTCGCCACTAATATTGGCTGAACCTGGATTACGAGAAGGCTTTACCCCATGAACTTCAAATACCCCTTTTGTAAGGGTTCCAGTCTTATCAAACACTACGATTTCAGTCATAGCCAGAGATTCTAGATAATTGCTTCCTTTTATAAGGATACCTCTTCTTGACGCACCCCCTATTCCTCCAAAAAAGCTTAGTGGAACTGAAATTACCAGTGCACAGGGGCAGGATATAACAAGAAATATGAGGGCTCTGGATATCCACTGTGAAAAACTGCCTCCGCTCACCATCGGTACTGCAAAAGCCAATATCGCTGCCATTGCAACCACTGCCGGTGTATAGTATCTTGCAAATCTGGTAATAAATTTTTCTGACTTGGATTTTTTGCTGGCTGCATTTTCTACAAGGTCTAATATACGACTTACCGTAGATTCTTTATATTTTCTGATCACTCTGGCTTCTATTACGCTGTTTATATTTATGCTTCCACTGAGGATTTCATCTCCTGCTTTAACACTTCTTGGCAAAGACTCTCCCGTAAGCGCGGAGGTATCTACAGAAGAAGTACCCTCTGTCACTACTGCATCCAAGGGTATCCTCTCACCAGGCTTTATAACTATTATGTCATCTATTTCAACTTCCTCAGGTGAAAATACCAACACTTCATCATTTATTTTCAGATTTGCATAGTCAGGCCTTATATCCATAAGGTCTGCTATAGATTTTTTAGAGCGACTTACTGCATAGTCTTGAAAAAATTCACCAATTTGATAAAAAAGCATTACCGCTACAGCTTCTGGATGCTCTCCTATGGCAAATGCTCCGACTGTAGCAATAGTCATAAGAAAATTCTCATCAAAAACTTCACCTTTGAAAATGTTCTTTAAAGCTCTCAATACGACATCATATCCTATTATAAGGTAGGCTAACACATTGAGAGAAAGAGAAGTAAGTTCATTTTTAACTATAAATGCTGCTGCATATATGGCAATTGCAGCTATTATTCTTGCAAGTGTTCCTCTGTCTATTTCATGAATGTGGTTGTTGCCTTTGGAAATAACTATTTCCGTTTTTGACGCTCAGTCAGAGCATCCGCCGTCACCATGGTCTTTAATGTGTCCGTGACCTTTTTCTGCATCTTCAATTAAATTTGTCATAGCATTTCCTCCCTAATTCACCTGTCTATTCATTTATGTGCTCCATGCCCATCTCCAGAATCTTTTTTACGTGATCATCTTTGAGAGAATAAAATACATTTTTACCCTCTTTTCTAAACTTTACAAGATCTGTCTGCTTAAGAGTCCTAAGCTGATGTGAGATTGCTGATTTGGTCATTCCAAGAAGAACCGCCATGTCACACACGCACATCTCGCTCTGATCCAGGGCCCAGAGTATCCTGACTCTGGTACTGTCAGCAAATATCTTATACAAATCTGCCAGTTCATACAAGACATCATCATCTGGCATTTTACCCCTGACTTCATTAAGTATATCTTCGTGTATGGTATCACAGTCACAATATATCGCTTTTACTATTTCTTTGGCCATTTTTTCCTCCCATATGATTTTACTTTTTTATGTTTTATTTTTTAACAGTTGAGCATGCATTCAACTGTTCACAATTTTATTATAGTTGAACGGGTATTCAACTGTCAATACTTTATTTACAAAAAAGTGTATTTTTTTTACAAAATAATTTTAGTGGGAGTCTTTGTATTGTTTAGCACGATAAACCCCTTCCAAAGCTTGATGTAATCAAGCCTGGTCATTTATCAAACTTAATTATAATTCATTGACATTTTCTAATTTTATTGATATTATTAACTCTAAAAGTTGATTAGACTTTTTGATATTTTAAATATAAAATAGAAAGGTTGTGATGTTAGGGTTGCAAAATAAGCTAAAACTATATGGCTTTAACAACCTCACAAAAACACTTAGCTTCAACATCTATGATGTATGTTATGCGAAGAGTGAGAGAGAGCAAAAAGATTACATTGCTTACATTGATGAGCAATATAACTCGGAGAGATTAACTAAAATCCTCTGCGATGTCACTGAAATGATTGGAGCACATGTGCTCAATATTTCCAAACAGGACTACGATCCTCAAGGAGCAAGCGTAACGATTTTGATTGCAGAGGAAGCGCTTCCAGATGAAGTGGTTGACGAATCATGCAATCAGGGGAGAAATCTCTTTTTTGATACGAGAGAAATGAAAGATACGGTGGTAGCACACCTGGACAAAAGTCACGTAACTGTGCACACATATCCGGAGTATCATCCTGATAACTCCATTGCTACATTTAGAGTGGATATAGACGTATCCACATGTGGACAAATTTCACCAATCAATGCCTTGGATTATCTTATAGGGAGCTTTGATTCCGACATAATGACAATCGATTACAAGGTGAGAGGTTTTACCAGAGATGTTGATGGCAAAAAGTGTTATATAGATCATAACATTACTTCCATACAAGACTATATAGCGGACGAAACTTTACAAAAATATGATGCCATAGATGTCAACGTATATCAGGCTAATATTTTCCATACAAAAATGCTTATAAAAGATATAGAGCTTCAAAACTATCTTTTCAACAAAGATGTTTATGAAATCAATCCAAAGGCCAGACTCGAGATTACCAACAATCTCAGAAGAGAAATGATCGAGATCTTCAGTGGATTCAATGTATACGGCGGAGGTAGCGAAATTGAATAAAGTCTCCCAAAACAGTGCCCCAATATATGAGGCACTCAAGAAATACAGGGAACTGAGAATAGTTTCTTTTGATGTTCCAGGTCACAAGCAAGGCTCTGGCAATCCAATGCTGAAGGAATTTTTGGGTGCTGACTGTATGTCCGTGGATGTAAATTCCATGAAGATGCTGGACAATCTGTGCCATCCGTCTTCAGTAATAAGAGATGCAGAGATACTCGCTGCTGAGGCTTTTGGCGCTGACCATGCCTTTTTGATGGTAGGAGGAACGTCTTCTTCTGTTCAGGCTATGGTAATGAGCGTATGTAAGCCCGGCGACAAGATTATAATGCCAAGAAATGTACACCGAAGCGCCATAAACGCGCTTATCGTAGGTGGGGTAACTCCTGTATACCTTAATCCGGGAGTTGACCAAAGACTGGGTATTCCACTTGGAATGTCCATAGCTGACATAAGGCAGGCCATAAAGGATTATCCTGATGCAAAGGCCATAATAGTCAACAATCCAACATATTATGGAATCTGCTCAGACCTTAAATCAATAGTAAAACTGGCTCATGAAGCAGGCATGAAAGTGCTTGTCGATGAGGCTCACGGAACGCATTTCTATTTTGGAGACAATATGCCAGTTACCGCTATGGCTGCAGGCGCTGATATGGCGGCTGTAAGCATGCACAAGACAGGAGGATCTCTTACACAGAGTTCATTCCTGCTTACTGGTCCTGCCATGAATCCTGAATATGTAAGGCAAATTATCAATCTTACCCAGACAACTAGCGGTTCTTATCTTCTTATGTCATCACTTGACATATCCAGAATGAATCTTGCTCTAAATGGAAAGCAGATATTTGACAAAGTTCAGGAGATTTCGGAGTATGCACGAAAAGAAATAAACAACATAGGTGGATACTATGCATTTTCAAAAGAAATCATAAATGGTGATACTGTATATGATTTTGATATTACAAAACTTTCTATTCATACAAGAGAAATGGGCCTTGCAGGAGTCGAAGTTTACGATATTTTAAGAGACAATTATGGAATTCAGATAGAATTTGGCGATGTAGGAAATATACTTGCCATAATTTCTGTAGGAGACAGGCTTCTCGACATCGAAAGACTTATAGCTGCACTGTCTGAAATAAAAAGGCTCTACCAGAAAGATCCAGCAGGAATGTTTGACCATGAATATATTGAACCAGATGTTGTAGTTTCCCCTACAGAAGCCTTTTATGGTAAAAAACATCAAGTTCCAATAGAAGAAAGTGAAAACCTGGTTTCAGGTGAATTTGTAATGTGTTATCCTCCTGGTATCCCTATTCTGGCACCTGGTGAAAGAATATCAAGAGACTCTCTTGACTATATAGCCTTTGCCAAAGAAAAGGGAAGCCTTCTTACTGGAACAGAGGATATGAATATTGAAAAAATAAATGTTTTGGAGGGAAAATAATATGGAATTATGGTATACAGAGCAGCATACAGATGATGTACGCTTTTCAATAAAAGTAGAAAGTCAGCTTTACTCAGGTCAAAGTGACTTTCAAAGAATAGATGTTTTTGAATCAAAAGAATTCGGCAAGTTCTTTACTCTTGACGGACTTATGATGGTTACAGAAAAAGACGAGTTTATCTATCACGATATGATAGTTCACGTTCCAATGGCTACAAACCCTGATATAAAAAAAGTCCTTGTAATAGGGGCTGGTGACGGTGGAACTGTAAGAGAACTTACAAGATATGAAACTATCGAGCAGATTGACATGGTTGAAATAGACAAACAGGTTGTAGATATTTCACTTGAGTTTTTTCCGCTGACTTCATCAAAACTTAATGATCCAAGAGTTAACCTTTTCTATGAAGATGGACTTAAGTTTGTTAGAAACAAGGTAAATGAATATGATCTTATCATAGTTGACTCTACAGATCCATTTGGACCTGGCGAAGGGCTTTTCACAAAAGAATTCTACGGAAACTGCTTCAAGGCGCTTAACGAAACAGGGATTCTTGTAAATCAGCACGAAAGCCCATACTACAGCAGCTATGCCGCTTCTATGCAAAGAGCTCACAAAAGAATCACAGAGTTCTTCCCAATGTGCAGCGTGTATCAGGCTCATATACCAACGTATCCGTCAGGACACTGGCTGTTTGGATTTGCATCAAAAAAATTCAATCCACTGACAGACCTCGATGCGGCAAGATGGAATGCACTTGGACTTAAGACAAAATACTACAATACTGACCTTCATACAGGATGTTTTGCACTTCCAAACTACGTGAAGGACTTGCTGGACCAGGCCCATGAATAGAAATGTATCCACATTCATAGGATGTGAAAATGAATATGACGAGTCAGGCATAGTGCTTTTTGGCGCTCCATTTGACTCTACTACTTCATTTCGACCTGGTACACGTTTTGCGAGCAGTGCAATGAGAACTGAATCTATTGGAATAGAGACTTACAGTCCATATCAGGATATGGATCTGGAAGATATTCCAGTATTTGACGCAGGCGATCTTGAGCTTACCTTTGGAAATGCTGCAGTGACCCTTGATACAATAACAGACTTTACAAAAAAAGTCCTGGGTGATTCAAAGCTGCCCTTAATGATAGGTGGAGAACACCTTGTAACCCTTGGAACAGTTAGGGCCGTCGCAGAAAAATATCCAGATCTTCATATAATCCACTTTGATGCTCACGCAGATCTAAGAGAAGATTACATGGGCGAAAAACTCTCTCATGCGACGGTTATGAGAAGATGCTGGGAAATAGTTGGAGACGACAAAATATTCCAGTTCGGGATTCGTTCAGGTGAAAGATCCGAGTTTGAGTGGGGAAAAGATCATGTTCAGACTAATAAGTTCAGCTTTACAAGACTTGATGAGGCAATAGATAGATTGAAGGGCAAGCCGGTTTACTTTACGCTTGACCTTGACGTCCTTGACCCTTCTATATTCCCAGGAACTGGAACTCCAGAAGCTGGTGGGGTTACATTCAACGAACTTCTTGGAGCTATAATGAAACTGAGCCAGCTTAATATAGTTGGTCTTGATATAAATGAACTTTCTCCTGTATATGACCACAGCGGCGTTTCGACTGCAGTGGCATGTAAACTCTTAAGAGAGCTTATAATGATAGTTTCACAAAACAAGTAAATTTAATGATAAATCAAAAAAAGAGCCTCAGGCTCTTTTTTTATTTCATAAACAAATCTGCAACAAGGACTATATAAATAACAAGAGTTATCCACTTTATTATTGCTGCATATCCTGCTTTTTTGAGATATTCATCGTTTCCTTCTTTAATACCTTTTATTCTGTATGCTGCTTCTCTTCTGTTTACTTCCAAAAATATAATAATCGCTGCAAGTCTTGCAAAGGTAATAGCTGGATTACTTGTTCTAGATGCTGCCACGCTCCCATATAGACTCGTCTTGTATGTTTTTTCCTGGGGATATATAGAATATACATAAGCATTTTGATTATCAGAAGTCTTTAGTCTGTAGCCTATATCAGATATCTTCAGCTCGGTATCAGGTTTTGTATTTATTTTTATTGTTCCTCCAAAACCTCCGTCTAAGACCTCCAGCCTGCTATATAGGTTGCCTACCGCTTTTCCATCATAATACTCCTGAAAATTAATATAGACATCATAGAGTTTGTCACTTGATTTATTTGTTACTTCTACCTGTGCAGTTTTTTGTCCTGAGTCCTGAGATATAATTATCTCCCCAGTACGGATTTTGTCTACTTCCTCACTCAGGCTTTTGAATTCTGTTTTTATATTAGGCTCTGCTTTAATATTTCGGCTTTGACCTTGATCAAAGGACCCCGATATAAGTATAGCATTACCTTCTGAATCTCTGTAAGACGCCTCTGTAACTTTTAGCGGCTGCTCCTGCTTTACATTTTCATGTTGAGAGCTAAGTAGCGCTGATTCACCTGATCGGAGGATACTTATATGATAAGATGGTATGAGGAAATGGTTTTTTGTGGCAGTTTCTTGTTCAGCCATTTCAACACTTATTTCATAAAGGGTTTCATCTGATATGTTTTTTATCTCGATCTGAGAATAAGAAGAAGAATCATCTTTCTCCAGATTGTAATCTGCGGTATTTATTTCTTCAAACCCTACATACTCAGGCTTTCCAATTTCAAGTTTTTCCGTTAGCTCAACATCTTTAATAAGAGTGTCCTGAAAATTACTTTTGGCAAAGTTGTATGATGCCATTACTGCCGTAATAATTATCATTACAGCAAAAGCAATCCTCATTTTTCCCGTTACAGTAAATCTGTCCATATTCTCCCCCCTTTCAAAATAATAATCTATTTTAGTGTTACTGCTCTATATTCTGCTTGTCCATCTCAAGGTTCACTGACTCTTCACACGAACGCATGGCCATTATTGTCTCTTCAAAGAGTTTGTCCAATTCCCATCCCAGCATGTCTGCCCCTTGTTTTATCACGTCACGGGAACATCCACCGGCGAATTTTTTATCTTTGAATTTCTTTTTAATACTCGAAACTTCCATGTCCATTACACTTTTAGACGGCCTCATCCTTGCGGCTGCACCTATTAATCCCGTGAGCTCATCTGTTGCAAAAAGTATTTTTTCCATAGTATGTTCAGGCTGTGGCAGCGGCTCTGTGCAAAGCCCGTATCCATGACTTGCAACCGCTCTTATGAATTTTTCCTCAAAACCATACTCTCTTAAAATTTCCTGAGTCTTGGTGCAGTGCTGGTCTGGATATAGTTCAAAATCCAGATCATGAAGAAGTCCTGCCATCGCCCAGTAATCTGCTTCCTCGCCATAACCCTCTTCCTTAGCAAAGTATCTCATAGTACCTTCTAAAGTAAGTGCGTGCTGCAGATGAAATTCTTCCTTGTTATATTTTTTAAGAAGTTTCCACGCCTCTTCTCTACTTATCATATTTGTTTCCTCCATATTTTTTGTATTTTATTAATATACTTTATGTATACCCTTTTCTCTCTTAAATGCTGCAGTCTTGCTTATAAATGAACCCTCCACCACATTCTCATATCCTTTTTTACGCACGATATCTCTTATGTAATCCACATGAGGGCATCTGTCATAGTGGTGATTGTCTGTTACCATACAAGAAGACAGGTGAACTGTTACATCGTCTTTTGCTATATCTCCGTATTTTTTGCACTTTGCCGCAAAATGCTCCAGCTTGGCTGCTACGCTCTTGCCGCAGCATCCTCCGCATGTAAATGAAATATATCTGGTCCCATCTTCATAGTTTTCAAACATTCCTTCTCTGTTATAGAACGACTCTGTGCACGCATAGCCGCTGCATCTGTTGTGCGCAATGTCACACTGTATTATTGCTACATATTTGTTACCCATATTCTTCCTCCTGTAAATTTTCAGATTTATCTAATTATATCATATTATTTATCAATTGGATGATAAAATCTACAAAGCTCCCTGTTCATGGCCTCTGTGATCCTGAGGGTATTTCCATGATGAACCGAAACACACACTATCAGAACATTCCTGTACATAAAGCTTCACCTCTTCTTTCTTGATTTATACATCTCCTTCTGGAGCTTTGCGATGCTCTTTTCAACTGCATTCTTGTTCATGAGGGCAGTCTGCTTTTCCTTTCTCATAGATGTGACAATGAACACATAATCAAAGTTGGTTGCCACCACCTGCTCCCTGCTGTTGAATGTATCCATTCTTGAAAACTTGCTCTTTTTATCCAATACCTTGTATATAATATCTTCTCCCATAGGATTGTGCTTTATCAGCACAAAATCTCCCGTAGCCGGATAAGTCTGCGCGCGCTCAGGGCTGAAGAAAATCGAGCCCTTGAGCCTTGCATTCTTTTCGCCCATATCTGATACTGCAGTATAGCTTTCCCTGTGTACCTGAGTTATTCTGGCAACGGCCAGCTCGCCGCTCCTGTCGTAATCTTTCTTCTGTTTTTTGAAAAAATCATTATATCCGTAATCTTCAATCCTTAGATTATTCATTTCTTCCTCCATATTTCTGAAATAAGTAAAAAAATACCATATCAAACAACCCCTGCAAAAAAGGTTGCTCTCTACGGTTATCTTCAATCATCAATATCAGTCCCTTTCAAAAATATATTTATGGTTAGTATTATACACTATCCCATATGATTTACAATTAATTTTATGATTTTTTGTGATTTTTTTCAAAAAAAAACAGTGCAGCTGAATCTGCATCTGTTTTAATCGCGAAGCCCGGGATATAAAAGGATGGGGGTTATACTGGGCATATGTAGATATGTTTTCTTTCGAGTTGTCTTTAAAGCGAATTGAGTTTTTTATATGAGCTATATGAGCCTGTGTTCAGATGAATTCCTGATGAGGCAGAAGACCTTCGAATGAGTGCTTTCCTGTTTCCTGATCTGGTCTGCGGCGCAATCCTCCTCTGTTTCATGCTGTTTGCATAACTACTCTCTGCTATCCCTCCACAATAAAAGCCGTCATCACAAAGCCCTTCCCTGAAAAGGCTTAAATAAATCATGTGGAATACCTTTAAGGAAATAATCACGAATGCAATAAGCATAAAGAGTCTTGGAATCATATCGTCACCTTCTTTTCTGAACTTCTCATGCATTAGATTATACCGTTAAAACATTCATATGTCTACGTTTCAATAGTCCTTTTTTTAGAGGATGATTGTCCTTTTTAATATTACCTGTCAGCAATCGTGCATTTTTTCAGAAATAATTCCATGTTAGAAATAATCTCGCTCTATCCTCTGCAGAAACTCCATGTCCAGATACTGCTCAAGTTTTAATCGGGTCGACTCATTTGCAATAAGCCTCTGCGGGTCTTTGTACTGAACCCAGGCCATGGCGCACCATGTTATTCCTCTGAGGCAGTTTAGCGGGATATATACGTTAACCCTGTCTCTCAGCCCGCAGGTATCAAATCTTCCTGCGACCGCTTTTTCATAGTCAGAAATAAAATCGTCCATAGCTTTTCTCCCGAGGATAATGTCTGTCTTCCAGAAGGTAGTGGTTGGAGCAAGGAAATGGCCTATGTCCTGAGCGGGGTCCCCATATAGTGGCTTTTCCCAGTCCACCAGAAAGTCCTGTCCATAGTTTTCGTTAATTAGGAAATTTGTTGAATTGAGCTCCGTATTTATGCAGCATCTGTATCCTTTGTAGCTGGAGCATCCTCTTGCCATTTTGCTCCCACGCTCCAAAAGGTCCTCGATCAGCGCTTTCTTGTTTTCATCTGCAAACTGATATTCGCAGTAGGTTTTTATCATTTCTCTGCATTCGTCTATTACAGCCTGAAACGGAGCCTCTGGAGAGATGAGATGACTTTCCTCCTTTACCTTGACGCTGTGTACGTCCGCCAGGCACTGAGCCGCCGACACAAGATCCGATTTGTAGTCAAGATGCCTCCCGCTCAAGAATTCCATCACTATGACGCCGTACTCCATATTTTCAGGTGCCGGATCAAAATAAAGGACCTCCGGAGTCCTTCCTGATTTCTCAAGTAGCTTAAGCGTCGTGTATTCATATTCAACCTGATTCCTCAAATTCATCTGACTAGCGGTATTTATCCTCAAAACCAGAGCCCTTCGCGTCACAGGATGAACGAAATAATAATTTATGTTGTACTCGCCCTGAGCAAGCATCTTATACTCTATCTCCCGATCTTCAGGAATTCCAAGTGCCTCAAGATATAAGCTCGTTTTTACATAGTCCCGCAGTCCGCTGATTCTATCCATCTATCTTCGTACTCCTTTACAAGATATTCCACATACTTCGCTGTATATTTATTTTCATCATATTCTTTCATGTCAAATCGCTTCTTAAGATTGAATACGTCTTCTGGTTCATCTATATCTGCATACGCTTTTATCAGGTTATAGCTTAGATCCGCTGTTTTTACAGCTTCTATGGTATTTTTAAGCACGCTTCCATATCCATATATCTGATTGTCAAAAACCTTAATATCTGGTTTTTTCATACCTATAAGATAATATCCATAATCTGTAGTAGGCCCTAAAACCAAATCATTTCTTCTTAACACATCAAACGCCTTGACCAAGTCCGAACTCTCAAGCTCTGGTATATCAGATCCTATAAGAACGCATGAATCGTATCCACTTTTCAGTACGTATTCTATGGCATTATGCATTCTTATCCCCAGATTTCCTCCTTTTTGAAGAACATATTTCTTATCTTTTCCCAGAAGCGAATACAGGATGTTTTTCTTCCCATATGGGGTATAAAAAACAAAACAGTCTCTCCCTGTATTTTCACAGCACTTCTTTATATCTTTCAAAAAACAGCTGTGAATCTCTGCACATTCTTCTGGCAAAAACAGTGATTCAAGCCTCGTTTTTGTTTTCCCTGCAACCGGCACTCTTGTAAATATTATTATTGCTTCATTCATCTTATATTACTGTACATCCTTGCAATCTCATCTGCAGGAATCCCCTTTCTATATAGAAATCTCAGCCTGTGCATGTTCCACATCACCCTGAGCCTGTTCACATTTCCCTCTCCAAACCTTCTGTCCGAAGTACATATTCTTTCTTTGGCATCGCCATATCTTATTTTCATTTTTTTGAGATTCAGCGAAAACTGATAATCCTCCATCAAAGGAATCTCCGGGAACATTCCCACTTGAAAAAAAAGGTCTCTCTCTATAAACATACCTTGGTCTCCAAAAACTATCCCTGACATCTTTGATCTAAGATTAGACATAAAAGCGCAGCATTTCATGAGTATATTTTCTGAGTCAAATTTTATTCCAAAATATCCTGATCTGAATTTATTCATTACTTCTTCTATCTGTTCAAGTGCCGCATCTGGCAAAGTGCTATCGCAGTGCAGAAAAAAAAGTACCTCTCCCCTGCTTTTGAGTGCTCCCTTGTTCATCTGGTTCGCCCGCCCTTTAGGAGAGTTTATAAGCGTGAATTCATCTGATATAAGCGATACAGTATTGTCAGTGGATCCTCCGTCAACAAAAATAATTTCACACCGGCCTTTAAGAGGCCTCATAATATCTTTCATTTCTTCTATTGTTTTTTCTTCATTATAAACAGGTATTATCACTGATATTTCCATATGTTTCCTCATTATTATTTTTTTTCTACCAATATTAATTATATATTATCAAGCTTATACTTTCAACATCCACAAGCATCAAAATTTGTAGTATAATTTTAAAAAATGTATTATACTTAAGTCATATAAACATATCTTTAGACAATAAGGCATTTCGATTTAAGGAGGGGTGGATTACTATGTATATTGCAAGGCAACCTATATTTGACACAAACATGAATGTATATGGCTATGAACTTTTGTACCGCAATGATTCTGAATCTACTTCTTTTGGGTTTGCAGACAGTAACAAGTCAACTGCCACTGTTCTTGGTGGACTTTTCGAGTCTGGAATTGACCAGATAGTAGGCGATAAAAAAGCATTTATAAATTTTAATTATGATTTCCTTAATTCCGAATTTATAGAACTCATTAAGCCTGACATTCTAATAATAGAGATTTTAGAGGATACTTTCGTCGACGAGGCTCTGGTACAAAGAATCCTTCACCTCAAAAAACAGGGCTATCATATAGCACTGGATGACTTTGGCAATAGTGAAGGTTCCTACAAGGCTGTTGAGCATGCTGATATAATAAAATTTGATATTTTGCTTACTCCGCTAGATGACATAAAAGATCAAGTTACCAAGGCTCTTTCAGAAAATAAAATGCTCGTTGCCGAGAAAATAGAAGATCAAGACACCTACATAAAAGCAAAAAAAATGGGTTTTCAGCTTTTCCAGGGATATTTTTTCAGTCGCCCTGTAATTATTGCGGGACTTAAATCTCAAAAAACTGACATAACTATATACCAGCACCTGCTTTCAGAACTGCGATCTGAGGAACCTTCCTTTCATAAACTTACAAACATTATAGAAAAAGATGTAAATATGGCTTACAGGGTAGTCAAAGTTGGCGGAAACAGCCAATACAAAAATAATTCTATCATGTCCATACTCACCAGAATGGGACTTATTGAACTCGAACGCTGGTTTTCTGTCCTCATGCTTCAGGATATTTCTTTTAAAAAACCAGAAGAAATTGTGAGACTTTCACTTGTAAGGTCTAAATTTGGTGAACTTATTTCACAAAACAGCAATATTAAAAACAGACGCCACGAAGTCTCACTTATGTGCCTGTTCAGTGTACTTGATGCCATGCTTGATGTGCCAATGCCAGAAGCACTTGAAGACCTCCAAGTGGGAGATGATATCAAGGATTCCTTAATCCATAAAAAGGGTATCTTGAGCCCCGTGTATGATATCATAAGTTATTACGAAACAGGAAATGGCTCCTCCCATATTTCTGAAAGCGCTCAAAAACTGAACATAGATGAAAGCGAATTATTCAGATGGTATATACAATCTATAGAATGGTCCAATCGCATAATGAACATGATAAAAATATAAGTATTTAAATAGAATAAGACTGCATTTGTGTGTGCGGTCTTATTTTATTTGTCTTTATTTTTATGTTTTAATTATACCAGCAAAACAGAAGAAACAGCATGCCTTGCCAGATAATGACTTACACTTCCTAAATACAATTCTTTTACAAAACCCAGTCCCTGAGTTCCCATTATTATAAGAGATACTTCCTTATCAGCCATAAGATTCATTATTTCCGTGGTCGGAATACCCTGAACCACCTGTACTCCAACGTTTTTAGCTCCATTTCCCTCAAGCTCTCTTTTCATATCCATAAGCTTGGCAAAATCTTCTTTGTTCATTTTGTCAAGTATCTGCAAACGTTCCAAATCCATCCTCGTTGGGTCTTGTACATGAACCAGGGTGATTTTAGTGCCTTCACATGGAGCAAGAATTTTGAGAACTTCAAATGCTTTTTTTGCATTTTGAGAAAAGTCTGTAGGAAACATTATGTGCTCCATTATGTCACATTCCACATCAGCGTCATCTTTATTGTTAGCCCTCACAAGCATAACTGGTTTTTGGGAGTTATGAAGAACCTCATATGCAAGCCCCTTAAACACCGCCTCCCCAATAAGAGACCTGTTAGTTGCTTTTGTAACTATCATATCTGCATTTTCTTTTTGTGCAATCTCATTTATTTCATTTTCTATAGATCCCTTTACTATCCTTGTCTCAACCTCAAATCCCTGATCAATGAGCAATTCTTTTTGTCTTTCCAGATTCTCATTATAAATTTCTTCTACAATCCCTCCAATCGAAGAAGCCTCTTCTCCCGAACTATAGCACTGAAGTAAAAGGCACTTTTTTATACCCAGCTTTCTTACACTTTTCATACACCTTATAACTTCCATTGAAGTGTCTGAAGCGCCTGATGCAAAAATTATTTTCTCAACCATCTTTATACTCCCTCCTGAAAATTTCAAAATCGAAGTTTTAACCTTACCATTATAGTATACCCAAAATTTTAGATAAAAAAAGGAGCGCCCATGGCACTCCTGACAAATATTAATTATTGTTTAGCACGCAGGTTCCATCCTGAGCTCTTATTCCGCTTCCATCCTTAGGGCCCGTTCTGTTTCCCTTACCCATGCCTCTTTTTTCTCCAGCTCCAAAACCACTTCCATTTTTGAATCCGCCAACTCTGTTTTCGCCATTTTGACAAAATTCACACTGACCATTCCTGGTTCCCTGGAACTGCTGACCACTTTGCGCTGTATCTCCAGAATCTGCAAATGCTGGTCCTCCAGATATTCCTACTGCCATCACTGCTGCCATTGCAAGTCCTGCTATTGTTCTTTTCATATTCTTTTTCATAATTTTCTCCTTTTTTACAAATATTTCAGTTAAGGTTTTCAAAATCTTCCCTTAAACCCATTATAGGAAACAAATATGATGGAATTGTGATGAAAGTTCATAATAACTGAGGAATTTATGAAAATGGGAGTTCAAACCAGAAAATAGTCCCATTACCAGGTTCGCTCTCTACTCCATATGGGGCTTTATGAAGCTCCATTATTCCCTTTACAATGGCGAGTCCAAGTCCTGAACCTGAAGCAAACCTATCTCCGGTTTTGGATCCCTTGTAATAACGTTCAAAAATATGGTCAATATCAGCTTTTAAAATGCCTGGCCCATTATCTCTGACTTCTACTCTCATAGCATCACTTAGTTCTATAAGTCTTACCTCAACCATATTTTCTGAAGATGTGTGAACAAAAGCATTACTTATAAAATTATAAAGCACCTGCTCTATCTTTCTCTTGTCACCTATTACATTTCGATTCTTGCCTTCACTTTCTGATATTATAAATGTCCTTTTTTCATTGTTTACACAATACATCATTCTTATATCTTCAAGAATACCTTCTACTAAAAATTCTTCCACCTTAAGTGATTCTGTGCCAGATTGGAGTTTTGACAGACTAAGCATGTCCTCTACTATACTGCCCAATCGCTTGGACTGTTCTATTATTACCCCAAGCTGCTTATTTCTTTTTTCAATATCGTCTCCACTTATATCTCTTAGTGCCTCTGCGTACCCTCTTATTATAGTAAGAGGTGTCCTGAGTTCATGAGACACATTGGATATGAGTTCTCTCTTAAGCATCTCATTGCGAGAAAGAGCTTCTCCCATCTGATTCATCCGCCTCGCAAGCTGACCAGTTTCATCTTCCCCAAGATCTGGCAAGCGTTTTTCAAACTCTCCGTGGCTGTAAATCTCAGCAGTTTCACTTATAAGAAGTATGGGCTTTGTAAACTTTTTCGACATTAGAGATGACATTATTATAGAGACTGCAAGTATTACAAATGTTATAATTATAAGCTGCTTTTTCAGTATATCAGCTGTATCTTCAACCGATGCCAGAGGAAATGATAAAGCTACTGCCCCCTTAACTTCTCCACCCATATAAACTGGAAGCCCCATAACTACAATTTTATTCCCAAATCGCCTGTGGATAGTCTGATTTTTATATTCCTCACCCTTTAGACCAAAGATAATTGAATTTGTTATTTCTCCCTGCATCATGCCCGGCATTTTATTTCCGCTCTTAGTTGTATTGTAAATGAGCTTTTCATCAGAAGTTACTATCTGAACTTCCATATTTTTGTCATAAGATATCTGATCGATTTTTTCAGTAAGATCGCTTGCTTTTAGGGCGGTATTCATGTCTTGATAATCTTCTATCTGTGAAACAATCTCTCTTATGTTTTTTTCCACTTTGTTTATTTCCATTTGCGTATAAAATTTGTCGAGAAAAACTATCTGAAAAAGAAATATAAGCAATATTACTATGGCGCAAAGAAACATCATTCCGCTCCAAAGCCTCATTCTTATGCTTTTCATTTATTTTCACCTGCTTCAAATTTGTATCCAATCCCCCATGAGGTTACTATCCAGTTTCTGCGATGGGCCAGATTTTCTCTTAACATTTTCACATGAGTGTCTACCGTCCTTGCATCACCCATGAATTCATAGCCCCACACCTGATTTAGGAGCTGTTCTCTTGAAAAAACTCTTCCTTTATTCTTTACAAAGAAACTTAAAAGATCATATTCCTTGGGGGTAAGGCTAAGCAGGTTATTTCCAAGGTGTATGGTCCTTGCATCAAAATCCACCTTAAGATCCTTTATCTCAATTGTTTCATGGATATCCTCGTCATTTGCAGCGCCTCTTGAGAGCACAGCCTTTACTCTGGCCATAAGTTCTTTGGGGCTAAATGGCTTTACTATGTAATCATCTACCCCAAGCTCAAACCCAAACAGCTTATCATACTCCTCTCCTCTTGCGCTAAGCATTATAAGTGGAATCATTGAAGTTTTCCGTATTTCCCTGCAGACCTCCCATCCATCCATGCGAGGCATCATCACGTCAAGTATGACAAGGTCTGGATGCAGAGAATCAAAGATCTTCATTGCGCTCATGCCGTCACCTGCTTCATAAAAATCAAAATCCTCTGAAACAAGATATTCTCCTATTATTTCTCTGATTTCCTTTTCATCATCAATAACTAACACTTTTTTTCTGGGCATTTTTTCTCCTGTCTCTATCTGAGGCACTTAACATTTTTTAATAAGTACATATTGCCTGTACTTATTATATACAAATAATCTGGTAAATGATATAATTAGTACTGTTTGATATTTATTTTAATATTATTTAAAAGACAATTTATCGGAGGAACAATGATCTATATAATCTACCTGGCGCTTGCCGCTGCTATTGTACTAATATCTGTAAAACTTTCTGTCTATGTCGACCTTCTCGATAAGACTACTAACATATCTGGAGCCTTTATAGGCGGAGTAATGCTTGCCGCAGTAACCAGTCTGCCAGAGCTTTTTACAAGTATCGCTGCCACCCTTTTTGTAAACCAGCCAGACCTGGTTATTGGTAATGTGCTTGGGAGCAATCTTTTCAATCTTGCTATACTTGGTGCACTTATCCTGTTTGGAACAGGCAGATTCTCAAAAAGTTTTATTTCTGTAAGTCATAAAAACACAGTAATTGCAACTCTTATGATGTATGCACTGGTAAGCATAGCTCTCATTGTACCTTCAAATCTGAATATACTTGGAATAAATCCCATATCCATAGTGGTTTTTTTACTCTATGTTTACTGCGTAAAAAACATGTCTGGTGATGACAGCAGCGCCGAAGATGAAGAGGAGACCGCCATTTCTCATCTGAGCAAAAAACAGATTCTTGTGCGATTTGCATTTCAAAGCGTTCTTCTTGTAATTGTGAGTATAGCGCTTACGCTTACTACAGACATAATAGCAACCAAACTAAACCTTGGAATGACCTTTGCTGGAGCCTTGCTGCTTGGAGTTGCGACCTCTTTGCCAGAGCTTGCGTCGTCCATATCCCTTGTGCGCCTTGGAAACTTTAATGCTACCACTGGAAATATAGTTGGAAGCAATCTTTTCAATTTTTCTATACTGTTTATAGCCGATCTTTTATATAGTGGAGGCTCTATTTACACTGCAAATTCACAATTACACAGTCTTCTTTTCTTTGGAGTTATCGCTGGAATCGCGGGCTTTGCAATCCTTCATTTTAAATCAAAAACATCCCAAAAAACCATAGCATTTCCAAAGATTTTATATACGGCTGCTGGCGCAATCCCAGTTATAAGCTATATACTTTTTCTTCAGGCTTCTATATAAGAACTGTTTTTCATAAACAGAATTAGTATAAGTGCCGCTAAAAGTGACATACCTGCTCCAAAAATAAAGGGTGCCTCTGCTCCAAAAGAATTCCATAGTATGCCAGCTAATGCACTTGCTGGAAAAAGTGCTATTCCGGCCACAGTAGAATGAAGTCCGAGCATAGTTCCTTTGAGATCAGGCGGTGAAATTTCAGATATAAATGCTCTTTCAACTCCAGCAATCATAGCCGTGTATGCACCATACATTACAAACATCAGAATTACAAATGCTTTGTTTATAGCCAGTGCAAAACCCATGTATACCAGCGCAAATACTATATAGCCCGATACAAGAAACTTTTTTCTACCCGACTTGTCTGATCTTTTGCCAAAGGGTATAGAAAGTACTGAAGCCGTAATATTATATATGAAATACATCAGTATAACGCTCGAATTATCAAATCCTACGCTCTTTGCCCTGAGTAAGAGAAATGCGTTGGACGAGTTTCCCAAAGTAAAGAGAAAAACCACAATCAGATACATCCTAAGCTGAGAATCCAGCTTTTTAATATTTTTCCAAAAGGGCTCAATAGCGGGTCCTTTTTCTTTGTTTTTATTTTCTTTTACAAAAAAGAACAGCATAAGTGCTGCCAATCCTGGAATTATGGAGATCAGAAATATCTTCTTGTACTCTATTTCTCCATTGTAGGCTTTCATGATAAAATATGCAAATAGTATGCCCAGCGCTGATCCTGCCATATCCATAGCCTTGTGTATACCAAAGGCTTTTCCAAGCTGGCCTTTTTCAGAGGCCTGGCTTACCATTACATCTCTTGGCGCCGTCCTTACTCCCTTTCCAATTCGGTCTATCACTCTTGCCCCAAGTATCCCTGTCCAAGAAGTTGCTGATATAAGCATCAGTTTATATATTATTCCCGTTGCATAACCTGCAAATGCAACCTTTTTCCTGTTTTTATATTTATCAGTTATATATCCGCTAAATACCTTCAGAAGACTGGCAAGGCTCTCTGCCGTTCCTTCTATTATTCCCACAAGCGCGGGAGTTGCCCCAAATACCGTAGTAAGATAGAGAGGAATTATGGGATATACCATCTCGGTACTTATATCTGCAAAAAAACTTATAAACCCAAGTATAATTACGTTTCTCATAATATTACCTGCTTTCCCTGACCTTTTATTGCGCAAATCACTTCAATGTGATATCATTATACATCATTTTACTAAAAAGGAGGCTCTAAATGTTACTTTCCCTTTCACTAATACTTATAATCGGCTTTTCTCTAAGTGGTATACTCAACCGGCTTCATATCCCCGGTCTTATAGGCATGATATTTACTGGAGTAGTTCTTGGACCAAACATACTAAACCTGATTTCTGGCGATATACTTAATATATCAGCGGACCTTCGCGAAATTGCGCTTATAGTCATCCTTGTAAGAGCAGGACTTTCCATTGATATAAAGGATCTGAAAAAGGTGGGCAGACCTGCAGTTTTAATGTGTTTCATTCCTGCAACCTTTGAAATAGGAGCAGTGACATTCTTGGCTCCAGCTTTGCTTGGCGTTTCCCATATCGAGGCTGCCATAATGGGATGCGTACTTGCTGCAGTTTCACCTGCAGTAATAGTTCCTCGCATGATACATCTGATAGAAACCGGATATGGGAAGAAGAAAAAAATACCCCAAATCATAATGGCCGGAGCTTCTGTAGATGATATATATGTGATTGTTCTTTTTACAGCTTTTCTTGGCATGTATAAGGGCGAGGACTTCAGCGCTATGACGCTTATCTCTGTCCCTATTTCAATTATAACAGGCATAATCATGGGCGTTGTCACCGGAATTATTCTGGTAGGCATCTTTAAAAAAATACATATGAGAGATACTGTCAAGGTCCTTATAATACTTAGTGTCTCTTTTATATTTGTATCTGTCGAAACTTTCCTTAAACCGTACTTCCCCGTATCCGGACTCCTGGCCGTTATGGCACTGGGATGCACCATACTGAAAACCCATGAAATACTTGCAAAAAGATTAATGGGCAAATTCTCAAAAATATGGGTTGGTGCTGAGATACTTCTCTTTGTACTTGTAGGTGCCCAGGTTGATATAAGCTATCTTTCCTCTGCAGGCATCAATTCTGTAATCCTTATAATACTCGCACTCCTCTTAAGAATAATAGGGGTAAATATAAGTCTTGCAAAAACCGACCTTAACCTTAAAGAACGCGTCTTTTGTTCCATCGCATATATACCCAAAGCTACAGTACAAGCCGCAATAGGATCTGTCCCGCTTGCTGCAGGAGTAAGCGCTGGAAACACTATCCTTACAGTCGCCGTACTTGCCATAATAATAAGTGCTCCTATAGGAGCCATCGGAATAGATAGAACTTATAAAAAATTCTTGAGCCTCTGATATCTTTATATCTAAATACAAAAAAACTCCAGGGCATTATGTAGATGCCGCTGCAGTTTTTTGTATTGTTATTAAATTGTTTTTTTAATATGATTTTTTAAATATAATTTTGTTTTATCCACGTATTTATCTGGTTTTTATCCTGGGGTCTTCCATGAAAATAGCCTTGTATATAGTCGCACCCAAAAGTACCCAGAAGAGTATTTTGAAAATGCGTCTCAACGCCTTCACCTACTACCTCCAGCTCCATTCGGTGAGAAAGCTCTATAATAGATTTTACAAGAAGCTGATCCTTTGTATTCCTGTCTATATTCTCAACAAAGCTCCTGTCAAGCTTGACCTTGTCTATTGGTATATTTTTGAGATAATTAAGGGATGAATAGCCAGTCCCAAAGTCGTCAAGTGCAAGCTTGAATCCCATTTTCTTAAGCTTATTGAGCATAGTCATAGACTGGTCAATGTTATTCATGAGCGCCGTTTCTGTAACTTCAAATTCTATCTTTTCAGGATTAACAATGTATTTTTCAAGAATAGCCTCAAGATATGTAATAAGATCGTTCTCTATAAGCCCCTTTGCAGAAAGATTTATAGATACAAATATGTCCATCTCCTCAAGATGCCTCCATGCCTCTATCTGCTTGAATACATCTTCTATTATCCATCTTTCCAGAGTTTTTATCTGTCCGGAGTTTTCTGCAGCTACAATAAACTCCCCTGGCGAAATCACACCTCTTTTGGAATGATACCATCTTGCAAGTGCTTCAATACCAACCAGTTTACCAGTTTTAGAACTGACAATAGGCTGATAATGCATCTGAAATTCATTTTTCTCAAGACCGATTCTTATCTGGTTTATAAGATCTATAGTTGTATAAAGTTTTTTACCTGTATTAGAATCATATATCCTGAATTGGTCTTTGCCATTGTTCTTGCAGTAATAAAGCGCCACATCCGAGCATTTTAAAAGGTCAAAGAAAGTTTCTCCATGCACCCCATGTACAGATATTCCTGCACTTATAGACGTCTTTATTTCGCTGTGCATCAGAAGTTTTTCATTTCTTACAGCAGTAAAGAAAGTGTCCATATCTCGCTCAAGATCTTCAATATTACCAAAATCTCTGTAAATAATTAAAAATTCGTCTGCATTTACCCTGGATAAACAATGTCCTTGCACAAAATATCCCGAAAGAAAACCAGAAAATCTCCTGATCATCTCATCACCTGCCGAATAACCAAAGGTATTGTTTATATAGCTAAGGTTATCAATATTTATATGAACAAATGCAATATACTCATCGCATTCTTTTTCAGCAATTATTTTACCAAAGTCATCCTTTATCTTTTCCTTGTTTGGAAGGCCTGTAAGCTTGTCGTAGTATGCAAGCCTGATCAGGTTTCTCTCCATATCAACGCTATCCGTAATATCAAGTACAGATCCGGCAAACAAGACTACTTGTCCTGACTCATCATGCCTTGCAGCTCCTCTGGCTTTTATCCACCTGTATTCTCCACTATCGTTTTTTACTCTGAAAGTCTTTTCATAGTGTTTTTTACTGCTCTTTATAAAAAGCTGCAGGTCATCCACAAAATCATCGTGATCCCCTGGATGTATATGCTTGCTCCAGAGATCCACGGCCATTTCACTCTCAGTCGCGTTCATATGCTGAAAATCAGTTCTATCTGTATAAAAATTATATATTCCCCTCTCAAGATCCCATTCCCAGACACTTTCCTGCGAGCCTTCAAGCAAAAGCCTGTACCTCTCAGTGTCTCTCTTAAGAATATCATTTTCTCTTGTGAGCTTTGCTATTAAATCACTTCGACTATCCTTGTCGATTCTCGTCTCCATACTCATTCACTCTGATCCTTCAAATTAATACAATATATTATCTTACTTATGCCCTTATGACCAGTGTGGTTTTTCCCAAAGAAGAAGTTTCTGCCCTATGCCCATTTCAAGCGCATTGTTATATACGGTGTAGGCCCATGCTACGTCTTCAGCTGGAATTCCTCCTGATATGAAAATTACCGTTTCTTCGTTGTTTTTTCTTCCCACCGATCTTCCTGTTATTATATCTCCCAGGTTTATGATTTGGCTCTGGTCCTTCTTTTTTTCAAGATATAGTTTCATCAAAGGTGCAGATGGTGCTGATAACAAAAGACTGTCTATTCCATCTGAATGTCTAAGACCCTCATCAATCCAGTCCAGGTGCATATTCCAGTTGTCAACTACCACTGTGCTATTCATGTAGAGTTCCTCACTCAGAGATGCTGTACCAACAAGATGTATGATTGCACCTTTTTTTACCCAGGCATCCTCAATTTTTGCACTTTGAGCGCCCGAAGTTGCTATGCTGATTACATCACTTCCCTTTACCGCTTCTTCTACAGAATCTACAGCTATCATCTTTATACCCAATTCTTCTGAAAGTTCTCTACAAAGAATTTCTGCTTTTAATTTGCTGCGATTATATATTTTTACATTATCTACATTTTCCATAGCCTCGCATATTGCTATCAGAGCGGCGCGGTTTATTACTCCCGCTCCTATTATACCCACTGTTGAAGCTTGATCTGATTTCAGGTGTTTTGTCGCTATCCCAGGTACAGCGCCAGTTCTCATAGCGCTTACAAGGTTTCCTGAACACATAGCAAGTGGGGCTCCAGTTTCCGGATCACTTAGGGTTATGCTGTGTATCGATCTTGGAAGACCTTTTTCTTTGTTTGATACATTAGATCCATACCATTTATTTCCACATACGTCGTATTCTCCACCGACATAAGCTATCATGGTCATTGCTCTTCTGTCAGCACCCGCTACTGGCATGTTTTTCCCTCTTTTTTCCTTAGGATACCAGAGTTTCATACCGTGAGAACTTCCCTTGGGACCTCCCATAAGATAGTCATTGTCGCTCATAAGCGAAAATACATCTTCCATAACTCTTACGCACTCCTTCATATCGAGCACACCGGCCTCTATCATGTCCGGCTCCGACAGATAAAGGAATTCAATTTTCTCTTTGGACATATTTCATCCCCTTCCGTTTTTGTATTTTTTACATAATTAATTTTTACTGTTAACAAAAAACGCACCTGCTTAGCGAGTGCGATTGATTTTGCTTATTACCTTATAATATAATATAATGTAGTTATTAGCAAACATTATTTTATATTACCTATTATATTTATTTTATAAATTTTTTATTTTTTAGAATACTGATTATATTTCTTCCTTCAAAGACTCCTTCGATAATGCGTCTAGCCCTCACACTGTCTCCAATATTGATTATTTCAACGTCTTCATTTTCAAATTCCGACCTTATCTCTTCTATCACCGGACTGTTAGCTTTCATACCAAGACACACAAATCCGTAGTCGAAATCAAGACTTTTTTGTTCTTCTCCAATTTTTACAACAAATTCTCCTGGTTTCACTTCAAGAAGTGCTGTATTTGGCATCTTATTAACGCTATACTTCTTCATTAGCGCATTTATGTCACTCTTTGATACAGGATCTATATCTCTTCCTATTACTGGCTGCATTTCTACTATAGATACTTGCGCATTCCTTGGAGCAAAATACTCAACTACATCAAGCCCCACTGCTCCTCCACCGACTACTACGACTTTCTTTCCTGTAAGATCTTGTGGATATTTATTTATATTTTCTATCATGTCAATAATAGAATATACATTTGTACCTTCTTTACTAATGTACTCATTAAGCCCTTTTACTGGCGGAAGTAGTGGAAGTGATCCTGTTGCGTTTACAATTATATCTGGATTTAGTTTTCTTATGAGTTCTGAATTTGCCTCTGTGTTATTTAGTATATACAGATTTCTCAATTTTGAAGCTCGATTTCTAAGATAGTTTGGAAAATCTGCAAGTCTATTTTTGTCCGGGATCTTTGAAATTTCAGCGGCAAGTCCTCCAGTTTCCTGATTCTTTTCTATAAGAAATACACTGCATCCAACTTCTGCAGCTGTACATGCAGCCTCAAGACCAGCTGTACCGCCTCCTATTACTACCACATTACAAGGTTTAAGCAGTTCAACATCTCTATAGTCCTCAGTCTCATTTACGCACGGATTTACTGTGCATCTTATTGGCCTGTTTACCCCAATTCTATTTCCTGCACATCCAATATTACATGATATACATTTTCTTATTTCATCCTCTCTGCCTGAGCTGAACTTATTTACATATTCAGGATCTGCTATAAGCCCTCTTCCAATCCCAATCATGTCCGAATCTCCTCTTACAATTATATCTTCTGCAATTTTAGGATCTCTTATATTTCCCATTATAAATACCGGTTTGCCGAATTCTTCCTTTATTGCTTTAGAAAGATATGATCTCCATCCATCCGCGAAGTGATTTGCGTCTATTTGGTACTGTATTGAGGAATTTAATCCAGCTGAAACATCAAACATATCTACTTCTTTTTCAAAGAATTTTAAATATTCTATAGAGTCTTGTAGATGGTTTCCACCTTCTACAAACTCGTCTGCACTTATCCTTACTATAATTGGAAACATTGGTCCTACTGCTTTTCTTACCTCGTCAATTACCATCCCTGCAAAACGTGCACGATTTTCAGGGCTCCCCCCAAATTCATCGGTTCTTTTGTTGGTTAATGGTGAAAGAAACTGGCTTATAAGATATGAGTGTCCCGCATGTATTTCAACAGCGTCGAATCCTGCAATTTGTGCTCTTCTTGCTGAATCTCCGTATTTCTTGGCAATGTCTTTAATTTCGTCTTTTGACAAAGGTCTTGGAATCTCTCCACCTTCTTTGGTTGGAACGTCAGAAGCGGATACCGGCTGAGCATTTATTCTTGATGACACTGCAGACGCTCCTGCGTGGTTAAGCTGTATAGCTATTGCAGCTCCGTATTTGTGTACACTTTCGCAAAGTTTGAAAAGTCTTGGCATATAATTGTCAGAATCTATTCTAAGCTGTGTCGTTCCATTATATCCAAGTGGATAATCAACGCAAGTATTTTCAACTATTATAAGCCCCGTTCCACCTTTTGCTCTCTGCTCATAGTAATTTATATGAAGAAAACTCATCTCTCCATTTTGTTCTGCATAATTGGTTCCCATAGGTGTCATGGCAATGCGATTCTTTAAGGTCATATTCTTTACTGTCAACGGACTCAATAATTGTTTGTAAGCACTTTTCATTTTCTTCCTCCATAAATCTCTAACATAAAAATGACATATATATAGACTGTAGTTGTATATAAAATAACGATATATCTAATTATATTACAGCCGTAAAGATAAATCTAATGTATGTTTTATGATTTATTGATAGTTTTTAGCTATCATACTAAAGGGAATTGGACTGTTTCTTTATAAAGTTTATAAAATTTTGGACAGCCGGTGCAAGGTATCTGTATTTGTGATGTATCATGTATACGTCGTGATACATATCTCTGTTTTTGAGCGTAAGTATTTTTATATTTGCCGATTCAAGTTCCGATACCCTTGCTACAATAGCCACTCCAAAACCAGCCTCAACAAGTGCCACTATAGATCCTTCATCTGATGATTCGCATATTATCTCCGGGTTCATATCAAAATTTTTGAAAAGTTTTCTCGTAAATTTCCCAAGGCCTGAATATCTTTCATATGCAATCACGTTATGGCTCTGCATCTGCTTTATGTCGATTTCTTCATACTGCGCTAGCTCATGGTTATGCGGAACTATAACTACAAGTTCTTGTCTTATTATTGGGACAAAGTTTAGATCACTTTCTTCTTCAGAATAAGATCCAAATACTACGTCGAATTTGTCGGCCTTAAGACCTTCTATCATCTTGGCAGTGTAATTTTGGGAAAACGAGAAAGTTACATTTTTGTTTTCTTTTATATCCAAAAATCGTCTGGCTGAAAATGGTATATAGTGTTTCGCAAGTGGAGAAACATATGCTATGTCTATATGCCCCTCACTGCTACTTGCAAGATTTTCCATCCTCTTCTTTGTATTTTCAAGTTCCTCTATGATTTTGTCCACGTGTTCCAAAAAAATTCTGCCATATTTTGTAAGTACTATATTTCTTCCTTGTTTTTCAAAAAGAAATAGTCCAAGCTCCTCCTCTAGATTTGACATCGATCGACTTAAACTTGGCTGAGATATGTTTAGCTCCGCCGCTGCCTGATGATAGTGTTGCAAATTAGCCACCATTTGAAAATAGTAAAGTTGGTTTAGATTCATCTTATCCTCCTTCTAAATGATAGTTCCAAACTATCAATATTGTTCATAAGTTGTATTGGAAGTTATGTTTTCTATATCATATAATAACTATACAGGAATTGTCAAATTAATAACGAAAGCTTACTATTAAAATTATGAAAAGAGGTTGAAAAAATGGCAGAAAGAATAACAGGACATACAGAACTCATAGGATTGATGGCATATCCAATAAGACATTCCAGTTCTCCGGCTATGCAAAATGAGGCATTCTCAAAAATGGGTTTCGACTATGCATATCTTGCATTTGAGGTAGACAACAGCAATCTTGAAGATGCTGTGCAATCTATAAGAGCACTTAAAATGAGAGGTTCTAATGTGTCAATGCCCAACAAAACCGTAGTACACAAGTATCTCGACAAGCTGTCTCCAGCAGCAGAACTTACAGGCGCTGTAAACACTATAGTAAATGACAATGGAATACTTACTGGTCACATAACAGACGGAACTGGATTTATGGCTGCTCTCAGAGATAATGAAATTGATATTAAAGGTAAAAAAATTACTATAGTTGGAGCCGGTGGGGCCGCTACTGCAATCGAAATCCAATCAGCACTAGATGGAGTAGCCGAAATGTCTGTATTCAACAGAAAAGATGAATTTTGGGAAAGAGCTGAAAGAAATGTTAAAGCTATAAACGAAAAGACAAACTGTAATGCAAAACTTTTTGATCTTGATAACCTTGAGATGCTAAAATCAGAGATTGCAGCCAGCTGCCTTTTTGTAAATGCAACAGGAATGGGAATGAAACCGCTTGAGGGACAATCATATATACCTGATTCTTCATATCTTAGACCTGATCTTGTAGTGGCCGATGTTGTTTATTCTCCAGCAGAAACCGCTCTTTTGAAAATGGCAAAAGAAATCGGATGTAAATGCATGAACGGTTTTGGAATGATGTTATTTCAAGGATCTGCAGCATTTGAGCTGTGGACTGGAAAACCTATGCCAATCGAATACATGAAAGAAACGCTGGGAATAAAATACTAAGATTTTCAAATTGAAAATATATTACTATAATTGGAGGATAAAATGGAAACTATAAACTACAAAAAGTATTACCCAACGGCATTTATCATGTACATCAGTTTTTTCATTCATGGTATTGGAGTATCGATATTAGGTCAGTATAAACAAAACTTTGCAAGCCAGTGGGGAGCTCAAAAACTCGCAGATGGATCGTTTGACGTAGGAAATGTGCTTATCGTAATCGCTGCACTTGGACTCGGAAGACTAATCACACTTCCAGTTGCTGGCCCTTTGTCAGACAAGTTTGGCCGTAAAGCATCGGCATTAATTGGTATAGCATGCTATGCAATATATTTCATAGGTATAGTATTTTCACCAAATATGTACGTTGCTTATGCATTCGCTATCCTTGGTGGAGCAGCGAACTCATTCATCGATACGGGTATAATTCCTGCGTGTCTGGAAATACTCGTTGAATCAAGTGGCCTTGCTACTATATTTACAAAACTTGCGGTATCTCTTGGACAATTGCTACTTCCTACAATGATAGGGTTTGTAGCTGCAAATGAGCTTTCATTCAAATCTATATTTTTCCTAATGGCTGCACTTATAATAATTGACGGTATACTTATAGCCTTTATGCCAGTGCCACCAATGAACAGCAACATAAAGAAGGGTGATAAAGCCGCATCTTCAAAGATGAAATTTACACCTGCTGCAATAGCTCTTATCGCCATCGGATTTACATGTACCTCAACATTTCAGCTTTGGCTAAACTGTAACCAGGAGTTTGGAAAGATGGTTGGCTTAGCTGACCCTAAAAGAATCCAGTCATTCTACTCAGCAGGTACGATTATAGCAGTACTACTTACTGCATATCTGATGAAGAAAAAAGTAAATCCTATTAGATTCCTTATTATCTATCCTGCAATAGCAATGTCTATGCTTATAATAGTTTATATAGTAAGAACTCCTTTCATATGTCTTCTTGGAGGTTTTGTAATAGGTTTCTCGGCAGCAGGAGGAGTTCTTCAGATGGCTACAGCCGCTTCAAACGATATGTTCCCTTCAAACAAAGGCAAGATAACTTCTATAATAATGATCGCATCGAGTCTTGCTAACTATATAATTCTTAATGTTGCTGGAATACTTACAAAAAACGGGGGCGCTCAGGGACCATTGCATGTTATAATTCTTAATATAGGAATAACTTTCATTGGTATACTGCTAGCAACTTTTGTAAATATCCAGTACAAACAAAACAAAGTAACAATAAGCTAGTTATCACATTTATACAAGGAGAATATAATGAATACTGTAAAAATAAGAAATATAGAGCTTGGCAGTGGAATACCTAAAATATGCGTTCCTATTGTCGCAATTACGAAAAATGAAATATTAGAAGAAGCTAAGAATTTTGGCTCAATTCCAGTAGATATAGCAGAGTGGCGTGTTGACTGGTACGAAGACGTATTTGACATAGAGATCCTAAAACAAACTCTTTTTGAACTTAGAGCCGCTCTTGGAGAGATTCCTCTGCTTTTTACTTTCCGAACTAGCAAGGAAGGCGGAGAAAAAAGCATTGATTCAAAAACCTATTCAGAACTTAATATAGCTGCCGCAAGGACTGGTCACGTAGATTTAATTGACGTTGAGGCTTTTACAGGAGATGAAATAGTAAAAGAAATAATAGAAAAAGTTCATGAATATGGAATTAAAGTTGTCGCTTCAAATCACGATTTCTTTGCGACTCCTTCAAAAGAAGAAATAATATCAAGACTCATGAAGATGCAAGAGCTTGGTGCCGATATTCCCAAAATAGCCGTAATGCCTCAAAGCAAAAAAGATGTACTTACACTTCTTTCGGCTACAGAGGAAATGTATTCGCATCATGCTGACAGGCCAATAATTACTATGTCTATGGCTGGGACAGGCTTGATAAGTCGTCTTGCCGGAGAGACATTTGGCTCGGCACTTACATTTGGAGCAGCAAAAAAAGCTTCCGCACCTGGACAGATAGGTGTAAATGAACTTCATGAAGTTCTAAAAATAATACACTCAGGAATATAATTTATAATTTATTAAAATCAAGAAGGAGGTAGACGATATGTTAAAGTGGCTGGATAAAAATCTCGAGGAAGCATTACTTGTAACAATTTTGTGTGCAATGACACTGATCATGGGTATACAGGTATTTTCAAGGTATGCGCTCAGTTATTCGCTTTCTTGGTCAGAGGAAGTTACCAGATACCTTTTCATATGGTCTGCCTTTTTGAGCATAAGCTACTGCACAAAAAGGTGCATATCTATAAAGATAGAGCAGTTTTTGCACAGATTTTCAGACAGAAACAGAGCTCTGCTCAAAGTAATAAACCATACAATAGAGCTTTTACTTTTTGCCTACTTGATTCCTTACAGCATAATGTATTTAAATTCTTCCATAAGCAGCAATCAAGTTAGCCCAGCTCTCGGAGTTCCTATGTATCTTGTCCAAAGTGCTCCTCTTGTGGGTTTTCTGCTGGCCTTTATACGTATACTGCAGCGCTGGATAATCGAATATAAAATTGTTAAAAATGATGTTTTGGATAACAAACTCAAAGGAGGTAATTGATGTCATCACTTGTCATAATGATAATATTCATAATATCAATCCTTCTAGCAATCCCAGTGTCAATATCCCTCGGATTGGCCTCAGTGCTTCCAGGGGTATTCGACCCTTCATTTACTGCAAGCGGTCAGTTCGTTATACGTTCTATGGTTGGAGGTATTGACAGCTTTCCACTCCTTGCCGTACCTATGTTTGTACTTTCCGGAATAATAATGGCCAGGGGTGGGATATCAAAAAAAATATTCGACATATTTTCACTCTTATTTGGAAGATTTACAGCTGGGATTCCATGCTCCGTAATCGGAACATGCCTGTTTTTTGGAGCAATCTCCGGATCTGGTCCTGCAACAGTTGCCGCAGTAGGAAGCATGACTATTCCGATACTTTCATCACTTGGATATGATAAAAAATTCAGCACTGCAATAGTCGCTGTTTCTGGAGGGGTTGGGGTAATAATTCCTCCTAGTATTCCATTTATAATGTACGCAATGGCATCTGGAGAATCTGTAAGCAGTCTTTTTATCGCTGGAATATTGCCTGGACTTCTAATTTCTTTTCTCTTGATGATTTATTGCATATTTTATTGTATTAAAAACGGAGAAGACAGGACTCTCATAAACAAAAGAATCGACGATCTTAATAAAAAAGGGGTATTAATTGTAATAAAAGAGAGCCTGTTTGCACTTATGGCTCCAGTAATAATACTTGGCTTTATATATGCCGGAATCACTTCACCTACAGAGGCCGCTGTAATATCCGTATTCTATTCTGTCATCATAAGCATATTCGTTTACAAGACACTGAAAATTTCGGAAATGAAAGATATTATAATCGAATCAGTAAGGACTTTTTCTCCAATACTATTCATACTTGCCTCCTCAATAGCTTTTTCAAGAGTCCTTACGCTAATGCAAATTCCTCAGCAGCTTTCGGAAATGATACTGACAAATTTCAGTAGCAGATTTGCTATACTAGTAATTATAAATCTGCTCCTGCTTTTGGTAGGCATGGTAATGGACACTACTCCTGCAATACTAATTCTTGCCCCTATCTTGCTTCCTATAATCCAAGCCATTGATATTGATCCTGTACACTTTGGTGTGATTATGGTCGTAAATCTAGCAATCGGATTTGTTACCCCACCCATTGGAGTTAACTTATTTATTGCAAGTACCATTTCAGAAATCCCAGTAACGGAAATCGCGGTAAAAGTTGTTCCTATGATTGGTTTTTTTCTTATAGCACTACTACTTATATCTATATTTCCTCAAATAAGTCTGATACTGCTCGGAAATTGAAGGCGAAGGAGAATTTTTATGAAAATAAATGTTAAAAAACATATATGTTTTATTGTAATAATAGGCTTCGTCCTTTCATTATCGTCTGGTTGCGGCTCTCAAGATGAAGATGTGCAGCGTTATGCTTGGCCTCTTGCAACCGCAAGTCCTGAAGATACTGTGACAAATATATTTGCCCAAAAATTTGCTGATGAAGTTTCAGTTCTCAGCAATGGAAAAATGAAAATTCAAGTGTACCCAAATAGTACGCTTGGAGGAGATAGAGAGCTTCTCGAAAGCTGCGAAAGTGGAGATATCCCTTTTGTTGTTCAAAACACCGCACCTCAAGTCGCATTTATGCCTGAAATATCCATATTTGATCTGCCCTGTGCTTTTGATAATATAAAAGATGCAAGAGGTGCCGTGGATAATCCTGTTTTTTATAATTTGATAGAAAATGTGTATATACGCTCTGGTTACAGGGTCCTAGGATTCGCAGATCAGGGATTTCGCGTTACTACCTCAAACCGTAAAATCGAAAATATAGATGATTTCAAGGGGCTCAAGATAAGAACCATGGAAAATCCCAATCATATAAGGTTTTGGAAAGCCCTCGGATCAAATCCTACTCCCATGTCTTTTAATGAGGTTTATGTCGGACTCCAGCAAGGGACTATAGATGCTCAAGAAAATCCATACGAAGTAATCGCTTCTGGGCGATTGCATGAGCAGCAAAAATATATCCTTGAAACCAATCATATCCCACATTATATTTCACTGATTGTAAGTGACAAATTTTATAATGAGCTCAGCGCTGATCAGCAGAAAATAGTGGACAAAGCTGCTAAAATCGCACGAGATTTTGCAAGAAATGCCTCAGATGAAAGAATAGAAAAAAAAACAGAAGATATCACTGCTGAAGGCATACAGATAATTAATATCTCACCAGAACTTAGATACGATCTGCAAAAGAGCGCCGAAAGTGTTTATGTTGATATAATAAACCAAAGTGGTAACGAGATATACAACGCTTATACTAAAACAGACTAAAAAAACACCAGGGTCTCCTCTTTTCTAACTGCTCGAAATAAAATTCCTCCTTCATTGATTATTATTGTTATACCCTTAACCATTCAAAATTACATCATATTTTGTTAAAAAGAGAAAACACTTTTATTCATGCTCAAGTATTACCGAAGATTCTACGTCTGCAATATGGAGGGCAAGTGCAAGTGGAAACTGTGCGTATGCATTGTTAAGACTGAAGTCTCCTGGCATTCTGTCATAGGCTCCCATATGGCAGTTTATTGCTACCTGCTCATCAGGGTCAAGCTTCATAAATTCCTGAATTATGAATATACTCTTGCCTCCATGACTTCCATAGTTAAATTTTTCCTTAAATTCATAAAAAGGTACCTGTACCCACTGGCCGCTTTCATTTTTTTTGTTTCTCATGCTCACAGTATAAGTATTTACCTTACAAAGGTCATGCAAGAGAGCTACTATGGCTATCTTTTCTTCAGATGGATTTAAATTGTACCTGTTTTTTACAAAATCCCTCGTAAGATAGTCCTTGAGACAGTCGTATACATTGAGGCTGTGTTCACACAGGCCTCCCTCGTAACTGCAGTGAAATCTGGTCGAAGAAGGCGCCGTGAAAAAATCGCTTTTTTCCAGATATGTCAGCAAGCGGTCTGCTCCTTCTCTTGTTATATGTGTTTTGTATATTTCCATAAATCTGTTTTTATTTTGCATTATTTTATCACTCATATATTTACACCTCTACCATCTAAGATCTTCACCTACAAACTTGTAGGTATCCACATACATAATAAGCCTTGAAAATATCCTTTCGTCATATCTGTCTCTAAGCTCAGCCGGCGACAGATTGGTGGATATAATCATCTTTTTCTCTTTTATTATTCTCGTATTTATTATATTAAACAAAGCCGTCTTTACGAAATTATTGGTAAGTTCGGCTCCAAGGTCGTCTATTATCAGCAGGTCTACATCATCAAGTTCTCTATAGTCCTCAAGTATGTACTCCTTAAGAAAGCTTGCCCTGTCAAATGTATACATCTGGAGCATATCTATAAGCTCATTTGAGGTATAATACCTGACCGTCCGACCTCTGTCCATCATTTCTTTTGCAATAGCTGAACACATAAAGCTCTTGCCAAGCCCAGTGCCTCCGTAAAATAAAATACTCTTTGTATCTCCTGAGTCAAAACTGTCCATAAAGCTTTTGGATTCTCTCATTATCAGCTCCATCTGCTCCCTTGGCGTCTTTTCTATGTTCATTTCCGGAGAAATCAAATACTTCTTTTCGTTATCAAATATCTCCATATTAAAGGTCCTGAAATTTTCTTTTTCAACACGCTTTACAAGATTTGATTTCCTGTATCTTAGCTGTTCCTGAAGCTTTACCAGGCATGAACATTTTTCAAAACGTCCCATCTTCTCTATATAACCCCTGTCCTTGCATGTAGTGCATTCATATCTGAGTCTTAGATCAAGTGGATTTATCTCATTTTCTGCCATATATATACGTCTTTTTTCTTTGGCAGCCACAAGCTTTCTTTGCGATTCTTCAGCTTCGTTTTTCTTACCAAGGACAGTATTTCTTGTATGGTCCAGATTTAAAAGCATAATCTCAGTATCCATATCCTCAAGTTCAGGATTTGCAGAGTATATAATATTTTTTCTTCTCTGAAGTTCTGCTTCTTTTTGATCCCTCTTTCTCTGGTATATATATTCTGTATTTTCCATATTCCCTCATTTTCCGTGTAGATATTAACTTAGACTGTTTTTTTCCATATCTTTTTCTTTTTTTGCAAGTTTTTCAAACAATTTTTTCTGTAGCCTTTTTTCCAGATCGTCCATTTCCTGAGGTTTGTCCCCCAAAGATCTTGACTTGGTCTGGTCTTTTGACTTGTACCTGGATGGAAAATCCGGTTCTATATTTCTGATATCTTCCAGGGTGACTTTTTCAGATTCTTCATTCATGGAAGGATCAAGGAGTATCTTGCACAGATTCTCCAGGCTGGCCGGCGTCCCTTTTTCCTTGAGCCACTTTGCAGCAAGCTCTATATCATCAAAGTGATAATGCTCATACAAAAAACTCAGGCTGTCTATCTCTGATTTATTCATGGTTTTCCTTGAAAATTTTACAAGCTTGAATATTTTTTCTCTGAAATTATTCTTGTCTTCTCTTTCAAATCCAATCATAGCCGATGATACTGGTCCACTATTTTCTTTTTTAGCATCTTTGTCTTTGAGCTTTTCATTCCAGTTTTTTAGTATTCCATTAAGGTAATTCATATTAGGGCTTCTTATTGCAGTAGTCTTGCTAAGGGCATCTTCTATAACTTCTATAGTAAACTTGTAGTCATCCAGCCATATGTTCATCATTTCTTCTTCCGGCTTTGTAGGAAGACGATACTCACCAAGACTGGCCAATATCTTCTTATACTCAAGGTAGCGCTTTTCTTTATTTCTTAGCATTACATCGAGGTCTTCAGAGCTCCTTATCCCGTCGAGATACCAGTTCCTGAGTATGCCAAGTGCAGATGCCACAGACTTGGATTTTTTTCGATACAAATTGAATTTTACGGCTTCTACGACAAGGTCCTTGGGTACATTATACTGCTTTATAAATTCATTTATCTTGGTCATGTCATAATGCATAAGAGGAATCTGAATTGACTGTTCAATCTGATCAAACATCTTTTTGTATTCTTCATTTTGATAGGCTACCAAAAGCTCATCTGTAGTTACCTTTGATGGTTTAGATGCAAGTCCTACACTTAGGAGATTTTTAAATTCTACCGAAAAAGACTGGGCCTGTTCATCATTGATACTGTGTTTTGTTATAAGCCCACAGGATTCAAAAAAATCCCAGCAAGACAGTACATCGTCCAGGGAAACGTCGAGCTTCTCCGAAAGACTTTCATTGCTATCTATAGATTCTTCCTGGTCATATTCCTGATTCTTGCTAAGGTAATATGCATACAGGTATATTTTAAGCATTACCGGATTCACAATTGGCAGAATCTGCTCAAAAAATGTATTGGGTATGCTGGTTTCTCTCTTTTGTATATCAGTTTTTTCCTGAAAAAACATGGCAACTCCGTTTCTATTTTAATCTTTACCTGTTTATTATAATATACTTTATTATACCACTCTTGATGTCACTTTTCATCTTATTAACACAAAAACCCCTTAAAATGCTCCAGGAATTGTCCTGCCTGATTTCAAGGGGAATATTCTTTTTTAAAATTTTCAAGCCTCTAGAATACAAATTCCAAATTTACCTTTTTGCTGTCTCTGAGCACTACTGATTTTATAGTATCTCCTTTTTTGACTCCATACAGGTATTTTACCAGATCCTGCATGTTTTCTATCTTAGTATTGTCCATTTTTATTATTACATCATTTACCATCAGGCTGGCTTTGGCTGCTACCGATCCCTCATCAATTTTCGCTACAAATACTCCGCTGTCTGCCCCAGTTTCAATTCCCGTTGCCTGTTCATAATACTGGGCATCTATGCCTTGTATGCCAAGAGTCACCTTTTGGTATGATCCCGTCTCTATGAACTGATCTACAATAGGTTTTGCCGTGTTTATAGGTATTGCAAACCCAAGTCCTTCGCCTGTACTTGCCTTAGCCGTATTTATGCCAATTACCTGACCTTTAGAATTTAGAAGAGGCCCTCCGCTGTTTCCAGGGTTTATTGCCGCACTTGTCTGTATCAGATTGTCCATGGTAGCATTTGCATCTATCTGTATGGTTCTTTCGAGTCCACTTATGATACCTTCTGTAACTGAACGCTGAAATTCCAGTCCGAGTGGATTTCCTATGGCTACTGCTAAATCTCCCACTTCTACCTTGTCACTGTCTCCCAGCTCTGCTACCTGAAGGCCCTGCTTGTTAACTTTGATCATTGCAAGATCTATGGTCTTGTCTGTCCACAGTATTTCCGCCTTGCTCTTTGATCCATCTTCAAAAAGTACTGTTACATCTTTTCCGGCACCATCTTCCAAAACGTGGGAGTTTGTAAGTATCATCCCTCTTGCATCAATGATTACGCCTGTACCGACTCCTGTCTGCTGCATGGGTCCTGTAAATAAATTTCCAACATCTACTACTGTAGTAATTCCCACAACAGAAGGCATTGCTTTTTTTATAACCGCCTTGTATACATTCTCTGTATTTTGCTCTGAGACGTTTATAGTCGTCTGAGCTCCACCATTACCGGTCCCCATAATCGGAAGCCCATTTATAAGTGGAAGCACTGTTATTGTAAGCATACTTCCTACAATTGCACCAATGAGCGCAATAAGCAGTATCTTGTTTTTTTTCATTTTGCATCCCTCTATTCTATTGAGTATATTTTTGAAACCCTGCCTCTGAGCATTACATCAAGTCCTACATCATCAGGTCCTATATTCTGCTGTGAAAGTATAGATGCTACAGTTTGAAACGCCAGCTCCGGAAGATTGCTCTCCTTGCTGAGATGTGCAAGAAGGAGTTTCCTTGTCCCACTTTTTACAAGTGCCGCTCCAAGATATCCAGCTTCTTCATTGCTAAGATGCCCCGCATCTGATCTTATTCTTTGTTTGAGAGGATAGGGATAGCTGCAATAGCTGAGCATATGAGGATCATAATTTGATTCTATAACCGCTATGTCCGAACCCTTTATATTATTAAATACATCATCAGAAATACATCCAATGTCAGTAACTACTGAGATTTTTTGATTACCCTGATTTAGGGTGTATCCTGTAGGTTCTACGGCATCGTGACTTATTTCAAAAGTCTTGGCCTCTATATTCTTGATATCCAGAGTATCTCCTCTTTTAAAGACTCTTACATTTTCTTCTTTTATTTTTCCTATGTGCTTTTTCATGCTTTCCCATGTTTTTTCAGTGGCATATACCGGAGTATTGAATTTTCTGCTCAGTATTCCAACCGCCTGTATATGATCTATGTGTTCATGAGTAACCAGTATTGCATCGAGCCCATCCATACTCTGACCATGCATTGCAAGATGTTCAATTGCCCGCTTTCCGGAAATCCCTGCATCTATTACTATTTTTGTGTCCTTGCCTGTTATATAATGACAATTGCCACAGCTTCCGGACGATAATGATATATACTTCATTTTTTCTCCTTGCCGCCTGTTTACTATTTTACTCCAGGATTGTGGAAATCATATAAAATTTTTATACATTTTTTGTGATTTTTTGTGTAAAAAAGGGAGTAATACTCCCGATTAGCCAAATATTTTTGAACAAAGGTTGCATCCGGTCTTTGTTGCTGCAAGTCCACCAAGCGCTGTTTCTCTAAGTTCATAAGGAAGAGACCTTCCTACCTGGTACATTGCCTCTACTGTTTCATCAAAAGGTATGTGGTTATTCACTCCACAAAGCGTCATCTCTGCACATATAAGCGCGTTGCTCGCACCCATTGCATTTCTTTTTTGACAAGGTACTTCAACCAGTCCAGCTATTGGGTCGCACACAAGACCAAGCATATTTCCCATTGCTGAGCTTGCTGCATCAAATGCCTGAAGTGGTGTTCCACCCATAATCTCTGTTATAGCAGCTGCCGCCATTGCAGATGCTGATCCCATCTCAGCCTGGCATCCGCCTTCAGCTCCAGATACAGTTGCGTTTCTTGTAATTATATACCCTACTGCAGATGCTGTAAGCATAGCAGGCATCATTTCGTCATCTGTGAGGTCATATTCTTCCTGGATTGCCGCAAATACACCAGGAATAACTCCCGAAGATCCTGCAGTTGGAGCCGCTACAATAAGACCCATAGAAGTGTTCACTTCAAGCACTCCCATTGCATAGGCTATTACCTTTGACATGAAGCTTCCACACACAGGTTTTTTATCTATTCTTGCCATAATCTTTTTTTCTTCTCCGCCTAAAAGTCCACCCATTGATTTGAGGTCTTCATTGAGCGCTTTTTTTGTAGAATTTTTCATTATATGGTAAGAGTGCATAAGATCTGAAAGAACCTTTTCTTTAGTCTTTCCAAAAACCTGAACCTCTCTACTTAGCATAAGCTCACCTATACTCATCTGCGTTTCTTCTGCCAAAGCAAGAAGCTCTACTGCACTTGTAAAATCAAAATTTATATTATTATCTTTCATCTTATCTCCAATCTTATATCTCTACTATAGTAGTATCTTCAATATCTTCACATTCACGTATTCTGGCCACTACACTCTTGTCTATCTCTTCATCAGCCTCTATTATAGTGTAGGCAGTCTCTCCTTTTTGAGTTCTGTAAACTCTCATAAAGGCAACGTTTATGTCGCAGTCGCTCAGTGCTGTGGTAATATGGGCCACAACCCCTTTTCTGTCTTTTTGTCTTACTATTATAGTACTGTATTTTCCGGTGAACATAACCTCTACACCATTTATCTGCTTGACCTGAACGTTTCCGCCTCCGATTGACTCTCCCATTATGGATTTTTCTTCACCTTTTGAGTTTTTTATAAATATCTCAACAGTATTAGGGTGTACGTTCTTGTTTGTTGAATTCGTCTCAAAGCTGTATTTTATTCCAAGCTTGTCTGCATATTCAAAAGCATCTCTGATTCTTTCATCCTCAGTTCCAAAACCCATTATACCGCCAAGAAGGGCTCTGTCTGTTCCATGGCCTCTGTATGTCTGGGCAAACGAACCATAAAGAACAAATCTTGCTTCTTTTATATCCTTGTCCGCCAGTTTGTATGCTATAAGGGCTATTCTGAGAGCTCCCGCAGTGTGAGAACTCGATGGACCTATCATGTTTGGTCCGATTACATCAAAAATACTGATATCTTTCATTTTTTCTCCTAACATTAAAATACGATTAAAACTCTATAAATATTTTTATACCCTAAATATTGTGGATAACTCGCCACTTACCCACAGCTTTTAGCATTCTTATCCACAATATCTTGTGTTTTATAATATAATTACAATTCTCTTCTTCCCTCGAGGGCCTTGCTTATTGTCACATCATCTGCATACTCTATATCCCCACCTACAGGAAGTCCATGGGCTATTCTTGTGACCTTTATTCCAAAAGGTTTTATCAGCCTTGCTATATACATAGCTGTAGCTTCTCCGTCTATTGTAGGATTGGTCGCGAGTATTACTTCTTGAAGTTCGGTGTCTGCCAGTCTTTTTATGAGTTCCTTTATCTTTAGCATGTCTGGAGTTATGGAATCCATAGGCGATATAGTACCGTGCAGCACATGGTACTTGCCTCTGTACTCTCTGGACCTTTCCAGAGCTGCGACATCTCTTGGGTCTTCTACCACGCATATTATAGCCGAATCTCTTGAAGGATTTCCGCATATAGAGCACAAGCTGCTGTCTGCTATATTGCAGCACTGCTGGCAGTACATAATATTTTCCTTTGCATTAACGACTGCATCTGCAAGCTCTTGAACCTCTTCTTGAGAAAGATTTATAACATGAAAAGCAAGCCTTTGCGCGGTCTTTCTGCCTATTCCAGGAAGTTTGGCAAATTGCTCTATCAATATATCAATATGGTTTGAGAAGTGCTGCATTAAAACATCCCCGGCATTCCCATTGTGCCCGAGATTTTTGACATCCCGCTTGTCATCATGTCATCAGCTGCTTTTAGGGCCTGATTAACCGCAGTAAGCACAAGATCTTCAAGCATCTCCACGTCTTCAGGGTCAACAACTTCTGGATTTATTTTTATTGAAAGTACTTCTTTATTTCCATTTGCCTTAACAACAACAGCGCCGCCTCCAACTGAAGCTTCTACTTCTTTTACTCCAAGCTCAGCTTGCATAACTTCCATATCTTTTTGCATCTTTTGAACCTGTTTCATCATATTATTCATGTTTCCTGGCATTGCTCCGCCTGGAAAACCTCCACCTTTTCTTGCCATGATTTCCTCCTTATATTTCACTCATTATTTTCTACTAACAATGCAATGTATTTTACCATAAAATTTTACTTGATTGCAATGATATTCATATTATACCACAAGAGGCAAAAAAACTATTGCAAAATTACAGTTTAAATGATAATATTCAAGTAACAATATTAAAATTCAAATAAAGGGCTGTGAAGAGGACAAGTAGTTTAGTTTCTTTCAAAAAGAGAGCAGATGGTTGGTGTGAATCTGCAGAGAACCTATACGAATCTACCTTGGAGCCTGCAGGAAAACCTGCACGCCGCCTGCGTTACTGGCAAAGAGCTGAGCATTTTTATGCTAATTTAGGTGGCACCGCGGATAACCTTCGTCCTATTACTGGATGTAAGGGTTTTTTTATGCGGTTTTTTTATTTTTATCAGGAATCATTTAAAATTTATTATTATACAGGAGGTATCATATGTTAGATATAAAACGTATTAAACAAGACCTTGAAATCATAAAACCCCTCATGGATTTAAGGGGAGAAGCTGACTTTTCACTTGAGGAAGTGATTAGGCTTGACAATAAAAGGATTGAGCTTCTTCAAAAGGTTGAAGTTATGAAGAGCGAATCTAATGCTGATTCAAAGCTTATCCCTCAGTACAAAAAAGAAGGCAAGGATACTACAGAGTTAATGACTGAACTCAAAAGACTTTCAGATGAAATAAAAGTACTTGATGAAGAAGTTAAAGCAGTAGAGACAGAGCTGTTTAACAAGATGCTTACAATCCCAAATGTCCCAAATCCAAAAGTAATAAAGGGTGACACAGATGAAGATAATCTTGAAATCAGAAAGTGGGGACAGCCCGCTAAATTTGATTTCCAGGCCAAGGCTCACTGGGATGTAGGAACAGATCTTGGTATACTCGATTTTGAAGCAGGCGGAAAAATTACAGGAGCCAGATTTACACTTTATAAGGACCTTGGTGCAAGACTTGAGCGTTCTTTGATGAACTTTTTCCTTGATACCCATACTTCAAAACATGGTTACACAGAGATGCTTCCTCCTTTTATAGCCAACAGACAGAGCTTTACCGGAACAGGCCAGCTTCCAAAATTTGAAGATGACATGTTCAAGCTCCAGGGATTTGATTATTTCCTTGTACCAACGGCAGAGGTCCCAATTACTAATATCCACAGAGACGAAATCCTTAACGCAGATGAGCTTACTCTAAAATACTGCGCCTATACACCATGTTTCAGAGCAGAGGCGGGTTCAGCAGGCAGAGATACAAGAGGCCTTATAAGACAGCACCAGTTCAACAAAGTTGAGCTTGTAAAATTTACAAAACCTGAAGATTCATACCAAGAACTTGAAAAACTTACTGCCGATGCAGAAACAATGCTTCAGATGCTAGGACTTCCTTACAGAGTAGTTCAGATATGTTCTGGAGACCTCGGCTTTACTGCAGCCTTTAAATACGACCTTGAAGTATGGATGCCAAGCTACGGAAGATATGTAGAGATTTCTTCATGTTCAAACTTTGAAGACTTCCAGTCAAGAAGAGCCAACATAAGATTCAAGCGTGACAAAGCTTCAAAACCAGAATTCGTTCACACTATAAACGGTTCTGGACTAGCAATAGGAAGAGCAGTGGCAGCTATACTTGAAAACTACCAGATGGCCGATGGTAGTGTCAAAATCCCAGATATTTTAGTATCTTACATGGGAACTGATATAATTAAAAAGAAATAGAATTTAAAAAAGATAGATCTTCAAAAAACCCTCCGAAATCTGCTTAAGTGCAGACCGGAGGGTTTTTGATGTAATCTTATAATTAAATATTAACAAATTCAGTCATATCCCATAAATAAGCCACTGCATCTCTTATATCTTTCCACGAAACATCCTCAGCGTAGCTATATTCCTTCTGATATCTTCTCCAATACTCCTGAAGAAGTTGATCTTCAAAAATATCATTAATCACCTCTTCTCCATATTGTAGATTACGGAGTGAGTTTCTCCGTTTAGCTGTCTCAAATAAAGCCTCCTTCAAAAAATCACTTTTAATGTTCTCATTTTGCAGTTTTAACAAGATATACAAGTCGTAAAAATCTCTCATTCTTGTATTTGTAATACCTCTTGAAATAAGGGTCTCCATTTTTTCAGCAACTACAGTTTCGATATTATAGGTTAAAATTTGAATGCTTCGATTTTCCAAAAGCAAATTGAATTCATATACAATTTCTCCTGGTGTTATTTTGTCTCCTGTAGTAATATCTATTTTCATTGGAACATCTCCGCGTATTTTCTTGTTATGTTGTAAATCCTGAGCTCTTTTGCATATTTTAATAATTGGTTAATATTTTTTTCTTTATTTCTCATATATCTTTTTAGCGCGTCATTTAAAATTGAAATATCCATATTATTACGATTGCAAATAATATCGCAGATTGTCCTCTCTTTATCGTATACTCTTATTGGCCTGTCGAACATCGTTTTCATCTCGATGACTCCCAATTCATGAAGTTCCTTTTTTACTTTATGAACTTTAATACCCTGACATTTCAAGTTCGAAGCATTATAGCCATAAGGTACTGTCACAGATAATTCAATAGGATCTCGATCGGCTAAGTCATGAAGATACAGAGCGGTTTCATGAGAAAAAATAGCTTTTCCTGCTCTTGCCTGTATAATATACATTTTATCCTCAAAAGCATCAGGTGATAAGTAGACACCTTGAGCTACTCGTTCTAACAATCCTTCTTTATTTAATATAGACAAATATTTTCTGGGGATACCTTGTGCTTCTGCATCCTTTGTCAATAACAAACCATTGTTCTTTTTAATCAGCTCAACAAGTTTTTCTCTATGTCCCATAAAAACATCACCTTTCTTTTTTCCCTTTTACACTCTTATTATACTTTAAAGGAGCATAAAAGGGAAGTTATTTCTTGTGATAAATTTCCATGTGCATACAAAAAAACCGCATAAACCCTTTTTTATCAAGGTACATACGGTTTTAGTCTACTATTTTATTTAATAAAGTTATTTCTATCTGCTGTATTTTGTAGTCATTTCTTCAAGAAGTGCCATATATTTATCTACTACGCCATCTGCAAGAGCTTTTTCTTCAAATCTGTCACTGTCTTCGTTGACTTTCTCTATAGATTCTTTAGAAAGATTTTTCTGTGCATATCTGAATACCAGAGTGTTCTCTTTTTCTATGTGTCTCTCAAGAAGCGACGCATAGCCCGCCGCATTTGCAACTATTCCAAGCTTTGCCTGAGTTGAAGGTTTTTCGTCATAGCTGTCAAGCGCCTTTTCAAGATCAGACATATAGAGTCTCCCAAGGTCATGCTCTACCATCATCCCGTGGGTTATGAGGTTTTTGCCTATCTTTCCAAGTTCTTTTATCATATGATCAAAAAGAAATTTTTCTTCCTTGCCATGATGATGTCCGTCAGCATAAGTTCTTACAAAATCTATCATCTTCCTGAAATCTCCGGTGTCTGGCTCCTGACCTTCAATTACATACAGGCAGGCATTATTTACCGTGCCCAGAAACGCCAGTATATTATCGTGCTCTTTTACAAGTATATCTACGCTTTTCATCAGTTTCTCCTTTTTATTTACGCTTTATTTCGTTAGTGTTTTCATCAGCTCTTATATATTCAAAATTACTTCCATAAAGCATACCTTCTATTAGAGAGGCTCTCAGATCATAATAAAGCGAAATGTCTCCGCCAACCGCATCCCAGTAAGGCTTGTGTACGCATGTATTTCTTACCCAAACGGCATGATCATCTTCTTCTGTAAGAACCTTATTTGCTCTGTCACACGGCATTCCATCAAGAAGGTTGTCACTGAGGAATCTGTATATCATATCCGCGCTGTCTATACCTGCCGCGCTCTTTTCTTTACCTGATTCAAAAAATATCCTCTTTAGATCTTTTATTCTTTCAGGATCTGCGGCAAGTAAATCTACAACAAGTTCCGCAAGTCTGTTTTCTACAACTATAACCCTGTCTTGAAGCCATCCGTGGATATTTGAGCCGTCTATTATATCTTCAAGAGGCTGTTTTTCAAGCTCTCCATATTTAAGTCTCAATTGCTCTCTTAAATTATCTTCTTTTCCAAAAGTTTCTGCATAGGCAATAACATTTTCTACCATCTGATCCTGAAACTGAATCTTGTTAAAAAGCCAGTGGTGTATAGGTCCTAAAAATGCACTCATATTAGCACCCCTTTTTTTCAAGGTAAGCATTAAGTTTTGCAGTTAAAGCGTCCGGATCTATTTCATGTACAGCGCATGCTTCTTCAAGTGACTCCAGCTGAGCTGAAGGACATCCAAGGCAGTGCATTCCGTTTTCCATAAATATTGGAGCAAGCCCCATTTCCATTCTCAGTATATCTCCCATTATCATATCTTTAGTTACTTTCATTTTGTACCTTCCTTTTCTCATCAATTAGATTATATGACTTAATATATATTTTTTATTTTTTTGTCTGAACTGTTTCTGTAACTTAATAATACTACATCAAAAACAAAAAATCCGTAACATTTATTACGGATTTTGGGCTTTTTATTAAATTTTGGTTATTTTTTATTTCAGATTTTTTAGCTCAGCTGTTTTTACAGTTCTGCCTCGAGTGCGTCAAGCTCCACAATTTTTATATTTTTTCCATCCACATTTATCAGTCCCTCGTCCTGCATTTTCAAAAGTTCTCTCGAAAGTGAGGGTCTTGCCACTATAAGATAATCAGCAAAAACTTCTCTGTTCATTTTCATTTTGATAAATCCCTTACTGTCACAGTTGTCCAGCAGATATTTAGATATTTTCTGCCTCAAAGACCCGCTCGAAAGTATCTGAAGTTTCTGGCCCAGGTAATAGGCTTTTTGCGCAAGTATACCCAGCATATTATCAATCAATTTGGAATGGTAGTTGCACTTGTTAGAGCATGTACTTGAAAAGAATTCTCTGGGTATCATCATGACTTGTGCCTGATGAGTTACAAGAGTGTAAAAATCATATTCATTTTTTGGAAGAAAAAGATAGATTTCTCCAAAAATATCTCCAGGACGCTCAATAACAGTTACAATCCCGCGTTTCCCAGAAATCGAATCCTTACAAACTGCCACTGCCCCCTCTAAAAGCACAAAAAGATATTTTGGAGTATCATCGTGATCAAATATTATTTCATTCTTATCTATGGCTTTTACAGTAGCTCCAGAGCATATGAGTACCTTTTCTATTTCCGATTCAGTCATATCCGCGAATAGAAAGCTCTTTTTGAGTGCTTTTGTTATCGCTTTAAGCTTTACCCCTTCAATTAAAGAAATCATCATTTTAATTTTCTCCCGTAGCTATTATACTGTCCTCATAGGTTATATAGTCACTCCAGCTTCCTACATAAAGCTTTGACTTTATTCCAATCTCATCGAGCGCTATAATGTTTACAGGTCCCGATACACCCGAACCACAGTGTACAATAACTTCACCGTAATTCTCAGTACCTTCAAATACAGTCTTTATTTCATTTAGACTCTTGTATTTTCCATCATCCATCAATACCTTTTCATAAAAGCTGTTTTTAGCTCCAGGAATGTGTCCAGCCTTTACGTCTATGGCTTCTTCTCTTCCTGTATATCTCGGATTGGACCTTGAGTCTATTATGATTACCTCATCATCATCAATGGCTCTTCTTATATCCTTTATATCTGCTATTATATCTGAGTTTAATTTCATTTCTATTTTCCCTTTTTCAGGAAGTGGAGGAATTTTGTCAGTGAGCTCATATCCGCTCTGTGTCCAAGATTTTATTCCACCGTCGAGAATTTTCACATTTATTGGGCCTATATACTTGCACATCCACCAGAAACGGCTGGCAGGAACAATATCCTCATCATAAACTACAACCTCTGTGTTTGTGCTTATCCCATATTCCTCGAGTTTTTCCCGGAATGAGTTCATGTCCTCTGGAAGCGGATCTCTTCCTCCATGCTCTGTAACAGGCCTGCACATATCGTTTTTCAGATCTATATGAAATGCGCCTTCAATATGCCTTTTTTCATATTTTTCTCTTCCCTCTGAAGCTATCATAAAATTGTTGGTAGCATCTATTACTACGACCTTGTCACGGTTTTCATAAAGATACTTTGCATCTGCGAGATTTTTCATATACTGTTCTCCTCTTATTGTATTTTGTTATATTATACTACATTTGTAAAACATTTTAACCATCTTCATGTTTGACATCTTGGTTTTTTTCAATAAACTCTATTATATACTCGTTGCTGAGTGGTCTTGAAAACAGGAAGCCCTGAGCTAACAGGCAGCTGTTGTTGATAAGAAAATCCATCTGTTTTCCAGTCTCTACGCCCTCTGCAATAACATCCAGGTGAAGTACCGAAGCAAGCTCTATTATTATTTTAGCAATGGCCCCATCATCTTTTTCAGGAATTTCTTTTATAAAGGTCCTGTCTATCTTTATCCTGTCTACTGCAAATTTTTTGAGGTAAGAAAGCGAAGAATAACCCGTTCCAAAATCGTCTATTGCAGTCTTTATCCCCATATTTCTGAAACTCTCAAGTATTATTTCACACTCTTGCTCATTATCCATCAGGATGCTTTCTGTTATCTCTAACTCGAGCAGATGCGGAGGGAGTTTGGTCTCAATCAAAACATCGCTCACAAGAGAAACTATATATGGATTCTTGAACTGTATTCTGGAGAGATTTACCGCTACTTGTATGTCCCAGCCTCTTTTGTGTAATTCATACCCAAATTTGCAGACATTTCTAAGTACCCACTCTCCAATCGGAATTATAAGGTTGTACTCTTCAGCTACTGGTATAAACTTGTCTGGTGGAATCATTTCACCATCATGTTTCCATCTCAGCAAGGCTTCCATGCCCTTGACCTTTTTTGTTTTCATATCTATCTGCGGCTGATAATATACCATGAGCTCTTCTTTTTCGAGGGCATATCTGAGCCTGTTTTTAAGCTCATATTTATATACTGATTGTTTGTTTATGTCCATATTAAAGAATTCAAAGTCCATACTCGTGTCATTTTTGGCATTGTTGAGTGCAGATGTGGCTTTTTTCAAAAGCTCTTGACAGTTGCCTGCATCAGATGGATACACGCTGATTCCCATAGTCACATTAACAAACATACCTTCTCCTGCTACTTTGTGATAATTGTTGATCTCTGTGCTAAAATCGACTATAAACTTATATAGCTGCTCGTAGTTTTCAACACCTGTCTTAAATACTGCAAATTCATCATTTCCCAGTCTTGCAACTATATCTTTTTCATCTGCCAGTTCTGTCAACTTCCTTGAAAAGGTAAGCAGTACCTGATTTCCAAATTCAAATCCTCTTGCTTCATTTATGAGTCTGAAGTTGTCTATATTTATTAATATCATAGAGTGTATATTTCCTGGCGAAGGATTTTTGTCTATAAAACTGGCTACCATAAACTCAAAGTAATCCGTATTATAAAGCTTTGTGAGGCCGTCAAAATTTTTAAGGCGATGTATATCCATCTGGATAGTTTTTCTTCTTTCTATTTCCTCAAAAAGTTCCTTATTTCTATCATCCATATCCACTATATTCTTTTCTATGCTCCTACTCATATAATCCAGTTCCTTGGCCAAAATCCCTATTTCATCAGTTCTTTGAAAATATTTTTCCGGTATTGTAATTCTGCGATCAGATTTTTCATAGCGCTCTATATTCTCCGACATTTCGATTATAGGCCTGGTTATTCTGCCTGTCAGGCTTATTATAAATGCGGCAATAGCTGCTATTATTCCAGACAGTATTATCAGATTTGATTTAAGAAAATTTTGTACCGGCATTATTACCTCGGATTTTGGAATGATTGCTGCCACCACAAGATTTGAATGATTTACCGGAACATAAGCCATATAGTTCTTCCTGTTATTGGTCTCATATTCCACAACTCCCGATTGGCCTGATAAAATCACATTCTTCATATCTGACAGATAATAATCTGCGTCAGCTATGTCCGTTTCTCTAGAGATATTTAATTCTGGGTGATATATTACTTTTCCATTCTGGTTTAAAATAAGGATGTATCCGTTTTCTCCAACCTTATACTCACTCATCATTTTATAAATATCATCTATCATTATATCTATCGCTACTGCACCCGCTATAATTCCTTCATTATAAAGGGGTCTTGCTATAGTAACAGCCACACTCCCAGTTCGCGCATCTACATACGGAGCGCTCAGATTCATTTTCTGGGTATTTACCATCTCTTTGTACCAGATTCTGGTATCAAGATCAAAGCCCTCCGCCATATCATGATCATAAAGGTCTGCTATTATGTCATTTATACTGCTTGGCGCTATATATACAAGAGCAATGCTATCATCTATTGACTTTATTCCCTTAAGTTGGTCCACAGCTCTTTTATAGAGCGGATGTGAGCGTTTATATTTTTTATTCTTAATTTCTATGGCAAGTGCACGAAAATCATGATTGGCTGCCATCTGTTTTACCAGAATATCATATCTGCTTATGGTGCTTTCTATTTCAGATGAAATAGCTACTGCGTCCTTAAAAAGCCCCGCCCTGCTACTCTTTTCAAAAAAATCTCCGACAGTTTTGTATGAAATGACAGCATAAATAGAAAATATACTTATTATGAAAACCATTAAAATAACACCACTACTTCTGATCGCACTTCTCCTGAACCATCTCATAAATTGTCAACTCCCTGCCCTTTGAAATTTCAGTTCATCCTTGAACTTGCCTATTCCAAAATTTATACCCAGTAAAAGGCTCTTCTATCATGCGCATAATTAAAAAACGCCAGAAAAAACTGATTTCTCAGCCTCTCCGGCGTTAAAATATTATTTGACAAAAAAAGTAATATCCTATCTTTCTTCTCTAAAGTAAGGTATGCTCAAATCCGCAGGAGGCATGTCCTCTGGTTTGTTTTTTCTGGTACTTATTATAAGTACCACAATAGTTGTCAGGTAAGGCAGCATGTCTATAAGATATTGAGAAACGTGTATTCCCATCCCCTGGAGCCTGAAGCCAATTATATCGAGTCCTCCAAAAAGAAGAGCTCCAAACATTGCTTTTACAGGTTTCCATGATGCAAATATTACAAGAGCTACTGCAATCCAGCCTCTTCCTCCCGTAACTCCCTCTTGCCATACAGGTATAGTAACAAGTGAAAGATATGCCCCGCCAAGACCTGCTAGAGCTCCACCTATTATAGTGTGGACATATTTGTAGACACCTATGTTTATACCAGATGCATCTGCCGAAGCAGCACTTTCTCCAATGGATCTTAGGTTAAGCCCCCATCTTGTCTTATAAAAATATATGAGCGTCCAAAAAGTAACTATATAGCCCAGATATACAAATACATCATGCTTAAAGAGCACCGCTCCTATAAAGGGTATGTCTGAAAGAAGTGGAATCTCAACTACTCGAAAGAAGCTCTTTATAGCTTCAGGAGCAACTTTTCCTACATAAGGTTTTCCCACAAAACTTGCAAATCCAGTTCCAAATATAGTCAGTGCAAGCCCGGTAACAATCTGATTTGCCCTTAGAGTTATAGTTATCACCGCATATATGAGCGCTCCCGCCGCACCGGCAAGTATAGCTCCAAGCAGGGCAAGCGCAGCGTTTTGAGTGATGTATCCAGTAGAAAATCCTACCACAGCTCCCATTATCATCATACCCTCTACTCCAAGGTTCGTGTTTCCAACTCTTTGTGTGTATATCTCTCCTATTGTTGCAAAAAGAAGGGGTGTTCCAGCAGTTATAGCCGCTGCAAAAATATCAATCCACATTATTTATCCCCCTTTACAAACTTATATCTTATAAAGAATTCACTTCCAAGTACAAAGAAAAGTATTATCCCTTGAATCATTTCAGCAACTGCAGAGGGTATCTGCATAGCTATCTGAATATAAACCCCGCCTTGCAAAAGAACCGCAAAAGCAAGAGAAGTTATCAATATAAAGTGAGGTTTTAACCCAGACAGCCAGGTAGTTATTATAGCTGTAAAGCCAAGTCCTCCTGAAAGCGTTGAAGTAAGCGTTTTTTCAATAGCAGAAGCCTGGATCATTCCAACAAGGCCACAAAGGCCTCCTGATATTACAAGCGCCATTATAATAATTCCGTTTACGTTCATACCCGAATACTTTGCAGTGTTAGGGCTCTCCCCAACTACTTCTATCTCGTAACCTTTTTTTGTATATTTCATAAAAATGTACATAGCCGCCGAAAGTATCAGGGCTATAATCCATCCTATATGAACACCAAAAAGGCTGGGAAGATGAGCATTTGGAGCAAAGCTGGCAACCTTTGGAAATCCCGAAGCATTAGGGTCCTTCCATGGTCCATACTGGAGGTACTGAACTATCTTTATAGCTATATAGTTTAGCATCAGCGTGAATATAGTCTCGTTGGTCCCCAGTTTTACCTTGAAAAATGCAGGTATGAGTGCCCAAAGTCCCCCACATACTATAGATGCCAGTGCCATAAGCAGGAGCAGGGGAAATGATGCCATGTTGTCAGCATAGTTTAAGGCAATATAGGATGCACCCAGGGCACCCATCATAATTTGTCCTTCTCCTCCGATGTTCCAAAACTTCATCTTGAATGCCACAAGTATACCCAGCGAAGTTATTACAAGAGGTATAGCCTTTGTTATGGTCTCTTGTATTCTCATCTCAGTTCCAAGGGCACCTGAAATCATCTTTGTAAAAACCTGAACAGGATTGTATCCAATTATCGCCATGAATATGCCTGTAAATACAAAAGATAGAATAATTGCTAAGGCCCTTACCATCATGGCCTGTTTACCTTCAAGCTCATCTTTTTTAATTATATTATAATTTAGCAATTATTTCACCTCCTTCTTTTGTGCTTTATCTTTCAAGTCTTCTTTTTTCTGTTCTATGGCAAGCTTTTCTACGTCTTCCATAGTTCCACCTGCCATAAGCACCCCGACTTGTTCTTTTGTAGTCGTAGCAGTGTCTACTATTCCTGTCATTCGCCCCTCATAAACGACTGCTATTCTGTCGCATATCTCAAGCAGAACATCCAGGTCCTCTCCTATAAAGAGTACCGCAGTGCCTTTTTTCTTTTGTTCATTTAAGAGGTCATATATCTTATACGAAGCTCCAATGTCTAGCCCTCTAACCGGATATGCTGTTATGAGAAGCTTGGGATTGGCATCTATCTCTCTTCCAAGTAAGACCTTTTGAATATTACCACCAGAAAGCTTTCTTACAGGGTGGTATATATTGGGTGTAGATATTTCAAGTCTTTCTACTATCTCATGGGCCTTGGATTCCATTATCTTCTTGTTAAGGAATATACCTGGCTGATTTTGATAATCCTTTAAGATTATATTATCTACAATGTCCATAGAGCCTACAAGACCCATTCCAAGCCTATCTTCGGGTATGAATCCCATTCTTACTCCCATATTTATAATTTCTCTTGGGCTCTTATCTATTATATTCTCGCCTTCAAAATATATTCTTCCAGAATTGGTCTTCATGAGCCCAGCGATGGTCTCACAAAGTTCTTTTTGTCCACTTCCTGCAAGTCCCGCAACTCCGAGTATCTCTCCTCCGTGAACACTAAAGGTAACATCTTTAAGCGCATATCTTTTATCTTTGTCCAGCACAGTAACTTCATCAAGTTCCAGCATGGGTTTTTCGGATTTTATGATCTGAGGCTTTTCTATAGAAAGATCCACTGCCTTTCCAACCATCATCTCAACTAGCTCTGATGAAGTTGTTTTTTTGGTCTCAAGCGTCTGGATTGACTTTCCTTTTCTAAGTACCGTAACTCTGTCACTTATCTCCATTACTTCATTCATCTTGTGAGTTATGATGATTATTGAACAACCGCTTTCTTTCATATTATTGATAATTTTAAAAAGCCTCTTTATCTCTTGTGGAGTCAGGACAGCTGTAGGCTCGTCCATTATGAGTATCTTTGCCCCACGATAAAGTACTTTTATTATTTCCAGAGTCTGTTTTTCCCCAACTGACATATTATATACTTTTTTACCAGGATCTACATCCAGTCTGTATTTATCAGATATGGCTCTGATTTCTTTAGTCAGGGCCTTGCCTTTTATAAAGAAGCTTCCCTTTTGTCCAAGTATTATGTTTTCTTTAGCAGTAAGTACATCTATGAGCTTGAAGTGCTGATGTATCATACCTATTCCAAGTTCAATAGGTTCACTGGGTGAATCAAAATGTTTTTCTTCTCCATAGACAAAAATAGAACCGCTGTCAGGACGGTATATTCCCGAAAGCATGTTCATAAGTGTACTCTTGCCCGCTCCGTTTTCACCAAGCAACGCATGTACTTCTCCTTCGTATATGGTCAGATTGACGTTTTCATTCGCCTTAATGCTCCCAAAGCTCTTTGAAATATCAATCATTTCTACAGCTTTATTCTTTTGCATTTTTCCTCCACAAACTATTTAAATTAAAATAAAAATGCATTCTCAGAACATGGCAGTCATGCTCTGAGAATGATAACATTATATGTTATTATTTAGTTGTTCCTTTTACTCCCTTAACAAGATAGTTCATCTGCCAGATTTGATCTCTTGTAAGTTTTTCACCTTCTGCTACCACTACATCTCCCGCCTGATTCTTTATAGGTCCGGTAAATGGGTTAAAGTCTCCACTTTCAATCTGAGCTCTAACTTCTGCAACATTGTCAGCAGCTCCTTCTGGTGCAACACTTGTAAGTGGAAGAAGATCTACGTATCCCTCAAGCATATTTCCATAGTAACTGTCTACTTTCCAAGTCCCATCTATTACAGCTTGAACCTGGTCAACATAGAATATTCCATGATTCCACACAGGAGCTGTCATAAATGCTTCTGGTGCAGATTCTTTTGTATCGGAATTGTATCCTATAGCCCATACGCCTTTTTCCTGAGCAGCAACTTGTGGTCCAGTAGTATCACAGTGCTGAGCTATTACGTCGCATCCTGCTGAAAGAAGGGCTTCTGCTGCTTCTTTTTCTTTAGCTGGGTCATACCATGAGTTTGTCCATATAACCTGAACTGTTGCTTCAGGATTTACTGACTGTGCTCCAAGTGTGAATGCATTTATTCCTATGAAAAGCTCTGTAAGTGGGAATGCACCAACAAAACCAATCTTGTTTGTTTCTGATTTAAGTCCTGCTACAATACCAGAAAGATATCTTGCCTCTTCCATAGCTCCAAAGTAGTTTCCAAAGTTTGTATCATTCATCTTATATCCGGAGAAATGCATGAATTTAACATCTGGATATTCTGTTGCAAGTTCTTCAGTTGCATCCATGAAACCAAAGCTTGTAGAGAATATTATTGAAGCTCCTTCGTCTATCATTATCTTTGCCGCATTTTTTACATCCTGCATTGTTTCAGGAACACTTTCCTGATAGATAGTTCTTACCTTGTCTCCAAGTTTTTCTTCAAGGTAAAGTCTTCCTCTGTCATGGGCATCTGTAAATCCGCCGTCACCTACAGGTCCAACGTATATAAATCCAACAGTTATAGGATCCGCGCCGCCTTCTTCTGTGGAATCGCCGCCTGAGCCGCATCCAACCAGTGCAGTAAGTGAAAGAACTAAAATTAAAGCCAGTGATAATATTTTTTTCATATCAATCTCCCTTTATTTTTTTTTATCTGTTTATGACTCAATTATATACAATCGCCGAGAAATTGTAAATACTTTTAACCAAAAAAATCGTAAATATTTTACGATTTTTTTGTATATAGTTCCGTATATCCCGAATTATCACACTTGAAATCCTATCAGATGATTCTATTTTGTCTTTTTTACAAACAACATCTACTCAGAATCATAATTCATAAACTCGAGAGTCCCATCATCATATATCTTGCTTATTACCGCCAGAGATTCTACCTTGTAGCCTTCGTCTCTGAGCTTTTTTCCGCCGCCCTGAAATGCTTTTTCTACCACAGCGCCCAGACCCATAACTTGTCCGCCAGATTGCTCAACGAGACTTATCAGTCCCCTGGAAGCCTCTCCATAAGCCATAAAGTCATCAATTATAAGGACTTTATCTCCCTCTTTTAGATATTTTTTGGTGACTTTTGCCAGTGAAACGGTCCCTTTTGTAAAGGATTTCACCTCTGCCCCGTAATATCGTTCAGTCATTGTGTTGGGTTGTGATTTTTTTGCAAATACAACAGGTATATAGTCCATGTGAACCGAGGTTATTACTGCAATCCCTATTCCCGAAGCTTCTATTGTAAGTATCTTGTTTATCCCAAGCCCTTCAAATCTCTTTGCAAATTCTTTTCCAATCTCATCCATCAGCTTCATGTCCATCTGATGATTTATAAAAGAATCCACCTTGATTATATGACCTTCTCTGCCTTCTCCATCTTTGATTATCCTATCAATAAGTAATTTCATTATTTCATCCTTTTCTTTATTTAGAACTTGTGTATAAAAAGTCCACTTTTTAATTTTGGTTCAAACCAGGTTGATTTAGGTGGCATCACCTGATTATTGTCACTTACACTCATTATATCTTCAATCTGAGTTGGATATAAAAGAAATCCAAGGCCTCTTCTGTATCTCACAAGAAGCTTTGCCTCTATTTCTTCGAGCATATTCTCTCCTCCAAAAAATTCTATCCTTTTGTCCGTCCTCGGATCTTTTATGCCTAGTATACTCCCAAGAAGATTTTCCTGCAAGATAGAAGCATCCAGAGATGCAACTGAATCATTTTCATCATAAGTTCCTTTTTTTGGTACAAGTCTGTAATATTCTTCTTCCATAATCATAGTTATATGTTTCTTGTTTTTGGGCTGTATTTTCTCAAGCTTAGCATCATAATCAAATCTTTCATCTGCACTTAGAAATATCTTTTTTATATCAAATTTTTCTGAGATTTTTTTTACAAATTCGTCCTTGGTCATACCATTCATGTCTTTTACAAGTCTGTTGTATGGCATAATAAAAAGTTCATCTGAAGGAAATACCACTGACATGAAATAATTGAAATTTTCATCTCCACTGTAACCCGGATTTTCCTTTCTCTTAACCACACCAACATTATATGCCGAAGCAGTTCTGTGATGACCATCTGCTATATAAAGTGAATCCATCTCCGCAAATATTTCTGAAATTTCTTTTATATGCTCTTCTTTGTTAACCACCCACAGTATCTGAGCAACTCCGTCATCTGTAATTAAATCATATTCTGGATTGTGGTCACGAGTGTATTTGCTTGTAAAGCTCTTAAACCTTTCATTTTCATTGCAAAAAAGAAATACAGGCTCCGTATTAGCTTCACATGCGTAAAAATGGTTTATCCTGTCCGCTTCCTTGTCAAGGCGAGTAAACTCATGCCTCTTTATGTTTCCGTTCTTGTAATCGTCAATTGCGGCGCATCCCACTATCCCAGTTTGAGCTCTGCCGTTCATTATCTGACGATATATATAATACGATTTTGAATCTTCTTGAAAAAGTATACCTTTTTTTTGAAATTCTTCCAGAGTCTCTTTTGCACTCTTGTAAACCTCTTGTGAATAAGGATCCTGGTCCTTGTTAAAATGAATTTCACTCCTAGTTACATGCACCAGGCTTTTTGGATTCTTTCCAAGTTCTCTGGCCATTGCAGTATCTATAACATCATAGGGTGGTGCCACAACATCTTTTACGGTCTCTTTTGCAGGTCTTAATGCCTTAAATGGTTTAAGTGTAATCATTTTCCCCAATCTCCTTCTCTTATTATTAAACAAATCCTGCTTGTATACTCTATATTGTGAACAAATTATATGGCTTTGTCAATTATATTATCAAAAAAATCAATTATTGTCTCTATTGTTTCTCTGCCTATTCTCATCTGAGCTTCTTTTGTAGCCGATCCTATATGGGGCGTTACACATACCTTTGGATGGTTCACAAGCTCGAAATTAACGGCAGGTTCCTTTTCAAATACATCTACCCCAGCCCCGCTTACCCTGTCAGTGTTAAGTGCCTGCAAAAGTGCCTTTTCATCAATTACATTTCCCCTGGCTGCATTTATTATAAATACTCCCTTTTTCATTTTTTCAAATTCTTTTTCTCCAATTACAGCGCTCCCTGTGTAAGGCGTATGAACAGATATGAAATCCGCATTTTCAACAAGCTTTTCAAACTCTGTGTATTCAAATTTCTCATGATTTTTTACACATGTATCGTGAAATATGACTTGCATTCCAAGCGCAGAAGCTTTTTCTGCAAGCGATCTTCCAATCCTTCCAAAGCCTATGACTCCAAGCGTTTTTCCAGCGAGTTCTATGCCTTCATATTCCTTCTTATTCCACTTTCCGTCTCTCATAGTGACATTTGAAATAGAAATAAATCTTGCAAGGCAAAACATATGACCAAGGACCAGCTCTGCAACAGAATCGCTGCTTGCGTTTGGAGTATTTCTTACCTCTATCCCTTTTTCTTTTGCATAACCTGCATCAATGTTATCTATTCCAACACCAGCCCTTACTATCAGCCTTAGTTTTCCATATGTTGCTGCGTCTATTATATCTCTATCGACCCTTGTAGCAGACCTTACTATCAGTACCTCAAAATCTCTTATCTTAGTCTTCAATTCCTCTTTGTCATAATGCCCTTTATCCAGTAGGAATCCTCTTTTTGTAAATTCATCTGCCGCTATCTTATCTATTCCATCATTTGCAAGTATTCTCATAGTATTCTCCTTTACATATACACTTAATATAAACACCTTATTTGAGTCCTAGTATCTCATCCATATTATCAAGCAGCTCTTTGATATGTTCTGGAGTTGTATCTGCCATATGAGCTATCCGAAAGGTCTTGTCTTTGAGGTCTCCGTATCCGTTTGAGATCATCATGCCCCGCTTTTTAAGCTCTTTGTTGAGCTCAGCTATATCTATATTTTTCGTATTTAGAACAGCCGTGACAGTCCTTGATGCTATGTCATCCCCTGCAAGTACATCAAAATTCTTTTTTGCCCAGGCTCTGACCATGTGCATCATCTCCTGATGCCTGTCGAATCTGTTTTCAAGGCCTTCGTGATTGAGTATATAATCAAGTTGATAATCGAGTGCAAACATATGTGCCAGAGAAGGTGTAGAAGGGTACTGATAGTCCTTCTTTTGAATAAAATCATAAAGCTGAAGAAGGTCCAGATAAAACCCTCTGTTTTCTACGGTCTTGGCTCTTTCTACTGCTTTTTTGGAGAATGTGCAGGCTGCCAGGCCAGCAGGAAGTCCCAGGCATTTTTGGCTTGAGGTTATGCATATGTCTATTCCAAGCTCATCTACATCTATCCTGTGCCCGCCTGCAGAACTTACCATATCTACACAAAATATTACATTGGGATATTTCTTTACTGCTGCTCCAATTTTTTCTAAATCATTTACCACTCCGCTTGAAGTCTCGTTATGAGTTATGGTAACCAGATCATATGCCCCCGTAGCAAGCACTTTATCTACTTCATCAGGGTCAGTTGCTTTTCCCATCTCCACTTCATAAAGATCCGCCTCTACTCCATTCCATTTGCCCATTTCGTACCATCTCTTGCCAAAAGCCCCTATTGAAAACACGGCCGCTTTTTTGGCCGTACAGGTCCTTATAGCGCCTTCCATAAGCCCGCTTCCAGAAGTAGTTGATAAAAGTATTTCTGATTTTGTATTCCAAAGTATTCTAAGATTATCTGATATACGTCTTTGCAGCGCTGATGCTTCCTTTGTCCTGTGCCCAATCTGTGGCATGGTCATTTTTTCAAGTACATCTTCTCTTACGCTAACTGGTCCTGGTATAAAGAGTCTTACATTTTCCATATTTTCCTCCGGTCTGAAATCAGCAAATTTGTTATTTCCTGGGATCGTTGGCTTTTTTGGGTATAAAAAAAGCTTCCGTCCCTTAAATCAGGGACGAAAGCTGTAAGTTCATCTGTATTTATGTATACAAACACTGCACTCTTCCGCGTTGCCACCCAAATTAGCAGTCCTCAAAACGTCTAAGGCTCTACTCACTCGTTCCCTGTAACGCGGGTTAGACGGCTCTATTTTCATAAAGCAGCTCGAAAGGAGATTCATTAAAATCGGATACAGTCTTTCACCTTGCGACTGCTCTCTATAATCCGTAACTCTAATTACTAATCTTTGTTATAGCTTTTGTTTATTGTTTATCATCATACATTCTTTTCAAAAAGTTGTCAAGAATATTTTTGTTTTTTTAAAATGTTTTTTATTTTCTTACAATTCTTCTCTGTATTTTTCCATTATCTCAGCAAAAAGCTCCGCAGAAGTTGGTGGAGTATAGGTTATGGCATTTGCTCCAGCATTTATAGTTTCTCTTATGCTTTCATTGGTAGGCCCCCCAGTTGCTATTATAGGAAAATCCGGACGTATGGCTCTTATTTTTCTTACTATATTTGCAGTATTGGCTCCACCAGAAACATTGAATATTCCCACTCCAGCCCTTATTCTAGCTTCAAAATCTTCTTTTTCCGAAACAACAGTTATTACAATTGGAATGTCTATTCTGTCTCTCATCTCACTTACAAGTTCATTGGTTGCAGGTGCATTCATAACGACCCCGTAGGCTCCTCCAAGTTCTGCATGAAGGGCTATATCTACAGACCTCTGCCCAGAAGTAAGTCCACCTCCCACTCCACAAAATACAGGAGTAGAAGACACCTCCATTATGGCCTTGGTTATAGAAAGCTGGGGTGTAAAAGGGTATACAGCGATAACTGCATCGGCATTGTTGTTGTTTATTATAGCCAGGTCAGTCGTAAAAATCATCGATTTTATCCTTTTACCAAATATTTTTATACCTGAAGCATCTCTTATAACATCTGGGACTGTAACTATTCTCTTTTTCAGTCTGGATTCAATTATAGGCATCCTTTTCGGACCCGAACTGTCAACCTTATGCTCCACATTATCATAATAATTATTTTTCATAAATGCTCCTTGTCTATGCCAGCTCAATCTCCCTTGAGTAGCAATACTCATTTTCTAAAATCTTTCCAAGCCTTAGATTTATCCCCTTACTGAAGATCGGCCCGTCATAAACAAGGGTATGGTATTCGCCATTCTCGCCACATGAATCTATGCCCATCATTTCAAACTCCTCTATAAGTTCGTGGTCCAAAACTCTACCCAGATATTTCGAATCCAGATACTTTTTGTTAACTTTTTTTATAGCTGCCTTGTATCCCTTGTCTACAAATTCACTTACAAGTTTTCTCCTATTTTCCTGCCACAGGGGAAAAACAGCCTCTATCCCCAGATTTTGGGCCCTCTCCTCTGCCCACTGCCTGTGAGATTCTATATCAATATCTCCAAATATACAGGCCTGAGCTCTTGTTATAGCTATCATCTGTCTCATGCTCTTCTCATAATCTAAAGTATAGTCATCTCCTTGTCTGCATGGACAGAAAAATACAGGTATAGCCAGATTCATGCTCACAGCCTCAAGTATATCGTGATTTATATCATGAAACCAGGAACTCCCATCTATATCTACTGTAACAAACAATCCCGCTATTTCATGCCCCTGCTCCAAGGCTCTGTCCAGGCTCAGAACACTGTCCTTACCCCCTGAAAAAGATGCCAGCATCCTCATAATGTCCTCCCCGCTTTTCAAATTCTAATTATCATTTGCATGCTCTGCAAGCAAGTTCTTTATTCTTTCCATTATCTCTGGTTCTTCAATAACATAATGCCTGTTTTTGCCATTTTCTCTTAGGCTTATCTTAATATGATTTCCATCTTCTTTTATCTCATTCATTATAGAATCCATATCAGTCTGAGTAAGGGAAGGTTTAAGACTTGCAAGAGTTTTTGCCGGATATTTTTTTATATCTCTCAGATGCATTTTTGTTATATAAGATTGTACGTTTGGCTTTAGACCCGCGAGTTTTGCAGCGAGTTCAAGGGATAGTTTACCCTCATAAAACTCATTTAACATGGTCTCATTGAGGCTCTCCAGCTTCTTATACCTGTCTATGTGTCTTCCACTTAATTTAAACTCTCTTGCCACGATTTCTCTGGTCTTTATATTCTTGTATTTTTCTTCATCAGAGCTTTTTCTTCGCTGCTGAATTATCTTGTATTTTTCAATTATACTCCTGGTCATGAGTTTTTGACCCAGCTGCCTTTGAACGTAGTTGGCATCAATTATTATCTCTCTTGCTTCGTCATCACTTATATCTTCTTTTATGACTGCCATTATCTGGTCGTATTCTTGCGGATCTATTACAGAGTCATCTTTCATCTCAAGAAGACTGCTGTTTCGGCCATTTTTTATCTCCTGGAGTTCCTTTTTAATCTGAGCAAAAGCCCTGACACGGTTGTGACCCGAAAGTATTGTGTGGCGGTCTCTTTGCTTTCTTACAACGATAGGATGAAGCAGGCCGTGTTCATAAATCGACTTTACCAGCTTTGAAAATTCTTCACCTTCAAGCCTTGGATAAAAGTTCCACTCCTCTGGTGCGGTCTCAAGGTAATCTACATCTATCCTTACAATCTGATCAGGTTTTTCTTCTGCTTCCTTAAGAGGAGCCAGAGAATAAGAGCTCCTGTCAAGCGACACATTTGCAAAACTCATCTTTGAGCCTATATCTATTTTCTTAGTTTTTGACACGTTTGATCACCTCTTTTGCCAGATCATGGTACTGGATTGTGGCTCTGCCCTTTGGAGCATAGTCCACCGCCGTCACATTGTTCCACTGGGCTTTTTCTATGTTGGTATCAATTGATATTCTTGTATCAAAAAGGAGTTCATCTCCAAAAATATTTGTAAGTAGGGTCTGGGCCCTTTCATTCATGATCTTGTTATTAGGCCTGTACATGGTCATGAGGATTCCAAGTATACTGAGATTTTCATTTATTTCTGTAAACTGATTATAAAAATCTATGAACGTCCTGATTCCTCTTATTCCAAACATAGCCATAGGAACAGGTATTATTACATGGTCTGTTATGTTAAGTATATTTGCTGCCAGGTCCCCCAGATGCGTGGATGTGTCAAATATTATAAAATCATATGCATTTTCAGCAACAAGACTCTTCATGATTTTTTTCAGTATCGCTTCTCTTTGATACTCATGATGAAGGTCAAATTCTATCCTGCCAATATAGTCATCCCCTGCTATTATATCGAGATTACTGTATTTTGTAGGTATTATAAAGTCTCTCACATTACCCTTGCTGCGTATCATCTGGTATATGGTCTTGTTGAAATCTATGAGCGTAAGTCCAAACTCTACAAGTGATTCATCCACCGTAAAACCCAGTGTATTAGTAAGATCCATCTGAGAGTCACAGTCCACAGCAAGCACCCTGTACCCTTTTTCACCCAGGGTTCTTGCCAGCATGGACGCTGTAGTGCTCTTTCCAGACCCTCCCTTGGAATTTGCTACGGTCACGACCGCTGTTTTATCAAGCTTGATTTTTCCCGACACTTCTTCCTCCCTTCATTACATAGGTCTTGTTCTTACAGTTTCTATTATCTCACCTATTACCATTATTATAGCTGCTCCCAGATACTGATTCACAGATACTGCCAGTATACTCGTCACCACAAATGTGACCTCAATCCAGTTTGTTGTGGTCTGCGTTTTTTTGACAAGTACCTTAATAGTCCTGAAAAGTGGCTGATATATGAGCATAGTAAGCGCTATCATAAGATATAGATTTTGTATCTTATCTGGAACCTTGAAGTACATGGCTACTATGATTATAAATATCGACGATCCCAGCTTTCCCAGCTGCCTTGCAAAGCGCTCTTCACTGTTTTTATTAGAAGCCAGCAAGACCGGTTTCCCAGTATTTCCTTTTGTATTGTTAATCTTATCTTTTTTCATATTCTCCGCCATTATTCTCCTCTTAATTTATAATTAAAAAATTATTTTGTGAATTTTTCATATGTTTTTATTATAACATTTGATTTATCTTGGTGCAATGAATTGGCAAAATTAAAAAACGCCTATCTACGCCACAAAAAAATCCCGAATTATTCCATTCTCTGCATTTTGCAGATGTTGAATAATCCAGGATTCTAATTATCTAAGTTTAATGTTGTTTCTTATAGATCTGTTCTCCTTTTATAAAAGTCTCTACTACTTCAACCTTGTCTATATCTTCTGAAGATACTTTGAATATATCTTTATCGAGAACTATAAAATCGGCATGATACCCTGGTATAAGCTGCCCCGTAAGTGGTATATTGCACACAACTGCAGCCCTTTTTGTGTATAAAAGAATTGCCTGCTCTACAGAAATTTTCTCAGCCTGATTTATATCCTGCCCCCCATGAGCTTTTCTTGTAACTGCTGCCTTAAGTGACATAAATACGTCTTCAGGTACCGCCCATAAAGTTGCAGGACTGTCCGACGCAAGCGCCAGGTGCTCAATTTTGTCATAAGAGCTGCGCAGCCTTGTCGCCATGTTGAATCTTTTATCATCGAGATTTTTTCTCCAAGAATCATATTCTGCATACAAAAAGTCAATGTTCATAGTCACGCCGATGCCAGCTGATCCTATCTCATCAATCATTTCATCACTCAAGATAGAGCAGTGCTCTATCCTTACAGAAGGAGCTCCTTCTACCCACAAAGGCTTGTCTTTGAAGTAATCTATAATGAACTGTATGGCCGAATCTCCCATAGCGTGGATTATTATCTGAAGGTTTCTGACTTTGGCATATTCGTAAAGCTCTTCCATCTCTTCTTCAGAACCAAGAGGCATTCCTCTCTCATCGCTGTTTGGATAAGGCTCCTTCATGAACGCTGTGTGTCCAGATATGCTGCCATCAAGGAAAAATTTAAGTCCCGTAAATCTGACAGTCTCTTCAGGGTCATCGGTATATTTTATTTCAGCTCGTCCGCTGTCCATGTAATCTTTGAATTTTTTATAGATTGCAATATGCTGCTTAAATCCTGATTTTTTTGCATCCATATACATTTCGTAGTCATCCGGCATACCCATAACCTCTGTAACTCCTGTTATCCCAAGGCTTGCAAATCTGTTGGTCAGATCAGCTATAGATTTTATGCGTTCTTCATGCGTGACTGGATTTCTGAATTTTTCTACGTACCAGTGAGCGGCTTCGTAAAGGGCCCCCGTAGGTTCACCATATTCGTCTTTCTCGATTATCCCCTCTGGAATATCTGGAGTATCCTTGTTTATTTTCGCAATTTCAAGTGCTCTCGAGTTAAGAACTCGGGCATGGAAACACGAACGAATTATCTGTACAGGATAAGTTGTTGAGACTCTGTCCAGATCTTCTTTAGTAGGAGTTCTGCCCTCAGCAAGCTTGGATTCATCAAATCCCCATCCATCAATCCATGAATCAGGATCTGTGTCATCAACGGTTTTTTTGAGCGCTTCGATCATATCGTCAATGCTGTTTACAAATGGCGGCATACATGCAACTTGATTTTGTACACTTGCAACATAAACAGGATGTATATGTGAGTCTATAAAGCCCGGAAGCACAATTTTTCCTTTTAAATCTATATATTCGCCTTCTATTTCAGCAGTTTCACCAGTCCATGCAATCTTTCCATCAGCTACTCCAAATGCTGATACAAACCTTGTTTCATCTTGTCCAGTGAAAATCTTTCCGTTTGCGTAATAATCAACTTTCATTGTTAAATTTCCTCTCTAAAAATGTACATATTACTTATCTTTTCCAACAAATCCACCTATAGCTCCACCTAAAATCGAAGGAAGTACCCAAGCAAACCCCTGAGAAGCCAGTGGGATAATAGTATATATCCCCGTAATAGCTGCAGGTATAGAGAATCCCATTATTGCTCCTATAATACCAAAGCTGTCATAAAGTCCTATTATTGCAGCTGCCAGAACCGCACCTTTCCATACTCCGTTGTTAGGCACATACTTCTTGAAACATCCAAGAATTACAATAACAATTGAAAGCGGATATATGAACATAAATATAGGGCCTGCTATCACAATTATCTTAGCAACTCCACCTAATGCCTGAATAATAGCTATTACAGCTACGAATGCAACCCCAGCTTTATAGGGAATCCTGCCTTTTGAAAGATCGTTAATATATCCTGCTATTACTGACATGAGTCCAGTTGATGTAGTAAGGCATGCCACTATCACGCATACAGCAAGCACGTTCATGAGTATGTTTCCGCCAAGCATCTTAACAAGCCCTACAAGAAGCACAGTCTGGTCAGTATCAGACGGGAAATTCGATCCCCCTGTTGCTCCCAGATACTCAAGTCCTCCATATACAAATGTCAGCATTACAAATGCAACAAGGCAAGCTTTGATAAGCGCCGACATTCCCATTTTTTCAGTAGTAAGTCCGTATCCTTTGTCAACAATTGCATTTATAAAGATTACTCCACACAGCAGTCCCGTAAGAATATCCCCAATTTGATATGCATTGCTGAATCCCATATAAAATGCGTTTTCGATTCCAGTATCAACAGGAACTCCTACAGGATTAACTATCGCCAGTCCTATTATAATCGCAAGTGCTACAAGCAGGATAGGTGTGAGCAGTTGACCCACTTTATCCACAACTTTTGCAGAGTTAATACAAAACCAGGCTGACAATCCAAAAAATGCGATAAGCGCCACAGGATGAAGTATAGCCTCGTTAACATTTGGAAGCAGGGTTCTTATCCCAGTTTCATAAGCAACCGCACCAACTCTTGGATGTGTTATCATCAGTCCAAGACAGATCATTATAAAAAAGTTGTAAAAGTGGTAAAACCAAGGCGTTATTGGCTCTGTTAGCTTTTGAAAAGTTCCACCACCATTACCAATCGCAACAATTGCAAGTATCGGCAACGCTATCCCTGTTATTATAAGGCCAATCATTGCAGGAAACCATGCAGCACCAGCAGTTTGTCCTATCCATGGCGGAAATATAAGATTCCCAGCACCAAAGAAAATTGCAAAAATCGCAAATCCTATGACAAGTGTGTCTTTTGTAGATTTTTTCATTTTTAAACTCTCCTTTAAACCAATAAAATTATGTAATAATTGCCCACATCTATTAATAATGCAATTTTTATGCCAATTACAGAATTTATTGATAATAATATTTATTTTCTATACAAAAACTTAATATAGACCGCTTTCTTTCATTTGTTATTATTAAAAACACGATAATTATTAGCATAAATAAAAAAAACATCAGATATTTTGTAAAAATTTTTACATTTGTGTAAAATTAAAGCTGCCATCAAGTACGATTCAACGTAAGGATGGCAGCTTTTTCAGAAGCACCAGTATTTAGTTTTATCTAAAGTGCAGAAAGCCCCTTGAAAAGCTCTACCGCCGTCTCTATTATGTCATCTCTGAAGTCAAAGTTATAAGTGTGCACAGGCGCATAGTCCTCGCCGTTTCCGATGTAGCAGATTGCACCCTTTGTATGCTTGAGATACTCACCGAAGTCCTCTGACCCCCTGAATGCCTCTTTCATTTCCACAAGCTGCATGCCTTTTTCAAGGCTTACCCTTCTTATCTTATCTGCACTCTCACTGTAGTTGCAAGTCTCAGGAAAAACATCATTATACTCAAAACTCACGCTGAGACCGTATTTTTCTGCCTCGCTTCTTGCAATGCTCTCAAGGTTTTCACGCAACTTGTCCATCTCGACTTGATAAAGCGCCCTTATGGTAAGCAGCAACTCTCCTCTACCCGGAGAAACCCCAAATGCCCTTTCGCCAACGTCCACCTGTATTACTGTACATAAGACCATTCCCTCGTTTTTTTCCGGAGAAATGAGTCCCGGTATCGCATCAATTATCTTTGCAATTGCAAACGCAGGATTTTTCCCTTTTTCTGGTTCACTCGCGTGCGAAGGCTGACCCTCCATCTTTATTGTCATCCCGCTTGACGCACAGTTTGCAGTCCCATCCTTTATGTTTATCGACCTGTGAGCCATAGAGCTCATGTTGTGAAATGCAAATATCTCATCTATATTGTTTTCTTCAATAAACACGCAGGCTTCTCTTGCTCCTTCGCCAGTCTCCTCCGCATGCTGGAACAAGAAGTATATATTATTATCCGAGCCTTCCTGATCAATCTCCATGGCAAAAGCCGCAAGACTTGCCGAGTGGCCGTCGTGCCCACACTTGTGTGAAACCCCCGGAGTTTTTGAAGCATATTCAATCGTATCCGGTTCTTGCATTGCAAGCGCATCAAAATCTGCACGAAACGCTATATTTCTCCTGCCTTTTTCAGATCTGTATACTGCATAAAACCATCTTCCCCTGTCCACGATTTCAAGGCTTGTGTTTTCTCTTAAAAACTCCATAATGTGATTCCTCGTCCATACTTCCTGACTTGAGAGTTCTGGATGCTCATGCAATTCGTGACGAAGCTTTATCGCCTTTTCAAGATTCTCTTTTCTCAATTTCCTTCTCCTTATAAAGTTTTATTATCATTAGAAAGTAGCATAATTAGAAAGGACCTAATCCTATCTTATTAGCTATAATTACAAGTACATATCCCGCAACTATGAGCGTTGCAAATGTCTTCCATGCATATTTAAGCCACGCACCATAATCCACGCCACATATCGCCGTACATACCATTGCGCCAGCTGGCCACAGGAAGTTAGTGAATCCATCACCATACTGATATGCAAGCACCATAACCTGCTGATTTATGTTAAGAAGATTCCCAAGAGGACTCAGTATAGGCATTACCATTACGGCCTTTCCGCTTCCTGATGTAACAAAGAAATTAAATATTGTAACGAAGAAATAAACTATAAGAAGCGTGAGCACAGGTCCTTTGCCCATCAGTGATTCACTCAGGTAGTATATGAAAGTATCGAGTATGTTTCCAGCAGTTAAGAGCACCATTATCGCTCTTGCAAAACCTATTGCCATAGCAGCTCCAAGCACCCTTTCTGCTCCTTTTGTAAATCTCATGCTCATGTCAGACGGCCCAATTTTGAATATTGCCGCCATTATTATTGCAAAAACCACATATATTCCCGAAATCTGAGGAAGGCCCCAGCCAAGTTTCAGTGCCCCATATCCTTGAAGTGCTACCAGTACAAAGAATCCAACAAGTCCCATTATTCTCGTGTTTGTAAGTTCAACGATTTCCCCTTTTTCCTCACTCGCCTTCTGAACAAGGTATTCTTCTTTTGTGAGACTGTTGTTTGGATCTTTCTTTACTTTTTTAATATATGAATATATAAATGCAAGTCCTATAACGTAGAAAATAACAAGTCCCACTGCCCTGAAGCCCATTCCAGAAAACAGAGGAAGTCCTACAAGCTGCTGACTTATCCCAGTAGTAAACATATTCACAAGCCCAGATGTAAATCCTACAGCGCTTCCTACAAGCGCAACTGCAGCACCCGTCATCCTGTCATAGCCAAGCGCCATAACAACACCCACTATCAGCGGATAAAACGGATATGCACCCTCACCGTATCCCAGTACTCCAAACAGAACGAACACTGAGTAAAACATTACTACCATTGAAAACTCTTTTCCTTTAGTCTTTCCCAGAAGCGAGTGAATCCCCGCTGAAAAAGTTCCAGTGCTCTCTATAACAAACAGCGCCCCTGAAAGGATTAAAAGAGATGATATTATTATTCCACCCTCAACCATACCCGTGTATATTGAAGAGAAGAAATCCATAAAACCTATCATGTCAGTTTTTTCAACAAACTGGAACGAACCAGGAACAAGTATCGGTCTTCCCGTAGTTGGATCTGCAATCCTCTCAAACTGACCACTCGGAACAACATATGTCAAAATTGTAGTAAACAACATCAATATTAGTAAAACTGCAAACACGTGAGGCATCTTAAACGACTTTTTCTTAGCTTCCATTTTTTATAATCTCCTTTTTCTTGGATATCTATCGATTCTGGTTAAAATCTGTTTTCATATTTTCAATTATACTAGGGTCATAAAGCGACCTGATTACAAGTGCCGAAATCGTCTTGGCTCCCTTTTCAATTGCCCACTTTGTCTTATCAGTCAGCATGCACTGCGCAAATTCTCTTGTGTGCGCCGCAACCGGTGTGTCTGAAATACAAATCAGAGGATGAAATGCCGGACATCTGTAGCTGAGGTTTCCTATATCCGAAGACCCCATAGAAACAACCGGATTTGTGTCTACCTCAACTCCAAGCTCTCTGTATATATCTCCAATGAGATCATCAGTATGAGGAGTAGCTTTTAAATCTGCTAAAGCGCTTGCTGGAGGCGTTATCTTTACCGTAGTCTGCGTAGCAAGAGCGGCACCTTTAGCTGCATCCTCGGCCATTCTTACGATTTCATCAAGATAGTTCTTCTCACTGTACCTGAACATATACTGACACAACGCATAATCAGGTATAGTGTTGCCCGAAGAACCGCCGTTCATTATCATCCCATGAACTCTCGAGCCGTCCCTTAACTGCTGCCTCATCATATCAAGCGCATGTATGAACAGCGTCATTCCATTTACCGCATTCTTTCCGGCCCATGGTGCAGCTGCTGCATGAGCTGGCTGTCCAAAAAATTCATAGTCGAATCCTGCTAATGCCATGAACTTTGCATGAGTCTGGCTGTAATCCATCATGTGTATCATCACCACATAGCTGAAATCATCAAACATCCCGGAGTTTGCCATGACCGTCTTAGCACCGTTGAATTCCTCAGCAGGAGTTCCTATCAGATAAATATTGCCTTTAAGATTTTCCCTGTTTTTGTAAAGCCCCAGTGCCGCGAGAAAGCTAAGCGCTCCACTTGCACTGTGTCCACAGGCGTGTCCAATTTCAGGAAGTGCATCATATTCAGCGAGTATCCCAATCTTTATATCCGAGTCTGGATCCTCATTGATGGTCGCTTTAAAAGCCGTCTTTACTCCCAGAAATTCCTGTTCTACCTCAATCCCTTCATTTCTTAAAATCTCAGCATATCTGCTCGCTGCCAGAAATTCCTTGTGAGGCGTCTCAGGATTACTGAAAATATACTCATTGAGTTCAAAAGCCTTATGTTTTTCGCTTTCTATAGACTCATTTACCATAATTTCTAATTCACTGCTCTTCAAAATATCATCTCCTTTGATTTTACTAAAATATAAACAGTTTATGCATATCCACTTTATGTATACACTCCTATATGCAATTTACGTGCCAAAAATTTCAATTTTCTGAAAACGTCCTTGTGATAACGTTTTCAGAAAACCAGCTCGTCCCCCGCCATTATGCCATTGTAAAAATTTTTACCATTTTGTAAAATTATATTACAAAAATCATTGATATGTATTATAATATACACAGTAAAGTATAAATACAGGCTCTCAAGCCCAGCCACCAAACGGAGGATAAAGTCATTATGATAGAGAATTATTATGATATTATAAACAACATAGAAAACTTTTTTGACGGAGTCATGATAGTAGATGAAAACTGCATCATCAGATACAACAAGTCTTTTGCCGAAGAGTTCCACTTCAGCCTGATAGATCCTATAGGAAAAACGCCCTGGGAAGTATGGGAAAACCTGAACACCGAAAACTCAACCTGCTACCGCGCCGTAAAATATGGAGAAAGCGCAATAAATCAAATCCAAAAGCTCAAGTACGTGGACGGAAGCGAACATATGATGCTGGACAACACCTTCCCCATCAAGGAAAATGGGAAGATAATAGGCGCTGTAAGCATCTCCAAATTCATCGACAACTATCCCACAAAGAGCTTCATCGACCTTTCAAACATGACCAGCACCTACAAGGATGAAAACGGCATGTATAACATACACAGCATCATAGGAAGCTCCGAGCTCATAGAAAAACTGAAATACAAGATCCAGAAGGTCTCCCAGTCAAACTCGAGCGTGCTCATCTACGGCGAGACGGGAACCGGAAAAGAACTCATAGCCCAGTCCATCCACAGCCACAGCCCGAGAAGGTCCAGACCCTTCATAACCCAGAACTGCGCCGCCATCCCCCATACGCTCCTTGAAAGCATATTCTTTGGAACGACAAAAGGCTCCTACACAGGAGCAGAAAACAGGCCCGGCATATTCGAGCTCGCAGACGGGGGAAGCATATTTCTGGATGAGATAAATTCCATGGACATCAACATGCAGGCAAAGCTCCTCAAAGCCATAGAAGAGAAAAAAATAACCAGGATAGGCGGGATCGAATCCAAACAGACAGACGTCCGCATAATAGCCGCAATAAACGAAATTCCAGAAGACTGCGTAAAAGAAAACAGGATGAGAAAAGACCTCTACTACAGGCTTTCTGGCATAGAGATCGAAGCCCCTCCCCTAAGGGATCGAAAATCCGATATCGAAGAACTCTCAAAGCATTTCATAAGCCTGTACAATACCGAGATGCACAAGAACATAAAAAAGGTATCCCCAGAAGTTACAGAGCTTTTTCTTGAATATAACTGGCCCGGAAATGTCAGGGAATTTAAGAACATAATAGAAAGCGCCTTCAACTTCTCAGACTCATCCGTAATAACAAAAGAAGACGTCCCAAAGATAGTAAAAAAAACAAAGGAAATGAGTAGCAATCAAAATTCATGGAGTAAAAACTGCGAAAAACCAGAATCCGCACTGCACGAAGAAGATTCGCTCAAGACTGCAACGGAAATCTTTGAGAAAGAATTTATAATGGCCAAATCAAAAAAGGCCCCAAACCTTTCAAAGCTTGCAGACCTCATGCAGATTTCGAGACAGACCCTCAATTACAAGTTGAAAAAATATAACATGGACATGCGCGAATAATAAAAATGCACCTGAGAACTTTAAACGAGCTCTCAGGTGCATTTTATTCTATCAATTTTTCTATTGCTTATCTTTCAAAAATTTTTCAAGTTCTTTAAGTGGCATAGGCCTTGCAAAAATAAAACCCTGCCCATATCTGCAATTCATTTGCTTTAACATTTCCATCTGCTCTCTTGTTTCAATTCCTTCACAAACAGTCCTGAGCCCAAGTTCTCTTGATAGTTCTATCATCCCACGAAGGATATTAATCCCCTTTTCATCACTATCAAGATTTACAAGGAATGAACGATCCAGCTTGAGTGTATCCACATTGAGTTTATGCAGACATGCAAGCGATGAGTATCCTGATCCAAAATCATCTATAGATATGGAAATACCAAGTTCGTTAAGCTGCAAAAGAACACCCCTCAGATCTTCATATTCATTTACAGCTACCGTCTCTGTAATTTCAATCTGTATCAGATTGCCCGGTATTTCATAAATCTTCATCATGTTTTTTATATTTCCCACTACATCAGCCTGATAAATCTCCACTCTCGAAAGGTTTACCGCCACAGAAAGCGGACTCATGCCCTTCTGCTTCCATGATGACATATCTTTGCACACCTGCTCAAATACTATTCTTCCAATATCTACTATGAGCTGGGTCTTTTCTGCAAGAGGTATAAATTCCACAGGACTTATAAATCCTTTTTCTGTGTGATTCCACCTTATGAGAGCCTCTGCACCTACTGTCCGCTCCCTTGCAATCTCAAACTTTGGTTGATAATATACTTCAAAATCTTTTCTCTCAATAGCTTTTTTCATTTCCTCTACTAGCCAGTTTTCTTTTTCAATCTCATCTTTAAGACTTTCTTCATAAATCGCATAAGGAGTCTTGCTGGCATACTTCACACTTTTGTTGGCAAGCTGCGCCTTATCAAATATCTGCTTACTTTCTTCTGATGCATCCTCAACAAAGTATACCCCAATCGAAACCAAGATTTCTTTATGGCTTGAAAACCTGTTTTTCATAGCTTCTGCTATTTTTTCAACTTCCCTTAAAACACAGTTTTTGCTTGCATAGCCCACTATAACATTAAAGTTGTCCGCATTTATCCTTCCAATAACAGCGTCTTCTCCAAATGCTTTTTGAAGCTCTGATGTCATAGCCTTGAGTACCCTGTCTCCAAATTCATATCCAAATATGCTGTTTGTAATTTTGAAATTGTCTATATCTATGCAAATAGCAACAAGCTCATCTTTTGAATTTCTAAGCATGTAATTTGCTGATCTTACAAATCCTTTTCTATTTAGTATTTTGCAAAGTTCATCTTCATATGCTACTTTTTCGAGCGATTCTTCATTGACCCGCTTTTGATAAAGTACATAGGCAATTATCATACAGAATAATAAAAATGTCATTACTACTATACTTCCAGTGCGTCTCATTATCATATTGGACTGCTCAAATACACGGTTGTAAGAAACCATCATCAACACAGACATCCCCGAATTAGATTTGCCCCTGCTCATGTTATGTTCTCCAAGGACTGGGAAAAAAGAGACAAAGTACTTTGTTCCTTTATGTACATACACAGTATTGCCAGAATCCATAGCAAGAACTCTGGCTTTTATTTTTTGTGTATCTATACTGTCGTTGTTTCTTGCAATTTCAAGAAACATATTTTTTTTAACCATATCCTCATCCGAATGAGCCAGTACATTTCCCAGTTCATCAATTATAAAGCCCTGACCAAGACCATTGAAAAATTCCAGTTCAAGTGATTTTGTTATATTCTCCATTTCAAAAAGGCCATATATCACGCCTTTAAATATATCATCCCTATAGACAGGAGATGTAAATATCACTATATTTTCAAATCCACCTTCATAATTTCTTATTACAGGACTAATGTTGCCACTTCCCAAAAGTGCCTTCTCAAAAAACTCCGAATCAGAAAAATCCACATGATTGCCATCCGAAGTATAGCCCATACCTTTTTCATCAGCAAATGAGATCTGAGTAAATGTGTTTTTTCCTGCCCAGCCTTTGAGCCTTGAGATATTGTCTTTTTCTGTGTGATTTTCAAAATCTTTTGCCTCAACTGCAAGAGTATCTATTAACTCCTTGTTACTAATCAGCTTTTCTTCTATCCTTCCGGCTGTCTGTATGGTTATCTCATTAAGATGCATTTGGGCCTCAGTCATAAGGGAGTTTTTAAAGAAAGTAAAATAAAATATAGAGACTACTGCGAAAACTGTCACCAAAAGCATTCCTGCCAATTTATAATATAATTTTTTATTCTTCATAATTAAATTTAGCCCTCCTCTTATGAATTTTAATAACAGAGTGTCAAATCTGTGCAAGCTTTTTATAATTATTTTTTATTTCATACATCCTATCATCGGCCTCTTTGTACATTTCCTTAATGGATGTATGGATTTTCATATCAAAACTTGCAAACCCGTAAGACATACTTATTGGAAACCCAAGATCTGTACACAAAAGAAGCTGATTGAGTTTTTCAAGATTATCTTCAACCTCCTGAATACTCATTTCCGAAAGCACTATGCAAAATTCATCTCCACCAGTCCTGTATATACCTTCATTCCTCTTAAATACTATCCTCATAGAATCTGCCATCGCCCTTATAGCCAGATCTCCCATAAGATGTCCCATTGTATCATTTATTTTCTTGAGACAGTTGGCATCTGCAACTACGAGCACAAATTTATCCGCCGTAAACTTCAGAAGCTCAAATTGTTCCGCGTCCGCTTCAAATTTAGTCCTGTTTCCAAGTCCCGTAAGCACGTCTGTAAAGGCCATTTCCTTATAAAACCTGTCCTCATAAAGCTTTGCTACTGCCTCTCTTGTGGATATCACAAAACTAGCTATCATGCAAGTTATCATTATTGAAAATCCAGCTCCCATATAGCTTTCCAGCGTATCATACACAGGTGACTTGTAAAACATCAGCAGCTCAAAAAGAATAAATCCCGCCATTACACATGTCCCTGCATAAAACATCTTAAGCGAAAGTTCTTTTTTTGAAAATCCCCTTAATGCCGTGTATATCATTACCAGTATATTTATCACCACAAGTGTATTAAACACAGACAAAAGATCAAAAAAATCTGCTGCACCGATAAGCTTAAGTGTAACTGCAATTCCAAAAAAAGCTGACATTATATACTTGATATACCTTCTTCTTGATATCTCATGCTTCCAGCTCGAAGATATATATCCCCACACCCCTACAGGCAAAAGATACAGACTCATATATTCAATATTATGTATAAGCGCCCAGTCAGATAAAAACATCTGCGCAACCTTGCTGCTGCAGATGACCCACAAAGACGAAGATAATATAAACATAGACATGTATATAAGCGAGGATATCTTTACTCCAAATCCCATATACGCCCCACCTGCAACAAGCATAAGCAGACCTGTTATAAAAAGGCCCACAGAAAATATAAATACAAAGCTGTAATTAGACATGAAATTTTGTTCATTCACGCCGCCGTCTATGAACTTTATGTTACCAAAAGTTCCTATATAAGAATCATCATTTCTTTCAAATTTTATTTTAAGTACGCCTTCTGGCTTTTGCTCGGGCAGTGTGCATACCACCCTTCCACTTCCGTCTTTCAGTCTCGAATCTTCGCTGTCAAAGACATACCGGTAAATTTCTTCTCCATCATAATAAACCCAGACGTTTTTCTGTGTCAACATAAAAGAAATCGCAGCAACCGTAAAGTCATTTGGAGGTATCTTTGCTGACAATTCAATAATCCTGGCATCTTTATTTTTTACATTGTAGGGCAAAGTAGTACTTTGCGTCTCTATAACATTGTCAGTTGCTACCGACCAGCCGTAGTCTATATTCATAGAATCAGTTTTATGATTTTTTTGTAGAATATTTTCTGATGACAACCCCAATATAAGCACCACGCATACCACGCAGTATAAAACAAACGCCTTTTTTATGTATTTGCTCTTTCTCTTTAAGCATGAAACTATCTTCCCCATTAAATTTCCTCTCAAAACTATCTATTCAAAACTATCTATAGCCTTCATAATACTATTATTTCCAGTATTTTTCAATAAACAAAAATACAAAAAAAAGGTGATACCACGTTTTATGATATCACCAGAATTTACAAGCCAGATTATTCTTCTTATATTACATCCTGATAGATGTAGTTACCTATTTTTATATAATCTTCAAGAGTAAGTCCGTTTTCCGAGCTATCAAACTTATGTTTTTTAGAATCTGCCGGCCCAATAAGGAAGTAGTCATGTTTAAGCACCTGTTTCCCGTTTGAAGTAATCGGATCATCATAAGTAGCATCCACCATCAGCCATTCCCCCTTTATGTAAACCAGGTTGAATGCATGATTCATTGCATTTGAAGTAACTTGAACTACTGGTATTTCGATAAGCGTTGCCATTATTGTAAACATTCTTGAGTATCCGTCACATACTGCTCTCTTATCTAATGCTACCCCAGCAGGTGAGTGTGCTTCATCGCCTGAAGATGCATCGTATACGGTCTCATTGATTATCTTGTCATGGATTGCTCTTAGCTTTTGAACCTCTGTCATGTCAGCTGTGATAATTTCAGATATCCACTGCTTTGCTACATCAACTACTGTATTGCTTTCATATGCACTGAGATTCTCAAGATTCATAGTATAGTTTCCTGATAAACTTTTTATTGTCATCGAATTGAAAAATGGAACTACTGAATAAACGCCCTGAAGGAATTTCCTGGCTTCTTTTCCATCCTTAACAAGGTCTGCATCAACCTTCATCTGCCATTTGCTGCCTGCATTTGTGTCAAGTTCCGAAGTATTGTTTATATTTGTTCTAAATTCTGTACTAAGAGTTCTCAGATGCTCCAGTTTTGTATCTCTTACGTCTGCAAATGAAAGTGCAGTGCTTGATGCAAAAAACATTGATACTATAAGAATTGAACTTAGTTTTTTAGTTATATTGCCTGAATATTTTTTCATAGTAGTTTCTTCTCCTGTTTGATATACAGCAGACTACTATCAACAATATTTTCCGAGATTCACTGAAAATTTTTCCAATAAAAAACTTCCCCTTCGGTAGCTGGCTGCCTGTACTTTCGTACTTAGGCCCTTTAGCTTTGCGTCCCATCCTTTCGGAAGGTTTGCTATTATCGCTGAAAAGTAGCATTATGTATATATTTTGTGTGTTATTAGCTTTACTATATACATAATACCATGCTCGTCCTGGTTTATTGCATTAAAACTTGCATTTTTCTGTGTGGCAACTTTGCGTATTTTATCTTTCAAGCTTTTACATTTATCTTTCCACAAGAGAATAGACAAGAGCATTACATATAGCGGCTGCTACGTTGCTTCCACCTTTTCTGCCTCTTGCTACGATGTATTCTATGCCTGATTCCATTATAAGTTCTTTGGATTCGACTACATTCACAAATCCTACCGGTACGCCTATGATAAGCTCCGGTTTTATCTTTCCCTGCTTTATCATTTCATCCAGTGCTATCAGGGCAGTTGGAGCGTTTCCTATGGCAAATATAAGGGGCCTGTCCAGTTTTGCCGCCTTTTCCATGGATACTATAGCTCTTGTTACCCCTCTTTGAGATGCTTCAAGTGCAACATCTTCGTCTGCTATATAACAGTGTACTTGGCCTCCGAGCCTTGCAAGATGAGTCTTGTTTATTCCAGATTTTGCCATATTGGTATCAGTTACTATTATCGCCCCATTTTGAAGCGCCTGCCTGGCTTTTTTAACGGCACCAGGAGATATGACAAGATTATTCAGATACTCAAAATCAGCAGAAGTGTGTATTACCCTCTTTACTATGCTCTCATGCTCCGGATCTATTATAACGTCCGGATACTGGTCTTCAATTATAGAGCTTATTATCTCAAAGCTCTTGTCTTCTATCTCATGCGGCTTTACTATATCTATCTTCATATGCCTCTCCATTTTTTCTTATTCACGCTCAGCGCTCCCATCAGCAGAAGCGTCATACTTTGCAGTTATTATATATACCGGATTTGCCCCGATCATCATGTTGTAGCTTCCTGTTTTCTGCGATTTAGCCGCAGTTATGCTCAGATATTCTGCATCTTTAAATCCAAGTTCACTTAGTACGGAAAAGGCCTCAGTCAGAGTTTCAAGTGTTACAGTATTAATAACTGCAATAAATCCTCTGGTGGTCTTTGAAATAACAGATTCAAGTATCTGCCTCAGATTTCCACTGCTGCCACCTATAAATACCCTGTCCGGCTCGGGCCAGGTTTCCATTCCTTCAGGCGCTCTGCCTTCAAAGAGTTCGATATTATAGCTTCCTGTCTTTGCCATATTCTTTCTGATAAGCTCAGTCGCCTCAGGATTTCTCTCAATAGCATAGACAGTCGACTCGCAGGCCTTTCTCGCCATCTCAATCGTAACAGAACCTGTACCTGCGCCTATGTCATATACTATGTCTGAAGGCCTGATGTCCAGCTTTCCCGCCGAAATCCAGCGAACTTCTTCTTTGGTCATAGGCACTTTTGCCCTCTCAAAATCAATATCTCTTAGCATCTCAAAAGGTCTTGCAGCATGAACGTTTTCAATAAGCATAACAGCCAGATTTTCAAATTCCAGATTTGATATCTCCTTCGCACTGGCAGATATTATCCGCTCTCCTTTGCTACCAAGATTTTCGCCCACCGTCACAAGCACATCTCCAAGTCCTGCATCTGCAAGTTTTTTACAGATTATATGAACCTTCTGATCGCCGCCTGTAAGTGCAAACACCTTTTTGTTGTAGCTTGCAAGCGCCACCATGCTGGTATTTCTTCCGTGGGCACTGGCTATCTTTACATCATCATAGCTGCCGCCAGTTTTAGCAAAAAAATACTGCATGCTGCTTATGCCGTTTATATATTCAAGCTCAATATCATCGGCTACTGAGGTCGGGGTTGCCTGCACCTCGCCTTTCAGTTTTTTCAGACCTTTTTCTATCGTCCTCGAAAGACTGAAAAATCCTGTATCTCCAGAAACAGGCACGACTATATTTTCAAAATGGCTCTCCATTATTTTCCCTGCAACTTCGGAAACTTTGCAAAGCGTGGTGACTGCCTTTGTTTCAATCCCAAGATTCAGTCTCTTTGCCAGAGTATCTGTAATTATTATCTCCTGAGCATTTGCAAGTGAATCAATCGCTTCTTTTGTAAGCGAATCTGGAGTACCCATCCCAATTCCTGTTATCCTGACTGTTTTTTTCATAGAGGCTCCTTTAGTATATCCTGTGATTCTCTTAATATATCTTGGCGATTCTTTCGCTCACTATCTGTGCCAGTCTTGGATCTGCTCCAAGGGTATCTGCCATCTCTACCTTTATATTGCCTTTTCCTTTAAGAAATTTGTTTATCTCAGCTGGAATATCTTCTTGTATATGAAGTCCTGCAAAAAGGAAATATGGGATTACCTTTATATCATCCACGCCCTTTTCAAGCAGGCTGTCCAGCCCTTTGTCAAGAGTCTTTTCACTCAGTTGAAGAAATGCAAATTCTATTATCTTGTCTGGATTGGCTTCTTTTACCATCTCCACTATCTTCTCAAGTGTCTTTTCTGTTTCTGTTGCCTTAGATCCATGTCCAAGTATCAGTATTCCCTTCATTATCCTATATCCCCTCTCTTGATTGCATCTGCCAGTTCTTTTGCAAAATATGTTATCAATATATCCGAGCCCGCTCTGAACATACTTACAGCGCTCTCACACATAACTCCGTACTCATCTATAAGCCCTGCCTTTGCAGCCGCCTTTACCATCGCAAACTCCCCACTTACATTGTAAGCTGCTATTGGCACATTGGTAGTGTCCTTTACTTCTCTTATTATGTCCAGATATGAAAGTGCCGGTTTTATTATAAGGATGTCAGCACCTTCTTTTATGTCCTGATGGCATTCCTTAAGAGCTTCTCTTCTGTTGTGATAATCCATCTGGTACTGCTTTCTGTTTCCAAAACTTGGTGCAGATCCCGCCGCTTCTCTGAATGGTCCGTAGAAAGAAGATGAATATTTTGCAGCATAACTCATTATACTCGTGTGCTTGTGTCCTTTTTCATCAAGAAGCCTTCTTATAGCTCCTACTCTTCCATCCATCATGTCAGAAGGTGCTACCATGTCTGCTCCGGCTTCAACCTGAGCAAGCGCTGTTTTTGCGATGTATTCAATTGTAGCGTCATTGTCCACGCCCTGTCCGCAAAGTATTCCGCAGTGTCCATGTGAAGTATATTCGCACATACAGGTGTCAGCTATTACAAATGCTTCTGGGAATTTTTCTTTTATCGCTCTTATTCCCTGCTGAACCACGCCTTCTTCATGAAATGCCTGAGTTCCCACAGGATCCTTTTCTTCTGGTATTCCAAAAAGAAGAAATTTTTCTACGCCATGCTCCATAGCTTCCTCAACTGCTTCGTTTATTCTGTCAGGACTGTAATGAAAATGTCCGTCCATTGATGATATTGGAGTCTTTATGTCCTTGCCTTCTTTTATGAAAAATGGCAGTATGAGGCTGTCTGATGAAAGTCTGGTCTCTCTGGTCATTCTTCTTATTGCGTCTGTTTCTCTTAATCTTCTTGCTCTTTGTATAAGTTCCATCTCTATTCTCCAATCGGTCTGTTTGATTCTATCTTGTGAAGTATCTCTATTTCCTCTATCATGGAATCCATACTGGATTCTCTCGAAACGTGTATTCTCATGTCGTATTTTCTTGCCTCAGCCGCCGTCTGCTCGCCTATACAGATTGCATTTACCTTTTTAAAGTCAAACTCCGGGCGATCTCTTAATATAGACTGAGTAAATCCAATAACTGTCGATGCGCTTGTGAATGTAACATAATTTATCTCGCCTTCGTCCAGTTTTTCTCTCACGAATTCAGATTCATTGCTCACGTAGCTCGTTTCATATATGTGCACGTCATCATAGGCTATTGCGTGAGCTTCAAGCGTCTGCGGAAGCACGTTACTGCCTTTGTCTGCACGAAGTATAAGCACCTTGGCCGGAATTTTACCTTCCGGACCGGAATTTTCACTTGAGCCGGCCTCTTCCTTGATTACCCTTGCAAGTCCGTCTGAAAGCGCAGGTGAATCATAAGTCTGCGGCATAAAGTCCACAAGTAGATTTCTGTCTTCAAGTCTTTTTTTAGTTTCACGGCCAACCGCTGCAATTTTGAGTCCAAAGAAACTCCTTATATCCATCTTTACGTCTAAAAGTTTTTCAAAGAAAGTCTCCACTCCTGCAGGACTCGTAAATACCATCCAGCTGTAGGTCCTGATTTCTTTCATAGCTTTTTCAAAACGCGGATTGTCCTTTATTACATCTGTCTCTATGCATGGATATTCAATTACATCGGCTCCCTGATCTCTCAGTTTGTCTGCGATGGTTCCTATCCTGTCCTTTGGTCTTGTAACCACTATAGTACTCCCAATAAGTGGTTTTTGAGAGAACCAGTCAAATTTGTCACTGAGCTCACATACAGTTCCTACTACCGTTATGGCAGGGCTCTCTATGTTATGTTTTCTAACCTCAGTCGCAAGCTCAGATATGGTAGACACTACCTTTCTCTGATTTGTAGAAGTACCCTTTTCAATGGTTGCTGCCGGCATATTCGGATCCATTCCCGCACCGACAAGCCCCTTCATGAGCTCTTCGATGGCAGTCAGTCCCATCAAAAATACGAGAGTCCCTTTGTGAGATACAAGCGCACTGTAATTTATATCTATCTTTTTTCCCGCCTTTGCGTGCCCGGTTATTATGTGTACACTGGAGCAGCAGTCTCTGTGAGTAACCGGTATCCCAGCATAAGCCGGAACCGCTATGGCGGAAGTTATTCCAGGTACTACTTCAAAATCTATATTATTCTGATGAAGAAGTTCAAGCTCCTCGCCGCCTCTTCCAAACAAAAATCCGTCGCCGCCCTTAAGCCTTACTACTCTTTTGCCGCAACGTGCATGCTCAAGTATAAGCTTGTTTATTTCGCTTTGTGGAACCAGATGATTGTTGGATTTTTTTCCGACATTTATTTTTACAGCATCCTTTGGGATAAGTCCCAGTATACCGTCTCCAATAAGTCTGTCATATATTACTACCTCAGCTTCTTCAAGCCTCTCTTTTCCTTTGAGCGTAAGCAGGCCTTTGTCTCCAGGACCCGCTCCTACCAGAGTAACCTTTCCAGTTTTCATACATTCACTTTCTTTCTTAAGGTCTTTTGCCAGAGATATAGCGGCGGACTGCGCATCAGCTATCTTTGCTCTTACCGTCTTTTTATGTACCCTTGGCATGGTAATTGTGATTATCTTGTTACCAGACTCTATCTGCGCCTCTTCCTGCCTCTTCATTCTCTCATAGTCTTCCTGACATACATACATTCCAGTCAGCACTATCTCGTCTCCATCTATATTGCTGTGGGCCGCAATAGGTGCGCTGCAGCCTCCGTCAAGTTCCTTCACAAAAGCTCTCTCACAGCCGGTTGTTATCCACGATTCATCTGATGCAAAATCTCCAAGAAGGCTCGTGTCAAATCCTTTTCTCGCCTGTACCACGATTACGCCCTGACAGTTTGCAGGAATAATTTCCTCAGGGGTAAAGTATCTGCTTATTCTGTGCTCCAGTCCAAGCCTTTTAACTCCGGCAGCTGCCAGCACTAGTGCAGAGTATTCTCCACGATCCAGCTTTTCAAGTCTTGTAATGACGTTTCCCCTTACAGGTTTTACATCTGATTCAGGGTACAGCTTTTTCAGTTGCATGCTGCGTCTTGCACTCGATGAGCCGATGGGCTTTGAAAAATCCATTTCCGAAACTCCCTGCGGTAGTATAAGAACATCTCTTGGATCTTCCCTTTTTCCGGTTGCCACAATCGGCAGCTCAGACGGTATATCCATCGGCATGTCCTTAAAGCTGTGAACTGTTATATCCACCTGCTCTTCAAGCATCGCCTTGTCGAGTTCTTTTACAAAAAGTCCTTTTCCACCTATCTTGTCCAGCGTCTTGTCCAGGATTATATCACCCGTGGTCTTCATTGTAACCAGCTCCACCTCTACTTCAGGATTGGCTCTTTTTATGGCGTCCATGACCATTCGAGTCTGTATAACCGCCAGTTTACTTTCTCTGCTTCCTACTCTAATGATTTTCAAATTTATACCCTCTTTACTTTATCTGAATTATTCCCACTTAATTTACTTTAAAATATTCTCTGAGTTCTCTTGCCGTCTTTGCTGCAGCGGCGTGATCTCTTCCATCAGATACCAGCCCGATGCTGATACTTCCGTTTCTGATTACCGCCGGAAAATAAAAACTGCATTCCTCCCGGCTGTCTGCCACCGAGACCTGAGCTCCAATTTTTTTTGCATCGTTTCCAATCATTTTGTTAACTTCTCTTTTGTCTGTGGCTGCAATGACCATGAACGAACCTTCAAGGTCTCCGCTGCGGTACTCTCGCCCAATTATTTCCAGATTTTCATTAACAAGCGCTCTTATTTCATCGCATATACCTGGCGCGATGACTCTTATGGATGCTCCATATTCGACCAGCACTTTGATTCTTCTCGCCCCTATCTTTCCTGCTCCCACTACAGTGACCTTTTTACCTGCAAGGCTTACGAACATCGGAAAATGCGGAAAGAGTGGAAAATGTTCGTCTATATAATTTCTGAACTCCTCGGGGCTAAGTCCCTCCGATTCAGCTGCATTTCCATTTTCGTCTGCAGGCCTTCCAATTACTAAAGCTTCTATTCCCTTAAGCGCTGCTGCCTCCAATTTGCTGTCAAATCCTCCCGCCGCTCCTGTATCCTTTGTTACTAGTACATTCGCGCCTGTTGCCTCGATCAGAGCCATGTTCATCTCCACCGAAAAAGGTCCCTGCATGCATATTATGTTGGATTTTTTGTATCCCAGCTCTATAGCATTTGCAAGAGAATCCAGATCAGAAAGTATTCTCGGATAAACTCTCTCACTGTAATTCTTTATCTGACTGTAGATCTTAAGATCTTTGCTGCCTGTCGTAAGCAGTATTTTCTTGCCTGTATTTTCTTCAAGATTAGCCCAATCGCATACCGCCTGAGCGTCTGAAAGCACGGTTATGCCTTCGTGAAATCCTGATTCTGCACCGAATTCTTCGCTCGATGTTTCTGTGAATGTAGATTTTCTAAGCACCCTGATGTAGCGCGTGTCCGTATCCATGCAGGCTTTTCTGATGTTTTGCGTGACCTGAGTCGCATACGGATGAGTGGCATCTATAACGATTTTAGCATCCTTGCATTCAAGCAGCATTGAGCTTATCTCATCTTCACTCAGTCTGCCAGATTCTATGACTATATTATCCAGCCCTCTGGCCGCACCGCTGAGCACTTCAAGTCCATAATCCGTGGCAGTAAAAGCCCTTGTATCTATGCCTCTTTGCGCAAGAAAAACAGCCGCCTCACGTCCTTCAGTTGTTCCCGCAAATACGAAAGCCTTCATCTAATTCACCTTGTATCCTCTCGGTGTAACCAGTTTTCCATTTATAACTTTTGTAGTCTCATTTCCTATAATTACCGTCGTAAACATATCTACTTTCGCCTCTCTTAGCTCTCCCAGAGTACATAGTGTATATTCTTCTTCATCACGTCCAATGTTTCTTACATAGCCGCATTTTGTTTCAGAGTCCTTGTGTCTGAGCATAAGATCGCACGCTTTTTGAAGATAGTCCGCTCTTTTTACACTCGATGGATTGTAAAGACATACTACCATATCGGCCTCTGCTGCCAGCTCCACTCTTTTTTCTATCTTTTCCCATGGCGTCATAAGATCGCTAAGACTTATTACTACAAAATCGTGTATAAGAGGCGCTCCAAGCACTGCCGCTCCAGAACATGCCGCAGTTATGCCAGGCACTACTTCAATTTCTACCTCAGGATGATTTTCGCAAAGTTCATACATAACTCCTGCCATGCCGTATACTCCAGCATCTCCGCTAGATATCATAGCCACAGTCTGTCCTTTTAGAGCTTCATCTATAGCCATCTGGCATCTTTGCACTTCCTTCTTCATAGGAGTCTGTATAAGTTTCTTATCCTTTATAATGTCTTTTATCAAGTCTACATAAAGACTGTATCCTGCAATTACATCAGATTTTCTTAGAGCCTCAAGCGCTCTTGGAGTTATCTGATCCTCTCCACCGGGACCAAATCCCACTACATATATTTTCATTTTCTGCTCCCATCTTATCTATATGCACGAAACCGCTATAGTTACGCCGCTTCGTTTCATTTTCTTCATTATAATCTCTATGCCTTCTGCCCCTGAGTATGCAGGTGACCCGAAGGCTCCCATAACCGCCGCTCTCTCGCACACGTTACCGGCTCCTACCGTCCGGCTCACAAGCTCCGAATGAGACATTTCACTGCTCGTATGTTTATCCGCTTCCATGAGTTCTTCTGCTGAAAAAGTATTAAATGCAAAGTCATGTTTTTGCACAAGAGCAAGCAGTGCTTTTTCATCCTTCTTAATATCCGCAGTATTTATGCTGCCTACAGCCCTTATATCCAGATCAAGTTCTGATATTGCCTGTTCAAACAGCTCATTTACAAGGACTTCATCAATGTCTTTTCTGCATCCCATTCCAATAAAGGTAGCAGTGGGGATAAGCACAAGAGCCTCGGGGAATCTGATTTTTACTTTCTCCACAAGAGAGTGAGCATCGGTTATAACCACTGTTGGATATGACGAATCCAGTGAGTCCGCGAGCTCAAAGCCACTGTAAAGACTCAGTAGTTCTTCTGTTTTCAGCTTCGCAAAGTTTCCTCTGCAGTCAGTATATACTTTAATTTTCCTGTTTTCAAGCACGGCTGATGATATGTGCTTGATATTTTTTATGCTGTCAATTTTCATGGAGTTTTCTACTGCCCATGAATCTATAGAAATCACATCATTTATGTCAGTTGCCGTGGTTATTACAGGATCTGCCCCAAGAACTTCTGCCAGTTTTATCGCAAGCTCATTCGAGCCTCCTATATGACCTGAGAGTATGGGTATTATATGTTTTGCATGCTCATCAATAACTATTACCCCAGGATCTGTGTCCTTAGATTTAAGGTGAGGAGCTATAGCCCTGACCGCAATTCCTGCCGCACCGATGTATATTATGTGATCAGCCTCTGCAAAGGCCTGAGATGTAAATTCTCCAAGGCTTGCGGGCGATCCTCCAGTGAGCCTTTTCGTCACAAAAAACTTCGCATCAATATTTTTCCACTGAGAAAATACATCCCTCATTCTTGCTGCAAGCTCTGCACCATTAATTGTAAATGCCATCACATATATACTTTTCCTGCCTGATTCGCGCTTCATCTTACTTGCTCGCCTGTCTGAATTCATGCGTGAATCCCGGATCGTAAAGCAGTGATCTTTCGTACTTGTCTCCAAGAAACTCACCTACGGTAATAAGCGCCGTCTTGCTTATGTTGTTCTCGCGAGCCGCCTGTGCAAGGTTTCCGACAGTTGTTCTAACTACTTTTTCATCATCCCATGTAGCCTTGTATACTATCGCAGCTTTTGTGTCTTTTGTATATCCGCCCTCGATAAGTCTTTCGCTCAGCTGCTCAAGCATTCCCGAACTCAAAAATATTACCATTGTAGCCTGATGCGCCGCCATAAGAGATATTTCTTCCTTTGGTGGAACAGGCGTTCTGCCTTCCATTCTTGTAAGTATAACGCTTTGGCTAACTCCCGGAAGAGTATACTCGGCTCCAAGCGCAGCCGCAGCTCCACAAAACGAACTTACTCCTGGACAGACTTTGTACTGTATATTCAGTTCTTCGAGCATGTCTATCTGCTCTCTTATCGCTCCGTATATGCTTGGGTCGCCTGTGTGCAGCCTTACTACCGCTCTGCCATCACTTTCGCCCGCCTTCATAACCTCAATTACCTGCTCCAGCGTCATGGACGCACTGTTGTGAATCTCGCATCCTTCTTTGGCATATCCAAGCAGTCCTGGATTTACCAGAGAACCCGCGTATATTATAATGTCTGCCTGTTCAAGCAGCTGTTTTCCTCTTACTGTTATCAAGTCCACCGCTCCGGGGCCTGCTCCTACAAAATTTATCATTCTTAGCTCTCCTTTACTACTATTATTGAAAAATAACTCGATTTTTCATCCAGCTCATCCAGATTGTGATACACTTTTTCATTTTCCATAGTCGCGCATTCCACCATCTTCGCATTGCTTAATTTTCCTGTTTCTCTGAGTCTTTCTCTCAAATCCAGTATGCTTTTTCCCGATTTCATAAACACCTTGTTGGCCGGAAACTGCAGGCAGTCTTCAAGTCCATCATATGAAGCAGGCACTATGAGAAGTGGTTCTTTGGATTCACAAAGCGAGTCGTTCAGCCTTGCCGCAACCGCACAAAACGATGGTATCCCCGCTATAAGCTGGGCGTTGTAACCTTTTGCAAGCACTTTTTTGTGTACATAGATATACGTGCTGTATATAGAAGGGTCTCCCAAAGTTATAAAGGCAATATTTTTGCCCTGCTTCATAAGCTCTATCATCTGATCTGCACATCTTTCGTGACTCTGTTCAAGTAAAGCACGATTCCTTGTCATTGGCATATCACACGCAACCATTTCCTTGCCCTGTATATATTTTTTTACTATTCCAAGCGCAACATTTTCGCCTCCAGATATCGGATATGCAATGCAGTCAGCACTTTCAAGGGTTTCTACCGCCTGAAGTGTCAGCAGCTTTTGATCTCCAGGGCCCACGCCTACTCCATATAATATTCCTGTCATAAATTCTCCTTCATTTATAATAAGCTTCATCTATAATCTGATTCCCTACTATTGTTTCTGCTGATGTTTTCTCAAATCCTTCAGCATTTCGTCGGCGCCATCGCTCTTTATGAGAGCTCCGTGCACTTTTGTAAATACAATAAACTCAACCTGAATTTTACCCTTTGTTCTGTGATCTATATGTTCTCTTATCTTTTTTCCAATACTCTCAAATACATTTTTCGCAAAATCGCTGCCCTGAGACAGTAAAATATCTGTCATCTCTTCTGCAGAAATAGCATTCATTATATCCCTTATAGCTCCAGATTCCATTCCAAGCATGGCGCTGTGAGCAGCGATTACTTCCTGCCTTGCATCCGCAGATCCAGAGTGGGTATTCATTACCCCCGCCGCTATTTTGATGAGCTTTCCCGCATGACCAATCAGCAGTATCCGAGGTATCCCCAGCCAGCAGCTGTAGTCGAGCATTTCACCTATATAATTTGAAGACTTTACAGCCATCTCCAAATCTATACCAAGTTCATCTCTCGCATAATCCTGTCCATAATTCCCAGGGCACACCAGCATGGGAGGCACAACCAATCTTGCAATGCCCACAGCCGCTTCAGCGCCGTCTTTTCTCTGCACACTGTACAGCTCTGCAAACTGTTTTATTTCAGTCTTTATAGTATCAACCAGAGCTTTTTCACTCATGGGCTCTACTATGCCGCTAGTTCCCAGTATAGAAATACCGCCTATTATCCCAAGTTTTGGGTTAAAGGTCTTGAGGGCGGTTTCTTCGCCGCGCTCTACCGATATTTCGATTTTTAAAAAGCGAGGTAAGGCGTCTGCTTCATACTGGTCAAGTACTTCTTTTACAGACTTTATTATCATTTTTCTTGGTACCGGATTTATGGCGCTCTTGCCGACGTCGCAGCTCAGGCCGCCCCTTGTAACTACTCCTACTCCGCGCCCCCCTCTTATGTAAGTTTTCACGGTAACTCCACATATATCAAGGTCTTCCTCATAGGGCTGAGGAGGAATTAAATGCTGGCCACCTGGACTGCTGACCTTTGAAAATATATGAAGTCCATGAGTTGCATCCGGGTCATCCCCGGCGTCTTTTATGATGCTACAGCAGGCCTCATTTGGGCTATATTCCTGATTATGCACCTCCAGATTAAGTTCTATCCCTTTTGGAGTGTCTATCTTTACAGTGTCACATCTTTGCCCACTCATCATCATCAGGAGCGCAGCCTTTGTGGCAGCCGCGCTGCAGCTTCCTGTAGTATAACCACGTCTGAGACTTTTTTGCCCCTGTATCACCATATCCATACTATATGTCTCTCCTCAGTACTTTCAAAATTTCTATCCTTGCTTCTCCGATTGTGGCGGCAGACTTGTCCACATCCAGACCATCTTTTTCTCTTAGAATCTCCATAAGGTGCTCTATCCTTGGAAGTCTGAGATTGTTTTCCCTTATGACATCCGGATCAGAAAATATTTCCTTGGAAGTACCCCCTGAAACGACTCTTCCGCTGTTCATTATATATACTTTGTCACTGTAAAGCGGAACCATATCTATGTCGTGGGTAGCTATTACAACTGATATGCCCGTCTTGGCCTTTATTTCATCCAGCAGCTTCATTATCTCACTTACGCCCTGTGGATCAAGCCCCGCAGTAGGTTCATCGAGTATAATAAGCTCCGGCTGCATTACAAGCACTCCTGCGATAGCTACTCTTTTTTTCTGTCCATAGCTCAGTGCATGAGTAGGACGCTTTGCAAGATGTGAAACTCCTGTCTTTTCCATGGCATCATCCACGCGCCTTCTGACTTCATCCTCAGGAAGGCCAAGATTTACCGCCCCAAAACTTATATCTCTGTATACATCTGCCGAGAAAAGCTGATGATCCGGATCCTGAAATACTATCCCAACAGTTCTTCTCATGTCAAGAATGCCTTTTCTCGAGTATTCCAGCTTTTTGCCAGCTATATATATATCCCCCGACTGAGGCCTCAGAACTCCATTTAGATTAAGAAACAGAGTGGATTTTCCCGCTCCGTTTCCCCCAAGTATAGCCGTAGTCTTTCCTCTTTCGATCTCAATACTGACATTATCAAGGGCCAGCTCTCCGCCCTCATAGCTGTAGCAAAGATTTCGAGTCTCTATAATATTATTGTTTTGCATAATTTCACTCACCTATATCATATACGCCCCTATCTGGAGCAGGGCGACAGCTATTGCCACAAAAGTAATGTTTGTATCTATTTCATATTCATATCCAACCGTACGAAGCTCTCCCGTATATCCGCGACTTTCAAGTGCATCATATATGTTGTCCGCTTTTCTAAACGAGCTCATAAAAACCCTCGATATGAGATCCGCAGTAGACCGGTATGAAGTCTTCATATCGACGTATCCAAGCCTTGAACTTTGCGCTGTCTTTATCTTTTCAGCAGTGTCTGCAAGTACAAATATGAATCTGTAGACAAGCTCCAGCAGTTCCACAAAAAGCGCAGGAACATGCATTTTCGAAAGTGCCAGAGTAATATCAGTCATGGGCGTATTCATAACAAGAAAATACACACTGCTTATCACCCCAAGCGACTTTGCAGATATGCTAATTGCCTCAAGTGCTCCCTTTTGTGAGATTCCATAAAGGTGATTCCCTGCCTTAAACCCTGCAATCAGATTTGCCGAAGGGTCATACCTTCCAACAGCTATGGTTATTACTCCAAGAAATATAAATCCCATGGGAATCCTGAGCATCCTCCAGATATCTCTGGCGCGGTGCCCCCCCATCCACATGTTGCAGGCGCTCATAGCCACTATGGTAACAAGGCTGACAAGAATATCATCCAGAACTATACATATAAACATCATCCCAAGGGAAACTAGTATCTTGGTTACCGGGTCACTTGACCTCACTTTTGAGGCATAGGCATATCTGTCAGTTCCGCTCAATTTTTTTAACTCTCCTTCTTAGTAAGCCTTCCAAGACCAAATCCTATAACCCCCGCTCCAAGCGCCGCCTGAAGTGCAAAAAGAAGTGATTCTATCTCTCCACTTGCAGGCTCAAAGAATGGTTCAAAATTTGGCTGGTAATTTTCATCTATCTCAGTAACTATGTCCATTGCAATCCCGTCAGCTCCACCAAACTCAGAACCACTCTTTATTGCAAGAGGTGCAAATACCACTATAAAAAACACAACAAGAAGTATTACGTTCTTTTTCCAAAGTGGACTCTTTTTTCCTGATGATGCCGAAGCAATTTTTTTCCCTTTAGGTTCTTCTGATTTCACACTTCCCTCAGGATAAGCATCATAAGATCCGGTTTCAAGCGCCTTGACCTCAGCAAAACTGTATTTTTCAAGTATCCCAAACACTATTACCGTAAGTATTGCCTCCCCGACAGCTATTGGAATCTGCGTAACCGCAAAAACACCCATGAATTTTACAAGTGAAGCCATTATTCCTCCATCTGGAGATGGGAATGCCACTGCAAGCTGGAAAGAAGTCGTAACATATGTCAGTAAATCAGAAAGAAAAGCTGCCACAAATACGCTCACCGCCGAAGAAACTCCCGCAGATTTCAGCCACTTGTAGGTGTAATAAGCTACAAAAGAACCTACAATTGCCATCGAGAACACGTTTGCTCCAAGAGTGGTTATTCCCCCATGAGCCAAAAGCAGGGCCTGAAACAGTAACACTATAAGACCCATAACCGCCATCGGAGAAGGCCCAAAAAGTATAGCTCCAAGCGCTATTCCAGTAGGATGAGAGCAGCTTCCTGTAAGAGATGGTATCTTTAGCGCAGAAAGTATAAACACAAACGCACCCGCCATGGCAAGCAGAATCTTTGCCTTAGGCACCTGATCAATCTTCACCTTTATAGCCTTGAAACCATAGATTACAAACGGAGCCGAAACCGCAAACCAAAATATTATCCACATGGGAGAAGGCAAAAAACCCTCCGCTATGTGCATCGCACTCGAATACACCGTGTTCATTCCCAGGAGCGCAACCACGCTCAGTAAAATCTTTGCAATTTTTTCTTTTTTCATTTCAATTCCCTTTCTCTTCAAAAAATAATTCTACCGAAAAGCAGGGTCAAAGCTCAATTTATAAAAACCTGTAAAAAAAGCCCCAAGTCTCATCGAGTCTCAGGGAGTTTAGGTCATATTATTCATATCACTTTAACAGCCTCTATTCATCGTAGAGTGTGTTAACAGAAAAAGTACGTGTTCCGACTTAAGTATCATAGCAATTACAGCGCCTTCCCAGTTTCCCAGTGGCATTATGCTGTATCACTCCTCTATCACGGCAGCGAGACTGTGCAGGATTTTAACCTGACTTCCTAGACTAATTTCTGTATGTATTAAATTGTTTGTTCCACCATCCATTATTTCATATTTTGATGATTTCGTCAATATGGAGAACAGGACTGCTTTTCTCGAATATTGAATATTGAAAATTTAAAATGGCACAAAATGTATCTATTTTTAAAAATAATGTTGTGCAAAATAAATTAACATACTATAATGAAAATGGAGGTGGATGATATGATTAACTTTGAAAATACAATGGTAAGAATTTTAGAGATAAATATTAAAAATTATAAGAATACATCTAACGGAACTATTGAGGTATCTACTGTTTCTAATATAGAAAATGACAGAGGAGATATCCGTGGGATTTATGGCCAAAATGGTTCTGGAAAGACTTCTATTATAAGTGCAATGAGTTTAATAAAAAATATTTTTTCAGGAAAGTCATTGCCAGAAGATATAGACAAATATATAAAATATGGTGAGAATGAGGCCGAAATAAACGTTTTATTTTTTATTGAGAATGATAAAGGTAAGTACAAAGCAAAATATAGTGTAGTTATTGCAAAGAATAAAGAAGGTTGTTTTATACAAAGAGAAACACTCTCTTACTGGGATAAGTCCACCGAAAATGAGAATTGGAATAAAGTCAAAGTCTTAATTAATAATCAATACAACAAAAGTAGCATTTCTCCCAAATATAGAAATGATGATATATCCAGATTGTTCCCCGATCCTAACGATCTTATAGTTACCAAAAAAATTAAATTTAGAGATAACCAGAGCTTTATCTTTTCAGATGAGCTTCTCAGTATTTTAGATTCTAGTTTTAACACTGTTGGAAAAGAATTCGGTATATTACAGACCCTTCAACATTACGCTATGTTTAATTTGCTTATTATTGATAACAAACAAATGGCATTAAGTAATGCTAACATTTTACTTCCTATCAATTTCAAAAATTATAAGGATAATATTCAGCGTTCAATGGGGGTTATGCCTATAGGTTTAGAGAAAGCAACTTATTTGCCTAAATTTGCGATTGCTGAGATTGAAACCAGTCTTAATTCTTCAAATATGGTTCTTAGTGAAATTATACCAGGTCTGACAATTAAACTTCAGGAAGTCAGTGTAAGGATTTCCAAGTCAGGAGAAGAAGAGGTTGCAGTAGAGCTTATGTCTTGTAGGGATGGCGTAGAGATTGCCATAAGGTATGAGTCTGATGGTATTAAAAAGATTGTGGCTATTATTCATCTTCTAATTTCAATGTTCAATTACAGGTCGATGACCTTATTGATTGATGAGCTGGATTCGGGTGTTTTTGAGTATCTCATAGGTGAAATTCTTGAAATATTAGAGGAAAGAGGCAACGGACAGTTGATATTCACTTCACATAATCTACGCCCTCTTGAAGTCCTCAATAAAAACAGCCTAGTGTTTACAACTACCAATCCAGATAACAGGTATATAAAATTGAAAAATGTTAAGGCCAATAATAATATTAGAGATATGTATTATAGAGACATAATCCTCGATGGACAAGATGAAATTATATATGACAGAACAAATTCTCCAAGAATAGCCCGGGCTTTTAGAAAGGCGGGTGAATGATATTGGCAAGAAAAAAAGTTGTTTTGTTTATAGTTGAGGGATTCAGCGAAAAAGAAAGTCTTGAATTGTTGTTGTCAGAGTTATTCGGAAATAATAGCCAAGTTATATTTGAAGTTGCACAAGGCGACATCACTTCTGATAAACATAGTAGTCAAAATAATATTAAAAGTAAAATAACTGAGTTAATTAAAAGCAGCGGAAGGAAATTTAAACCTGCTGACTATAAAGAAGTCATACACTTGGTTGACATGGACGCTGCATTTGTCTCTGAAGATAGTATCCACTCTGATACACTTAATAATGTATTTTCTTACAGAAATGATGGCATTTACGCTCCGGATATTCAATCCGTAAAAGATCGAAATAAAAGAAAGCAAGCTTTGTTAAAACTCTTATCTCAGACTTCTAAAGTCTATAACTCTGTGCCTTATCGAGTTTTCTATTTTTCATGTAATTTAGAACATGTCCTTCACAATGAAATTGAAGTTGAAGATTATGCGAAAGTGCAATATGCTGAAAATTTTCAAGATCTATATATTGATGACTTGGAGGGATTCATAGATTTTATTTGTAATAGCGATTTTTCTGTAAAGCTAGATTATGCGAATAGCTGGAATTTTATACAAGAAAACAACAACTCTATAAAGAGATTTACTAATTTCAATATTGTTTTAAAGGATTATTCATTGAAAAGATAACAGAAAGGAAGAATCAGTATGATCACACTACCTGAAAAAATATCCCTAGCAAACCTGCCAACCAGGACCTACAAGCTCCAAAAGCTTTCAGAAAAGCTCGAAAAAAATATCTACATAAAAAGAGATGACGAAACTGGAGTAGAACTCTCCGGAAACAAGGTAAGAAAACTCGAATTTGTAACTGCAGAAGCAAAATCACAGGGAGCTACAGTCCTCATCACCTGTGGAGGAATTCAGTCAAACCACGCAAGAGCAACCGCGGTAGCTGCAATAAAGCTGGGCATGAAGTCAGTACTTGTCCTTAGAGAATCCGAAAAAGGCCATGCAGAAGGAAATCATCTGCTCGACCTCGTAGTAGGCGCCGATATAAGATTTATAAGCGCAAAGGAGTACGCAGAAAAAAGATTTGAAATAATGGAAGATATCAAAAAAGAGCTCGAATCCCAATGCGAAACAGGATATATAATCCCCGAAGGTGCATCAAACGGCATCGGACTCTTTGGCTATATAAACGCCATGAAAGAAATTAAAACCCAGGAGGAAGAACTTGGAATGAAATTTGATGCTATCGTTTCCTGTGTAGGCTCAGCGGGCACATATGCAGGACTCGTAGTCGGCTCAAAGCTCTACAATATGAAATGCGACGTTATCGGATTTAATATTGCAGATACAGCTCCAAACTTTCAAAAAAGATCCTTTGAGTATATCAAAGAGTGCTGTAACTACCTCGAAGGCATAAGTCCAGAAATCCTTGAAATTACAGAGGAAAACCTTATAATCACAGACGGATACGCAGGAAAGGGATACGCCCTCAACGTGAGCGCAGATTTTGAATTCATTAAAGAATTTGCAAGACTAGAAGGAATATTTCTTGATCCAGTATATACAGGAAAAACCCTCAAAGGCATGGTCTCCGAGATAGCCAAGAGTAATTTTGGGCTCGAGCCAAACAATCCAATGGCAGACTTTTCCCAGTATCAAAACATACTGTTCATTCATACAGGCGGACTCTACGGCCTCTTTCCAAAAGCAGGAGAGATGAGTTTTTAAAAAAACTATAAAATATAGTATAAAAAATAGCAACTTCTATTTAGGTGAAGTTGCTATTTTTGAGTGGAGTTGCTATTTTAAAATCTCATTGTATTAAATTTAAAAAATAAGCAGTCCCGCAGCAATAACTACTCCCGAAAATAGAAGCGTAATTACGCAGTAACCCATTATATCTTTTGCTGTAAGTCCAGCTATACCAAGAGCAGGAAGCGCCCAGAAAGGCTGAATCATATTTGTCCAAGCATCTCCCCATGAAATAGCTAGTGCAGTTTTTGCAGCAGGCACCCCAATCGCAAGACCCGCCGGCATCATAATAGGACCCTGAACCGCCCACTGACCCCCACCAGAAGGAACGAAGAAGTTAACAATACCCGCACTCAAGAAAGTAAATAGAGGAAAAGTTGTAGTAGTAGCTATTCCAACAAAGAAAGTGGATATAACCCCAGCCAGAGAAACTCCAGCAACCGCGCCAGTCATCATTCCTTGAATACCCGCATAGAATGGGAATTGAAGAAGAATCCCAGAACAGCTCTTTGCAGAATCCGCAAAAGCATCAATATATTTCTTAAGATTTCCATGAAGCAATATACCAGCAAACATGAAGATAAAGTTAACAAAATTTAGATTTAGCGAATTCAATTTATTAAGTGCAACGTTGTATACAATATATGCAAATCCAAGAACAATCACGATTCCCCATATTATTCTACTATGTTCAAGCTTGTCAGCAGGAGTTTCAATCTTGTATACCTTTTCAGCATCTTCAATAAGTAACGCTGGGTCCACTTCAATAGTGTGTTCCTCATCAGGCATCATCGCCCTGCATACAAAAGGAAGCCCGATTATAATTGTCGCCGATATAACAAGGTTCATCGGAGAAAATATTGTAAGTGATGTAGGTATTGCCTCAGGTGAACTACCCACCACTTAAGAAGTGGGGGCTTCCTGGTCAATGCTTCTGATGAAGCAAGATTCTCCAGGCTCTAAGGGCGGTACCCTCCCCGACTGACACTGTATCTTATATTTACATTGTCAGCTTCAGTAAGTTCAGACTTGCATTGTAATCTCTGTCTATCTCAAGACCGCACTCTGGACAGACATATATTCTGCAGCTCAGGTCCTTTGTCTGACTCGACCGGTTACCGCAGTCAGAGCAAAGCTGAGAACTCGGATAGTTTTGCGGAGCAATTATGAGGTCTCTGCCATACCACCTGGACTTGTAATCCAGCATTTCCCTGAACCTG
>NZ_KE384028.1:60949-142731 GCF_000423525.1 Proteocatella sphenisci DSM 23131 | reverse complement strand
GAAATTCTTTCTTAATCAATCGGCTGCTTGCGCTTTTATATGCATTTATGAATTTGCTGATTTCACTGTTTGGATGTGATTTGAACAATATGTGGACATGATCCATGTCGTGGTTCCATTCCAGCAGTGTAATATTATACTTTGGACAAATGTATTCAAATATGTTCTTAGCTCTGTCTGAAATTTTCGAATCAAACACTTTTCTCCGGTATTTAGTAACCATAACCAGATGATAGTATAAGGAAAATACTGAATGTGCATTATTGTCTAATCTATCCATATTATAAGTATCCTTTCCTATTACGACTGATTATATTATACCCCTGCAGAAGTGTTCTAAACATTCATAAACCGATTCATCCCACCGCCTTCACTCTCGTTAAGACGAGAAAGGTAGTTTAGCGGAGGGGGAATTCTCGGTACATGTATTAAATTTTATGTGGCAGATTCAAACTTATGAATTCTGCCACATCTTTTATTACTTCTTCTCTGTTAACTTCATTAAAAATTTCATGCCTTTTGTCTTTATAAAGTTTAAGAACTACATTTTTAAGGCCAGCTCGCTTGTACATATGCTCCAGATTTTCAAGTCCTTTTCCATAATCACCTACAGGATCCCGATCTCCTGAAAAAATAAATAAAGGCATTTCTTTTGGGATTATCTTTAAATTTCTGCTGTTAAAATTTTGAGTTATCCCCTTAAAAAGATAATAATATGCTGAGGTTGTAAAGCTAAAACCCATGTCATTACTCTGCTCGTACCTTCCTACCTCTGATTGCTTAGTGGTCAGCCAGTCGGATTTAGTTTTTCTGTTCCTTATTTTTTTATTAAAAAACAAGTCTTGAGCATCCCTTATAAAATCAGCCTCTTTTTCAGTTCCCAGCGCAATCATCATAATCCTTGCAACAATTTTCCCTGCTTTGGATACTGGAATCTGGTTTTTTCCGTTACTTCCAGAAAGCAAGAGCATGTCCACGGTTTCTGGATAAATCTGTATATATCTCTGTGATAAAAAAGACCCCATTGAATGTCCAAGTAATACTACTGGTACCCCAGGGTTTTCCCTGGTCAATATATGGTTAAGGCTTCGCATATCTCTTACCATCTTAAGAAAAACATCGCCTTCTCCCATATATCCGAACTTTTTGTGAGCTGACTTCCCGTGTCCTCTGTGGTCGTTTATATATACACCAAAACCCTCAGATACAAGACTCTCAATTACAGGAGTGTATCTCAGGGCTTTTTCTGACATCCCATGAGACATCTGTATTATAGCTTTTGCTTTACTTTCAGGCATAAATTTGTAGCAGGTTATTCTCACATCATCTGTATAGGATTTAAAATCAAATTCACTGTAATCCATTGATATACACCCCTAATTTTCAAAATTTTTCGGCACAAAAATTTTCAGACATTCTTTTTTTACCTCTACAAAAAGAGGCATTTGTGGTCCTTTTTCCCCGTCAAGGCTTACCATCATGTCTTTATGAGCATTTATTAAAAATTTGTTTCCACGCACAAGTTTCACGTTACTGTGCCTTGTTATATCTTCACCTTTCATTACCGAAAAGAAAAGATTTGCTATTTCAATAGCTGTACTCTCTTTGATTATTATAAGTTCCATTATACCATCTGAAATATTGCCAGTATCAATGAAATTAGTAAAGTTTCCTACACTCTTGCCGTTAAGCAAAATAAACATATAAGCCTTTTCTTGGTATGTTTTATCATCTGCTGTAATCTCTATATCATATGCCTTTAGCGTCGTAAGTTCTGTTAAAGGTTTCAAGTAATATGCAAGTGATCCCATTACCAGTTTAAGATTTTTGTCAGTGGTATATGAGGTATCTGCAAAGGCTCCACCTGCAAGAGAAGAAAGAAATACTCTTTCTTTGTTAACTATGCCTGCGTCGACCATAATCGTTTTTCCATTATATACTTCTTCTATAATATCTTCGAGCTGAGATTCTGTATTAATGCTTTTTGAAAGATCTATGCTTCTGGTGAAATTGTTACTCGTTCCTGTCCCAAGAGCAAACAAAGGAATATCCAGTTTGTTTTCAAGCATAACTTGTACAATATGACTCAAGGTACCATCTCCACCAGAAGCTATTATAAAATCGTACTCTTTGTTCATGATATCTTTGAGCTTTGCATCATTCTCTGGTATCCTGTAAACAGTCAATAATACATCCAGGCTTTGTAATTTTTTTATTATGAAATCCATATTTCTAGAAACAAATCTATTCCCCGAAACTGGATTATAGGCAAATAAAGCATGTTTCATATCTGCACCCCCCACAATCAAATAATTATCTCTGAGATTTCTCTTTAAGCCTGATAATCAGATCTATAGTCTCATCAATTGATTCTCTGCTTATATAATAGTGAGTTACAAATCTGAAGAGTCCGTCTTCTTCAGGATTTATTATAATGCCATATTTGGCAAAGTTTTCTTCTGTAAAATATCTTTTTAATTTTTCATCTCTTATCTTGAAAAACACCATATTTATATCAAGTTTGTTCTTGAGTACTTCTATTCCCGATATAATCTCTAGTCTTTCTGCAAGATATCTGGCATTATCGTGGTCTTCCACCAGTCTTAATCTCATCTCTTTTACTGCAATCTGTCCAGCGGCAGCAAGTATTCCAACTTGTCTCATTCCTCCGCCCATTATTTTTCTCTTTTTAGTGGCACTTTTGATAAATTCTTTGCTTCCCACAAGGACTGATCCTACTGGCGCACAAAGCCCTTTAGAAAGACATATATTAAGAGAATCTACATTCTCGGTCATATCTCTTATATCGCAGTTAAGAGAAGTAACTGCATTAAAAAACCTAGCCCCGTCAAGATGAATCTTGAGATTATATTTGTCAGCTATTTTTTTTACACTTCTCATATAATCAAGATCCACTACCTTCCCATCAGAAAATGCATTTTCAAGGCATATTAGCTTAGTTTCCGGATAATGAATATTTTCTTCTTTTCTTATTGCATTTTCAAGTCTGTCCAGGTCCATTTTTCCATTATATGTTTGCAGAGTTCTCATATTAACACCTGAAATTATTGCTGCTGAACCAGCCTCATGCTGAACTATATGGCATTCATCTGGAAGGATAATCTCATCGCCTCTGTTACAGTGAGTAAAAAGTGCAAGCTGGTTGCAAAATGTTCCACTGGGTACAAAAAGTGCGGCTTCCATACCACATAAGTGCGCAACATATTCCTGAAATTGGTTTACAGTGATATCATCACCATAAACGTCATCGCCCACGTCTGCCGTGTACATTGCATCCCTCATCCTCTGGGTCGGACGTGTAACCGTATCGCTTCTAAAATCTATCATGCTCTTTTCGCTCCTTTTCATCTAACATTTAACATTTCATAAAGTCTGTCCAGGCAAGCATCTCTTGCTTTTTCTCTTATAATATTTCTTGTTCCTTCAAATATATGTTTACTGACGGTCGTTTCTTCACTCGTTGATATTCCAATATATACAAGACCTTTTGGATTCCCATTTTCATCAATTTCCCCTGGACCTGCAACTCCGGTAGTGGAAATGCCTATGTCTGCAGAAAGATTTTTCCTCACTCCTCTTGCCATGTCCTCAGCTACTTGTAAACTCACCGCACTATAAGCATTCAGAGTCTTTTTATCTACTCCAAGTCTTGTCCGCTTTGACTCGTCTGTATACGATATTATTCCCTCTAGCAGCACTTCACTCGCACCAGGTACCTGGCATATAGCTGCACATACCAGGCCGCCAGTCAGAGATTCTGCCACGGCCAGGGTAAGCCCTTTGTTTTTAAGGACATCTACAATTTGAACATTTATATCTTGCATTTATTTCCCTCTTTATAACTTAAATGAACTTTTCAGCGCTACAGTCCTGTTGAACACAAGTTTTCCTTCTTTTGCAAATTTGGGATCAACATTAAAATAACCATGTCTGAAAAACTGATATTTGGATTCTGCTTCTGAATTTTTTAGCCCTTCTTCTACATACCCTTGAAGGATTTCAAGTGAGTTAGGGTTAACATCGTCTTCTTCATCAAGAAGTATAGGCTCAAAAGTTCTTATCTCTGCAGGTAAAGATTTTTTTGCATCTACCCAGTGAAGCGTTCCTTTTACCTTTCTTCCTGTAAATCCACTTCCACTTTTTGTTTCTATATCGTATGTGCAGTGTATCTGTGTAACATTTCCGTCATCATCTTTAATGACTTCATTACATTTTATAAAATACGCATGCTTTAGCCTTACTTCATTTCCAGGGAAAAGTCTGAAATATTTAGCAGGCGGATTTTCCATAAAATCATCTTGCTCAATATATATTTCTCTGGAAAAAGGTATCATCCTTACTCCCATGTCCTCTTGTGCATCATTATTGTTTTCTGCCTCAAGATACTCCGTTTTGCCTTCTTCGTAATTTGTAATAATTACTTTGAGTGGTCTGAGCACCGCCATGGTTCTAGGGACTTTTTTAATTAGATCTTCTCTTATAAAATGCTCCAGGTACTGGGCATCTACTGTACTGTTAGATTTTGAAATTCCTATTTCATTGCAAAAAGTTCTTATTGATTCTGGAGTATAACCTCTTCTTCTAAGCCCTGACAGGGTTGGCATCCTTGGATCATCCCACCCATCGACTACTCCATCATCTACAAGCTTTTTAAGTTTTCTCTTGCTCATGACTGTGTTTGTTATGTTAAGACGCGCAAACTCAATTTGCTGAGGAACGGCTTGCATTTCACACTCTCTTATTACCCAGTCATAAAAAGGTCTGTGATCTTCAAATTCCAGGGTGCATATAGAATGAGTAACTCCTTCGATAGCATCTTCAAGTGGGTGTGCATAATCATACATAGGATATATGCACCATTTGTCTCCTGTATTATGGTGAGTCGCTTTTGCAATCCTGTATATTATTGGATCTCTCATATTTATATTTGCACAAGACATATCTATCTTTGCTCTAAGCACCTTGGCTCCATCAGCTAATTCACCAGATTTCATCTGCTCAAAAAGTTCAAGGTTTTCTTCTACGCCCCTGTCTCTGAAAGGACTATTTTTGCCTGGTTCTGTCAGAGTTCCTCTGTATTCTCTCATTTCTTCAGGGCTAAGATCACATACAAAAGCTTTTCCTTTTTTTATAAGAAGCCTGGCTTTTTCATACATTATATCAAAATAATCTGAAGCCCAGAATAGATTGTCCCATTCAAATCCCAGCCATTTTACATCTTCCATTATCGACTGTACGTATTCTTCATCTTCTTTCTCAGGGTTGGTATCATCAAATCTTAGATTAGTCTTTCCTCCAAATTCATCTGCAAGCTCGAAATTAAGTGTAATAGCTTTTGCATGACCTATATGGAGGTATCCATTAGGTTCAGGCGGAAATCTTGTAAGTATATTTTTGTGCTTTCCGTTTTTTAAATCTTCTATTACAATATTTTTTATAAAATTGCCTGGTTTTATTTTATTTTCCATAACTCCCTCTTCTCCTTGCATCAGTCGCGTATTTTTTTAAGCTTAAAATTAAGATAATCACATGATACAAGGTGAAAATAAGTTCCACCTTGTAATCCTTCAAACACTGAACTAAATGACTCTTCTCCGTGCAGATGACCATATACCATGTAGTCTATATTGTTTTCCCTGAGTATCTTTAATACTTCAGAATCGTCGTGCTTGTCATTTACAGGGGGATAATGCATTATTACAAATTTCTTAAATTTTGAAGAATCTCCTTTATATGAATCCAAAGAGTATTTAAGTCTTTCTGTTTCCCTGTTATAAATTTTTTCATCTTCAACAGTGAATTTTGTATCATTGGGGCATATCCAGCCCCTTGTCCCATAAAATATATAATCATTTATTATAACATGATTATTATGCAAAAACTCAATCTCTGGATAGTTTTTTTTCATTTTCGTCAGAGACTGCCACCAATAGTCATGATTGCCTTTAATAATGATTTTTCTGCCTTTGAGTTTGTTTATTTGATCCAGATCTGCTCTGGCATCTTCAAATTTAAGTGCCCATGAAGTATCTCCCGCTATTATCACAATGTCATCATCTGCAACCAGTTCATTCCAACTTTTGAATATCTTTTCTTTGTGATTTATCCACCCAAAAATATCCATTGGTTTCTCTTCATTGGATGACAAGTGTAAATCTCCTATTGCATATACTGACATATTATCCTTTCTCGAGTAAAAAATTATTTTTTCACTCTTAATCCTTGCTTTATATCATTGATCATATCATCAATTTGTCCTTGAAGTACAGCTATAGCATCCATATTATCTACTTCATTTATTACATCTAGTTGTTCCTGAAATATTATGGCATCCTGCTTATAACCCATTTTATGCAAAAGACGAATTCCATCAACGGATTCTTTTACTGCAAGCGACTTAAGTCCAAATGTTACCTGAGCCTTTACAATTTCTTCTCTTATCTCACTCATCTCTTTGTCAAGTGTAAATGCCGCATCGCCTGCCCGCCTTAATCTCACGCTTAGATCATGTGGCAATTCCTTATTGTATTTATACCTAAGAGAGTGCTCTATGGTAGCCCAAAAATTCATTGAAAGTGTCCTTATCTGTATCTCTGCAAGTATTTCTTTTGATCCCTCTATAGTCTCTACCGGATATTTTATAATTATGTGATAACTCCTGTATCCGCTTTCTTTGTAATTTTTTATGTAGTCCTTTTCATAAAGTACTTCCATATCTTTTCTACAACGTATTATATCAACTACAGTATATATATCATCAACAAGCTGGCACATAACCCGAAGACCTGCTATATCTTCCATTTCTGTACATATCTTATCAGTATCCATATTCAAATTTTTTGCCTTGTCAAGAATTGAAGTAACTTTTTTTATCCTTCCTGTTACAAACTCTATGGGTGAATACTCGCCCTTGTTTTGAAACTCTCTTCTGACATTTTTAAATTTAACCTTTAATTCTTCTACTGCATATTCATAAGGTAATAATATCCTTTTCCACTCTCTATATTCCATATTCCCCTCCTGCAATGTCTTTTACGAATTCTATATGCCGTAATAAAATATTTTCCCCTGGTCATAAATATAATCTATCATATCCCTGTCAGCCAGGCTGGTAAGAAAAGCCCCCATAGTTGAATAATTAAAATGATATGTTTCAAAGTTACATTCGATTTCATTTATAACCAGCAACTGCTGGAGGATATCTTCTCTGGTAATTGGAGTTTTTACTATCTCAATTATGTCAGATTCATATCTGTCCAGAACTTCCACATTTTCATCTATTATTTTGTCTATTTCAGCTTTGTTATACACATTTTTTGAATGAGAAATCAAACCATAATCAAAATCCAGATTTTTTATTTTATCAAGAGATTCCCTCTGATAATCTATGCTGTACAAAAAAGGCATATCGTATTTAGCCATTATTGTCCTGTCAAATACCGAATCTCCAAGATAACACACCCTGTCATCAGTTATTATCACTGCCTGCCCCATACAGTGCCCTGGTACATGATGAATTTCGAATTCTCTATCCTTTATTATTAGCTTATCCTTCACAGATATGTCTACATTAAAGTATTTAACCGACTCATCCGCTCTTTTTCCCTGAAATTTTGAGGGAGCCGATGACACAAGATAAGCTTTTCCAATATAAAGATTCTCTATATAAGGCTTTGCCATTTCATGTGCAATTAATTCTACATGTGGCGCCGTCTGTTTTATACCCTGAAAAGCTTCGTAATGATCAAAATGTTCGTGAGTAGTGTAAACATATCTTGCCCTCATCCCATTTTCCTCAAGAGAACTGCATATGCGCCTGCCCCTTCCCACCGTATGCCCAGCATCAATAACAAGTGCCGATTTATCCTTAAATACATATACACCGGTATTGGTACCGCCTTTTATGTAGTAACTGTGTCCATTTATTTTATTTACATCCATAGTATTTTCCTCAGTTCTTTAATTATCTTCATATTATCAATTATATCAAAATTTGAAAAATTTAACAATAAATATAGCTTATTTACAGGTAATTAAGTATAATGTAATATAAATACAGCAGAAAAATCACGTTAATTAAATTACTGCTTTTGTTTTGGAGGAAATTATGACAAATATTTATACAAAAGTATTCACTTTAAAAGGATATTATTTTACTAAAGAATATGAAAAGAAAAAAGTTGAAAAAATCAAAGCAAGAAGAGTACTCGAAGAAACCGTACTCAAGCATTTTAAGAATGGTGACTGCAACATAGATATCTATTTTGAAGAAACCGATAAAATGATTCCCATAACGCCTGACACTCCAAGAGCTACCGTGTTAAAATATCTCGGAGAAAAATTTGCACCCGAATTTTAAATTAGAAAAATCTAAAGTCTCACCAAAAAAGTCCTGAATATAATATTCGGGACTTTTTTTATGCCTGTTTTAATATTCTTGCTTGCATCCATATAAAATTTCGATCAGCAAATTCCCACAAGTACATATTCTCCAAAACGATCTTCAAGAAGTTCTTGCGAAAAACACTCAATTGTCCTCTCGTAAGGTTTTTCCATATCCATACTCTTAAATACATAGGAAACCTCTGATATATCTTTTATCGAACCGTCTTTCATCTTTACCCATATATTATCTTTTTTCTTGTCATAAATTCCAAAAGATACACTCTTTTTGATATATCCATATTCCTTTTCCCAGTCTATTCTTTCTCTGTTTTTCTTATATAAGTTTTCATTAAGAGCAAGCGCAAGTTCGGGCATATTCTCATTTCTTCTATATCTCTTGTATTTTTTTCTGTCCAGAAAAGCTCTGCACATATGTGAAAGTGTTTTATCATTGTGATTTTTCCATTTTATTATATGGTAATACATGAAGTAGTCATCTATAGATGTATATTCACTTACAGTCAGTTCATCTGTACTAAACAGTTTTATCATTATATCATCGGCAAATACAGGTTTATCCATCAAATACAATTCTTTTGCCCTTGCAAACACTTTAACCAGGATTGCTTCCATCTGAACTTTTACAGGGTGCTGATAGGCCTCCTTATGCATGTAATATCTGGCCATGATGTATTCCTCTATAGAAGAAATATATTTTTCATTTACACATATCTTAAACCCATCTTCATTGCATACCACATCAAGAGATTTAATAATCCTCTTTATGTCGTAGTTACCATTACTGATACTGGTAAAGTAACTGTCCCGAAGAAGGTAGTCCATCCTGTCAGCATCTATTTGAGAGCTTATGAGCTGAGATATAAGCGTCATTATATTTCCCTCATCATCATTCACCTCGTCTGGATCTTTTGCAAAAATACTTGACAGTTTTGATACAAAGTTTTCCGAAAAATTATCGCAAATCGCTCTGTATATCTCAGAATTCTCGTCTGTCAGAATTTTTACAGTCCAGTCTTCATGGCTTCCAAGTCCAAATATTTTTTCAAAAGTATGCGAAAATGGGCCATGACCAATATCATGAAGGAGCGCACTGCAAAGCGCAAGCTCACGCTGCTCATCCGAAACTTCAATGCCATATGATGCCAATATCCTACCCAGATGGTCAATCAGCTGCCCCATCAAATGATAAGTTCCTATGCTATGTGAAAATCTTGTATGAGAAGCCGTTGGAAAAACCAGATACTCACAGCTCAGTTGCTTTATTCTCGACAACCTCTGAAACTCGCTTGTATTAACCAGTGCAAAATATTTGTGCGGAAATTCAATGTCCAGATGCACAGGATCTCTAAGTATATACCTCTTGTTATCAACCATCATTTTTCTCCCTATATAGTACATTTTTGTTAAAAGATAGATTTAGTTTTTTTGAATTATCTATAGATTTATATTGGTTTTTAATTTAAAATATAAGTATGATAATTTTAGAAAGGAAATCTAATATGAAAAAAGTTGTGATTTATACAAGTTCTACATGTTCACATTGTCACCATGCTATGGAATATTTTGATTCCAAAAACATTCCTTACGAAGAAAAGAATGTCAGCAAGGACCCAGAAGCAAGAAAATATCTTCTTCAGAAGAAAATCTTAGGTGTTCCTGCTATTTACATCGATGATGAACTGATAATGGGATTCGAAGAAGCAAAGATTAATGAGCTCCTTGGAATCTAATTAAAGTGATTTTAAATAAGAGAGGCTATGCCTCTCTTTTATTTTACATATTAATATTGAGAATTTAAAATTTTGTAGTTATCTTGTTAAAGGGAAAGAGCCTTACAAAAACTTTTCCTACAATATCATCAAGAGGAACTGGTCCCACACTTGAATCTCTACTGTCAGTACTGTCAAGGCGGTTGTCTCCCATAGCAAAAACATGGCCATCTGGAACTATGGTGTCTATTTCATAGTCAGTGTATCCATCTTTTGTGTAAGGCTCCTCAAGGAGCTCATCATTAAGATACACCTGCCCCTCAGAAATTACTACACGGTCTCCTTCAATAGCAACAACTCTTTTTACCAGATCTTTTTGCCTGCCATTGTCCTGCATAAGATCAGATTTAAATATAATAACATCTCCTCTTTCTGGCAGCTTTGACTTGTATGCCATTTTGTTTACAAGAAGATAATCATATTGCTTGAGAGTATTCTCCATAGATGCCCCTTTTACCAGAGTAGGCCTTACGAAAGTAGTTATTAATCCCGCAAGTATAACCGCTATAACAATGACCTTTATCCATTCAATTATCTCTTTTTTTACAGCTTCACTCATTTCTGTCTCCTTATCAGTCAATTATAAGTCCCATACTCAAATAGTCATAAAATTCCCCATCTATAAAAAGTGCCCTTGAAATTTTTCCTTCTGGCACAAAGCCACATTTTTTATATAATGCTATAGCCTTCAAGTTGTCAGATTTTACCTGAAGATCAATTTTTGCAATACACTCCCCTTCAGATGCAAACTTTATCAGTTCTTTCGTAAGAATTGTACCTATTCCCATGTCGTTGAACTCATTAAGTATGCCAATGCCTAAATTGACACAATGTGCTGTTCTGGCCCTTTTTCCACCTTCCAGATAAGATAGCCCCACTATGTCGCCTTCCAATTGTGCAACATAGAAAATACTGTTCTCTCTCATGTTGAGATAGTCAGCAAAAGCACCTGTATTTTTGGAGTCCAGTCCAAAATCTTCAGAAGTAAAAGGGAAATTGTCACTCTCATCAGAAAGTTTTTTAATAAGGTTGAAAATGTCTTCATTCTCATCAATAGTTTTCCTTATTATCAGTTCGTGCCCGCTCTTTAAAATATATTTCATATTTTCTGTCCCTTCAATTGAAAAAAGCTCCCATAAGTATTATAATATAGTTTAGGAGAATTTTCTATACAGTTTTATTACAAAAGTGAGGTAAAATATGGAAAAATTGAAAGACTTTATTTATGAACACAGTGATTTGTTTTTTACAACAGTCATTGTAATAGTTGTAGGATTAGTAGTGTCCTCCAGTCTATATGGATGGTTTAACATAAAAGACGACGAAAACAAGTACAAAGAAATGAATGAAGTAATCCACGAAGAACAACTTCCAAACCAGGATACTCCTAAAGAAAATGACCCTGGAAAAGAAACAGACGCTTCAGACCAAAGTGCCCCTGCACAACAACCTGCATCTCCAGCTCAGCCGAGCAATGGCAGTCCTGCAACATCAATAAAAAACATAGAAATAGCTTCAGGGAGTTCAAGTGCTTCTATTGCATCATCACTTGAAAAACAGGGACTGATAAAATCAGGAGATGAATTCCTTAATCTTCTAGTTTCATCAGGCAAAGAAACAAAGCTCAAGGCAGGAACCTTTGCCATAACCCAGGGTTCGACAGATTCGCAGATAATCGACATACTTACAAAATAACAAAGAAAAAATCCTGAAAAAGCTGCTACCTGAATTTAATCAGATAGCAGCTTTAATTTTAGATAATTTAAAATTTAAATAATTATTCAGCAGCTTCTACATATGCGTTTCTATAGAATACTGGTCCAAGTGATGATTTTGGAGCCTCTTTTATAGTAGTTCTCATAAGAGCTGGGTTTGTATAGTAGTAAATTGGCATTACAGGAAGATCCTTAGCAAGAAGTGCTTCTGCATCCTTAAGGATAGTATCTCTTTCTGCTCCACTTGCAAATTTAGAATCATTTATAAGCTTGTCATATTCTGGACTTGCGTATTTCGCATCATTTGTTCCTGCATCTGTAGTCCACATTTCAAGGAATGTCATAGGGTCTGCATAGTCCCCAATCCAACCATGTCTTGCAACTGTGTAGTTACCATTTTTACGGTTTTCCTGGAATACTTTCCACTCTTCATTTCTTAGAGTTACGCTGATTCCAAGGTTTTGTTTCCACATTTCCTGAACAGCTTCTGCTATAGATTTGTGTGCTTCATTTGTGTTGTAAAGAAGTTCTAATTCTGGGAATCCTGCTCCGTCTGGGTATCCAGCTTCTGCAAGAAGAGCCTTAGCTTTTTCTATATCAGCTTTTACAGGTACTCCGTAGTCTCCAGCAAGAGTTCTAAAAGATTCTCCAGTAGAAGTAGCTATACCTTCAGATACGAATCCGTTAGCTGGCTTTTGTCCACCCTTAGTTACGTTTGTAACTATAGCTTCTCTGTCTATTGCAAGAGAAAGAGCCTCTCTTACCTTTACGTCCTTCATCAGATCATTATTCATATTGAAGCAGTAGAAGTATGTTCCAATGTAAGGGAATATGTTAAAGTTAGCATCATTAGCTTCTTGAAGCTGAACAATCTGGTCAGCTGGAACGTTCTCAGTATAATCGATCTCACCTGATTGGAATGCAGAGAATGCAGTTGATCCTTCAACTATCATAACATATTCAATCTCTTGAATTTTAACGTTTTCTGCATCATAGTAATTTTCGTTTTTAACTAATCTAAGAACGTCGTTGTGTGTCCATTCAGTCATAGTAAATGGTCCGTTTGAAATATAAGTTTCCGGATTAAGCGCCCATCCTTCTGGATCTGCTTCAACTATGTCCTTTCTTACTGGGAAATAGCAAGGGAAAGCAGTTAATTGAAGGAAGTATGGCGTAGGTGATTCAAGCTTAACTTCAAGCGTTTTCTCATCAATAGCCTTAACTCCTATCTCGTCTATAGAAACATCACCTGCATTAGCCTTTTGGCCATTTAATAAGTAATACATCTGATACGCATAGCCTGCTGCAGTTGCAGGGTCTAGTGCCCTTTTCCACGCATATTCAAAATCTGAAGCCACTACCGGCTCTCCGTCAGACCATTTTGAATCTCTCAGGTGGAATGTGTAAGTAAGACCATCTTCTGAAACTTCCCACTTTTCCGCAACTCCTGGAATTGGCTGCTCATCAGCATCAGTTCTTGTAAGTCCTTCAAATGCACTTTGAAGTACCTGAGAACCATCAACTGCCTCATTTAGCGCAGGGTCTACAGATGCAGGATCTGCACCAAGGTTGTGAACTACTTTTTGTGGTACGTCTGAGCCATCAGCTGAATTGTCTGAAGAACATCCTGCAAGAAGCGATATTCCCAATACAGCAGTCAGTGTTAGTGCTAATATTCTTTTCATATTTTCCCTCCCGAAAATTATTTTATATTATCTTGTGCTCAAAACTGAGCACAAATTAACATCAAGTTTTACCTATACTGATAATATCAGAAAATTATAATTTTTTCAATACTAAAGAATTAATAATTTAATAAAGGTGACAAGCACAAAAATGTTCTGGTGCAAGTTCCTTCATTTCAGGTTCTTGTTCCTTGCATATATTCATAGCTTTAGGGCATCTGGTCCTGAATCTGCATCCCGACGGTGGGTCTATTGGGCTTGGAACATCTCCCGTAAGAAGTATCCTCTGGCTCTGCTTTGAAATATCCGGATCCGGAATAGGGATCGCAGACAAAAGAGCTTGAGTATAAGGATGAAGTGGATTCTTGTAAAGTTCATCAGAGTAAGTTATCTCTACCATCTTCCCAAGATACATAACCCCTATTCTGTCAGAAATATATTTAACCATAGACAGGTCATGAGCTATAAAAAGATATGTCAGTTCTCTGCTTTTTTGAAGATCTTCAAGCATGTTTACTACCTGGGCCTGTATTGAAACGTCCAGCGCCGAAATAGGCTCATCACAAATAATAAAATCAGGCTCCACGGCAAGTGCTCTGGCTATACCTATACGCTGTCTTTGTCCTCCTGAAAACTCATGAGGGTATCTGGCAGCATGGTCTGGGTTAAGACCAACATCGTTAAGAAGCTGCTGTACTTTATCTTTCATTTCGGCTTTAGTAGCCATCTGGTGTATCTCAAGAGGTTCAGCAATTATATCTCCTACAGTCATCCTTGTATTAAGAGATGCATAGGGGTCTTGAAATATCATCTGCATATTCTTTCGAAATGGGAGCATCTCACTTTTCTTAAGCTTTGAGATATCTTGGCCTTTGAATATTATCTGGCCCTCAGTTGGTTCATATAATTTTATTATAGTTCTTCCTGTAGTAGATTTTCCACATCCTGATTCTCCAACAAGACCAAGAGTTTCACCTTTTTTAAGCTCAAAAGATATATCATCTACTGCCTGAACATATTTTTTGTTTTTTCCAAACAATCCACTGGACGCATCAAAATATTTTTTTAAATTTTTGACCTCCAGAAGGGTTTCTGCGTTTTTATTATACATTTTTACCTACTCCTTTCGTATAATCTACTTTTGGAGCATCTGGATGCAATAGCCAGCATGCCGCTCTGTGGGTCTCTGATGTTTTTGTATATTCCGGCATTTGAGTCATGCACACCTTCATAGCGTATTCACAGCGTGGTGCAAACGGGCATCCCGCTGGTGGTTTTAAAAGATCTGGCGGAGTTCCATCTATTGGAATCAGTCTTTCTTTATTTTCTTTGTCACTCACCTTAGGTATAGATTTCATAAGCCCCAGTGTGTATGGATGTTTAGGCTCATAGAAAATTTCTTCAGATGTGCCTTCTTCCATTATCAGGCCTCCATACATAACTATAATTCTGCTGCATACGTCTGCAACAACACCCAGGTCATGGGTTATAAGTATAATTGATGTGTTCAGTCTGTCCTTAAGATCTTTCATGAGTTCAAGTATCTGAGCCTGAATAGTAACATCAAGCGCAGTAGTAGGCTCATCAGCAATAAGAAGCTTAGGTTCACATGAAAGCGCCATAGCTATCATTGCTCTTTGTCTCATACCACCAGAAAATTCATGTGGGTACTGATCTATTCTCTTTTCAGGAGAAGGAATGCCAACCAGTCTCAGCATATCTATGGCTTTTTCTTTAGCCTGGTGTTTATTAAGCTTCTGGTGCTTTATTATAGCCTCAATTATCTGATTTCCTATGGTAAAAACTGGGTTGAGAGACGTCATAGGATCTTGAAATATCATAGATATTTCATTTCCTCTTATAGCCTGCATCTCTTTATCGGTTTTCATTGCAAGGTCTTCTCCATCAAAAAGCACCTCACCACCCGTTAATTTTCCAGGAAACTGCAGCAATTTCATTACAGAAAGAGAAGTTACTGATTTTCCTGAACCAGACTCTCCAACTATTCCTACAGCCTCACCTTTATCTAAATAGAAATCTACTCCTCTTATAGCTTTTACTTCTCCAACGTGAGTAAAAAACGAGGTTCTCATTCCTTTTACTTCAAGCATTTTTTCTGACATAATTTCCTCCATTATTTACGCATACGTGGGTCTAATGCATCTCTGAGACCATCACCTACAAAGTTGAATGCCAATATTGTCAAGCATAGAGCAAGCGCCGGGAAGAAAAGTAAATGTGGATATATTGTAAAACTTCCTAGTACGTCATTGCAAAGAACTCCCCATGAAGCCATAGGAGCTGAAACTCCAAGCCCTATGAATGAAAGAAAAGCCTCCGTGAATATAGCCTGAGGAATAGACATCGTCAAGCTTACTATTATCGGGCCCATGGCATTTGGAATAAGATGTTTAAAAAGAATTCTTGAGTCAGATGCTCCAAGAGTTCTGGCTGCCAGTACATATTCCTGCTCTTTTAGAGCAAAGATCTGGCCCCTTACTATCCTTGCCATTCCAATCCAGTAAGTAGTACCTATGGCAACAAGTATGCTTGTCATACCTGGCTTTAGCCAAACCATCAAAAGTATTACATACAGTGTAAGAGGGATTGTATAAAGTATGTCCACAATTCTCATCATTATATTGTCGACTTTCCCTCCAAAATAACCCGAAATACCTCCGTAAGTAACTCCCACAACAAGATTTATTACAGAAGCCAGTATCCCAACCGTAAGCGAAATTCTTGCTCCGTAAACAACTCTTATAAACAAGTCCCTTCCGTGGGCATCAGTACCGAATATAAAACCATTTCCTGGCGCTTGATTTGTCATCATCAGATTCTGGTCTGAATATGAATGTGGCCATACCATGGGAATAAAGATTGCCCCAAGTACAAGTAAGACAAGAAAAACTGCCGATGCTACCGAAACCTTGTTGCTTCTAAATCTTCTCCATACATCTTCCCAGTATGTCAGGGAAGGTCTAACTATTTTTTCTGCGTCTTTTTCTTCCTGAGAAACCAGTTCCCAGTCCATTTTATTTAACTCTACCATCTGGCTCCTCCTATTCGTTAATCTTTATTCTAGGGTCAATGAACATATACAGTATATCTGTTATAAATATGAAAAGCACAAGTATGAAAGCATAAAATATAGTCACGCCCATTATAACCGTATAGTCACGGTTGCTTATACTTTCAACGAACATTCTTCCCATTCCAGGCACTGCATAGATCTTTTCTATAACGAATGAACCAGTAAGTATTCCCGCAGTCAGCGGCCCAACATATGTAACTACTGGTATTAAAGCATTTTTAAGTGCATGTTTGAATACAACCACAGTCTCTGAAAGTCCCTTAGCTCTTGCTGTTCTGATATAATCCTGGCTTATAACCTCAAGCATCGAAGACCTTGTAAGTCTTGCTACATAAGCTATAGAACCAACTGCAAGTGAAACGGTAGGCATTATCATGTGTCTCCACGATGACCATCTTGAAGTAGGGAGCAGTTTCATCTTAACTCCAAAGATGTATATCATAAGTGTTGCGAGCACAAAACTCGGGACGGTTACACCCATTATTGCAAAGAATATTGTAGTCTTATCAATCCATGTCCCCTGCTTGAGTGCCGCTATAACTCCAAGTGGAATCCCAAGTACAAGTATAAGTATGATTGCAAGTATTCCAAGCTGACCAGATACAGGGAAACTATCCTTTATCATGTCACTTACTTCTCTTCCCTTGGCAGTATAAGAAGGACCAAAATCTCCCTTTACCGCTCCGAGCAGATAATCTACATATTGTTTTGAAATTGGTTGATCGAGATTGTATTTCTCCATCATAGCCTTTTCAATTTCAGGTGGCAGTTTCTTTTCTCTTGTAAAAGGGCCTCCTGGAATCGTGTGCATCATAGTAAATGTCAATGTAATTATGAAAAAAAGCGTTATTATCATTGAAATTACTCTTTTGACAACATATTTACCCATATTCTCATTCTCCTTTTTGAATATATTTTGTTTGTAATATTCTAACTGTATTTCATTGATTTTTCAAGCTTTTCTTTTTTTCGGATTAGTGAGACTATTCAGTTTTTTGATTTTTTACAAGTAAGTGATTTTTCAATTCACGCAATTCACATGATTCGTACAATATTTCAATAGCTTTTGAGGCGATTGTCCTTGGATTGAAGACAGCACTTTGTTCAATATATGCTTTTTGATTCATTTTTCGAAATATTGCGAATAATGAAAGTCGATGCCAGATTATCTATTTATACCAAGAAATTCTGCAGCCTCACTTTTAGTTTTGCACTTTAAAAGTTCTAAAAAAACATTTTCATCTATAACTTTTATTCCCAGATCTTGTGCTTTTTTCAGTTTTGACCCAGCTTCTTCACCTGCAAGAACTACATCCGTGTTTTTGCTTACCGAGCCCGAAACAGTCCCATTTCTTGATTCCACAAAATCAGCAGCCTGTCTTCTACTTAAGTGTTCAAGAGTTCCTGTAAGCACAAATTTGAGCCCCTCAAGGCTATTATTATCAGGTTTTTCACTTCTAGATGAAACCATGTTCACCCCAAGAGCTTTTAACTCCTCAATAAGATGTAAATTATTGTCATTCTTGAAAAAGTCAACTACACTTCCTGCCATCACATCTCCAAACTCTGGTATTTCTTTAAAGTCTTCATATGTCGCCTGAGTCACAGCTTCCATGGATTCAAAATTTTTAGCCAGGGTTTTAGAGGCTTTTTCTCCTATAAAATCTATGCCTAGTCCAAATATGAGTCTGTAGAGCTCATTGGATTTTGATTTTTCAATAGAATCTATAAGGCGTTTTGATGATTTATCGGCAAAGCCTTCAAGGCTGAGCAAATCTTCTTCCGTCAGTCTGTATATGTCAGCAACATTTGATATCAGCCCCTTATCATATAGTTTGTTAACTACAGATATCCCCATTTTATCTATATCCATAGCTACTTTTGATACAAAGTGTATTAAAGATCTTTTAACTCTGGCAGGACACGATATATTAACGCACTTGATGGCTGATTCACCTTTTTCTCTTACTGATGGATTATTGCACACCGGACACACAAGAGGAATCTTGAATATCATTTCACTTCCAGTCCTTTTCTCTTTAACCACTTCAAGTACTTCAGGTATTATCTCTCCAGCCTTTTGTATTATTACAGTATCACCTGTTCTTATGTCCTTTTGATCTATATAGTCCTGATTGTGAAGCGATGCACGACTCACTATACTTCCTGATATACTTACTGGTCTGAGTACTGCAGTGGGGGTGAGCGCGCCCGTCCTTCCCACTTGAATCTCTATTGACTCTATTACAGTTTCTTTTTTTTCAGCCGGAAACTTGTAGGCTATGGCCCATTTTGGGGTCTTTGATGTGTAACCAAGTTTTTCCCTTTGAGAAATATCATCTATTTTAATTACAGCTCCATCTATTTCAAAAGGAAGATTGTTTTTTATTATTCCAATATTTTCAATCTCCTCCCATGCATCTTCTATAAAACTTAGCCTTTTTCTTTCAGGACTGACTTTAAATCCTTGTTTTTCAAGATAATCAAGTATGTCTGCGTGATGAGTTAGTGCTTCAATTTCATTTTCTACATTGAATACAAATACGCTCAGCCCCCGTTTTGCACTTATCTTGGAATCTAGCTGTCTGAGAGATCCGGCGGCTGCATTTCTTGGATTGGCAAAAAGATTAAGACCATTTTTTTCCTGGAGCGCATTTATCTTTTCGAATTGCTTCTTTGATATATATACTTCTCCACGCACAACAAGCTTGCCCTTATAAGGAATAGTCAGCGGTATATCCTTTACAGTTTTCAGGTTTTCGGTTACATCTTCGCCAATTGTTCCGTTTCCCCTTGTCCCTCCTCTTATAAAAATCCCCTCATCATATTCCAGCGACACCGAAAGTCCATCTATTTTATATTCTACGACGTATTGTGGACTTATTCCCTGGCTTTTTACCCGCCTGTCAAAATCAAAAATCTCTTCTTTTGAGAAAGCATTGGACAAAGAAAGCATATTTTTCTCATGCTTATATGAAGCAAACTGGCTGAGAGCTTCTCCTCCTACCCTTTGAGTAGGTGAAGACATATCTAAAAACTCAGGATTTTGATTTTCAAGTTCTATCAGCCTGAGCATTAGTTTATCAAATTCTGTATCGCTTATTTCACTTACATCTTCTTTATAATAGAGATCTGAATAATAATTAATCTTATCTCTTAATTTCTTTATTTCTTCTTCGGCTATCATATATTCTCCTTAAAAAAAGAACTAACTCCAGTTTGTAACCGAAATTAGTTCCTGTATTGAAGTTTTTGAGTTGATTATCTTTGAGTTTTTGAGTTGATTATCTTTGAGTTTTTGATTATTTTGCGTAATCTATTGCTCTTGTTTCTCTTATTATATTAACTTTGATCTGACCTGGATATTCCATTTCTTTTTCAATTCTCTTTGTAATTTCTCTAGCCAGAAGTGGAAGACCTGCATCATTTATATCATCAGGTTTAACAAGAATTCTTACTTCTCTTCCTGCCTGAATTGCATATGATTTGTCAACACCTTCAAAATCATTAGAAATTTCTTCGAGTTTTTCCAGTCTCTTGATGTAAGATTCCAGTGTCTCTCCTCTTGCACCTGGTCTTGCTGCTGAAATTGCATCTGCAGCAGTTACAAGCACTGCTTCTACTGACTGCGGTTCATAGTCACCGTGATGAGTCGACATTGCATGTATTACATCTTTAGATTCTTTATATCTTCTAAGCAGGTCCATACCGATTTCTACGTGAGTTCCTTCCATTTCATGGTCAACTGCCTTACCTATGTCATGTAGAAGCCCCGCTCTTTTTGCAAGTTTAGGGTCCGCACCAATTTCGGTGGCCATAATTCCGCATAAATGAGATATTTCAACAGAATGCTTTAGCACATTCTGGCCGTAGCTGGTTCTGTATTTTAGTCTACCTAATAATTTAATGAGTTCTGGATGTAATCCAAATACCCCTGTTTCAAAAGAAGCTTTTTCTCCTTCTTCTTTGATCATTGTGTCAACTTCAACTTTTGCTTTTTCAACCATCTCTTCGATTCTTGATGGATGTATTCTACCATCAGATATCAATCTTTCAAGTGCGATTCTTGCGATTTCTCTTCTTATTGGATCAAATGCAGATAAAACTACTGCTTCTGGTGTATCATCAATAATAAAGTCCACTCCTGTAAGTGTTTCAAGGGTCCTGATATTTCTACCCTCTCTACCTATTATTCTTCCCTTCATTTCATCGTTAGGAAGACTAACTACTGATACTGTTGTTTCGGCAACATGGTCTGCTGCACACCTTTGAATTGCGTAGGATACGATCTCTCTGGCCTTCTTTTCAGCTTCATCTTTAGCTTTGCTTTCAAGATCTTTAACCATTATAGCCATTTCCTGTCTTACTTCTCTTTCTGCCATAGAAAGAATATCTTTTTTGGCTTCATCAAGAGTAAGCTTGGATACTTCTTCAAGTTTTTGCATTTGCGCATCTACAAGTTTTGATATATCCTCTTCTTTTTCCTGAAGTTTCTTGAATTTGTCATTATATCTGTTATCTTTTTCTTCCACCTGACCTATTTTCTTGTCGAGTGTTTCTTCTTTTTGGAGTACTCTCTTTTCATATTTCTGAAGTTCGTTTCGTCTTTCTTTGTATTCTTTCTCGGCTTCAGCTCTAAGTTTGTGGACTTCCTCCTTAGCTTCAACTAGCTTCTCTTTTTTGACTGATTCTGCTTTTTTCTCTGCGTCATCTATCATACGTGTAACCACTGTCTCTGCTTCATTCAGTTTGCCTTCAGCTATCTTTTTTCTTACAATATAACCTGCGGCTACTGATACAACTGCTATAAGCAGTGCTATTATTATTATCATTATCTGGTCTATCTTACCCACCTCCTTTTCTGATTTTTTCTTTTAATTGTCCATAGTCAAGTATCCAAAACGTGGATACATATATATATTCTAATATCAATATCTTAAACTGTCAATGAAAAGCACAAAAATACAGGAAATTTCCCTGTATTTTTGTGTGTTTTTATATTATATTTTCTTATTTAGCAGGAAGTTCTTGATTACTAACTTCTTTTTCTGGCTCAGCTTCTACATCCACTGTCTTGTCATAGAAAGCTCTTACTTTCTTTTCTATCTCATCCATTATATCTTTATTATCAAGTAAATATGTCTTTACATTTTCTCTTCCCTGTCCAAGTTTATTGTCATTATAAGCATACCATGAACCCGATTTCTTTATAACATCTATATCAGCCGCAAGGTCCACAAGCTCTCCCACTTTAGATATACCCTGGCCGTACATGATGTCAAATTCACATTGTCTAAACGGCGGAGCAACTTTATTCTTAACTATTTTGGCTCTTGTTCTATTACCGATTATCTGATCTCCCTGCTTGATAGAATCAATTCTTCTTACATCAATCCTTATAGAAGCGTAGAATTTAAGGGCCCTTCCGCCCGTAGTAGTCTCTGGGTTTCCAAATACTATTCCTATTTTTTCTCTAAGCTGGTTTATAAATATAATTATAGTCTTTGACTTGTTTGTAGAGCTTGCCAGTTTTCGAAGAGCCTGTGACATAAGTCTTGCCTGAAGACCCATGTGTGAATCTCCCATTTCTCCTTCAATCTCTGCTTTTGGAACAAGTGCTGCTACAGAGTCCACTACTATGATATCTACTACACCACTGCTTACAAGCGTATCCGTTATTTCAAGGGCCTGTTCTCCTGTGTCCGGCTGAGAAATAATAAGACTGTCTATGTCGACTCCAAGGGCTTTTGCGTAAGCGGGGTCAAGTGCATGCTCTGCATCTATAAATGCAGCCACTCCACCTGCTTTTTGAGCTTCTGCAACTGCATGAAGAGCCACAGTCGTCTTACCTGAAGATTCAGGTCCATATACTTCTACGATTCTTCCCTTTGGGATTCCTCCAATACCTATGGCAAGATCAAGTCCTAAAGAACCTGTGGATATAACTTCCAGATTCATCTTTGCGTTTTCTCCAAGCATCATTACAGATCCTTTTCCAAACTCCTTTTCAATCTTTGCCATGGTACTTTCGATCGCTTTTCTTTTTTCTTCCTGCATGCTTCCTCCTACCCAAATTAAGACTAATTTGGCATTTTTTTAAAGTATATCTTATTAAATATATATAGTCAATTGACTAAATTATATTATGTCCAAGTATTTCGGTAATAACAGGTTCGTACTTATTTGTACCTTTAAGTTTTTTGTCCTTACTTCTTACAAAAAGATATGACAGCGACATTAGCACAAGTCCTGATATTATGCTTATGGTCTCACCATCAACTCCTCTGGAATCAGCTATAAGTGTTGGGATCGCAATTCCTGCCAAAAGTGCACAAAGGGGTATAAGATATACTATCATAGCTGCTTTGAGCACATCAGGTGTTTCAATCAAAAGGTCCACATTATCATTTACCTTTGCCCCCAATGTGTTTTTCGCAGTTATATTTATCTCTTTTTGATCGCCTTTTCCCATATCACAGGCCTTACATTTTCCACATGCTGACTGGCGTTTTACATTAACAACAGCTTTGTCATCAACAATACTAACGACTACTCCATGTTCTTTCATAGTATCTCCTTTATTGTTCTGTTTCTTCGATTGTTCTTATCACTTTGAGAGTTGACTCTATTATTTCATCATGAGGATCTATCTCCATAGCCTTTTTAATGTAAAGTTTGGCATTTGTAAGATCTTTCATATTGAGATAGACAACTGCTATATTACTTAGTATCTCTGTGCTTTTAGGTTCTATGTCGAGTGCTGACATATAGAATTCAAGAGCCTGATCAAAGTCTCCTATATATGCATAACAAATTCCCAGTTCACACAAAAGAAGTGTGTCGGTATTGTTTACCAAAAGAGCCTTTTCATAAGCTTCTATAGCTTCTTCAAATTCAGAAAATGCTTTGTAACAGAATCCCTTTGCATAATTCATCCTATACATAAGATCTTTATCTTCTGTTATCTCTTGCATTTCCTCGAGTATATCGAGTGCTTCTTCAAGCTTCATCTCATCGACATATGCTTCGACTTTTTCTATCATTTCACCAGTATTGAGTTTCATAATAAGGTTCTCTGCCTCCTGTGCTATTTCCCCGTCATCAGTGTTAAGTGCAACTTTTTTAAGATGCTCCATTGCATCATCTATCTCTCCTTGATTTATCTTGAAAAAAGAAAGTTGATAATTGGCAAGGAAGTTGTCTTCGTCCAAATCAAGCACTGCTTCAAAAAATTCCTGAGATTCCTTGAATAGAAGGTTTTTTAGTTCCTTATCCTCGACTTGTGCAAGGTATTCCTTACAAATATGTGCATAATTGTATATTATATCTGTATTTTCATCTGACAATAACATTCCAGCCCTTAGAAACGCAAGCGCATCTATATAGTTCCTGTTTTCGTACTTTTTCTTTGCAAGACTCGAAACCAGAATTTCTGGTTTTTCTATATTTGTATTTATAAAATTAACATATTGAGGGTTGTACTTAAACTGGCTGTCTGCTCCCAAAAGATAGAGTATAGCCTCTGCTATCTGAAGTGTGGATACTCCTGCATCATCATCTGTAGCCATCTTTACTATATCTTTGGAAAATACGGGAACCATAAATTCACTGTCAGTATCTCCAAATCTCCTTAGTATATTCTTATCCTCAATTTCAATAAATACAAGCTTGTCTGTAAGCGATAAAAAAAAGTTATCTAAATTAGATCTCATAAAGTCTCCTTAACATTTTGTAATCACCATTATGACCCTTCTTTGAATCATAGTTTACTATCAGTACATTTTTTTCTTTTTTTATATTCACGACACCAGGTTTTCTGATCTCTGATATATATTGTACCATATCATATTCAAATATTGACCAGTTTATTTTCTTATATGCATCTTTATAGTGAACATCTTCTTTAAAGCCAAGCTGTATGAGATTTTCCTGATTTCTGGTAAATTCAAATATAAACTCCTTAAGTTCGCGTTCAGTTTCATCTTCATTTTTCTTAGTAAGAAAGGCCGGAATATTGGGATTTCTACCCATATTGATATAATCCAATCTCAACAGCTCCACAAAAAAGTCAATATTGAAATCCGGATTTGAATTTTCCTTAGAGACCCGGTTCATTCCCAGTATCTTCATAGCTCGAAATTCTTCTTCTTTTTTTATAGTATTTATATTATTATCAGATATTACTGCTGCCAGATCTTCAAAAAGATTATATCCTGTATTTTCATAAACCCTGTCATAAAGATATTCTATGCTATATTTAAATCTTCCTGTGTTATAAAATCGATCCAGTACGTTTTCCACAGTTTTAAGTTTATCCATGTCTTTGTAAGTCATATATTTATTGCTTAGAACCTCATAAGGAGGATAAGACCTGTATTTATATCCATGCTTTTCAATAGTGTTTTCAATAGGGCTGCCTTTTAAAATCTTTAAAAAACCCAGCTGCAGGGCATCAGGCTTTAGCGAAAAAACATCATTAAAGGATTTTTTGAAACGCGTCAGTCCTTCGTATGGAAGTCCCGCTATAAGGTCCAGATGCTGATGTATATTTGCGTAAGACTTTATTTCGAGTACATTTTTGCTGACTTCTTCAAATTTATTAGCCCTTCTTACTTCATTTAGCGTTTCGTCGTTAGTAGACTGAACTCCTATCTCAAACTGAAAGAGCCCTCTTCTTGCTTTTTTTATAAGGTCAAGTACAGGTTTTTGAAGCAGATGCGCCGTTATTTCGAAATGAAAGTTAATATTACCATCATCTATTTCCATTAAAAAGCTTATGATTTCAATAGCTTTTTTTTCGTCCGAATTAAAAGTCCTGTCAACAAATTTAACCTGCCTGGCCCCCAGCTTAACAAGATGACTGAGTTCTGCTTTTATTCTCTCGTAATCAAAAAATCTCACGCCTTTTGTCGTTGAAGAAAGGCAATAAGAGCAGCTGAAAGTACACCCCCTTGAGGTCTCATAGTATACTATTTTGTTTTCTATGTCTTCTTTTTTTGTATCCAGATAAACGGGCGGGATTATAGAAAGATCGGTCACCACGAGACTTCTTGACTCAAAGTCCATATCCTCCGAAGAATACCTTGAGTACAGATTGGTTATTTCCTTAAATCTTTCTGGTTCCTTTATGATATCCACCAGATCCGAAAGCGCTTTTTCTCCTTCTCCAGCTATTATAAAGTCAATAAAGTCGTGTCTTTGTAAAGTAGACTCTGCATCATATGTTACCTCGGGACCTCCAATTAGTATAAGTGTCTCCGGTGATATTTTTTTTATGTTCTCAGCAATTTTCATGGTTCTTTCAATGTTCCATATATAACACGAAAAGGCTACCATATCGTAGCCACCAATCATTATTTTGCTCAATATATCTTCTATATCTTCATTTATAGTAAATTCCTCTACAACCGAGTCTACCTTGTCTCTTATCATCGCATCCAAATATTTTATCGCAAGATTTGAGTGGATAAACTTTGAGTTTAAAGTAGTAAGGAGTATTTTCATAAATTACCTTTCTTTGCTTCTTAAAATGCATCTATATATATCGCTTTGCAAAAAGATATCTTTGATTATAATACTTGTTGCTAAGATCCGCTATGACCACTTTCATCTCATTTCCAGAAGAAGCATGGATAAACTTACCTTCAGCTACATATATACCCACATGAGTAACTTTTCTAGGGACAAACTCCGCAACTCCTACTGGTTCATCTGATGGAAACAGTGAAATTATATCACTCGTGTCCACACTTATATCAGTTTCATCGTTACTGTTTCTCGTGTCAAAAAATATAAGATCTCCTGGCATAAGACGGTCTCTTTCAACTGATTCTCCCGATATGCCCTGATCAGATGATACTCTGGGAATGCTTATATCTGCTTTTGCAAAGACAGAATAAGTAAGACCCGAACAATCATATGACTGAGGTCCTGTACTTCCGTAAACATAAGGCTTATCTAATTCTTCCAGTGCGTATCTTACAATTATACTGCTTATAGCAAGGTCCAAAACAGGATTGGTCTTTTGTGTATTGACCAAATCAAAGTGAGTTGTTCCCATAAAATTATTAAGTCTTTTGAACACACTGTCCATGCCATTTTCAGCATATGAAATATTTGTACTCGAAATACCTGTTATTATAAGCGCCACCACCATATTCTTGTATCTGCTTTTCATATAGTCACCCTGCTCCACTTTTTAGTATAGTATATCTTGCAGTTTTTTACTCATTATCTTAAGTGCTCTTGATCTGTGACTTATCTTGTTTTTCTCTTCTGATGTAAGCTCAGCAAAGGTTTTGTCGCTTTCATAATTTGTATCAGGAATAAAGAGAGGATCATAACCAAATCCATTTTTTCCAGATTCCGCAAATCCTATAATTCCCTCACATATACCTTTAAAAACACCTTCTCTTCCATCAGGCAAAGCAAGTGCTATTACACTTACAAATCTCGCCGTTCTGTCATTCCAGTTTACATCTGCAAGTTTTTTCTTAAGCAACTGATTGTTTTTGTCATCATTTGCATCTTCGCCTGCATACCTTGCAGAATAAACTCCAGGTTCTCCACCCAGCACATCAACTACAAGTCCAGAATCATCAGCTATAGCAATTTTTCCTGTGAGCTCCATTATCTTTTTTGCTTTGATCATAGCATTTTCTTCAAATGTGGATCCAGTTTCTTCTATTTCAATTCCTTTAAGCCCTACATCTTCAAGAGAAAGCAATTTTATGTCATGCTCAAAAAGTATAGCATTTATTTCTTCGATTTTATGTTCGTTGGATGATGCTATTACAAATTCTATTTTACCTTCAGAATTTATATATGCTGTATTATCATGTTTTATTCTCTCTTTTTTTACTACCTGAGGTTTTGGAACTATACCTGATATGCGGTTTGTAATTTCCTGACCAAGTACCTCTTTTTGTATGTCTATAATCTGGGCACAGCCATTTTCCGCAAGCTCCAAAAGATCGTTGAACTGAGTCCTCGTAAATGGTTTTTCTTCTCCAGTGGACTGTATTTCAACAAACTCGCCTTTACCAGTCATGACTACATTCATATCCACATGAGCACCAGAGTCTTGCTCATAACACAAATCCAGTACGCACTGGTCCTTAACTATGCCTACACTTACCGCACTTATAAATTCCTTGATTGGGAATTTTTTTAGATGTTTGGATTTGTAAAGTTTTTCACATGCCAGCGCAAGTGCTACAAAAGCTCCACTTATCGAAGCTGTCCTTGTTCCACCATCTGCCTGTATTACATCACAATCTATCCATATGGTTTTTTCTCCAAGACTTTTAAGGTCTATTACTGATCTGAGCGAACGTCCAATGAGCCTTTGAATCTCATGAGTTCTGCCATCCACTTTACCCCTTGATGATTCTCTTATCTTTCTCTGATGTGTAGATCTGGGAAGCATTGAATACTCCGCCGTAATCCACCCGGTTCCTGAATTCTTTAAAAAAGGTGGCACTTTGTCCTCTATAGAAGCTGTGCATATAACCTTAGTGTCCCCAAATTCAACAAGGACAGAGCCTTCTGCATGCTTTGTATAAGCTTTTGTAAATTTTATATCTCTAAGTCCCTTATTTTCCTTTTGCACGATTACTCCTTCTTATCTTCCAAAATATTTATCTATACCATCTGCTACTGAGTTTGCCAGTATGTTCTGGTATGAACTGTCTTTAAGGCGCGTTACTTCATTTGCATTTGACATAAATCCAAGTTCTAATAAAACAGCAGGCATTCTGGTACCATTTAATACCGCAAGGTCAGTTCTGATCTTTGTTCCTCTATTCACTGCTCCTGTATTTTTTATAAGTTCCTCTTGTATATAGTCTGCTACAATCTTATTTTCCGCAGAATTTGGACGAAGTGTCTCTATCCCTGAAACTGCAGCACTTCCAGCAGAATTGTGATGTACGCTTACGAACAAGTCCGCATCTATAGTGTTTGCATTATTATATCTGTCCTTAAGTGGAACAAAATAGTCCGAATCTCTGTTCATTACCACTTCATATCCTCTCTGAGAAAGCATGTCGCCCAGAAGCTCTGAAACCTTTAAATTCAGAGTTTTCTCATCAATTCCCGCCGAGCTGTTCACAGCGCCCGGATCCGTTCCCCCGTGACCTGCATCGACTACTATTATTGGTGGGCTATTCACCTGTTTTTCGAGTGAAATTGAAATCTCCCCTGTTGCTTCATTTACAAAACTGTCAGCTTTCACATTATCTTGAAGCTTCATCTCAAAAACATATGTGTCACCACTGCTGTAAAGATTATAAGACTTTATGTACCTGTCATTTACATCTTTAGATAGATCTGATGTCCTCATTATTCCAGACGGTATTTCTACTCTTACAGAATTGAGTTCAGAACTATCAGCCTTTACTTCTTCTGCTCCTGGAAGCTTTATCAAAAACCTGGCAGTAACTCTGTCTTTTTTATAATCAATCCTGTCCATAAAGTTAGAATTAACTGGTACAGCTTCCTCCGGCTGCCTGTTTTCAAGCACTTCACCCAATCCCTTGTAAACTTCATTGTCAATTTTACCTATATTTTCTGCATAAGCAGAACCTGATGCAAAAAGCGTAATTGCAGCCGTAATTGCAAAAATTCTCCTTATAGTACAATTTCTTCTCATAAGTACCTCCTAGTCTCCCCTATAGCTTATCATTAAATCCGTTATTTTTCAATTGTTATAATCTTTTGTAATTGTATTGTAAATTATGTAAAAATATTTATAAAAAAACAAAAAACTGTCTTATTAAATGAACAAGTTCATCCAGCAAGACAGTTGAAAACTTCAAAATTTAAAAATTATATTACAAGTTATTATTCCTGAGTTATATAATCACTATCACTTCCGTCAATATCCATATCTACAGCTTTGTCTCTGGCTTCTTCATAAGCTCTGAGAATTTCATCTTGTAATTCATGTCTCATTTCTGCGTTAATAGGATGCGCTATGTCTCTGAATTCCCCCTCAGAAACTTTTCTGCTTGGCATTGCAATAAATAACCCATTTTGCCCCTCAATGATTTTGATGTCATGAACAACAAATGCATTATCGAAAGTTACTGATACAATACCTCTCATTTTACCTTCTTCTGATAACTTTCTTACTCGAACGTCTGTAATTTGCATAGTCATTACTCTCCTTTTGCTATGTAATATAGTTTCCACAACTTATTATAGTTAGTTTACTATATATTTTTAACATATGCAATAATAAATAAAGTAATTTTCTGAATATTTTATTTAAATCGTTCAAAAAAGTTTTTGCTTATCTCTATCTGTGTATCATCCTTGCTATCTTTAAGTGTCATGAGCGAAAAATAATCCGAAGCATTTTTTTCACATTCAAGCTCTATAAGCACGGCCCGATCAAGTACCTTAGCATCAAACTCCCTCATAAGGTCTTCCATTCCTTTAAGTGTTCCCCCAGCCCTCATAAAATCATCCACCAAAATAACCTTGGATCCTTGTTTTATTGCTCTTCTTGGAAGATTCATGCTCTGTATTTTTCCGCTGGTACTTGAAAGATAATTTATGGCAAGAGAAGGCCCCTCTGTTATCATTGCATTTTTTCTGACTATTATAAGAGGAAGATTCATGGCCTTAGCTGTCATCATGGCAATCGGAATGCCTTTAGCCTCAATAGTAACTACATAATCTGCATCTTTGTAATCAATGACAGAAGCAAAAATTTCCCCTACCGCCTCAGCAATATCAGGGCTTGAAATAATGTCATTCATATATAAAAAGCCCCCGACTAGTTTTCTGTCTGGATTTACAATTTTTTCGCACATTTCTTCTATTTTTGCGATTGCCTGATTCTTAGTAAACATTGGTATGAATTTTATACCACCAGAAGCTCCGGAAATAGTTATAACCTTTCCAAGTTCGAGTTTTTCAAAAACATTTTTGACTACCGATATATCTTCACTGAGAGTAGATTTTGCCGTATCAAATTTCTCAGTAAAATAACCTAAAGTAAAGATTTTGTTCGGATTATCCGAAAGCACCTTAACAATAGCCCCTATTCTTTCGCTTTTTCTTAACTTCATTGTATATCCTTCCATATAAAATTCGTATTTATCCGTATATTATTATAATATATCACAAAAAACATTTCAATATCAATTTTTACTAAATTATATATATTTTGTTTTCACATATAAACATTTTCTATAAGTATTATAAATTACCATAATCTATATCTATCCTTATTTTTACAAATAGCCTGTTTTTGATGCTATAATAAAGCATACTAAAAATTAAGGAGTAAATATATGGACTTCAGGCAATTAGAAAGTTTTGTAACAATAGCTAAATATAACAGTTTCTCCAAGGCTGCCCGTGAACTTTACCTTACGCAACCTACACTTTCCAATCATATACAGAACCTGGAAAGTGAGCTTGGCATACTGCTCTTTGACCGCAAAGGAAAAACAATCCAACTCACAGATGCCGGTAGAACCTTTAAAAATCATGCGATAGAAATAATAAAGAAAAGAGACAGCGCCATATTTGTAATAAATGATATAATCGGAAATTTTGACGGTTTGCTCGAACTTCCATCCAGCTCTGTTCCCGAAGAATTTGTAGTTCCAGACATTATTTCAGGATTTTCAAAAAAATTCCCTGGAATTAAATTTAAAATATACCATCTAGATTCACAAGATGTCCTGGAATCAATTGCTGACAATAAGTATTCTATGGGTTTCACAGGTTCAAAGCCCGGAAGCGAATTTGAGGCCATCAAAGTATTTGAAGATCATATGGTGCTAATTGGTCCAAAGAAAGATGAAAGCTGCCGCGCTTCTATAACATTTGAAGAAATACTTACCCTTCCTCTTATCATGAGAGAAGAAGGTTCGGGCAGTGGCAAAATTTTTTCAAAAGAACTCAAAAAATACAACAAAAGCATATCCGACCTCAATACAGTAGTAATAACGGAGAGCTTTAATGTTGCAAAAAGCCTTGTCTCAAATGGTGTTGGATATGCCTTTATACCTGCAAGCTCCGCAAACTGCATCTCAAATGACACCAGCACATGCATATATGACATTTCTGATTTTGACACTCATAGAGCTTTTTATTTTGTAGTTCAAAAAAAAGCGATCCTCACCCCTATAGAAACCAGGTTCATGGATTTCATTCAGGAAAATTTTAAATAAGATTTTATAACCTGGAAATAACCAAGGCCCCAGTAAAATTTCTGGAGTCGTGGTTATTTGTTTTTAAGCATATTTTATTTATTAAAGTCTTAATTTTCTTATATCATCTCTCAATCTTTCTATGTCTTTCAGCCAAGCCTCAATGTCTTCTTCGTGTTCCAGTTCTTCATTGAGTATGGTAACTGCCATCTGATAAGTTGCATAGTCTTTCCCGTTTGTCATCTCTGCAATCTGCTGATAACGAGATATAGCGCATCTTTCTCCATTGAGGTTTTGTTTAAGTATCTCTTCAATATATGGATCAGACGGCGCCTCATATGCACATCCTGCATGCTTTAACCAGTCTTTAGGGTCTATTACAGGAGTTCCTCCAAGCTGAATTATCCTTCCTACAACCAATACCGCATGATTAAGCTCCTGATCAGCATGAAGCAAAAGTTCAGGTTCTACTTCAGATCTCATTGGGCCTTCCATAAGCCTTGCACCTATCCAGTACTGATAATAAGCCAGCCATTCCTCAGCAAGCGCCGAATTCAAAATCTCAATAAGTTTTTCTACATCCAGATTAGCAATTTCTATAGCTCTTGATCCCATATCAAATCCTCCTTATATAAATAATTGAATAAAATAGCCCACAATATTTATATAGCCATTTGACACACAAATAAAACATATAAAAGTATAAAAACATAAAAATTATTTATCAATTAGTATCATTTTATTTATAGCTTGCTGACCCCAGATTCTTTATCTGATTCTTTCGACTGGCTCTGTTTATAAGCACCCAGATTGGACTCGCAATAAAAATAGAAGAATATACTCCTACAGATATTCCTGCTATAAGGGGCAGAGTAAATTCCTTAATGGATTCCACACCCATAACATAAAGCGCTATTATTGCAAGAAGTGTAGTAAGCGATGTATTTACAGATCTTGAAATTGTCTGATTTATGGATAAATCTGCGACTTCTCCAAAAGAATCTCTTTTTGCACCTATCATATTTTCTCTTATCCTGTCAAATACAACAATAGTATCATTTATTGAATATCCAACCACAGTAAGCATAGCTGCTACAAAGGGACTGTTAAGCGGAATCTGAAATATAGAATATAGGGCAAGCACAAACAATACATCGTGTATAAGCGCTGCTATAGCTGCTATTCCAAAATTCAATTTGAATCTGAAAGAAATATATACAAGCATAGCAATTGTTGCAATAAGAACCGAAACAATAGCCTTCGTCTTTATCTCTTTTCCAATAGATGGTCCAAATTGCTCAGACTTTACAAGGTCTTTTTGGCTAAGATCGTATTTCGAAGCAAATTCTCCAAAAAGCTCAGACCTGTTTTTATTATTGAGATCAATTGTAGTCTTTAGCTGTACTCCATCTTTTTCTTCACCAATGTAGTTTATCTGCATGCCAGGGTCAAATTTATCTGTTATTTCTTTTATCTCTTCTGTAGTTACGTACTGTCTCATATTTATCTCTATCAGAGTACCTCCAGTAAAGTCTATCCCGTAGTTAAAGCCCCTAATACCTGCAAGAGCCATTCCAATTAGGATTATAACAAGAGAAACAGTGAAATATTTTTTGTAATTTGCAATTACTTTAAGGTCTTTTTTTAGTTTCATAAATTAATCCTCCTTAACGCCAAAAAATTTTTTGTCTTTAATTGAAAATCCATTTACCATGTTTCTGAGAATTAATTTTGTTACTAAGAGTGCCGTAAACATAGAAGCAACAATACCTATCATAAGAGTTATTGCAAATCCTTTTATCTGGCCCGTTCCAAAATAGTAGAGTACTGTTCCTGCTATAAAGGTTGTTATCTGAGAATCAAGTATTGTTGACATGGCTTTTTTGAATCCAGTATCTATGGAAACCCTTACAGATTTACCGTCTCTTATTTCTTCTTTTATTCTCTCAAATATTATTACATTCGCATCTACTGCCATACCAATCGAAAGAATAAGTGCCGCAATTCCAGGAAGAGTAAGTGTCACTCCTATAAGCTGATATATATATGCTACTATTACCATATATCCAGTAAGCGCAATAGCTGCAGAAAGTCCTAGTATTTTATAGTAAACTATCATAAAAATCATAACAAGGGCTATACCAATAAGGGCACCTGTAATGCTCCTTGCAAGAGCATCCTCTCCAAGGGTCGCTGTTACTATAGAGCTTTGTACCTCCGTGAAATTGACAGGAAGCGCGCCTCCACGTATGAGATTTGCCAGTTCAGATGCACTTTCTATTGTAAAATTACCAGAAATAGTTGCATTTCCATCAGGTATGGCAACATTAACTGTAGGACTTGATATTACTTCCTTATCAAGCACTATCAAAAGAGGTTCCTGATTAACAGCAAGTTTGGCCGTAGCATCTGCAAACTTCTTTACTCCTTCAGGAGTGAACTCCAGTGACACTATAGGTTTATTATCTTGCGTGTCTATCACAACCTTGGCATTTTTTACATCTGCTCCTGTTACAACCACTTCTTCTCTTATAGTCATAAACTGGAGCTGAGCAGTCTTTCCTATGGTGTCAAGTGCCTGTTGAGCATTTTCCACCCCAGGAAGCTCAATACGTATTCTTTTTTCTCCCTCTCTAACTATAAATGGTTCCGTCAGTCCCATAGAGTCAATTCTCTTTCTGAAAACCGCTATAGTCTGATCCATTATATCACTAAGTTCACTACCTTTTAGTTCTGTTTCTGCCTCATAAAGTACAAAAACTCCACCTTTGAGATCCAGACCCTGCTTTATTTTCGAAACCGCACTGCTAATTTCAAAATTTCCAGCACTTATTCCTGCAAAAGCAGTATATGCAAAAGTTGCAATTAAAATCACAACAAGAAAAAAAGCTGATTTGCTCCTCGAGTTTTTCATAAATACTCCTTATAATATATATTTTTTTGAATTTGCAGCATAATCTACCGCAGATTTTGTAATACTTAAAATCTCTTCTTGTGTAAGTTCTCTAACTACTTTTGCCGGTCTACCCATAACAAGAACTCCAGAAGGAATTTCTTTGCCAGATGGAATTAAAGACCCTGCTCCAATTATAGTGTCTCTGCCAACCTTTGCTCTGTCCATAATAAGTGAACCCATACCAACAAGCACATTGTCTTCAATGTTAGCCCCATGTATTATACAGCTATGGCCCACAGTCACATTTTCTCCTATATGTACAGGAGTATCATCGTCGACATGTATAATGGTAAGATCTTGTATGTTGGTTCCTTTTCCTATGAATATTTTATTGTTGTCGGCCCTTATACATGCTCCAAACCATATGCTTGCATCATCACTTATTTCTGCAGACCCAATTATTGCGGCATTTGGTGCACAAAAAGCGTTTTTTGAAATGTTTGGGCTGTTTCCCATAAATTCTATATTCATTACAATTTCTCCTTTTTTATAAAAACCATCAGATTATATCCAAAAAAATCTTCCACTTGCATAAGCAGAAGATTTTTAGAAATTAATCAAATTTTTAAACTATTCTACTTTGATTCAAGCAATTTTCCAATCGCCCACTTTTCTACTATAATTCGAGTCTTGTCGGCTCCAACCTCAATAGTCACGCTTTCATCAGTTACTTTAGTTATTTTTCCAACTATACCACCAATCGTGACAACATCGTCACCTGGCTTAAGAGTTTCCCTCATAGACTTTATCGATTTGTCTCTTTTTTGCTGAGGCCTGATAAGTAAAAAATAAAAAACTGCAAGAAAACCTACAGGTATTACAAGATTTACAATTTGTTGTGCTCCCATTTCATCCTCCTTAAAATGTACGTCTTATTAGATAATACTACATTTTAGATTATAAATCTATAGTTTATAGCCATACTTTTCAAAGAATTCTGTTCTAAAATCAAGCAGACGGTCTTGCATGATGGCTTCTCTTACGTTTTTCATCAAATTAAGAAGAAAATGAAGATTGTGGGTAGTTATGAGTCTCGAAGCTAATATCTCATCCGCCTTAACAAGATGCCTTATATATGCTCTTGTATAATTTCGACATGCATAGCAGTTACATTCAGGGTCCATAGGTGTAAAATCTTCCTGATATGTCGCATTTCTTACAACCAGCTTGCCTCTTGAAGTAAGCGCCGTTCCATTTCTGGCAATCCTTGTAGGAAGTACACAGTCAAACATGTCCACACCTCTTATAACGCCTTCTATAAGATCATCTGGACTTCCAACCCCCATAAGGTACCTGGGCTTGTTGACAGGCATGTGTGGTGTAAGGTTTTCGAGCACTTCATTCATTATATCTTTGGGCTCCCCTACAGAAAGTCCGCCTATTGAATATCCAGGAAAATCCATGTCGATGAGCTGCATTGCTGATTCATATCTCAAATCATTATACATACCGCCTTGTATTATCCCAAACAGAGCCTGATCATGAGGCCTCTGGTGGGCATCAAGCCCTCTCTTTGCCCATCTCGAAGTTCTTTCCATAGATTTTTTTACATAATCATATTCTGCTGGATATGGCGCGCATTCGTCAAAGCTCATTATTATATCTGCACCAAGAGAATTTTGTATCTCTATAGCTTTTTCAGGACTTATGAAGTGCTTTGATCCATCTATATGTGATCTGAACTCCACGCCTTCTTCTTTTATCTTTCTCAGGTTCCCCAGACTAAATACCTGAAAACCACCACTGTCCGTCAGTATTGCTCTGTCCCAGTTCATAAACTTGTGAAGACCGCCCGCTTTTTCAATAAGCTTATGTCCCGGCCTCATATAAAGATGGTAGGTATTTGAAAGTATAATTCTCGCATCCATCTCCTTGAGCTCTTCAGGGGTCATAGCCTTTACAGTAGCTTGTGTCCCAACTGGCATGAATATAGGCGTATCAATTACTCCATGTGGAGTATAGAGCTTTCCCAACCTTGCTCCAGATTGTTTACATGTTTTAATCAATTCGTATCTAATAGCTGGCATTTTTTCTCCTTAATTTAAATCGTTTTTATCTAATGAATATACATGGCATCCCCAAAACTGAAGAACCTGTATTTTTCCTCTACCGCTGTATCATATGCATTTAGAATCTTTTCTCTGTCAGAAAAAGCTGATATAAGCATTATCAGAGTAGACTCAGGAAGATGAAAATTAGTAACAAGCGCGTCCACCATCTTGAATTTATAAGGAGGATAGATAAATATCTGAGTCTCTCCTTCAAGATTTTTCAGTTTTCCATCAACTGCAGCAGACTCAATAGTCCTCACACTAGTAGTACCAACACATGTAATCTTTTTACCCTTAGCCTTCGCAAGATTTATTCTATTTGCAGTTTCTTCGTCAATCTTGTAATACTCACTGTGCATAACATGGTTCTCCACATCTTCCACAGAAACCGTCTTAAAGGTTCCAAGGCCCACATGCAGAGTCACGTACTCTATCTGTACTCCTTTTTTTTCAAGTATATCAAGAATTTCCTCAGTAAAGTGAAGCCCTGCTGTAGGAGCGGCCGATGAGCCTTTTATTTTAGAATATACAGTTTGGTATCTCTCCTGGTCTGTAAGTTTTTCTTTTATATATGGAGGCAGGGGCATAGTTCCTATTTTTTCTATAATCTCTTCAAACACACCCTCATATTCAAACTCGAGAATTCTCATCCCTTCTTCAAGTTCTTCAGTTACCCTTGCTGAAAGCTCATCTGAAAATTTTACCTTAGCGCCATGACGCAGCCTTTTTGCAGGTTTTGCCATTACTTCCCACGTTTTAAGAGCTATCCTCTTTGTAAGCAGTATTTCTATCTTTGCCCCGGTTTCCTCTTTTATTCCATACATTCTTGCAGGAAGCACTCTCGTATTATTTAAAACCAGTAGATCGTTTTCACCAAAATCATTTACAATATCTTCAAAAATCCTGTGACTGACACTTCCTGTGTTTTTGTCAAAATCCATCAGCTTTGACTTGCTCCTGTCCTTGAGAGGAGTCTGTGCGATCCTTTCTTGTGGCAGATCGTAATAAAAATCTTTTGTATTCACTGTATATTCCCATTCCTTAATTATATATTTAGATTATCCTATTGTAACACCTTTAAAATAATAATTTATTATATCCTTAAAATCATTTCCTTCTTTGGCCATGTTGTTGGCACCATACTGACTAAGGCCTATCCCATGTCCAAATCCTCTTCCACTGAATACAAATGAGCTTCCCGAAACGAAGTTCTGCGCTTCATCCGAAATTCTCGTACTTACAAAACTATCCAGTTTGTCAAATGCATTCTTGAGTCCATTGTCTTGTATATTAATGTCTGATCTATTTCGCTCTAATGCTGAGCTGCTCCGAACACCTGTATCTGTTAATGTAAAATAAGTGCTCTTGAATTTTGAAGATCCCAGTACAGTTCTTATCCCATCTTTTTCAAGGATTTTCATTCCCTTTGTTCCAAGCACCCCAAGCTTCATTACTCTGTCATTTTCCGAAATCTCAAGTATCTTTATGCCAACTACCGTGCCCACATCGTAGTTGTATCTGAGCAGGGCCTGCTCAATTTCAGAAGCAGAAAGAATAGCCTCCCAGTTGTCATAAGGCGTTCCAGTAGAATATGGATCCTTTACCCCAGACATATAATCAAGTCCATAATTCCACATGTTACCTATGGATTCAGTGCGTCCTCCACTGCTGGAATGAAAATAAGCCTCAGCCGGAGCCCCCTTATACATCATAACAATGCCCTCAGTTTTATCCACACTCTGATTGGTTTTTTCCTGCTCAGCGCTGTAACCACCATAAACTTGGCAGTGAGTACTCTTGCATACATTAAATCCATCAGCCGCATGTTTGTTATAGTTTGTTATAGTATGGTTTTTTGCCACAATCGCCTGAGCTTTGAGGGCTTCTATTTCCCAGCTTGACACCATTTCCTTAGGAACCACCCCATATAGATAGTCCTGCATCCCAACCTCATTTATGGCATACAAACTAGATCCTTTTATATAAAAATTTAACTTGCCTCTATATTTTACATTCTCCAGAGCCGTTACAGAATCCTCCGAAGAAAGGCCTATGACTTTACTCCCCTCACAAGCAATCAATCTTCCATCATCGAGCGTAAAAATGGCCTTAGATCCAAGTGCAGGAATTAAATCTGCATTTGGAACTGTGCTCCCTGCATAAAACTCCCCATTGTTGTAATAAACGAGAGCCTTGTCTGAATATTTTTTTGCTGACTGCACAGCATCTTCATATGAGTTTTCCGACATAGAACTTACATATATATTGGAACTGAGCGAAACCTTTAAAGAAGCGGCTCCCGTTTCTATAGCTTTTTTAGAAGAATCATATATTTGTATATTGGTCCCAGACACAGCATATGAAGCCTTTGAAACAGATCCATAAAAAATTCCCACTCTCACAGGAAAACTGTTGTCATAGCGACTTTGCGAATATGAAACATACGGATTTAGCATAAACATAAATACTGAAATGATAAGAACAGAAATAATATGAGAATTATTCTTAGCCATCATCTTAATCCCTCGCTCTCTTTATCCCAAAATGTTCATAAGCAGTTTCTGTAGCCACTCTGCCTCTTGGGGTTCTATCGAGAAAACCCTTTTGTATCAAATATGGCTCATATACTTCTTCGATAGTCTCTCTATCTTCTCCAACTGATGCCGCAAGAGTTTCAACTCCCACAGGACCACCAGAAAACTTATTTATTATAGCAAGCATAAGCCTCTTATCCACCATGTCCAGTCCTTCTTCGTCAACCTGAAACATAGTAAGGGCATCCCTGGCAGTGCCAAGGGTTATAGAGCCATCGCCTCTTACCTGGGCATAATCTCTTACCCTTTTAAGCAACCTGTTTGCAATCCTTGGTGTTCCTCTGGACCTTCTTGCAAGCTCTACTCCAGACTCATCATCTATTTCGACTCCAAGAATTCCAGCAGACCTGTTTATTATCTTAAACAGATCCTCAGGATCATAAAGATCCAAATTGAGTATTACCCCAAACCTGTCTCGCAGTGGAGAAGTCAGCATTCCGCTCCTTGTAGTAGCGCCAACTAGAGTAAACTTTGGAAGATCTAGTCTTATCGATCTTGCAGAAGGCCCCTTTCCAATTATTATATCCAGGCAGCCGTCCTCCATGGCAGGGTAGAGTATTTCTTCTACAGTTCTGTTTAGTCTGTGTATCTCGTCTATGAAAAGCACGTCATTATCCATAAGATTAGTAAGTATTGCAGCCAAATCTCCAGAGTGACCAATAGCCGGCCCCGAAGTTATCTTGAAATTGGCACCCATCTCATTGGCAATTATTGCTGAGAGCGTAGTTTTTCCAAGTCCTGGAGGTCCATAAAGAAGCACGTGGTCAAGCTGCTCCCCTCTTAACCTTGCCGCTTTTATAAAAATATCCAGTTGCTCTTTTACCTGAGTCTGCCCTATATATTCATCCAGACTCTTGGGCCTTAGCGAATTTTCAATCTCATTATCATCTTTCTGATAAGAAGAACTTATCAGTCTGTCTTCATCAAATATTGCTCCTCCAAACATTGCTCCTCCAAACTATCTAAATCTTGCTTAATTTCCCCAGTGAGATCTTTATGATTTCACTTGTATCAGACGCCAGATTTTCAGCCTTTGCAGCTTCTACTGCCTTTGATGATTCCATCTTGCTAAATCCAAGACTGATTAAAACCTCTATAGCTTCATCGTAATCAGCCTCAAATATATTATATATGCTTGGCTGCATTCCCACGGCCTTTTTGTCTACCTTGTCCCTGAGTTCGAGTATAATCCTCTCCGCAGTTTTTTTGCCCACTCCGGGTGATTTTGCAAGAAGTGTAGCATCTGAGTTGTTTATTATAGCTTGCAGCGAATCTGTATCATATGTCGAAAGTACTGAAAATGCGACCTTTGGCCCCACCTTAGAAACACTGTTCAACAGTTCATACATCTTGAGCTCTCTTCTGTCAGCAAATCCCAAAAGTGATATATCATCTTCTCTTACATTTAGCTTTGTGTACAGCTTTGCCTCTTTGCCAATCTCCAGCTTTCGGTTGGTGAACTGAGACGTAGAAAGCTTGAAACCAATATCTGAGTTTTCAATTATAACATAATTGAGGAAAATCTCAGTTACAATACCTTTTATATATCCAAACATTTTTTCTCCTTAATAATGTTTTTAAACTTGAAACATACTTGAAAATCGTCTTGTGCTCAAGTGGCCAATAGCAATAGCGAGTGCATCTGCCGCATCGTCCGGCTTTGGTATTTCTTTTAGGTTGAGCAGACTCTTGACCATGCTCTGAACCTGTTTTTTGTCAGCCCTTCCGTATCCGCATATACCCTGCTTTACCTGCAGTGGAGTATATTCAAATATTTTAAGATTGCTGTTCATACAAGACAGTACAATCGCTCCCCTGGCCTGAGCCACGTCCATAGCCGTTTTTGTATTCTTGTTAAAAAACAGTTCTTCGATGGCTACCTCATCAATTTCATATGTAGCAAGAAGTTTGTTCATAGCATCATATATCATCTTTATTCTTATAGCATAACTCGTTTTTGCCGGAGTATTTATAACTCCATAATCAAGTACCTTGTAGCTGTTTCCAATATGTTCAATTATTCCATAACCTACTATTGCAAGCCCTGGATCTATTCCAAGTACCACCATGTCTTTTCACTGTCCTTGCCTAAATTAAATTTTAATCGTATCTGTCTATTATATAATCATTTTACTGTTTTTGCAAACTAAAAGAAAGCTCTTAACAAAGCTTTCTTCGTGTCTTTATTTATACTCCGCAGCATTTTTTGTATTTCTTTCCGCTTCCGCAGATGCACGGCTCATTTCTTCCAGTCTTTTCTGAGATTACAGGCATTTTTTTCTCAGGAGTTTTCTTTTCAGGGACTACTCCGTTTATTTCCATTATCTCCAGTTGGGTATGACCGTGATTTCCTACCAGTCTGGTATTCAGGCTCACCTCATGGACTAGATTCATCAAATCATAAACCTGTTCTTCTTTTGTAATTATCTTATACTTATTAAAAACATCCACAAATTCCTGAGGACTACCCTTAACAGCACTCAGATGATGAATTTCATCCACAATAATATTTGCAACAAAATTTTCTGTTTTAGTGTTAGTTAAAAGATACTTTTTTAGTGCTCTTATCTGAGGTGTTATTTCATAATATTCATAAGATCTATATTTCAAAAACTCCTTTTCAGCAGGAGCATATCTTGGATTGGCGTATATTATGTCTGCGAATGTTGGGACATCTTCAAAATCATTATCTTCAAAAGCCCTGCTTACTATATAATCCTCAAATATGCAGTAGTCCGCTCCATTTTTGGAAAAACCTTCTATTGCCTCGATTATGTCTCCAGATTCTTTTACTCTTTTGTTTAGACTTTCAAAAATCTCAACAAGCTCATCAGTCCTTACGAGACCATAAAGAGCCATAGATGCATTTGCATAATCATCGTAAAGAGAAAACCTCTCTCTTTTTTCCAAAAACTTTGAGTCACATATCTCTGCAAATATTGTTTTAATTTCAGCAGGGATTGTGGCATAGTTGAGCTTCTTATCAGAAAACCTGAATGCTATACCAAGGTTTTCAAGATATGTCGCTGTCTCATCAAGCTTTTGGTCAAGCTCCATATAATCTTCGCAAATAAGTTCTTTAAAAAATGTCCATTTTTTATTATCTAATAAATACAACGATTCCGGCAGTCTTTCTTTTTCACAAATCACGCCTCCAAGACAGCTTTGCAGCTCATCTTTTTTCATTTTGCTGTATCCCTTTAACTTGTGATGCTTAGCAATTTTTCTAAGGGTGGTTACGTTTTTCTCAGAAAGCATTCTATAGACAGTAAAATCAAAATTACCTTCCTTAGTGTTAAACGGTTTGTTACTCATTGTCGACTTCCTCTCAATTTCTATTTCATACATTGCTTTTTCTTTACAATATTTTTTCTTTACAGTTTAATATAAATGATAAGGACGCTTTTTGTCAAGAATTGATTCTTATCACTTTACTTTGTCCAGGTATTTTTCCATAGAAAATTTACGCTTGAGTCCTGAGTATACCATGTATCTGACATTTCCAAATACATCCCTCTCTCCCCACGGCCTGTCGTGCTTTCCAAAACACCATGCCACTCCTGCAAATCCGTTTGGATCCCTTCCATCAAGCTCATATTTATTATTTAGATATAAGAGAGTATTATATGCATCCATTGGAGAAGGCCTCCATTCAAGAACCTTCTTGCCCCAATACATCCTCATGTATCCATGCATTTTGCCATTTTTTACCATTTGCAACTGAGCTGCATTCCAGTATTCATCATGGGTCAGGCCTCTTTCCAAATCTTCTTTAGAATAAATGTAAGGCCTTAAATCAGCGCTGTGCTTTGCAAGCGTCTTTTTCGCCCAGTCAGGAAGGCATTCATAAGAGTCATAAAGCGGATTGTAATAGACAAAATTTATAGCCAGCTCTCGTCTTACAAACAGCTCTTCTAAAAAAGATTTTCTAGAATCAGAAAAATCAGGGTCTGCAGTTTCATAATTGAGCGCTCTTATGTATACATATATTGGTGAAATTTGTCCAAAATGAAGATAGGGGCTTAGGTTTGAACAATAGTCATAAGACGGATCATTTCTTTTGGAACTATAATAAAGAAAACTCTCCTCAAGAAAATAATCAAGGAGCTCTTTGGCTTTTGCTGTCCCCCCTTTGAATTCATCAACTGCTCCTACTGAATGGTCAATTTCAAGCTTACTGAGTGCACTGTCAATATCAGAAATATCAAACTCAGGGATCAGTTCCTTGCTTACATAGGCACCCAGATAATCTTCTTCCTCGGGCAGAACTATAAAAGGATCTTTTATCTTGTCCAGCTTTCTTCTTAGAGTAGCCGCAGAATATTCTTCCTTAACAGATGCTGTTTCCACAGGCACTATAACATTGGTCTCTATTTGAGCAAACCTGGAGTCAATCAAAGATGCACACCTGCTTCTCCAGGCTCTTTCATGTTTCATGTAGCCCATATCTACAACAGCAAGTGCCGCTTTTTTACTCAGGACAATCATTCCCTCTTCAGGAGAACACCTGCATACAATCATCCTTATGCCCAGCGTTTCAAGCCTGCTTTTCACTTCATTTATACCCTCTAACATAAATCTATAATGCCTCAAATTTGCCTCTGGATAAGAATCTGTTATCCCCAGATAAACAAGCAAGTCTTTTTTTAACCTGTTAGCCTCATTTATCGCATAGATTAAGGCATGATTGTACTCGACTCTTTGTGCGCTCTGCATCCAGTAAACCACATAGGGTCTGTCTTTTATATCTTGTGAATTCAAAAATCTAATGCGCTCTGTCTCTATCATTATTCCCCGCTTTCCCAGGCTTTGCAGACATCTACCCATCCATAAGATCCTGACATAATTTCAAGTTCAGCAATAGTTAACTCTATAGCACTGTTAGAGCTTCCACATGCCGGAAACACAGTATCAAAGCGCTTTAGGGATTCGTCCAAAAAAATTTCCACACCTTCCTTAACCCCAAACGGACAAACTCCTCCCACATCATGACCCACCATTTCACAGACTTCATCTGGCGTCAGCATCTTTGCTTTTTTCTCAAACTTCTTTTTGTATTTCGAATTATCTATTCTTGCATCGCCTGCACATACAACCAGCATGCACCCTTCATCTTTTCTAAAAGAAAGAGTCTTTGCAATCCTTGCCATTTCACATCCAAGCGCCCGAGCTGCAAGCTCCACAGTTGCACTTGAAACATCAAATTCCATTACCTTTTTATCCATACCCCATTTTTCAAGATATGTTTTTGCTCTTTCAATAGCCATTATCATTTCTCCTTTATTATATGCTCAGATTCTAAAAAAGCCTCCCTATATGAGAGGCTTTAATTTTTAATAATCGTCTTTAATAATTGTCTTCCAGATTTTGAGCCAGATTGTCAAACCAGTTTCCACCAAAAAGCTCTATCATACCTCTGTCACATCCAGCTGCAAATTGAGGATTCATAGGAAGTTTTGCAAGCACTTTCAAGTTGTGATCCTGCGCTATCTTATCTATGTTGGAATCTCCAAAAATCCTGTGCTCTACTTCGCAATCAGGACATTTGAAATATGACATATTCTCCACAAGCCCAACTATAGGAATATTCATCATTTCTGCCATCTTTACTGCCTTTGTCACAATCATAGAAACAAGTTCCTGGGGAGAAGTAACTATTATTATACCATCCACTCTTATTGACTGAAATACAGTAAGAGGAACATCGCCTGTTCCAGGAGGCATGTCTATGAACATATAATCCACATCTTCCCATATAACATCAGTCCAAAACTGCTTTACTGCATTTGCAATTATAGGCCCTCTCCATACAACTGGGTCAGTATCATTTTCAAGCAGCAAATTCACAGACATTACATCTATACCAGTTTTTGTCTTTATAGGATAAAGTCCCACCTCAGTTGCATGAGCTTTTTCCTTTATCCCAAATGCCTTAGGTATAGAAGGTCCAGTTATGTCCGCATCCAGTATTGCCGCATTATGTCCTCTTCTTTGCATAGTTACAGCCATCATAGAAGTCACAAGCGATTTTCCAACTCCGCCCTTGCCACTTACTATACCAATTACCTTCTTTATATTGCTCAGATCGTGAGGTGTTTCTGCAAAATCATTAAATTTTTCCGTTCTGTCCCCACATTCAGTTGAACAACTTCCGCAGTTTTGTGTACAGCTATCACTCATATTATTATCTCCTCTATTCTTGAATTTTAAAATTTCCGAGTTTCAGGCATATGCCCCATACATTTTAATTATACTCCGATTAACTCATATGTCAACACCTAAACTCGGTTCCTTCTTGTAACAAATCCAGTAAATGAAAAGATAAAAAATAACATTATATTAAAAGTTACAACACTTGCTCCAGCTGGTGTTGCATAAATATATGAGGCCATTATTCCTACAAGAAATGACACCACCGAAATAATTGCAGAAGATATTACTACAGATCTGAAACTCTTAAAGAGCCTCATCGAAGTTACAGCCGGAAATACTATAAGGCTCGAAATAAGAAGCGCTCCGACAAGCCTCATCCCAAGCACTATGGTAACCGCCGTAAGCAGTGCAATAAGCATGTTATACATACCCGCATTTATACCCGTAGCCTTTGCAAAACTCTCGTCAAATGTTACTGCAAATATCCTGGAGTAGAAAAACAGGTAGAGCACCAAGACTATTAAAGAGAGTATCACGCTTAGTACTACATCGCTTTTGTTTATTGCCAATATACTTCCAAACATGTAGTTGTACACGTCTATATTCATGCCAGATGTCATAGATATGACCATTACCCCTATAGCAAGCGAACCCGTCGAAATAAGGGCTATAGCCGAATCTCCCTTTATCTTGCTGTTCTCACTTATCCTGAGCAGAAAAAATGCAGCAGCAAGCACGAGTGGTATAGAAACCGCAAGAGGGGCCCATCTTGTGGCTGTTGCTATTGCAAGTGCCCCAAACCCCACATGAGAAAGGCCGTCCCCGATCATAGAATATCGCTTGAGTACAAGGCTCACTCCAAGAAGCGCACTGCAAAGAGCAACCAGGACTCCAACTATTATAGCCCTCATCATGAAAGGATAAGAAAGCATCTCCATGAAAATATCAATCAATCTCTGCACCTCCCATGAAAATCTTGTATTCCCTGCTTTTTATATAATCCTCTTTAGTCCCAAAAAATCCAGACTTGTTCCTAAGATGAAGTATATGAGAAGCAAATTTTACTGCCGTTTTTACGTCATGAGAAACCATTACTATCGTTATTCCCTCATCATTTATGCCTTTTATTATCTGATAAAGCTCAGCTGTAACAAGGGGATCCAGCCCAGATACAGGTTCATCCAGCAGAAGTATCTTTTTAGTAGCACAAAGCGCCCTTGCAAGTAAGACCCTCTGCTGCTGGCCTCCCGAAAGTTCATTATATGGAGCAGATATAAGGTGGCCTATGCTTAATTTCTCAATATTATTCTTAGCTTTTGCCTTATCTGATTTCGAATAAAAAGGTCTCAGTCCTCTTGAATTCAGGCAACCAGATAGTACTATTTCCCATACACTTGCAGGAAAGTCTTTTTGTATATCTGTCTGCTGGGGAAGATACCCTACTTCATTTTTTTGAAGTCCATCTCCAAAAATAATCTCTCCATCCGAAAGATCCTTGAGAGAAAGCATGGACTTTAACATAGTGCTCTTTCCAGACCCATTTTCGCCCGCTATACATATATAGTCGCCCTGACAAACCTTGAATGAAAGATCCGAGATAACCACATTATTTTCATAAGAAAGGCTAATGTTTCTGCAGTCAATAAGTGCCATTACTTCATTGCCCCTTTCAGCCTTTCAAGATTCTGAGTCATGAGAGATATATAATCCTCTCCAGCATCCATTTCTTCTTTAGATACGTTGTGACACGTATGAAAAAGTGCTGTCTCGCTTCCCGTAGCCTCAGCTATACTGTCAGAAATCCTGTGATTTGAAAACTCTATATTAAATATAGTACTAATATTTTCTTCTTTTGCCTTATCAATCAAAAAAGCTATAGTAGCCGCACTTGGTTCAGACTCCGAACTGCAGCCTGGAAATGCTGCATAATAATCCAGACCATATTCTTCAACAAAATACCTTAGCGGGAAACGGTCTCCAAAAATAAGGAGCTTATTGTCCACAGTATCAAAAAACTCTTTAAAATCTTTATCCAGCTTATCCAGTTTTTGGATGTAGACCTCTGCATTTTCAGAATAAAGCTGAGCATTTTCAGGATCCGTCTCTACAAGCATGTCAGAAATAGCCCTGCTTATCTTTATTGCATTGACAGGAGAAGTCCACACATGTTCATCATAAGCAACTTCATCGTGGCCCGATTCATCGTGATCAGATTCATCATGGTCGTGCTGCATACCTTCTACTGTCTCTTCTTCATATACCTCTACCACTTCCATCATACTAAGAGTCTTCACCTTAGTCTCCATGGTGTCAAGTATTCTCGAAACCCAGTCTTCAGATTCTCCTCCAACATATATAAAAAGATCCGCATTTTGAATTTTTATTATGTCCTGTGGAGAAGGCTCATAGGAATGGCTCTCTGACCCAGGCGGAAGAAGAAGCGAGATTTGAGCATTTTCACCAGCTATATTTTTTGCAAAATCATAACCTGGGAAAACCGTAGAAACAATTTTAAATTTTCCTTCATTATTCTCTGTCTGGCTTTCTAGCGTTTCACTGCTGCATGCAGTAAGACCAAGTACAGATGCAAGAATTATCATCAATATCCTTTTTTTCATAAAATCAATCCTCCACTTCTCTCTCTATTTTAATACAATAATTAGAAAATGTCATTAAAAAATCGGTTAGTTTTGACTAACCGATTTAAAAATACCATATTTTATATGAATAAGTCAATGGCTTTTTCTGCAGATTTCATAGGATCATCTATTCCAGAGACTCTCGCTGCAATATCTGTAAGAGGGACTATATCCGATCTGTCTATATACTCAAGAGCAAACTTTCTGTTGAGTGCCATAAGCTGTTTCACTCCATCTGAAATTCTGTTGATATATGAATAAAGACCTACAGCCCCAGTGGACATTTGATTGGCTCTTTCGCCATACAACTTTCTCAGTTGTGGCAATTCTCCAAATATCGCTTCTTTTGTATTCCCAAATCTCTGATATTCCTTAGGAACATTTCCCTCTTCAATAAGCTCACCCACTTTTTTACCCGAAAGTGCAGCTGCCATAGCAGCGCGGCCTATACCTATAAGCTTGACATAAGGAGCTCCAAGAGCAAGACTCTTAAGCACATGATCTTCCATAGCAAAGCCTCCTGCAATAGCTACTGCAGGAATTCTGTAATTACGGCTTTCCATTTTTTTGAGTATATTATAAACTATGCTCTCCTGATAAACCGCGGGTATTCCCCACTCGTTCATCATTTTCACAGGACTGTTTCCAGATCCCCCTCCGGCGGTATCTATTGTCACAAGGTCAATGTCATTTACAGAAGCTATCTTTAGTATCCTAATAATATCTTCCGTAGCAAAAGGCCCTGTTTTAAAACAGATTCTTTCTGCTCCAAGCTTTCTTAACTGCGCAATTCGGCTAGAGAGAATCTCTTCATTCCATACAGGAAGTTTTCCTATCTTTTCAAATACTGGTCCTTTACCATCTATATAGTCACTGGCTACCACAGGATCCGAAGGATCCGGATGAACTATGTAGCCTTTTTCCTGAAGTGCAAGAGCTTCTTCTATAGTCTTTACTCTTCCCATTCCCTGAATCCCCTTGGCTGCTTGTCCGAATTTTAGCTCTACAGACTTAACGCCAAGCTTTGTAATACCATAATCAAGCACGCCTAAATTTTCGTCGTCATAGTTTGCCTGAAGAATTATATCGCCAAATCCTCTGTCATAATCACGAAATGCGCCTAGCATCTCCTCTATAAGAGGCGATGAAACCACTCTGCCATTTTCAAGTACGAGGTTTTTGTCTTTTCCAGCTACATCTTCACCAATCACTACAAGCACACCCGCAAGTGCAGCCCCTGCAAAATAGTCCTTCCAGTTGAGCTTTGCCATTGCCGGAAGTATTATTGGAGCCTTGAGCTTTATCTTGGCCCTGACTCCAAAATCGCAGCTTATATCTGCATTTGGAAAAGTCACCGAATATGAATTCTCCGGGCATCCCTTTGCTCCAAAAACTCTGCCATTGATGCTGAAGTGTGAAAAATCCAGAGGATAAGTTTTTTCGGATGCAAACTGGTTGTTGTTGAGTTCATATGGATATATAGCCTCCGAACCCCTGAGTGCAGAAAGCCCTATTTCACAGCTTCCTGTACAGTTCATCGAACATACCGCGCACATCCCCGAAAAATCCGAAATATTATTCGGAGTCCTCATCTTTGTGTTAGTTATACTGCTTCCTAAATTTGGACTGTAAGACATTATAAACCTGCCTTTCTTATTTAAAATTCCTTATACTCTGACCTGAGCATGGAATATACAATCTGATCAAGATAACCTCTGTCTGATTTATAATTTTGTCTAAGTACTCCTTCTTTTTTAAGGCCAAGGCTTTCATATAATACAATTCCAACTTTGTTGTCCGGATAAACATCGAGCCAAAATTTATTCATTCCCAGCTCTTTAAATGCATATTTTATCAAAGCGCTGATTGCTTCTCTTCCATAACCTTTTCCTTTTTCAGTTATGGCTATTCGTCTTAGTTCAAATCTTTCAGACTTCCTGTCCAAGGCTACAAGACAATATCCGATGCAATGTTTATCTTTTTTTGCTTCAAATTTAAGAAGCATACTGTCATCGCTATTTATCTCATTTATATGCTGTTCGACTGTCCCCTGCCATATGAAATCCCTGTTGTCTTTATGATTTTCTATCTCCATTATCATATCTATGTCTGATTCTTTCGCTTCCACTATATACAGCCTTTTTGTGTCTCCTATCTTCATATTGCAGCTCCTTTATTTCATAAGCCTTATCTGCCTTCTAAGGTTTTCGTATGGCTTTTTCCCTTCACCATAATAATAATCTACATGTCCGTTGGTCATCCTTGTTGCCTCTAATTGATATATCTGGCTGGCATCAAAACATCTGCAGTATGACTCAGCCCTCATTACTGCCATATTGAGTTTTGACACATGAGACGGTCCCTTTGTGCATGAAAAAACTATTTTACCGGCATTATCAAGATAATCATCTATAACTTTTGCTTCAATAAGTTCGTCTAAAAATGCTTTTCTTATTCCTGACCTTAGATAATTTTCAAGATTTTTAAAATCCTCAATTTCTATTCCATATTTCACAAAACAAAAATCTGTACAATCGTTTACTGCTACAAGCATTTTCCTGCATCTTACACAGGTTATGTTTGCACTCCATATAAAAAATTTGTTTTTTTCACTGTAAGTATCATCTACTTCTACCCCAGATACATTGGTGAGCTTTTTTGTGCAACATATTTGCATGTATTTACACCCCCTCATGAAATACATTTTTGAAATGTGATTTTATATCTATTTTATTATGACTTCTTTCAAAAATATTTTTTCTGAAAAATCTCCTTTTTGCTCTGCTTTTTGCTTACGCATATCTTCAAGTTCTGATGAAGACACTCCCTTAAGCCTTGCAATGGTGTATACAACCTCTAATATATCTGCAAGCTTTTCTGAATCCTTGCTGTCCTGATATTCCATCATCTCTTCGATCAGCTTTTCATCAAGCATAGTCATATAATCATCAGTTGACAGCACCTCATATACTACTTCTTTGTCATCAGCTTCAATTATATGTGGAATTTTGTTTCTTACAAGCCTGTTATAGGTTATCTTGTTCATCATGTTCTCCTCTACTGATAAATCAGCTCCTGATATATTTTCATAACTTTATCGGAATACAGCACAAAAACTACATAATCTATAGAATCGTTGTCTTTAAGAAAATCTTTTACAGCGCTTACTGCTATTCTTGCACCCGTTTCCACAGGAGTTTTGAATATACCAGTACCAATTGATGGAAATGATATCGTCTCAATACCATATTCATCAGCAAGCTTGAGGCTATTGATGTAGCAACTGCCAAGTTTTTGTTCTCTGTCAGCAGCTCCTTCGTACCATCTTGGGGCTACCGTGTGTATAACATGCCTTGCAAGAAGATTATAACCCTTTGTCATTACAGCCTCCCCTGCACTTAGTCCCTCAAATTCCTGGCACTCTTTTGCAAGTTCGCGTCCTGCAGCCGCGTGAATCGCCCCAGACACTCCTCCTCCAGGCGCAAGTGATTCGTGGGCAGAATTTACTATGGCATCCGTATTTTGTCTGCTTATGTCTCCCAGAACAAGTCTTATTCTTTTCATAATTTTATCCCCTTTTGTATGTTTTGTTATGCTTTTAGTATACCCAAAGAAACAAAACTATATCAGTTTAGTAAAGTCCATATACCTTATTTACTCCTTGTACAAACATTATTCCTTTACCTGGTTCTTCTAATTCCAACTGGTTAGAAATATGCTCGCATACTTTTTCTGTTTTTGCGCTGTCCACTAGAAGAAGCACTATCTCTTTTTCTGGTTCTATTTCAATGGCAAATATTTTTTGTGTCTCATGTACCCCGGCACCTCTTGCATTTATTATAGTCGCACCTCTTGCTCCGGCATCATTTGCCACATCAACCACAGTCTGTGCGTTTCCTCTTTCAACTATTACGAAAATCGAATTATATAAAAACATTTTATTATCTCCTTTGCAATCCTGTTCTTCATCTCCCATACAATGTTTGGTCCCTATTACATTAATTACAGGAATTGAAAAGGCAATTCCATTCCCCTGTTTATCAAGTTTTAATTCTTTATATATTTTTTCCAAAAAAGAACATCCAGATTTACGGTTGGAAATAACCATAACTATTTCCTTCCGGCTCTGATCAAGTTCAAAAAACTTAAGAAAAGCATTTTTTACAGTCCCTCTACCTATGATTATAGTCCCTCCGCAAATGCCGCTACTCCTCGCTATAGAGAGCACCTTGCTTCCCATGCCACATTTGACTATCACAACATTCATATCAAAATCAAATCTATTTAGCTCCATATCATGACACATCCTTTTTCTTTTTATTTTTCTTAGTCTTCATCTTAAAAACCAGACCCAGGATTTGAAGAGTAATTATAGGCATGAGAGCTACCATTGCTATCATCCCAAACCCATCCACAAGAAGATCCGCACCCACCCTTGCATTTGCAGCTCCATGGGTAAATGCCAGTATAAAAGTAGCCGTTATAGGGCCTGTAGCTACTCCTCCCGCATCAAATGCTATACCGACAAACAACTTTGGTACAATAAAAGTAAGGGCCAGTGCAAGTGCGTAACCAGGTAAAAGATAATGCCAAAGCTGAATCTGAGGCACGAGTATTCTTATCATGGAAAGAGCAACTGCAAGTCCTACCCCAGATGAAAGAGCAAAAAGCACTGATTTTTTTCTTACATATCCAGCGGTTACCGTCTCTATTTGATGGGTAAGCACGTGTACAGCAGGTTCGGCAAGTATAGTCACTACTCCTAAAACAAAACCCGTTGCGACCAGAAAAAATCCATTGTCCATGGTTGCAAGGTAACTTCCTGAAACAGTTCCAATCTCCATAAAACCAGCATTGACACCTATGAAGAAAAGAAACAATCCAATAAAACCATATATGAAACCAAATGACATTTTTCTTCTTTCTCTTGAACTCAGAGAAAATGCGAATACGTTCATTACAATAAATATAACAACCAGAGGAAAGAATGCGACTATGCTGTCTTTAAAGGCATCGGGCGCCATCTTTGCAAAAGTTTCTATAACAGGCATGTTAGATGCAGCACCAGCCTTAAGCTCACCAGTGAAATTGTGATTTGAACCAAATACGTTAATCAGCATTACTGACATAACCGCCCCTACCGAAACTATAGAAACCAATCCAAAACTGTCCTTTTCTGAAGATTTGCTATCTTTTTTCCGGGAAGTTATACCAAGAGAAAGTGCAAGTATAAAAGGCACCGCCAGTACTCCCGTCGTGGACCCCGATGCATCAAATGCAATTCCAAGAAACTCAGGAGAAGTCTTTATTCCAAGTAGAAGTATTATAAAGTAACATATGTTTAATATTATATAAAGAGGAAGGTTAAAAAGCATTCTCAAAAATCCAAGTACCATCATTACTGCGATTCCAAGTGAAACAACAACAAGTATCTTAAGGCTGGAAACCGCCCCGCTTGTTATGGTGTCTATCTGACTGGACAAAATAAGCAGGCCTGGTTCTGCAAAAGATATAAAAAATCCAAGTACAAATCCGGCAAAAATAACAATCCAGAGCTTGTTTCTTTTAGTTATGGCCGGACCCAGATGTTCTCCAAGGGGAGTTATTCCAAGGTCCACCCCAGTAAGAAAAAGTGTCAGCCCAAATACAACAAAAACAGTCCCTGCAAGAAACTTTACTATCTGGATACCGTCCAGCGGTATGAGCGTAAATTTGAGCAAGATAACTATGAAAGTAACAGGAAGCACAGAGAAAAATACTTCCCTCAGTTTTTCGCTAAGTATATTCAAATCGAGTCCTTATCCTTTCTGATAAAAATGATTGCGTACAAAATCATGATTTTGATAATAAATATCACCTAATATACATTTTACTATATATTCCGACTTTTTCAAATGGTATAATGGTACAAAGGAGATAAACCATGAATATAATAGAAAAAAGAAAACAGGCTATAAAATGCCTTTATGCGAGTATGGCGCTTATATCGCTTTCTATAGCGACTTTTAAACTCGAACTGGTAATGATCTTGTGCGCAGTTACAGGAGTAATGTTCTTTCTTATATATCTTCATCTTAGTTTTAAATACTGGAAATGTCCAGCGTGTGGCGAACAGTTTCCAGTGATTTATTCCAGAATGGATCAGAGAGTAGAATGTTGGTACTGCCTTGAACCACTAATTAAGGATTAATGCGTTAGACCCTTGTTTCATGGGTAAAAATATGTTAAAGTACATATGTCAAACTTTTATATCTATAATGAGGGAATGAACGACACCTCTTCCATAGAAAAAGAGATTACAGCAGTAGTTCACTGCGAATTTGAAGTAAAGCAATCTTAACAATGTAAAGGCAAGGAAGGATTTAAATCATGAAATTAAAATCACTTATAATCACTCAGATTATTATGGCATTGCTACTTTTTCCATTAAATACAGCTTTTGCAGATGATTCTGTAAAAGATTTCACCCTATCTATCGGCGAAACAAATATATCTATTGGAGACAGTACACAACAAGTCATTGCAAAACTTGGAAATCCAAAAAGAATTGATCCAAGCCCTTTTGACTTTGACTGGCATGTATACAGCTCAAACTACAATCGCTTTGTCATGGTAGGAATAAGTAACGGCGTCGTAAAGGGAATATACACAAGCGCTAAGGGTTTCAAATCTGACATAGCATCTTATGGAGACATAGGCAAAAAATCGTCTAACCCTAACGTGCGAATCTATTCTGACTCAAACAACGGAAACAAGGTGCATGCTATTTTGGTTACTACTTCTAAAGAAAAAAATATGTCCAGTTATTCCCCGGCCTTCTGCAAAGCTCAGGAGCTTGAAGCCTTTGATGCAACCAATGCATTCAGGGCAAACAGCGGTCTAAATATCCTGAAGTATAACTACCTTACATCAATCGCAGCAAAAAAACATAGTTCTGACATGGCAAATAATAACTATTTTTCTCACATAAGCCCTAAGGGATCTTCACCAGTTGACAGATACCGAAAAGTTGCAAGTAAAACAAATACTTATGGTTCTTTCTCTGGAGAAAACCTTTCAGCCGGAAGAATGATCGGCGTCGAAGCATTCAACGACTGGGTAAACTCCAAGCCACACAGAGACAACATGCTTGGAAAACACGGCACTATGGGTAATGGATATGTAAACAATTCCTCATCTCAATACAAATTCTATATAACTCAGATGTTTACTAAATAAAATATGAACACATTTATAAAAGTCTATCTTAAATACGGTTTATTGTATTTAAGATAGACTTTTTTATACAAAGATCGAATCTTGAAGATCAAGCAGCTGCATCAGCTGGCTTCTGTTACTTTCTGTTATCTCGTAAACAAGATACTCTGGATCTATCATATTAATAAAATCCCTAGTACCATCAAAAACCATAGGTGAATGTGTATCTATTTGAAGCACATGATCATATAACTTTGCAAACTTTTCATAATAACTCATTCCATATATTTCGTCCGGAAAATTTTTTAAAAAATCAAGCACATACTTTCCCGTTAGAGACTGATGCAGGTGTATACCCCGAATATGTTTTTTTATGTCAAATTTTCCATCATATCTTTCAATAACCTCATTTATATAAATCAAGGCTTCTTTTTCATCCCCAAGATTAGGATTTGAATTAAGTAGGTGGCCTATATCAAGCATAAATCCTTTCTTTTCATAATTAACCAAATCAAAAAGATGCACAGTATCTTCTGGATCTAAAAAATCCAGTCCACTCCACCAGAGATTCTCCAGCAGAAACTCAAAATCATAGCTGCGGCCGTCAAGTATCTGGTTTATAATCTCTGCAGCTGCGTCAATTATTACTTTATTCTCATTCTCAAGTTCGTAGTTAAAAGTCTCTTTCGAATTTACATTAGAGACATGAAAAACAACATACGAAGCTCCAAGAAGATCCGCATGATCACAGTCATTCCTAAAACTGTCTACCATCTTATGTCTTATATATTCTTGCCTATTATCCGCACACTCAAATTCGCTGTAGTCCATTTGATAGAATTCCATGCAGGTCTCTAAATCCCCGTACTCCAAGATAAGCCTTTTTGGGTTGTAATTCCACATATCTATCCAGTATGAATAAAAACTCATGTGATATCCCGTAATTTTGTCCTCGGGAATTTTATTGCTGTTTTCATCTCCACAGCATATTATTTCAAAGCCATCAAAATTATATTTATTCAAAACATACACCAGATCATCAGAAGACTGATATTGATCCAGTGTATGCTCATGTTTTAATATATGCATTAATTTTTTCATGTCAAATTCCTTTTTAATCTATATTCAGCAGATACATTTTGCATAAGCAATGCTTTGTGAAGTCTTTAGATAATGATGTCCTGTGTATCCCTTTTCGATTAGTCTCTGTTGTCCTTCTATGTCCAATACAGGAAGCATTGTAAATGTTGGCCAGCACTCCGAACACGAAATGCTCAGATCCCTGAAAAGCACATACCTCAGATATCCGGGATGCTCATCATCTCCATATTTCATTTTCAGATCTTTTATCTTGAGACCGCCAGACATTATGTTGCTAAGACTCACTGGGTTGTATGGAGATACTGTACAAAAAAGATATCTGTATCCATTTGCTATAGTCCATTTTATAGCATAATCAAGAGTCAGCCGCTGAAGGCCCATTCCACGAAAATCAGGGTGAACTACTGTAGTCTCCAAATGCACCACCTTATGAAATTCACGGTGTGGAAGATATACATCATTTCCCATGTTCTTTTCGCTTTCTCCAGGCACAGCTATAAACCTGTATGCGATAAGTCTCCCTTCATTTGTGTATATCCCAAATATTCGTCCATTATTTTCAAAGGCTTCGAGAAAATCCTCCATAGTATCTCTTACAAATATTTCTTTATTTTGAATTCTTTCATATATATAATCTTGAAGTGCCAGTACATTGTCAAGCTCGGAAATCTCAACATACTTTGCATAAAAATCCATATTTTTCTTTGTTTTAGAGTGTTTGTTGACCAAAGATATGTTTTCTGCAATCATAAATTCTATACCTTTCTTTCACAAATCCTAAATAAAATCCCCGCTGTGCGCCCTATAGTATAATTGTACTACATTTTATGATTTTTTGGAAGATTTTGTGAAAAATCTGAATATTTTATGACCGATGCCGGACATTTTTCTGAAGCTTTTTTTACTGCATCTCTTTGCTTAGCTTTTATCTCATCGCCTATAACATAAGCCTTTTTGTCAGCCATGGCAAAATTTTCCGGAGCTATCTTGTTGCAAAGGCCACAACCAATGCAATAATCAGTATCAATTGAAAGTTCTGCCAAGGCCTCTGAGTCACTTTTTTCAGAAGCTGGCAAATCCTTTTCTTTTACAATTAAAGACGTCAAATAGCCAATTATAAATATTGATATAGTTGTCAGTATCCATCTTAAAACCATGAACCTTGGGCTGAGAAATTTTGCCTCATTTATAAGCATGGGGATTTTTACTACTGCCCAAGTACTAAGAATAATAACTATATTCGAAATACTTGCGCCCTTTCCAAGCAGCATCTTGCACACAGGAAAAGCTGCATATATAGGTCCAGCTGAAAAACTTCCAAGCAGAAATGACAGTATCGCCCCTTTAGCTCCCGATTGTTTCCCAAAACTGTTCTCTATTGTCTTTCTTGGAACCCATGCATTTATCAAAGAGGTCAGCAGGAGTATAACAGGCATTATCATAAGCATTTCTTTAACATAATACATACTGTTTTCAAAGGATGCAGAAGCTTTTTCTGGCATAAATATGAAAAGCAGCACATATGCCATAAAAACAAAGGCCAGCATCTTATTATCTTTTATTTTACGTCTAATCCTTATCATATCAACACCCCCATAACAAGCGCAATAATTATTGCAAAAGCAAAACTGAGAAGATTTCTTGTTATCGTGAATTTCACACCAAACTCCTTCTTCTCAAGAGGAAATGTAACCACCCCTACCATAGTAAGAGTAGTAATAAAGGCCACAACAGGAACTATGCTTGCTCCTGAATCCATTAAAGATCCAGCAAGTGGAAAAGCTACAAATGCTGGTATCAAAGTAATGGACCCCACAAATGCAAATACCACAGTGGACAAAAGAACATTGCTGCCTCCCATAAATTGCTTAATTGTCTCTGGCGGTATGAATGTGAGTATCAGACCTATAAGAAACAATATGGCCACAATTTCGCTCCCCATACCTTTCATCATCCCTGTAGACATTTTTACAGAATCCAGTGTTTTCTTTCTGTCCTTAATCATAGACCCTGCAAACCACAACAGAGTAATTGCCCAAAATACCTTAGTGAAAATATCCATTTCTAAAACCCCTTTCATTTACTGTTTTCTTATAGTATACTCTAAGAATCAAAATTAGAAAGTTACCAGGGTAACTAATAAGGAGTGAATTATTATAAACATAGAAAAATATATACCCCAGCTTATCAGCATAAACTTATTTAGAGAAATAAAAAAAGAACAGATAATAGATCTGTTCACATATCCAAAATATAAAATCACCAAATACTCCAAAGGACAGGTAATCAATCTCCAGGGCGAAGCTTGTTCGACCATGGATATAATACTCGAGGGCAGGGTATCAGTTCAAAAAATCGATATAGAAGGAAATACATTCAAAATAGCTGTATTTTCCAAAGGAAACATATTTGGAGTAAATCTAATGTTCTCAAGCAGGAATACCTATCCCATGACCGTTTTAGCAGAGACCCCTGCAACGGTAATGCACATAAAAAAAGAGCTGGTGCTCGAGCTCAGCAAACTTAATACCCATTTTATAACAGAACTCCTCAGCGTTATATCAGACAAGACCCTTGTACTCACAGACAAAATCGATTCTATATCTCTAAAAACCGTACGTGAGAGAATCACAGACTATCTAAGTTATCAGGCCAAACTCCAGGGAACTGGCAAAATCCTTCTTGGCATGTCCAAAAAAGACCTTGCTGAAAACTTTGGAGTGCAAAGGACCTCCCTTAGCAGAGAGCTCGCCAGAATGCGCAGCGAAAACCTTATAGAATTTGATTCAACCAGCATCACAATTCTCGACGACTCCATTATCTGAAGCCGCACCAAACCATGTGATCATTTATTATCCCCACCGCCTGAAGATATGAATACATTATTGTCGAGCCAGTAAACTTGAAGCCCCGCTTTTTGAGGTCTTTACTTACTTTATCCGATAGCTCCGATGTAGCAGGCATTTGAGACACATCATCCCAGTTGTTTTCAACTTGGAGATTGTCCGTAAATCCCCAAATATAGCTGTCAAAACTACCAAACTCTTTTTGTATATCCATAAATAACCTTGCATTGTTAATAGACGATCTTACTTTTAGTTTATTTCTTACAATACCTGGATTCAAAAGAAGCTCGTCTATTTTTTCTTCATCATAATCAGCAACTTTCTGAAAGTCAAAGTCGTCATAAGCCTTTTTGTAGCCTTCTCTTTTTCTAAGTATAGTTATCCAGCTCAGTCCGGCCTGAGCACCTTCAAGCAAGAGAAATTCAAACAGCGTCCTGTCATCGTGAACAGGTACACCCCATTCTTCATCATGATATTTAACATAAAGCGGATCATCTTTGCACCAATTACAGCGTTTCATACTTTACCTCGTTCTTAAAAACAAATTAAAAGAGCCCATATGACTCTTTTAATTTGTTAAGCAAAATATAAGTCATTTTATTCAATTACCTGGAAGGAACAAGCAGAACCGATGCATCCGAATGCCTTGCAATATTGTGGCTCAAGCTTCCAAGAAAAACACCTTCAATCCGGCCTCTTCCCTGGCTTCCCATGATCACCAATGATATTTTATCTGTCTCCATCAGATTTATGAGTGATTTAGTTGGATGGCCTTCTAATAATTTGTAGCTTACATCTTTTGCGCCTGCATGCTCCAGCTTTAATTTTAAAGAAATTAGTTTTTCTTCTGCCTCTTTCATCTGATCTTCACTTTCACAAACATGAGCAAGCGTTATTTTTTTAAGACCAAAGCTAGCCATCTTGAGCAATAAGTCATATGCAATGTCAGCATTATCTGAAAAATCTGTTGGAAATAAAATGTGGCTCAAAAGATCCTCTTTTTCCTGAGCATCTTTATCTACCTCATTCTTGTCATGGATTCTAATTTGCAGTACTGGCTTACTGGGACGATGAATTACCTCATGCGCAGCACCTCCCCAAATCGCGTCACCAAATTTATTGGTATTTCGAGATCCGACAACTATCAGCTCCATGTTCTCTTCAGTTGCAATTCTATTGACTACATGTTTCAATTCGCCCTCGATGAGTCTTCCAGATGCTTCAAATCCCATCTCCTGAAGTATTTCAATTTCGCGGTCCAGGTTTCCCTGGTAAGCTTCTTTTAACATCTGTATGAGCTGACTGATCATATCATCAGATTCGATGCATTGTAAAACAATACATTCTCTTGTACCAATCCTCTTCAGGTCACCTAAAGATCTGATAAAAACCTCCATATCTTTGGGTAACTCTGATGCAATTATAATTTTTTCAAACATTTGCAAAACCTCCCTTCAAGTTTTATATTTATTTTATACCCATAAAATCGTATGAAATTGGGTATAAATCAAATAATATTAATTGTTTTAGAAAAGGAGACTCACATGAGAAAAATAATAATAACTGTTTTGATAGCACTTCTTTCAGTATTCATGCTCTCAGGATGCAAAGCTACAAATGAATCCGATCCAGATTCATCACCAGAATCACAGGAACAGGCTCCATCGGAAACAGAAAGCTCAACTTATATAAAACTCACCCCTGAACAAGCCAAGGAAATTATGGACACAGAAGATGATATAATAATCCTTGACGTAAGAACGCAGGAAGAATTTGACACCGGCCATATTGAAGGAGCGGTTCTGATTCCTAATACAGAAATCAGAGACAAAGCAAAAGACGTCCTCAAAGACAAAGACCAGAAAATCCTGGTATACTGCCGAAGCGGAAACCGCAGCCAGATGGCAGCAGCCGAGCTCATAAGTATGGGATATACTAAAGTCTATGACTTTGGCGGAATAATCGACTGGCCATACTAAAGCGCCTTTAAACGCGATTTGTTTTCATACATTCTACGGTCTGCCGTTTCATAAAGCTCCTCATAAGCATTTGAGTCATCTGGGGATAGTGCATATCCCCAGGCAATGCTTATATTTATTTTAATATCATCATATACCAAAGGTTCTGATATAACATCAGATATTCTTTCCAATATGCTTTTTATATCATTTTCTCCTTCAATGTCAGACAAGAAAACGATATATTCGTCTCCACCAAACCTCGATACCCTGTCAGCTTCTCGTAAAACACTCTGAATTCTTTGAGCTATTTCTATAAGAACCTTATCACCTACTGGATGGCCGTAGGTATCATTTATCATTTTAAATCCATTAAAATCCATTACACATATCCCATGTTTTTTCTCTTTGTGAGATAGCTGTTTTTTTGCAAATGCTCTAAAAGCAGTCTTGTTGAGCGTTCCCGTTAATGGATCTTTCCTAGATGTCATCACATTATCCTGATAATTTTGTGCATGCCTGTATACAGTGTAAAAAGCCCCTACAATAAGTGCAATAAAAAGCCAATTTACCCTTGTCAAAGTATCAGCTCCATAAGTCCAGCCTTTTTCTGGATATATCGCCAGCTCCCACTGCTGGTCTGGAAGGTTTATCATCTTGCTTATATATTTATTTTCAAAAATCTGCGTGCTTCCCCATAAAAAATCATTTGTACCATCAGTTTTGGGAGCTCTAAGAGCAATTAGATATCCATCTTTCTTGCTTGTTATCTCAATTTCACTTACGAGCTCTTCAAAGTCTATTGTAATTACAGTGAGGCCCCAGAATTTCTCTGTACCATTGTCATTTATGAAAACTGCCTTTCTGTTGAAAACCATATGCCCGCCCTGCATAGCCTCAACAGGTCCTTGCGTTACGGATTTCCTGTTTTCGAGTGCATCCTTAACAAAAGAGCTCCTTTTGACGTCATTAAATAGATCATGTCCAAGAGCAGCCTCATTTCCTTCCAGTGGAAATACAGTCTCAACTATTCCGTCTGGAGCAAATGCAACATTTTTTATTACACCGTTTTCCTCAAGAAAAAGATCAGCGTATTCCTTAAGTTCCTCTTTTGAAAGATCTGGATTTCTAGAAAGAAGCACAGCAAAAAAATCTGCATACTGTATATTAGTATTAAGTTTCATCTGAATCCTGTCACTGAAAAATGTAAGTTCCTGCATTGCAAGCAACCGGTTCTTTCTTGAAAGCGAATCTATTTGTTCGCCATTGAGGACGCTAAAGTTCCATATAAGGGCAAAAACAACTATTGTAGCTACCGATATTGATATAATTTTGTTTTTCATCATCTAATCCTTTTGTCAACTTATTTAACGTACTTGTAAAAATCCCTATCCTCATTTACAAGGTGTCCAAAAACCACTTCATTGACTACATATGACACGAGTTCACCTTCGCTCATGGTTTTTTTCTCGACTTTTTTTCTGAGAATAACAGTATGATCAAGAAGCTCTGCATGCATTTTACTATGCTCTGCCAGTTTGGGATATCCCCATTCTCGAAGCAGGTTTTCTTCATCATTAAAATGCTCCTGAATAAAATTCATAGCCTCATTAAACTTCTTCTCAAATTTGTCATCCAAACCATACTCAAAATAGTTCTCTAACAAATCATTCATCATTGAATGCATTTTGCGGTGCTGCATATCAATCAGTTCATTCCCACATTCAAGCGATTCCGACCATTCCAGCGCAAGAGGGATAGCTTTATCCGAAACCCCACGCGAACTTACAACCGTATTTCTACCGTTTTCCTTTGCAACATAAAGCGCACTGTCACATCTCTTAAATAAGGATTCAAAGCTTTCTTTGCTTTGTTTTTGTGCAACGCCTATACTGACTGTAATCTTATTTACCGTCTTAAAAACATTGGCTCTTACTCTTTTATTTATCTTATTCGCAATTGAATTTGCATCAGAAAGTCTTACATCCGGAAGAAGGATAACAAACTCCTCCCCGCCCCATCTCATTACAATATCACTGCTTCTTACCGAAGAAGCAAATATATCAGACATTTCAGATAAAACGCTATCTCCTACATCATGACCATATTTGTCATTTACATTCTTGAAATAATCTATATCAATAATTAGCATCGAGATTATCTTTTCTTCAGAATCTTTTCCAAAAAATTCATCCTTAATATGGGTATCACAGTAATATCTGTTTTTTAATCCAGTAAGGGCATCTGTTGCTACCTTATCCTCAAGATCTTGATGTAGTATCTTTTGCATTTTAGCATTCTCAATTATACCCATAGTAAAAAGAAGCCCTTCCAGTCCTATTGAAAGATAAAAGAACATTCTTATAATGACGCTGCTTTTAATCCAGTTAAAATCAGATGCCCCATTTAATATAGCTCCAAACTCCAGAAGAAGAGTTCCTGCCAGGTAATATATCGATACATGATCATACTTGTAGTAAAAAACAAGTGCACTCACTATGATTAGAATATAAGCTGCCATAAATAATGTTTCTAGTTCCATAGATATATTCCTGTCCATGGAAACAACCATTATTACAGAAATAATCACAAAGAAAAAAGAAGCAAACGTATAAATTTTTTCTATCGTTTCTGATTTTTTTCCAAATGTAAGATATCTATAGGTAAAATTAAGAGAAAAAAGCACTGTTAAGATTTTCATTAGGCTCAGTAAAGTGTAACTTGTCCTCATTCCAGTAAGAAAAAACTTCATTCCAGAGTAATAATACAAAGTGACCATTATTATAGCTACATAGATTGCATGCCAAACATAGATAGTTTCCCCATTAGACTTGTACAGTATGAGATTTATAATAAAAAATGCACATATGAACCCGAGTATAACTGCAATAAAAATAATTTCCAGATTCTGTATCCTGGAAAAATCATCATAATTAGAAAAATTTATCTCAATGTCCTCTCCCGGATTGTCTACAAATATGAAGAGGCTTCTCTCAGGGTCAAAATCGTCAGAGAGCATGTAGTAAGTCTTTAGGATATTTCTTGATGCTCTTATCTCCTTGTGAAGGTTCTCTCCCACTATCGGTTGATATACTCTTATTCCCTCGTCATTAGGAAAATCAACATATACAACATTTTTGCTCCAGTCATCTTTTTCCATGTCGCTCAAATCAAAGCTTCTCCATCCTCTTCCGGTTTTTTTGTCAGAAATTTCCATTAGATTTATATGACTGCTTCCAAGAAGATATGTTTCAACCCTCTCAACAAAGTCAGGAGGAAAGGCTATAAGTAGACTGAGTATGATTACAAAGATAAGAGACAAAGTACCCGAAATCTTTCTCAATTTATTTGTTTTTTCTACCATATTAAATCAACCCTTTCATAATAATCTTTGCGTATCTTATTATACCAATAATTATGGATTGATAACAGATTTATTTACATTTGATTGAGGTTACAGTAAAACAAAATAAAGCGGAGGTCTCGGCTCGAGATTCTCCACTTTACTTTATCCTGAAATCAGAATTACAAATTATTTATTCTTTTATAAGTTTAACTTCTACAGGTATTGATTTTTCTACCATTTCTCCAGCCATAAGCTTTACAGCTGTTTCAACTGCAGTCATACCCATTTTATCTGGTTGCTGAGCTACTGTTGCGGCCAACTTGCCTTCTTTTACCGCAGCTATTGCGTCATCAGTTGCATCAAAGCCTATAATCTTGATATCTTTATTAGAAGCACTTGCCGCTTCTACTGCTCCTAGTGCCATTTCATCATTGTGTGCAAAGACACCTTTTATGTCGCCTGAAGCCTGTAAAATATTTTCCATTACATTCAAGCCTTCAGCGCGGTTAAAATTCGCTGTCTGACTTGCTACAACGTCTAAATCCACGTCTGCGATTTCATGGAATCCTGCACCTCTGTCAATAGTTGCTGAAGCCCCTGGAACACCTTGAAGCTCTGCTACTTTCGATCCTTTTCCAACAAGCTCTACCAAATATTCAGTTGCCATTTTTGCACCTGCCATATTATCGGATGCAATTGAAGAGTCTACGTCTACCCCATTTACTATTCGGTCAACTGCAACCACTTTGATACCTGCTGCAATAGCATCGTTAACAGCCGGTGCAGCTGCATCAGAGTCAACCGGGTTAATGATTAAAACACCGATATTCTTAGAAATTAAATCTTCCACGTCACTCGCTTGCTTTGCTGCATCATCCCCTGCATCTAAAACTATAATCTCCACATTGTTTTCTGCAGCTGCTGCCTTGGCCCCATCTACAAGAGTTACAAAAAATGGATTATTTAGAGTAGATACAGAAAATCCAATAGAACTCCCTGCCTCCATTCCCTCTTCACCGGTTGGTTCTTCGGTACTACATGCACTCATAGATACTGCTGTCACTAATGCTAAAATAATCGCTAAAATTCTTTTTCTTTGCATTTTCATAACTTTTCTCCTTTGTCCACAAATTAAAAAATGATGTTTTATCTTTTTCGGTCTGATAATACTGCCGCAAGAATAACAAGCCCTTTTATTACATCCTGATAATATGAAGATACACCAAGGATGTTGAGTCCATTATTCAAGACAGCAATTATTAAAACACCGATCAAGGTCCCATAAATTCTTCCACGCCCACCACTCATACTGGTACCACCAAGGGCAACTGCGGCAATTGCATCTAATTCATATCCTACTCCCAGGGTTGGCTGAGCTGATCCAAGTCTTGACAAAAGTATCAGACCGGCAAGCGAGGCCATAAGTCCTGAAATTGCATAAACTGCTATTTGTGTTTTCTGAATATTGACCCCAGCTAATTTGGCAGCTCTGGGGTTGCTCCCTGTAGCATATATACGACGCCCAAATGTGGTTTTGTTTAACATAAAAAAGAATAAACAAAATACAATAATCAGTATCCACACCGGGACTGGAATCCCAAAAATATGACCTTTTCCAAAAAACCTTAAGATAAAACTATTCCCAAGGTTAGATATTGGACTTCCATTAGTATAAATTAAGGTGAATCCGCGAAAAATCGTCATAGTTATCAAAGTCGCAATAAATGGCTGAAGTCTGCCTTTTGCAACCAAAACCCCACTTACTCCACCAAATATAGTCCCCAAAATAAGTGCCAGAATCATAGCCAACCCTGCAGGTATGCCAAGTGTAATCATCCCGGCACAAAGCGCGGTTGTAAGTGCCAGTACAGAACCCACTGACAAATCAATGGCCCCTGTCAAAATAACTCCAGTCATACCAAATGCAATCAGGCCATTAATGGAGGATTGTCTTAACAACGAAAGGAAGTTGTTTGTAGTACGAAAATCCGAACTTACTATACTTATTCCGATTACCAGAATTAACAATGCAATAAGACCTCCAAAGTCTTGTATATAATTGACTATTTTTCTGTTTTTTTCTTCCATCAGATTACACCTCCAGTTGCTAATATCATTATTTTTTCCTGATCCGCTTCTTTTTGCTCCAGTATCCCTTGAATCAAACCTTCTCTGACGACCATAATTCTATCACTCATGCCCAAAATCTCGGGTAAATCAGAAGATGCCATTACAATGGCCAGGCCTTTACTGGCAAGTTCATTCATTATTGTGTAGATTTCTTTTTTTGCTCCTACATCCACACCCCTTGTCGGTTCATCCAATAGTAGTATTTTGGGATTAGAATAAATCCATTTTGCAAATACTACCTTTTGCTGATTTCCACCACTTAATTTATTGCATTCATGTGATGGTCCAAAACATTTGATATTAAGGTCTTTGATAGCCCTTTCCACAAGTTCATCTTCTTTTTTCTTCTCTATTACCACATTTTTTCGAGATATCTTGTCAAGATTCGTAAGAGATACATTTTTCTCAATACTTTCCTCGAGCATGAGTCCTTCTTCTTTTCTATCCTCTGTTATAAATCCAATACCATAACGAATTGCATGTTCAGGCGAACTTATTATTGCCGGCTTTCCCTCAATCTCAATCTTTCCACTTTCAAAAGGCAGATTTCCAAAAATCGCCTGCATTATTTCTGTCCTGCCCGACCCCATGAGTCCAGAAATTCCAAGCACCTCACCTTTTCTTACAGAAAAACTTATATTCTCAAATTTGCCCTTCTTAGTCAAAGCTTCCACTTTCAATATTTCTTCCCCAATAGGAGTATTTCTCTTTGGATACCTTTCTCCTATTTCTCTGCCAATCATCATCTTTACAACTTCGTTTATATCAATATCTGTTATCTTTTCAGTTCCTATATAATTACCATCTCGAAGTATGGTAATGCGATCACACAACTGAAAAATCTCTTCCATCCTGTGAGAAATATATACAATCGATACGCCCTTTTCACGCAAGGATTTAATTACATCAAAGAGAATAACAGTCTCCCCCTGGGTCAACGCTGCTGTAGGTTCATCCATTATTATTACCTTGGCATCTACCATGAGAGCCTTGGCAATCTCTATCATCTGCTGCTGTCCTACCGATAAGTCAGACATCACCTCAGAAGGCTCAATATTAACACCTAATTTATTAAGTATTTCCCTTGTTTTTTCTGCCATAGCTTTCTTGTCACATACTCCAAATGAATTGCGTATTTCTTTTCCTAAAAACACATTGGCTTCCACAGTCAAGTCTTCTAAGGAATTCAACTCCTGATAAATAAATACTATTCCATCTTTTTCAGCCTCCTGAGGACTTTTGTATCTAACCTCACGCCCATCTACAATTACAGTTCCTGAGTCTCTTGTATATACTCCTGTGAGAATCTTCATCAAAGTGGATTTTCCTGCCCCGTTTTCTCCCATAAGAGCGTGAACTTCTCCATCAGTGATTTCAAATTCAGCATCGTTAAGAACTTGGACTCCTCCAAAGGATTTATTGATTCCTTTCATAGCTATATGCATCTTAGTCTTCCTTTCTAAATCTGCTAAAAAATGCAGTCAGATTGTAAAATAATATTGGCATATGGAGTATTTTCACCTGTACGAATAACTGCTTTACACTCTTTTGTGAGTTTCTTTAAATCATCATGTGGTTCAAAACTGATTTCAAGATTTGGAAACAAAGTTATTACATCTTTAATAATTTCCGGATTAGCCAGCTTTATTTCTTCTGCCAATATAATTTTTTCTACCTTCATGTTCTTAGCAACTTCTGTTAATGTTTCCACAAAAGTCGGGGTCCCAAACTTTAAAGCCAGATCTATTCTTTCCACACCATCTGGCACCGGAAGACCGCAATCTGCAATGCATATGGTGTCCGTATGCCCCATATAAGATAATACTCTTGAAATATCACTGTTCAGTATCCCTGATATCTTCATCAGTAACCCACCCTTCTTTTTTTTGTTTTATTTTATTTCATTTCGTTTCTTACTTCCTCATCTGTTGGCATGCCGCCTTGAGCCCCAAATTTCTCCGTTGAGAGACTGGCCGCTACATTGGCATATTCCAAAGCCGACTTTATATCTGCTCCCTTAGCTATTTGTAGTGTAAATGCCCCATTTAAAGTATCTCCAGCTCCAGTAGTGTCTACCACTTCAGCTTTTCGAGCTGGAATAAGTAATACTTTTCCACTTTCAAGACAGGTTGTTACCCCTTTAGAACCCAAGGTTATAATAAGCTTTTCAGGGTATTTCTTTAACAATTCTTCCATGGATAGTTCTTTTCCAAATAAAATAACCGCTTCATGTTCATTCGGTGTCAGATAGGTAACTTTTTCAATAGTTTCCTTTTTAAGCGGATATGCCGGAGCAGGATTTAGAACGACTTTTACTCCATGTTTTGTACATAAATCAATCACATATTCAACAGTCTCAACAGGGATCTCATGCTGCAAAAGTACAATATCTGATTCCAGCAAGGACTCTGCTATATTATCAACATACGTTTTGTCCACCATAGCATTGGCACCTGGTACAACTACTATAGTGTTGTCATTCTCACCAATAGTTATAAGTGCAATTCCGGTTGCAACCCCTTTTATTACCTTTATATAAGACGTCCCAACCCCCACTGATTTAAGATTCTCTAATAGCTTTATTCCTGAGTCATCATCACCAATGCAACCAAACATCTCCACCCTGGCTCCCAGTTTTGCCATAGATACCGCCTGATTTGCCCCTTTTCCACCCGGTATATAATTAATAGCACTCCCTCTCAAGGTTTCACCCTTTAATGGAATTCTCTCTGCTGTAACAGTCATATCCATATTAATGCTTCCAATAACTGATATTTTCATATGGCAATCTCCTCTTTTCATAACAATTTCATATATCATAGATATACCCTACATATATGTAGTTACAAACTTTTATATTATTAATAAATTTTGCTCATATACAATTATCTGATTATATAATAGTATGTATATATGAAATAAGACATTTAACCCATAGATTCAGGAGGCTATTATGAAAAAACAATTGAAAATATTTACCAGTTTTATAGCGGTCCTTTGTCTGGTATTTACTTTTTCGACAGGCGATGGTGCATTTGCAGCTTCTGCCATTGCACCAATAACTCCACCCCAGATAATCACTGACATTAGTGTTATCAATAATTTTGGCAAAGATCCTGCAACCGATCGTAATTTCACTTGGATTACTTCCCCATCAAATAAAACAGGCATGATACAGTATTGTCCAAAAAATGAATTCAAAAATTTTAACAGTAGTAACATTATCAAAGTAACGACCACAAGCTATAAAGTAAAAACTGACACAGACAGCAGAATGATTCATAAAGTGGCTTTGAGTAAACTAAAACCAGGAACAACATATATTTATCGTGTTGTTAATAAACCTGACATAATCAGCGCTCAAGGAACCTTTAAAACGGCAGAAAATAAATTGAACCCATTTACGTTCATTCAAATAACAGACACTCAGGGTTCTGATGAAAAAGATTATAAACTATGGAAAAACACTCTGATAAAAGCATTCGAAAAATTTCCGGATGCAAAATTCTTAGTTCACACAGGAGACATGGTAGACGATGGCCAAAAAATAAAGCAATGGGATCTCTTTGCAAACGCTGTAAAGCCTGAGCTTATCAATATTCCAATTGTACCGGCTGTGGGAAATCACGATGCGATGAATAAAAATGGAACAAATTCAAACATGAAAAATTTTACTGACAGATTTAATATTGCAAAAGAAATCGACGCGGAATCACTTCCTGTAGCCGTATATTCATTTGATTATGGTAATGCACATATAGCCGTTCTGAATACAGAATCTGAACGATACGACCTTAAAAAACAAGGCGAGTGGCTGAGTTCCGATATGGCTAAAACAGATAAGCAGTGGAAAATCGTAGCCCTGCACAGAGGTCCTTACGGCGCCGTTCACGAATCCTCTACAATAAGAGATGAATTGACACCGGTCTTTGATAAATTAAAGATAGACCTTGTTTTACAGGGTCATGACCACAATTATGTGCGAACTTATCCGATGAAAAACAAAACAAAAGTCAAAAATGGACAAGGAACCGTTTATATTACTGCCAATTCTGGAGGCGCAAAGTTTTACCCAACAAAATCACGTTACTGGCAATTAATAGATTTGCAGCCCGGTACACAGATGTTTGTTGCAGTTACTGTAAGTGACAGTAGCTTGGTAGTTAATGCATATGATGTAAATAATGTACTGATAGATACAACAACTCTTAAAAAATAATCGCAAAAAAAGCTACTGGAAAAACTCCGGTAGCTTTTTTGGGACTATTAATCTTTCAAACGAAAAATCCGAATTCACATCCCTATCTATTTAAACAATTTTTTCAGAAGTGATAAAATGTCTACTGAAGTTTTGTTATATACTTTGTTGTATGCATACTTTTCGGGATTTCTAATCCAGCCGTATCCTCTTGGCATCTTTATTCCAGCTCTGTGAACAATTTGCCTTTTCACGCTGGTCCTTGCTTTTACTCTCTTACTAAGACTTGGTGTTCTTACTCCAAATTTCATATTACCGCATGCAAAACTTTATTTCTCATCGTCTTCCTCCTTCTTGTAAACTAATAATTCAATCATATCACATCAGGTGTCCAATAAAACGGACTTTGCGTTCTTACATTGTAAAATAAACAATATCTTGACATCTTATTTGGCATTATGTTTCAATGAACTTAAAGGAAGGTAAACTTATGGAATTAATAATTGCAAATTCGAGGAAAGAAAAAATAGAAATACTTACGTTTTACAAGTCACAATACCTTGATAACCCACTGAGAAGGGATTCATTATCTGGACTCCTTAAAGGAATTCTCTTTGAAACATCGGTAATGAGTCAGTCTATAAAGATATTGCCGCTGATGGTAAAAAAAGATGGAATAATCATAATGAGTTGCATTCTTGCTAAGGCACTTAGAATGGAAGATTATTTGCAGATAAGTTTTTTTGAATCCAGAGTATATAATAAAGAAGCATTTGATATAATATACAGTAAGGCGGTTGAAATTTCCAAGCTCTGGAATACCCAAAAGATATGCGCTTCATTAAACATCCATGTTAATTACGGACTGGGATTTTTGGCTGATTCATATGACAAACCCCAAAGTTTTGGGATGGCTCACAACGATGAATTTATCCACCGCTATTTTAACGAGTACAATTTCCAGCCTATTCCCATGGTAACTTTTTATAAGAATATGGAAAAGGAATTTACGCTGCTTGATGAAAGACTCAGGGCAAGAATCAGCAAAAGATATACGGTAAGGCCTGCAGATTTCAACAATATGGAGCACGAGGCCAAAGTCTACACACGCATTAACAATGATGCATTTAAAGATCATCCTTTCTACTACAAAAGGGTGGAAGCAGAAGATCTTGAGCTTTTTAAAGACTTTAAGCTGCTTTTGAAAAAAGACAATCTCATCTTTGTTGAAAGAGATGGAAAAGAAGTTGGATTTATGTTATGGTATCCAGACTTTCATCAAATCATGGATCAACGAGAGACTATCGGTCTAAAAACGGTAATTAATACTCTTATAAAGAAAAAGAAACTTACCAAGTTTAAGATAGTTGAGATGGGCATAATCAAAGAAGAACAGAAAAAAGGAGCTATCCTCGCGCTTTTTGACTACTGTTTCAATGTAACAAAGGGCAGGTTCAAGTCATTTGAATCCGGCTGGGTTCTTAAAGAAAATATTATGTCAGGCAACTTTGGCTACAAGTGGGCAGATGGAGTCGAAAAAAACTATGTGGCATATGTAAAGGAGCTTAAATGAAGGAATACTCGAGCATAGCAGATATTGAAAACTGCCAGATACAAGATGACATCAAGAAGCTCCTTCTGCTGCTGGAAAGAATAAATCCCTGCGGACAGATGTATTACAAATTAGAAGACACCGTAATCGTTACTTATATTCACCGCCTGAATCTGTTTAATTTCAAAAAGGGGCTGAAATTTTCACTTCCTTTAAGAATAGTCGGTCTGCCTGTTTCAATAGCAATGCCAGGGATATTTGGAGACATGAGTCCGGCCCTTAAAATCCTAAAATCTTTAAGTGGTTTGAGCCTGATATTAAACAGTGATAAAAAGTTCATCAATGGAGGAAAAACCCTCTCTAGCTTCGTATTCAAAAATCAGTTTTCAGACTACGATACATACCTTAACTCCCTCAGGAGCAGCTACAGGAGAAGAATTAAAATCGCTCAGGAAAAGGGAAAGAATTTAAATATTAAAAGGCTTGAAAATAAGGATTTTAGCTCAAATCATTACAATCTTTATAAAGACGTATTTGACAGATCAGAAAACAAACTCGAGATTCTTCCACTGGAATTCTTCAAAGAATTTAGTGCAGACTTGTATGAATTTAAAGATCATAAGGACGAGGTTTTGGCTTTTGTTCAGATTTTAGAAAGAAAAAACGAGCTTCTTTTCCTTTTTTGTGGATTTAAGGAAGAAGATGTAAAAAATCATGACATATACTACAACATGCTGCAGTTCATCCTGAAAGAAGGAATAAGAAGAGGCACAGATACTATAAATTTTGGACAGACATCAGAGGAAACCAAGTCTAAAATAGGATGCATTGAGGAACCTAAGTATTTGTATCTTCACCATAATAACCCCTTACTTGGATGGGCACTCAAAAAACTGACTCCATATTTTTCATATAAAGGATATCCGAATAAACACAGGGTATACAAGGTGAACTCATGATAGTTTTTTTAGAAAAAGTAAGAGAAAAAACGCTTTTTTCCGCTTTGGACCCCATAATAACCGAGCCTTTGGAGCTGATTTACATACAGACAGTGTTGTCACAAGAAGGCATTGAGTCCTATATAATAGATCCCCTCTTTAAAATGAACAAACCAGGCGGCATTATCCCTGACCTCATCATCCTGAGTGGCTATAATGTGGCGGAAAATCTTATAATTAAAAGGGCAAACGATTATAAAGGAAAATACCCCCTTGCAAAAATCATGGTCTCGGGAGTCCACGCACAGATTAACCGCCAAGCATTCAGAGTGAGCGGCATTGACTTTGTCTATTTTTCTCAGGGCTTTGAAACCTTCAAAATTTTTTTAGGTGGAGAAACGGTTACAAAAGGAATGGATATCTACAACAAAGATACAAAAACCTGGACCACAGGAGAAGACGACCTTCTTAAAAACAGCGAGGATATAGTTCCGTGCAGGGGTTTCTTCAATCTGATAAAAGAAAAAACAAGATATATTGACAAAAAATCAGTGGCCCTTGTAAAAGGAGCTCATGGTTGTCCCTATAAGTGCAATTTTTGTTACTGCAGGCTTTTGAACAAAGGCAAGTACATAAAACCAGATTATGGCAAGCTGATGAGTCAGGTGTATAATATAGATTCTGAGTACATATGGCTTATTGACGATTGCTTTTTGACCACAAGAGAAGATGCCCTTTCCTTTATTAAAGCTTCCAAAAAATACAGCGACCCAGGAACAGGCGCTAAAACCCCTATAAAATGCGGCGGCGCAAAGAGCCTTATTGCATACCTTAGAGCAGATTTCCTGGTTGAAAACGAAGACCTGATCTCAGAGCTCAAAGCTTGCGGCCTTGATGAAGTTATAGTTGGATTTGAATCTCCAAATCCAGATACTTTAAATGACTATAATAAGGGGCAAAGCTCCAGTATCTATAAACGGCTTGCGGAAATATTAAAAAGAAAAAATATAGAGCTTACTGCTCTTTTTATAGTAGATCCACAGTATAATACAGGAGATTTTTTGAGGCTTTTTAGATATATAGAAGCCCTTAATATAAGCGTTTATACCCTATCCATAATGACTCCGCTAAAAGGTACTCTTGACTATGAAAACAAAAAACAGCTCCTCACAACAACAGACCCTGCAAAATTCGATTTTCTCCATCTGGTGATTCCATCAAAGCTTCCAAAATGGTATTTTTATACCTTATTTTACATCGGTCACCTTAGGCTGTTAAAATCTAAAAGAATACGAAAAATGATAAGAGGATTACTATGAAGAAAAAAATCTGGGATTTTTGGGCCAAAAACTACAGTAAATTGTGGGTTCAAAAATATTCTCTGGGACCAACAAGAACAAAAGTAAAACACATAATATCAAGCTACTTGAGCATTGAGGAATCAACTGCAATGAGCCTGCTTGACGTAGGCTGCGGAACTGGAGAACTTCTGTATGAGCTTCAAGGCGTTAAAGGATTACAAAGATCAGGTCTGGATTTTTCCAAGGGAATGATAGAAGAATCCCAGAAAAAAAACAAAGATATAAAGCATTATGTCTTAGATGTTCAAGAACTGGATAAAATAGAGAGAAAGTTCAATATTATAACCTGCACCCACTCCCTTCCCTATTATCCTTCACAAAGCGATATCATCAAAAAAATTCACTCACTTTTGGAAAAAGATGGACTTGCTGTTTTTGCCTTTGCCAGTGGAAACAACTGGTTTGATAAGATAATATTGCTGTTTGTAAAACTTACTACAGGCCCTGCCTCTTATCCAAGTGACAAGGATTTTAAAAAACTAATTGATGGCCTGTTTCAAATCGAAAAAAGAGAAGTAATAAAAATAAAGCCATACATGCCGACAATCGCGGTTTACTCTCTGAAAAAAGTGTAAATATGAAAGGTGGAAAAATGAAGGTTTTACTGATAAGACCAAGGCCAGACAAAGAGACTATAGGCCTTCAGCATGTAATGATATGCGAACCCTTGGAACTTGAATACCTGGTTTCCAATATCCCTGAAAACTTGAAAAGTGATGTTGATATAAAAATATACGATTTCATTCTCGAAACAAAATCTTTTAAAGATATGCTTAAAGAAGAAAACCCTGATTTCGTTGCATTTACCGCATACATTACTCATGTGGAAACTGTAAAAAACCTGGCAAAAGAAGTCAAATCGTTTAACCCAAACATTTTTACAGCCGTTGGAGGAGTTCACGCAGAGGTAGTTGGAGATGATTTTTTAGACAGCAACATAGATTTTATATACAGAAAAAACGGCATAGACGGTTTTAATTCTACCTTGGACGGAATTTTAAAAATTCTTGATAAAAATCAAATAAAAGAAGCAATCTCGCTGATCGAAAAAAAGCCTTTTGAATATAACTACAATCACCCTGACAGGCAGGCGGTAGAAAGATACAGAAAAAACTACTACTACATGTTCCACAACCCCTGTTCTCTCATAAAGACGTCTTATGGCTGTCCTTATGACTGCAGCTTCTGCTTTTGCAAAGAAATCACAGGTGGCAAATATTTTACAAGAGATATAGAAGACGTGGTAGATGAAATTTCTAAAATAAAAGAGAAAGAAATTTACATAGTGGATGACGATTTTCTATTTGGAGAAGACAGACTGAGAAAATTCATTGCCCTGTTAAAGGAAAAGAAAATAGAGAAAAACTATCTTGTATATGGTCGTGCAGATTTTGTTGCTGAAAACAGAGAGCTCCTCGCCGAACTTAAACAAGTAGGACTCAGAGCGGTAATCGTGGGTATAGAATCCATAAGGAAAGAAGATCTCAAAACCTACAACAAAAAAACCACCGTCGATATAAACGAAAGCTGCATCCAAATTCTAAGAGAATTAGATATTGAGTTATACGCAACGATGATTCTTCCCATGGATTTTACCAAAAAAGATTTTAGAGATCTCGCGAAATGGCTGACAGCTATGAAGGTTACCTTTGTAAATCTTCAGCCCCTGACCCCTATCCCGGGAACCGATATATTCAAAGACTACGAAAAGCATCTTTTGGTTCCAAGACAGGAATATACCATGTTTGATATGGCTCACGTAATTCTTAAACCTTCTCATATGAGCGTAAGGCAGTTTTACATCGAAATTTTGAAGGGCTATTACAAAGTAGTCATGAGGCCCAAAAATTCGATAAGACTCTTAAAAAAATATGGCCTTAAAGAAAATATCAAAATGCTTAAGGGAAGCCAGAAAGTCAGTCTTCAATATTTAAAGAAAATAATAAGAGGTTAATATGAAAAAACTACTGCTTATACAACCAAGTCCATATCAGAAAGACGGAAATGTAGTAAAAAAGAAAAAACTTTATTTTGTCGGATTATCCCTGCCACTGCTCGCTGCACTTACGCCAGATGACTGGGAAGTTGAGCTGATCTATGAGGTAATAGAAGACGTGCCATTTGACACAGATGCAGACCTTATCGGAGTCAGCACGATGGGCCACGGAATAATCAGATCCATAGATATAGCAAAAGAGTTTCGAAAAAGAGGAAAAACCGTAATCATGGGAGGGTACATGGCAAGCATCATGCCAAGCGAAGCCGTAAAGTACTGCGACAGCCTTGTTGTTGGAGATGCAGAGCTCGTATGGCAGGATCTTCTGCTTGACTTTATAAGCGGAGAACTCAAAAAAACTTACGAGAAGCCCCTTCCAAACGGTTATTTTTCGACGCCTCTGCCAAGATTTGACCTTCTGAAAGGCAAAAACATTGGAGATTTCCTTCCAGTTCAGGCCGGAAGAGGATGCCCCAACTCATGCAGCTTCTGTTCCGTTTCATGCCTTTATAAAGGAAGGTACATTAAAAGGCCACTCGATGAAGTTATCAGAGATATTGAGCAAATCAAATCACTTGGCTACAAAAAAATCCTCCTCTTAGACGACAATATATTTTCAGACAGAGTCTATCTTAACAAGCTTTTAGATACCTTTATAAAGCTCAAAATCAACTGGATGAGCCAGTGTGAAATCACCATCGGAAAAGACGATCAGCTTCTTCGCAAGCTTTATGAAAGTGGCTGTCAGACCCTAAGCTTTGGGTTAGAGAGCACTTCAAGAGAAAGCCTTCTTTCCATGGATAAGGCATGGGCAAGGCCAGATGAATACGACAAGCTTATTCAAAATATCAGAAACCACGGAATAGATGTCTCCACAGAGATGGTAGTTGGCGGAGAAGGAGATACTTTAGAATCAATCAAAAAAACAAAGGACTTTATTGAAAAAAACAAAATTTCAGTACCACGCTTCTATATTTTGACGCCCTTTCCAGGAACCAGGTTTTTTGATCAGATAAAAGCATCAGGCAGACTTGTAAATAATGATATCTATTCATATGACGGAACAAGCGCCGTTTACAAACCCAAAAACATGACGCCAGAAGAATTGACAAAAGCATATTGGGAACTTTATGGAGACCTCTTCACCATTAAATCCATCTTGAAAAGGAATATACTGCGAAGAGAAATTTTAAAGACCCCATTCAGGTATATATTTAATATGTTTGTAAACCTCTATTATAGAGAGCAGATAAAAAGAAGAATAACGCCAAATATATTTTAGGGAGAAGCATATGAAAATACTATTAGTCAGACCGCCCAGGATAAAACAGGCAATAACCGTAAGCAACTTCATGTTTTCCGAGCCACTAGGATTAGAAATGATCTATGGCGTTTTTACGAAAAATCACACCGTAGAGATATTTGATATGATGATTGAAAAAATGTCCATAGAGGATAAAATTAGTGATTTTAAGCCAGATATGATTGGAATAACAAGCCTTTGCATAGACGTGCTGAAGGTAATAGACCTGTGCGAAAAAATCAAAAAATGTGACGAAAAAATCATTACCTTTACAGGCGGAACCCAGGCGCTGCTCTCACCAGAGAGCTTCTTTCATCCATGTATAGATTATGTATTTAACTATACTACAGAGGATAATCTTTTGAAATTCCTGAAGATGGAAAAAAACATAGAAGGAGTCTATCAAAGACAAAATGCATTCAAAGACGTTTTTCCAAAAGGCAAAAATCAATACCTGCTGCCAGACAGAAAGAGCACAAAAAAATACAGATCCTACTATTCTTATTTTGGATATCGCCCTGCAGCAATAATGGAATATGGACTGGGATGCGAAAACAGGTGCAGCTTCTGCCTCAGATGGAGAATCGAGGGCTATAAAGAAGTCGAAATAGATAAAGACATAACCATCCCCGACCTTGAAAACATTGAAGAAGATACCATTATGTTTATAGATAATGATTTTTTGGCAAGCAGGCAAAAATTAGAAGGATTTCTTGAGATAATAAGAGAACTTGATTTAAAAAAGAACTATATAATCTATGGCTCAGTAAAAGGAGTCCTCGAAAATCAGGACCTGCTCGGCGAATTTGCCAGCCTTGGATTAAAAGCCATACTTATAGGCTACGAAACCTTTAAAGACGAAGAACTTGAAATCTATAATAAAAATATAAGTACCCTCTCCAATCTGAAGGCATCCAAACTGTTGAAAAGCCTCAATATAGATGTGTGGGCTTCCTTTATGGCGCACCCAGATTGGGACAAAGAAGACTTTGTCAATTTCAGAAAATATATCAAAAAACTAAAGCCTCAGATAACAACCATAAACCCCCTTACCCCATTTCCCGGATTACCTTTGTATGAAGAGTATAAAGACAGACTCCTTTATAAAGCCGATGACTACGAAAAATGGAGCTTTGGGCAGATGATAATAAGGCCATCAAAAATAAGCATCAGAAGCTACTACTATCAGCTGATGATAACTTATCTTTATGTTAATCTGTTTATAAACAGCAATACCGATATGCTCAAAAAATACGGACCTAGCAATGTGTTTAGAATTGCAACAGGTGCAATCAAGGCATCGAAAAATTATATAAGGCTTATGATAAAGGGAGGGTAGTGATTATATTTCACTCCCTCAGTTTATTCAATTTGATTTTATATTCCTCTTCTGTTATTTCCCCAGAAGCGTATCTTTCCTTTAATATTTCAATTGCTCTGCTTGTATTTGGAGTTGAATCAACATTATTTTTGGAATTTTTTATAAACATTTTAGCTATAAAAATTACTAATGCAACTATTATTAATAATTTTATCATTTCAAATGCAATAAACCATCCAGCAGCATGACTCCCAAAATTCATCATATCGTTTAAACCGCCACCCCAATATCTATTCATAGTCCCTCCTTAGGCATTAATCTTTGAGTATCTGTTTTCTTCTCTTATATTCGTCCTCATCTATTTCGCCTTTTGCATATCTTTCATTTAATACATCAATGGCACTTCTTTTATTATTTACAGTATTTGAATTATTATTGTTTTTTTTAAAAAACTTTCTCAATTATATATATACCCAGATTAAAAAGGAGTACGCAAGCATCATGTCAGAGAAATTCCCTGAAAATTTCACCAGCTTTAACTGATAATCCATAATTCTCTCCATGTTTAATGCGTTAGCCAGTTCATGGCGAACTACTAGTACCTTAAGGCTGATTTTAGTTTATTATACCAACTTTTCCGTATATTTGTGAAATAGTTTTAATTGACATATTCACATTACCATCTGTTTTCAATATTTCATGTAAATCAGAAAAACAATTACGAGGCAATATTATTTTAAGCATCAATCTTTCGAGACCATTAACCCCATAACCAACTGTTGTTGTTACTGAGTATCCCTGATTACGTAGCTCATCAGCCAGTGCCTTTCCTTGTTCTTTATGTTTATACACATCGACTTCAAGAAGCCCATAAGCTAATTTGTTTTCTATTTTATTCCCTAAAAACACACCTATCAACTTACCAAGTGCAAACACCGAAACAAAAGCAATTCCAGATGAAGTGGTAGTGATTTTAAAAGCATAAAAAAATACAATTGAATGAATCTATAAAAGTTGTTATATAAACAGGTTTGATTGCATTTTGCGACAGAAAAACTGTCTTTAGATTTTTTAAACAAGACCCTAATATATTTAATAACAGTATAATTGTCAAATTTATAAAAATATTCATAATTGTTTCCTCCTTTTTTTAAAAAAAAAATAAAACATTTTTAAAAATGTTTTATTTTTTAAATTACAATATTTAGATTGGTTATAGCTTTACTATATATTATTACAGCTTTACTATATTTTCAGCTTGATCGCCACGAGGGCCTTTTGCAACATTAAAGCTTACTCTATCACCTTCGTCTAATGACTTGTATCCATCAGACTGAATCTGTGAAAAGTGAGCAAAAACATCTTCACCATTTTCTGTTGTAATAAATCCAAAACCTTTTTCTGCGTTAAACCATTTTACTGTACCATTCATATTGAGGTACCTCCTTTTATTCTGTTTCTGTTATTTCATGAAAAAAATTCACATGATATTACAGATTACACGTAGTGTGTGCTTATAATCTCTAATATGACGTGAATCCGAAAATTAAATATATTTCTGAATATCTTGAAATTACAAACTATATTCTTATTATACACCATATAATCATTTTGCACAAGTGTTTAATTTTGGCCTTTGATTATTTCTCTATTAGACCCGCTACAAACATAAGCCTGTATTAAATCATAATCAGCTATTTTTGTTAAATTTATCGAGAATGTTGGAACTGCTGTTGATGTTTTTTTATCTGCAGTAGATTTCATTAGGCGCTACTGAATTCACATTTTCCCGTAGATGCGTCCACGTAAGAGATGCCTGTACCAGGTATTCCTATATTGACTCTAACCTTTGCCAACAGAAAAACTTTTTCTCATTCTCAATCCCATATTATCTCTCCCGTTTATTTTTAAACCTGTTATTGTAGCAATTTTTTATTATTTACAGAAAATATCAAAACATCCCAGGGACGTCCGTAAATTTTGTCATAAGCACTTCTTAAAAATCACATTTTGGTTCCTTATCATTCCAACTAACAAAGTTGAGTTCTTTTGACCAGGCTTTTGCTGACTAATATAGGGGTAGCAATATTATCTTTAATTTCAAATTTTGATATCTGCAATTATTTTGCCTACTACTATTTGGATTATCAGGTGTTTTCATTTCAATATATTCCAGTACCAGAAATAAATAATTATCCCTAAATAACGGTCTGTGCTTTAATCCTAACAATTCCATCATTTCCACGGGTCTCTTAGACCTGTGCCCTTTGGATATATGGTTA